>NZ_BJYL01000031.1 GCF_007991495.1 Sporosarcina luteola | reverse complement strand
TCACTCCCTCCTACTCGATTGAAAGCATGGATTAGAGATCTTATATAACAGGTAATACTAGTGTCAAAGAATGGAGAGGATGTTAATGAAAATAAATCAATTGATCGCCAACAATATTAAAAGATTGGATGCAGATCTTCCTAAAAACAAATCGCTAGGTATCGCTGGATTATCTGGATCTGGAAAAACGACATTCTGCCAAACTATCGGGGAGGAATCAAAAAAGCGTCTCGTTTCCTTATTACCAAAGGCGGACTACCAGTATCTGTTCCCAAGTATCATGGAAACGAATTTCAGTGCCATCAAAATGGAAGAGATGCCTTTAGTGCTTTTTCTCGGAAGATCATCCATTTCTTCAAATCCCCGCTCAACAATTGGGACGCATACAGGAGTATTTAAGGAAATCCGCGATTGTCTTGCAGAAAAATTTCATCTTTCTCCGGAAACATTTTCATTTAATAACGAGTTAGGCTGGTGTCCAAAATGTAAAGGGCGCGGCAGTACGAGCAATGTGGAGTGTAAAACATGCGGTGGGAAGAGGTACAGCCCAGAAGTTGAACAATACACAATTGATTTATTCAATACTACGCATTCTATTTCTGATATTAATAATTTGAGTGTCGAGAGAATCCTTTCACTAGCCGAAGAATTACATATAGGCGAAGCAAAACAACTTATTCTCAAAAATATAATCAATATGAATATCGGTTACTTAACGTTAAATCGGATTATGGGAACATTGTCGGGCGGAGAATTAACACGACTCTATTTGGCGGAATTCATGGCGACTAGCGAAAATACCACAATTATTATCGATGAAATTTCAGTGGGGCTTGATCGTCAAACACTATTGAAAATTCTGGAGCAAATAAAGCAATTAGGCTATAAAAATCAAATTTGGCTCATCGATCATTCTGATACTGTACTTGATACAACGGATGAGCAATTGTTCTTCGGTCCTGGTAGTGGGAAATACGGAGGGAAGATCGTGGATGAATCGCCCCGGCCTAAACCTGTTTTTCAGGAATTGAATGAGACAAAGCCCACAGAACTTTATCAATTTAAAGATCTTTACTGCCGTACTATTCAAATGGATGAGTTTCACATTCCAAAAAACAGACTCGTTACTGTGACAGGGGAGTCTGGCTGCGGTAAATCAACACTTGTCAATGAATGTGTGGCGAAAGACTTTCTCAAGCGTTATCCAAAAGACAAACTGGTTATGGTAGGTCAGGATCGTAACCAATCAATAACAAGCCGGTCAACCGTTGCAACATTTCTTGATATTAAACAGAAACTTAACAAATACAGCGACGAAATCGATGATATCTTTGAGCGCTCAATAGAAGATATTATTGTCGAATTGCCAAATGAAGATATCGCGCATAAACGCCTAAGTTTATTGATCAAACTTGGGCTCGGTTATTTGACGTTGGAGAGAAAGACACAGACATTGTCGACGGGTGAATTCCAATGTGTCCATTTAGTTTCGGAACTGTTTGCAAACACGAAAAAACCACACACCCTTTTTATTTTTGATGAGCCCTCGAAAGGTTTGTCCCAAAATATATTAAATCAATTCATTGATAGTATCAGGCTGATTTTGCAAGATGAAACAGTTTCAATCGTTATGATTGAGCATAATGAGTATATGATGGAAAGCTCGGATTATATCGTCGATTTTGGGAAGCGACAGAACGAACCTGTCACCCATTTGGAAGTTGTCAGTCACGACGTCTATTTCGTCAATAAAAACAAAGATAGTATGGAGATGCCGGCACCAATTTCGTCTGCACTCAAACAGCAAAAAGGTGTCCGCTACTTGGAAGAAAATCATATCGACTATTTTAAGAACGCCGAGAATATTTATAAAGGCGGCATTTTGAAAAGTTTGTCTTCAATGGCTCGCTTGATTTACGGCGAATACGAATCTGATACAATTGCACCTGTTATTGCAATCGATCTTGAAAGACATTTATATAGCCAATATAGTTTTCTTTATGAACTTGGCGGTCTTATCAACCATATTGTGGCTGCGCATCCGACGAATAAGGATACGAAAAGCTTCGATTTCTATAATAAAGACAATCATTGTCCTTCATGTTCGGGCCGTCTACAGATTGAAGTGTTTGATAAAGATCTTGTCATGCAAGACAAAAATGTTCCATTCTGGGATGGAATGCTTCATCCAGCCGTGATGGATGTGTTGAAATTTTATAAATATGAAAAGTTGGAGTTCCTATTTGGGGAAATTAAGAATGAAATAGGTCATGATCTGACAAAAAGCTATAACGAAATGACCGATGAAGAAAAGCATACATTTTGGTATGGATATTTTGAGAAGTCGTTTTATGATAAGGAAGGCAAGGCGCGCAGAACGTGGGTAGGCTTTAATACAATTCTTGGAATGTACATCTTTGTTTCAAAATCAATTATAAAAGAGCAGATGAAAGCTTCTAAAGTAATGATTGATTGTCCTATTTGTGAGGGAACAGTCTTAAATCACCAGAAGCCCCTTACATTTGGAAAAAAAGATATTCGCGAGATGATCAGAATGCCGATTAACGAAGTATTGAAGATCGTAGGTGACTTGCCTGCACTCACAAAGCTGAAATCGATTGTTGGCGGCGATATGACGTTGAATGAGGACGTATCCTTGCTTCCTCGGGAAATACAAGTAGCCTTGAAAATAGTTGAGCTGGAACAGGCAAGCTTTATGGGATATGAAATGGTATTGCAAAATGTCTTGCCTTTTTGGAATACGATTGAAGATAATATCAAATCGATCAGCAATAATAATCAAGTGACAATCTGTGATTTCCCAAATGTGAATGAAACAAGAGAAACCATTATCGATAAATACTTCACAAATGGCAAATATAAAAAACTGACTTATGTGTATGAAGCATTTGGTTATAAAAAATTAATTACCCAAATAAATAAAATTAGAAAGAGCAATCCTTGCCCATATTGTAAAGGCAAAAAAGTGATAGCAGAAGATAATTTGCATGATGGGGTATTTAAGTTGACGATTCCGTGTGTTAGTTGCCGAGCTACTGGTATCAATGAGGAAGGTCTCAAAGAATTTGTCGAAGAGGTAAATGTGCATACTTGGCTTTTGGGTAATGTAAGTGATGTTGTGGATAAAAGCTTGTATACAAAAGATGTTGCAAACATCCCGATTTTTAATCGTATTCGTGAGTTGAATAAACGGGAGATGATGGCGGTGTATGAATGTTTGGAAATAAATAGATAACTCAAGTACTAAAACTGATGCCCCTACACAAGGATAAGAGTGTAGAGGCGTCTGATGATTAAGGCCATCTGAAATTTTTCTTCTTTTTATCTTTATTACCCGCTCGCAATTCCGCAAACTCCTTCGCAATTTCCTCTTTCATATCTTTTGGTTTGATCTTTTGGTTTTTAGGAGTTTGAGGCAAGGAATTTGTATTATTTCCGGTCTTATTGTTATGTTCATCTCTTCCCATGATTTTTCGCTCCTTTCATTATCGTCGTTCATAATATGGCGTAATTTAATTGTTTTATGCTGAACAAGGTACCTTTTCTAGGCATATGAATATGATGTCATGAACGAAAAAATGTTTGGAGGTTTTTCTAGAATGGTTAACAATTGGGAAGGACATTGGCAAAATCCGCAATATCGCAGGATTACAATGGCGCAGGCGATTGAAATAGCATTACAGCGTGTTCCGGGTGATGTTGTCGAAGCGGAATTGGATTATGATGATGGCGTTTTGCTTTACGATATTGAGATCCGCAACGCTCAAGGCGTAAAATATGAAGTGAAAGTGGATGCGGTAACAGGAGAAGTGATTAGAGTTAAGCTCGACTAATTTTGCTTTGTTTTTTGCTGAACCTCCCGTTGTCCAGCTTCAGGCGCTAGGGAGATGCCTTAATTTCTGCAAAAGCCGCAGAAATACGGCAAATCGAACCCTGCGCAGTTCGACTTGCTCGGGTCATAAGTCAAAGCTGCTCTGTGGCAAAGACCGCCACGCCGCATCTTCGCCTTATGCCTGTCGGATCTGTGCAAGCGCCTTTCGGTTTTAGAATGTTCTGGATAGGGTATGCTAAAAAGGAGCATACTATAAGGAGGTTCGGGATATATGTCACTAAGTGAAGAACTGAAAAGCCTAAAGGAATACAAATGTAATTCCCGTTGTGTGTTGAGTGTTTATCTAAATACGAACCCAGCTGATCCGGAGCAACAGAATGGTGCATGGCGCATTCATCTGAAAAATGGTTTGAAGCGGTTAGCTGAGTATTTGGAAGCCTCTCAGGATCAAAATGAAATTAAAGCGTTCAAAAAACTGAAGGATAAAGTAACGAAAGAAATTGAAGGTAATCAAAACGACTTTAATAAAGGGGTCGTTATTTTTGCGTCTGAAGACCCGGAATTATGGTCCGTCCATTATGTTCAAGTACAAGTGAAAACGAGTTTTCACTGGGAAGATCATGCGGTAACTGAAGAGATGGAGTATATGTTAAAAGCATATCCAGAAGCGGGTATCATATTACCGAGCCTCGGAGAAGTGCGTATTTTAGATACTGCAATGGGATTCATTAACGATGAGATGACTTATGAATTCGACTCGGGCCTTCAAGTATGGAAAGAGGCAAATGGCGCAAGATCTTCAGTCCAAAGAGGGTCTGGCGGCGGACAAAGTGACGAATTCGACGATCGTTTGAGGGAAAATCTTGAACGGTTTTATAAGGAGTTGGGTGCAACTGTCGAAAAGATGCGAAAAGACCGAAACTGGAAAGAAATCTATGTCGTTGGGGAAGCTGAACTTGCAAATTCATTCACGAAAGCCCTTCGGACAAAACCGAATAACAGTATTTATAAAAACTTGATTAACGTGCAACCTGAAAAAGTCCTTCATCAAGTCTTTGAAAAATAATCAAGCTAAACCGTCTCTTACATGGAGGCGGTTTTTACATTTTCGGACGAATACATAGCCATTGACATATCATAGAGAAAACGATCGATGGGAGGTTGTACTGTGGGACTATTCTTTAATAGAAAAAATGAATTGAATATATATAAAGGCGAACAAGTTTCGGAGAGGAATCAAGCGATCTATCGATCTGATTCAATAACAAAAGCGATAGAAGTACAAAAAAAGGCATATGATGAAATGAATGAAAAATATAGTGAAATGGAAAATCAACTAAAAAAACAAAGAAGAATTCAGTCAGACCGCTGGAGGACAGCAAGCATACGCTTCGATGAAATCGTAGATAACCAATCTCAGCATCATCAATTCGAACAAGACGCGATCGATGCGCTTGAACGGTTAGATCGACAGAATATAGAACTTCAAAACGTTTTGAATCAAAAAAAGAAAGCGAATGAAGATCTTGTCAGCCAAATTAATTTATTGAATCAGGCTAATTCAGAAATTGCGGAACGGTTGGATAAATTTGATGCGGATCAGGTATTGCTTCTTCAAAAAATGGATGAACAAATCGAAAAACAACATCAATTCTCCCTTTCATTAGAAGAACAGAAGACAACACAGCTGACAATGGTAGATAAATTGGAGCAGCAAGAGGGGTTAATCGACAAAATGATGAGACAGATGGATTTCCTGAAATCAGTCTTGTTTGAACGGTCGCATTTCATTGCAGAGAAAATCGATAAAAGCTATCAGCTGACGACAACTTATATTAGTAGTTTGAAAGGTAAATCTAAACAATCGCATTCCGACTAACTAACGCCAACCCCATTACAGACGTAAAGTGTTAAGTGGGGTTCGATTGGTATCATTCTTTGCTGTTGTCCATATAGTAGAAGTAAAAGGAGGTAAACGATTGAATGAAAATGAAAAATTGAGAGAAACAACAGTCGAGAAAACAATCGAACAGAGCATCGAACCTGTTGCCAAAACTGAAGGTGGAAAAACCTCTATCGGTCTAACAGAGAACGTCGGCGGAATGCTTTGTTATATCTTTATTATCGGTCTTATTTTTCTTTTTATGGAAAAAGAAAACCGTTTCATCCGCTTCCATGCTTTACAAGCGGTGTTCTTGGCTGTTGCGATTTTCCTGATCAGCATTGTAATAGGTTTTATACCTGTCCTTGGGATTATTCTTAGTCTGCTACTAGGTCCACTCGCTTTCGCATTAATGATATTCATGATGTATCAAGCGTATCAAGGGAAATACTACAAATTGCCTTTTATTGGCGATATGGTGGAGAATCAATTGGATAAAGCTTAATCCAAAAATCCGTCCCGAAATGTGTTCGAGACGGATTTTTTTAATTGGACACCTAATACCCCAATCCTCCTATAGCTATAACGAATAACCAAAAAAGTACTTTCATCACTAAAGCGATACTGCCTAAAATGACGCCTGCAAATGCCATTCCCTTTCCATGTTCCGTTTTTTTGCCCATCGTTCCGAAAATAATCGCGAGGATACCGAGTAAATAAGGAAGGAGAGGAACCAGATTTAATACGACACCTAAAATTCCCAGAACGAGTGAACTGACAGCCATTCCGTTTGTTTGCTGTTTTTCAATTTCCAAAAACTTCACCCCCACTATGACAGCGTATGCTGATTAGGTGAGTGATTTGATTAAAACCAGCGGATATGTAACTATTCATAGAAAATAGTAAAATTTGATTCTTTCGTGAGTATAGAAATGTTATACTATTAGTCGGATGGACAATAGTATGTCGCTTAGGAGGAGAATCATGATTTCTTTTAAAAAACCAACAGTTGAGCAGTTTTTCCGCACGTACACGATTACTAATTTTGCAGTAAACAACGATGAGACGAAACTTATCTTCAATACGAATTTAAATGGAAAGATGAATTTATGGGCAATGGATTTACCGGGCTCATTCCCTTATATGTTTGCCCATCGGGACGAGTCATGTAATTTCATAAAATTCGATCCGAATAACCGCTATGTCCTCGCTGGATTCGATAGTGACGGTGATGAAAATTATCAAGTCTACTCCATTCCATTTGAGGGTGGGTTACCACAACCCTTAATTACGGGGGATGCAAGTGAGAAATTTTATTTCAGTCATCTGAGTGAAGATGGAAAGCGGATCTATTATGTTACATCCTTGGAAAACCCGATGTATTTGAATACGCATATGCGCAATTTGGAAAGTGGTGTGGATACGCTTTTGAACATTGGTGAAATTTCACCGACAGAGCTTGCTGCAGTTTCGGATGACGAAAAGAAATTCGTCTTTTCGCGCGCATTTGCGAATACGTATGTGATCAGCTTTGTGAAAGTTGGAGAGGAAACAGTTAATTTAACGCCCGATGCAGCTAAAGTGCATGTTTCTTATGATCCAGTGTTCACGGATGATGAAACAATCTACTTTGTAACGGATTATGAAAGCGACTTCTCTTATATTGCGAAATTTGATTTGACGACAAAGTCTTTCTCGAAGGTATTGGAAGTTGAAGGGGAGAGCGTCCAGACGATCAAGTTTAATAAGGACAAGGGAGAGTTTTATTTCATCACTTCCAAAGGCGTTTCGGATAAATTATATCGCTATCAACTGGATGGGGAACAGGTGGAAGAGTGCCAATTGCCTGTAGATGTAGTTGATCAAATTAGCTCTACTAAGTCAGGTAATCTTTATATTTTAGGAAGAAGCGCGACGGTTCCACATAATCTATTCAAATCGGAAGATGGCCAAAAGTGGGAGCAACTCACGGAAAATAGGGTTCTTGGTGTCAGTCAGGAGGGAATGGTTGAACCGGATGTTGTTTCTTATAAGTCTTTTGATGGCTTGGAAATTGAAGCTTTATTATTTAAGGCAAAACCAGAGAATGCCAATGGCTACACAATCTTCTGGCCGCACGGTGGTCCTCAATCTTCGGAGCGCAAAATGTTCCGTTCGATGTTCCAATGTTTCTTGAACAGAGGATATAACATTTTCGCACCAAACTTCCGAGGTAGCACAGGGTACGGCTCTGAATTCACGAAAATGGTGGAGCAAGACTGGGGTGAAGGCCCGCGCCTTGATTGTTTAGCGGGGATTGAATGGCTGTTTGATAATGGCATCACCGACCGTGAACGTCTCTTCCTCGTTGGGGGGAGCTACGGAGGCTATATGGCATTGTTGCTGCACGGACGTCATGCCGACTATTTTAAAGCTGTTGTAGACATTTTTGGACCATCCGATTTATTCACATTCGTCAATTCCGTGCCGCCGCACTGGAAACCGATTATGGATCGATGGCTTGGTGATCCGGAACGGGATAAAGAGCGATTCGTAAAAGATTCTCCTGTTACGTATCTCGATGGAATGGTGAAGCCAATGCTCGTTATCCAAGGTGCAAAGGATCCCCGTGTCGTGAAAGAAGAATCCGATCAGATTGTTGCCAAGCTGGAAAAGCTGGGACGCGATGTTGAATATCTAGTGCTGGATGATGAAGGGCATGGATTCTCGAAGAAGGAAAATGAAATTAAAGTTTATAGTTTGATGTTAGAATTTCTTGAGAAACATCAGAAGTGATTGGAAAAAGCTGTCCACCGGTGACATTGACCGATGGACAGCTTTTTTGTTAGGAGTTCTTGTTCCTCGTTAAAGAGTTCTCATTTAAGCTTATGGAGTTCTCGTTCGTATTCAAAGAGTTCTCCTTTAAGCCTGTAAAGTTCTCGTTCATCGCCCGAGAGTTCTCCTTTAAGCCTATAGAGTTCTCGTTCATCGTCCAAGAGTTCTCATTCCTGCCGAAAAAATTCTTCTTTACTCCCAGTCCTGCCTTTGCAAATCTTCGGCAACAAGCTGCAAGTCATCTGCCGTAATTGTCAGTACCTCATACTCGCTCGTCTCCGCAAATTTTAATGCCATTCTTTTCATGAATTTCGGGGATCCTTCATTGTCCTCATCGTAAACGATTAATATTCCGTCTGAATTTCGTAATAAAAACTTATCCCGCTCGATGAATTGCCATGGAGCTTCGTAAGGGCGTTTCGTCAAACTGACGGTATAATCCGCATGCGCAAGAATGAGTTGATACGCTTCCTTTTTCGCCTCGTTCCAGTTTTTCTCTTGCTCCAGGAAAGGGGTGATGACAGCGAATTTCAATTCGGGATAATCGTTCTGTAACTCAATAACAGTTTCAGCCGCCCACGTTTCAACTCCCGGTTGGCCACTAATAATCACCCATTCCAATCCACTTTCAAGCAATGGAGTCAAGCGGCTTTCCAAAGACTTCTTAATAATTTCAATGCCCGGATGTTTATCATTAAAGATGCCTAATTCATGTGCTTTATAACCTGTTATGACAAGTCTTTTAATCATTTATTCATATCCTTGATGGCTGTATGCGCCAATTTTGAGATGACCATATCATCCATCGGCGGATTATGCAAACCAGCGCGGACATCCCGATAATAGCGTTGCATTGGATTGGAAAGATCCAAGCTTTTCGCCCCGACGATACGCATCGCTTGATCGACGATGCGGATCGCCGCATTTGTTACAACATGCTTTGCCGCACCTAATTCTTGCTGAATGAACTTTCTTCGGCTCGGATCATCATATGCAGCTGCGACGCTGTAAAGAAAGTGCCTCGCTTTCATTAAATTGAGATCAATTTCGCCGATATGGCTCTGCACATTCGGCAAATCGGAAATCGTCCCTTGAATACTATTCGGACTATATTCGACAGCATATTTCACTGCATAATCACGAGCTGCTTGCGCAATCCCTAAATAACAGGCTGGAATATGCAGTAGCCATCCGTTTAATTTATCTCCCCGCCGACCTTTGCTGAATTCGACAAAGTTTTTTTCATCGACTTTCACATGATCCAAAACTATGTCATGGCTTTCAGTGCCCCGCATGCCGACCGTATTCCATGTCTCTTGAATGGATAAGCCTGCACTATTCCTGTCAATTAAGAAAAAGCCGATTCCTTCCTCCTCGTCTACCCAAGCGGATACGAGGAAGTGGGTAAGGACAGGAGACATGGACGTGAAGTTTTTCTGTCCGTTAATGACCCAGTATACGCCTTCTTTAACGGCAGTTGTTCGCGGACGTCCGCCCCGAGTCGGACTGCCGGTTTGGGCTTCACTCGCTGCCCGATTTACTAATGCGCCGTTCAAGACCTCTTTTGAAAATTGCTCCAATCGATTCGCTTTCCAAAGCTCATTTTCATAAAGGTCGCCGACAGCCCCCTGATGCCAACCGATGGACAAAGCGGTGGCTCCATCGTAGGAGGCGAGCGTCTCTTGCATCAAAACCATATCTGTTACGGTGATTCCGCCACCGCCATAATGTTTTGGAAGGGTGAGCGCCGTATAGCCCAGTTCGACGAGCGAATGAATATTTTCTTTCGGAAATGAGGCAAGTCGATCCGTCTTTTCAGCTGAGTTTCGAATTTGCATTTCTAGGCCCTTTAATTTATCCATCCATTCTCTTTGCTGATCGGTTGTGATGAAAAGCTCCTTTGACATTTAGACACATCCTTTATTCGACATCATCGTTATCTATCTCTATTATACGCAACTTGGAGAAGTTTGCAGGGTTACAATCTTGTGTTAGTAATGAGGTAGACAGAGACGTTCAGGTGAATTAATGTAAAGACATAGAGAAAAGGGCAGGTGGATGAAAATGGAGATTAGAAGATTACGCCCGCAAGATGCGAATGCGTACCTTGAAATTCGATTAGAAGCTTTACGTACCAACCCCGAAGCGTTTGCCAGTAGTTACTTGGAGGAAAGTGGACAGACTGCTGAGAAATATAATGAAAGATTTGCAGCTGACGATTCTTTTACCTTCGGTGCTTTCAATGATTCAGCACTAATTGGCGTCATTACATTAATTCCTGAAAAAATGACTAAACTGCAACATCGTGCATCAATTGTCGCCATGTATGTAACGCCTGAAAAACGGGGAAACGGTTTAGCGAAAGAACTCATGAAAGAAGCAATCAAAACGGCAAAGACGATAGAAGGCATTGAGCAAATTCATTTAACAGTAGTAAGTTCAAATGCGGCTGCGCTTGGGTTATATGCTTCTCTTGGATTTAAAACATACGGGCATGAGAAAAATGCTTTGAAAATCGACGGCATTTATTATGACGAAGAGTTGATGGTTTTATTTCTGAATGAGAGTATTGAAAATTAACGACAGAAAAGCACCACTCAATTAAGAGTGGTGCTGAATAATTTAATATAGGTAAGCCGCCTTTGCCGTATCAAATCATAGAAAGTTTTAAACCACCACTCCTCAAAGTGGGTGTTCGCAAAAACATTCCTGTTTGTCCCCATCAGTATTGGATAGGGCTTGCCATTCCTGTTCTTATATAAAACTCCCTTTTACAGCATAAAGGTTAAAACTTAATGTTATACGTACAATGCAGCTTATGTATATATAATACATTGGTTACAGAGAGTTTTCAATGTTAATGTTTTCCTAAAGTACTAACCTTTCCGCAAAATAAATAAACCTCATATAGGCTATATAATCTTCAATCACTTTACGTTATAATGGGACAAAACTTCAGTGGCTAGGCACTGTACATGAAATGAGCGATGTAGTTGAAACAACGAGAGCAATGGACTTCGAAGATCGGGTTTGTATTAGCTGCTGCGGGCAGCGCTATAGGGCTTGGCGCGATATGGAAGTTTCCGTATATGGCGGGGACGAACGGCGGAAGCGTATTTGTATTATTATTTATCGTCTGTACGTTGGCGATAGGTTTGCCTATTTTATTGGCGGAATTTGTTGTTGGCAGAAGGGGACAGCATGATGCGGTCACTTCTTTGAAACGGTTGGCTCCCGGTAAGCAATGGCATTTAATCGGTTGGCTGGGTTTAGGCACTTCATTTATTATATTATCGTTTTACAGCGTTGTTGGAGGGTGGATATTATCTTATTTGGCGAGGGCAATTGTGTCACGCCTTGATACAACGGACTATGGCGGCCTTTTTAATTCGATTATCGCAAATCCAGTTGAAGTGCTGCTTGCTCAGGCCGTCTTTATGATATTGACGATTTGGATTGTGCAGAGCGGCATTAAAGGTGGGATTGAGCGTGCCAGCCGATGGATGATGCCTTTATTATTCATTTTCTTCATCGTCCTTGCGATACGATCGGTAACACTTGACGGAGCAATGGAAGGGATACGTTTTCTTTTCGTCCCAGATTGGTCTTATTTAACGGGAAAAACATTTTTACTTGCACTCGGACAAGCATTTTTCTCGCTAAGTGTAGGTGTAACAGCAATGCTTACATATGCATCTTATTTGTCAAAAGAAGAAAAGCTTGGCCAATCTGCATTTAATGTATCCATCTTAAATATATTCATTTCTTTGTTGGCGGGTATCGTCATCTTTCCGGCAGTATTTGCGTTAGGGCAATCCCCTGCGGAGGGGCCAGGGTTAATATTTGTCATTTTGCCGGCTATTTTCAATGAGATTCCGTTCGGTGGATTTTTCATGATTCTATTTTTCATTCTATTATTATTCGCAACATTGACTTCTTCGATTGCAATGCTTGAAATTGTAGTGTCTACAGGCATCCAAAATAGGAATGATCGAAGAAAGAAAGCTGCGTGGGTGTTCGGTTTGCTCATCTTTATCGTCGGAATTCCAAGTGCTTTATCATTTGGTGTTCTATCAGACGTAGAAATGCCTGGAGGTTCGTTTTTTGACTTTGCAGATATGCTGACAAGCCGGATCGGAATGCCAATCGGCGCGCTTCTTATCTCCATTTTTGCTGGATTCGTCTTAACGACTGCGGACACGAATGATGAACTGCGAATGCATCCGTTTTTAAATCGTGCATGGAAGTTTATTGTCCGTTTCATCGCACCGTTAGCCATTATAATTATTTTCATCGCATCATTTTTCACTTGAACAAAAACCGCTTACAATGTGTAGGCGGTTTTTGAATTTAGTATTACCAAGCTCTTCTCCTCCTGCAAGTGAACCTCATCTGAAGCCTCATATAGTTGTGAAGATTTCTTGCGTGATTTCCCATTTGCGTATCTTCAGCTAAATATGGTCGTAGACGTCGAAGTAATTCGCTATCGCAATAGCAACGGTCGCCATTCAGACGATAGCATTCGTCATGTGCTTTACATAAGGCATCCACCTTGTTAACGGGATAACCCGGTCCGCTACAACCAGGTCCACACCAGTTATAACCTGGAAATACACAAAAGCGAATTCTCTTATTGTCCTTAGGAAACAACCAGACTACCTCCTTTCTTTTTAAAAGCCATTCTAAAAGGGATCATTCTATTTTATTCCCCGATTGGAGCTAACAAATAAGCAGGAACCTATGCAGAGTCAATTTGAAAAACATCTGTAGCGACATGACATTGGTACACTCCAATAACATGCGGGCTCGAATAAGCTAGATAGACAGGCTTTACTCTGTACAAATGTATAGGACATGCTTGAATGTTCTTCAAAAAGCAAATGGCAGCTGCAAAATTAGGGTTAGTGAATAAAACAAGGAGTGCTTATAGATGGGGATTTATTTGAAGTCGGTTCCTTCATTATTTGTTGGAATACTCACGTTTTTATATGGAGGCTGGAGTGTATTGCTAGCTATTTTAGTAGCACTTGTTGTAATTGACTATATTACAGGGATGCTTGCGAGTGCATTGAAAGGGGAATTGAGAAGTAATGTAGGTTTGCTTGGCGTCGCGCGCAAAGTTTTTATATTTGCAATGGTGACTGTAGCCCATCTCATCGACCTTCTATTAATAGAGAACGGGATTGAGTCGTCTGAAGTGGTGATGACGATGGTTATCGTTTTCTATGCAATCAATGAAATTCTATCCATTACCGAAAATGCCGGCAGAATTGGATTACCAGTACCTGAATATATAAAGAATGCGATAGCAATTTTAAAGAATAAAAAGAACAATAAATGAGGAAGTAGGACATTGGGGAGTGCATGAACAAATTATCTACTTAATATTTCATCAGATTACTTTCCAATGAGATGCACACTTTTAGTTTGAAATGTTGCCTCGTGGGAAAATTAGTAACGAATGAAAAGTTGAGGAGGTGAGTCCATGGATACAAAATACGGAGAGACCCTTAAGGTGATTCTAAAGTGTCTGGAGGACTGCAATACTTGTTTCGATGCATGCCTGAAAGAAGAAGATGTTAAGATGATGGCTGAATGTATTCGGTTGGACAGAGAGTGTGCTGATATTTGTACATTCGTTGCGCAGGCGATAACACGCAACAGCCCATTTGCTGGACAGATTTTAGAACTTTGTGCAGAAATCTGCGACCGCTGTGCAGAAGAGTGTGCTAAACATGACATGGATCATTGTAAACGCTGTGCTGAATCATGTCGCAAATGTGCAGAAGCGTGCCGTCAAGCGGTGGCGTAATCGATACAGTAACTTAACAAACGAGCTATCCCAAGAAATTTAAATGGTGTCTTGGGATAGCATCTTTTAAAACCTCTCCCTAAGTCAGTCGGGAAAGGTTTTTTATTTATATGTTATGGATAGTTTGGACATTGAAAGGAGGAAAGCCATGGACACTTGCGAAGAGTGCAGCGGACAGGTTGCAGTAATCGTTGATATATCAAAAGGGATTATCGTACCGTGTCCTGTTTGTGAAAGAAACTCAAAGATCATAGTTACTGTTCATCCTGAAGATTAGGAGCAACCAAAAAGACAGGAACTCAAATCAGTCCCTGACAATTAAATATATATGGGGTTTGATTTTACCTCGGAATAAACATCTCTTACCGATTCATAATGTTGATTTGCTTATTTAACAGATCTATTTGTTTCTGCATGCGATCTATGTCTTTGGATAGTTTTTGGGTATCACCAGAGTTTTGTTTGTTCGTGTTTACTAGTTGTTGTACCGCAAGGCCAGCGGCTATGGTTGATATTCCATCTCCTAATGTAGACAACGCAGCGCCTAGCCATGCAAGTTTGGCAGCATAAAGTTCTTGGGAATCTGTGTTTTCGCTAAATTGTCCATTATTGTCATTGTACATTATCTACCAATCCTCCTTGTTTATTTTATGGAGGAAGACGAAATATGAAAGTTGTCCATGTAGGCAAAAAAAGACAGGTTCCTCCTGTCACTGATAGTATTCATGAAATACGAAAAGAACTGAAGCTGCTAGTAACACTTGGCGCGCAGGCAAAATAGATACATATATAGGAAAGGTCATGCGACTGGGTCTGGCACGACAGAGTATATCGGTCGAGGGACCATTCGGAAAGGACAATATTTTGGCGGGCGATATTGTCAAAGTACGGAGTATGTAAAAAAAGAGGGGGCTCCTCTTTTTCATCTATTATTAGCATTTTACATAGCCCATTAAGAATTTCAACCCCAGTTTTATCCCAGCGCATAAAAAAACAGCCCCTAGGCATCCGGCCTAATAGGACTGTTTCTGGAGAAGGTTGTTGTTCCGACAACCTTCCTACGGGTTTGGCACCCAATGATTCCGACTGGGCTCGAACCAGCGACCTCTACCCTGTCAAGGTAGCGCTCTCCCAGCTGAGCTACGGAATCGGGATGACTTGCTTACTGCACATTTATTATTATAGCGGGTTTGTAATAGAAGTCAACACTTTTTCTAAAAGTTTTTCCTTATGACGATAAAAAGGTAGAATGGAAAGAAAAGGGGGGAGCGATATGCAAATTTCATTACCGTTCAAGTATGATTTTGACCGCGCGCTCGAACGGTTGGCGGGGGATCCGGTGAATGCGGTCGATTTGCAGAAAAGAGAAGTGCGGATTCCAATGGAAGAAGGGAATATTGTTAGCCTTCGCGGTTTAGGCTCCACGGATTCGCCTTCATTCTTGATTGATAATGTACTAGATGATGCGCAACTTCAAAAAGTGAAATCCATCTTTCATTTTGACAGGCGTCTAGATACGATTGCCGAGCATTTTAAGCATACCGATTTAGGACAACTTTTCATCGACCATGCAGGAACACCGCTCGTTAAAAGCTTTTCACTTTACGGTACACTAATGAAAAATATCATTCATCAACAACTGAACCTGACCTTTTCGCATGTGTTGACAATGCGTTTTGTAGAGACATTTGGTGACAATCAAGATGGTGTCTGGAGATATCCGAATCCTGATAAGATTGCCGCTCTCGAAGTGGATAACTTGCGGGAGTTGCAGTTTAGCGGGCGAAAAGCGGAATATGTCATCGGTCTTTCGAAAGCGATTGTTGAAGGGGAATTGGATTTAACTAAATTTGATCATAAGGAAGATGAGGAAGTCATATGTGAAATGGTTGCGCATCGTGGTGTTGGTCCGTGGACAGCACAAAATTTCCTCATGTTCGGTTTAGGGAGACCAAACTTATTCCCAATCGCGGACATTGGGTTGCAAAATGCTTTGAAACAAGTGTGGGGACTTGACCGCAAACCGACGAAGGAAGAAATGATGGAACGTTTTCCTGACTGGTCACCTTACTTAAGTTACGCAGCATTGTATTTATGGAGAAGTATTGAATGAAAAAGCTTCCCTTAGACGAAAGGGAAGCAAGTTTATCTATTATTGAGTGTGTATTTGTTCATGATCTTGTTCAAGTTCATCGTCAAAGTAGAGGAAAGTCTCATCATCCAGGTCAGTGATGCGCTCCTTGTTGAGACCTAATGAAAGATTTCCTTCAAAGATTGTTTCCCACCAAGTTTCTGTTGTTGTCATGTTCATTTCCTCCATTTCATTCATAATCATTAGTAGTGATGTGTTAATTCTTTACCCTTGAATGAGAGGAACTGAAACGCAAACTACCGAAAAAGTATCTTAAGGCCTATCGCTTGCTATCGGTTTAACTGCAATCGAGTTCATTTTGTTTTCATCCTTTATTTCATACTAAAAACGCAAAACGAATCGATTAATTGTGTAATGATAGTATATGTTGACGGGCGTTTTCCCAAACTGCGTAATTGGTCGGAATTTGACGATTGATATTCAGTCCTTTTGCTATATTGACAATTTGATTTATCGGAGGAGGAGATTATAATGTCTATTTCACACAATATCGAATCAATGATTACTTCTCAACATAACTTCTATTTCTCGGGAAAGACTAAAGATGTCGAATTTCGAATTGATATGTTAATGCGTTTAAAAGATGCCATCAAATCGAATGAAGAGAAAATTCATGAGGCATTAAAAAAAGATTTAGGAAAAAGTCCATTTGAAGCTTATGTAACAGAAGTAGGATTTGTTTTATCGAGCATTTCATTCATGATAAAGAATTTAGAGGAATGGATGATACCGGAAAACGTGAAGACACCGGCTCATTTACAACCTGCGAAAAGTTTTATCGTACGGGAGCCGTATGGTTCGGTACTGATTATCGGACCTTTCAATTACCCGTTTCAGTTAGTAATGGATCCGTTAGTCGGAGCGATTGCAGCTGGCAATTGCGTGATTGTGAAGCCGTCAGAAATGGCTGCCCACACCGCGGCGGTCGTAAGAGATTTATTAACCGACATTTATCCTGCAGAGTACGTTCAAATTGTGGAAGGTGGAATTGAAGAAACGACGGCACTTATTCATGCACCGTTCGACTACATTTTTTTTACAGGCAGTGCCGCGGTAGGAAAGGTCGTCATGAAAGCAGCTGCCGAAAGACTCGTCCCGGTAACGTTGGAACTTGGTGGGAAAAGTCCTGCGATTGTGGACCAGACCGCAAATATTAAAATAGCTGCCGAGCGGATTGTCTGGGGGAAGTTTGTCAATAATGGCCAGACATGTGTTGCGCCTGATTATATACTCGTCCATGAAACGGTAAAAAAGAAACTTCTGAAGGAAATCAGTAATTCCATCCTTGAATTCTACGGCGAAGATAGTTCGAAGAGCGAGGATTATGGAAGAATTGTCAATAGAAAACATTTCGACCGGTTAAATAAGATGCTTAAGGAAGAAAAAAATCAAATCATTTTCGGCGGCAAGACAGATCAAAATGACCTCTATATCAGTCCGACGATTTTAGATGATATTTCATGGAATAGCCCATCAATGGAAGAGGAAATCTTTGGTCCGATTCTTCCGATCATCACCTATCAAAATTTAGGGGAGGCTATTCATCGGATTCGGCATTTGCCAAAACCGTTGGCTGCTTATTTGTTTTCTGAAAATGAAAAAGCACAAGACTATTTCTTGGAAAACCTTCCTTTCGGTGGGGGCTGTATTAATGATACGGTGTCTCATGTTGGAAACATACATTTACCGTTTGGTGGAATCGGCACATCAGGTATGAATGCCTATCATGGCAAAGCGAGTTTTGACTTGTTCACCCATTCGAAATCGATCATGAAGAAAAGTACTAAACTCTCTGTCCGACTTGGTTTTCCGCCTTATGGGAAAAAGCTTTCAATCATTAAGCCGATAATTCGTTAATCGCACATTGAACAACCCATTAATCTATAATTAGGTTAGTGGATTTCAGTGAATGGATTTTAGTTTTTCATTGATGCACATCTAAAAAAAGTAGTAAACTATGTATCATACATTTGCAATCATGTAAAAATGGATTTTTTTAAAAAGACGAAGGGGATGGGAAGTATGTATCAATTTAATGAGGAAAGAACAACTGGACTGTTAAAGAGATTAGTGGAAACACCGAGTCCTTCCGGTTTTACCGAGAAGGTAATGAAGGTTATTAGTAATGAGTTTGAAGATATTGGTGTTCCGTATAAAAAGACGAATAAAGGAGCCATTATCGCAACTGTAAAGGGCAAGGATGATTCGCGACATCGGCTATTGACTGCCCACACTGATACGCTTGGCGCAATGGTAAAGGAAATTAAAAGCAATGGCAGGCTTAAACTGGCGATGATAGGCGGATTCAATTGGAATGCTGTCGAAGGCGAATATTGCCATATACATACCGCTTCCGGCAAAGAGGTTCGTGGGACGATTTTAATGCACCAGACAACAGTACACGTGTATCGGAATGCTGGTACTGCTGAAAGAAATGCTGACAATATTGAAGTGCGAATCGATGAAAAGGTGAAAAATGCTGCAGAGACGAAGGCGCTTGGCATTGAAGTTGGAGATTTCGTTTCATTTGATCCGAGATTCGAAGTGACGCCTAGCGGGTTTATTAAATCCCGTCATCTGGACGATAAAGCAAGTACAGCATTGTTGGTAGATCTAGTTCGTTCCGTAAAAGAAAACGTAATTGAATTGCCGCATACGACACATTTTTACATTTCGAATAATGAAGAGATCGGTTATGGAGGGAATTCCAATGTTCCTGCTGAAACGGTAGAATATATCGCCGTTGACATGGGAGCGATCGGTGATGGACAAACTTCAGATGAATACACAGTATCGATTTGCGCAAAGGATTCAAGCGGTCCTTATCACTACGCATTGACAAGGCATTTGACAGGATTATGTGAAAAAGGGAGCATTCCATTCAAACTTGATATTTACCCGTATTACGGGTCGGATGCTTCTGCTGCAATTCGCGCAGGCTTCGATGTGAAACATGCGTTATTCGGACCGGGGATTGAGTCGTCACATGCTTTGGAAAGGACTCATGTCGACTCATTGAAAGCGACTGCACTACTATTACATTCGTATATTACTTCAGAAATGATGGATTAACGGGAGGCAAGTCATGGAAAGCGACTACTTATTTTCGAGCTTACCAATAAAGAAAGTGGAAGGGATTTTACCTGAAATCGTCACGGATCTTGCTGTCGATTCCAGAGCAGTCAACGCGGGGGGCGTTTTTGTTTGCATTAAAGGTTTCACGGTGGATGGACATGCTTATGTCCAAAAGGCGATTGACCAAGGGGCACGCGTTATTGTAGCGTCCGACACTGTCAACGTGGATGCAGAGAAAGTGGCTGTCGTCTATGTGGAGGATACGACGAGGGCTATCGCCTTGCTGGCGCCGCGATTCTTTAACTATCCTTCCAAGCAGATGACGATGATTGGCGTGACCGGTACAAATGGCAAGACGAGCGTCAGCAATATGCTGAATTCGATTTTGCAGCAGGCAGGCGAAAAATCCGCTGTTACCGGGACAATTGGTTTTAATTTGGATGGTGTGTTGTATGAAACGGAAAATACAACAGCTGATGTGCTGACGACTCAGCGGATGATTAGCGAGGCAGTGAATGCCGGTTGTACAACGATGACGATGGAAGTTTCTTCTCATGGCTTAATAGAAGGAAGGCTATCTGGCACTGAATTTGATATTGCTGTTTTTACGAATTTATCACATGACCATTTGGACTACCACCAGACAATGGATAATTATGGGCATGCCAAAGGACTTTTATTTGCTCAGCTTGGACAAGACTTGGCACAGTCGAAATTCGGAATTGTGAATGCAGACGATTCTTGGGGTAGGCGGATGAAAGAAATGACACCTTTCCCGATATTGACGTATGGGGTTCATGAACAAGCAGATTTTAAAGCGTATGATTTAAACTTAACAGCAGAAGGAACATCCTTCCAATTGCGATCGCCTGTTGGTGAATTTGAAGTTTCTATGGCGCTGATCGGTGAATTTAATGTGTATAATGCACTTGCGACGATTGCTGCCCTGTTCGCGAAAGGGCTTGAAATGACGGAGATTTTGGACGGATTAGCTGTCATTCCAGCTGCGAAAGGCCGGATGGAGAGAGTTGAAACGGACCTGCCGCTCACGATCTATGTCGATTATGCACATTCGCCTGATGCAATTGAAAAGGCAATTCAAGCCATTCTTCCTTATAAAAATCGAGAAAGTAAATTAATATTTGTCATCGGAACAGGTGGCAACAGGGATCGGAAGAAACGACCAATCATGGCGGAAAAGGCGTCCATCGCCGATTATGTCATTTTAACGACCGACGATCCCCGTGATGAGCCGTATGATTCAATCCTCTCCGAATTGGAAGCGGGCATGAAGCATGATCAATATGCATGCATTGGCGACAGAGAAGAGGCCGTTCGCCACGCGGTTTCAGTTGCTGAACGAGGCGATATTATTATTTTTGCTGGTAAAGGGCATGAGGATTTCCAAATTGTTGGAAAGGAAAAACTGCCTCATTCCGACGCGAAAATTGCATTGGATGAAGCCGGAAAGAAGTTTGGAGAAGGAATTGTGGAAAAATAAGTTGTTAAAAAGTCGTCTTTTTCGGGCGGCTTTTTTTGCAGGATAAATTTTCTTGTTCAACATGTATGCAATCGAGAAAAAAATGTTGAAATTGACTTGTTTTCTGTCTATGCTTAGAAAAGCGGAAAAGAAGGAGTTCATAAAAAATGCAAAAACCTATAAATGAAGAAATTACATCCCGGCGCACGTTTGCAATCATTTCTCACCCCGATGCCGGCAAAACGACAATGACGGAAAAACTACTCTATTTCGGTGGAGCTATCCGGGATGCGGGTACAGTAAAAGGGAAGAAGACTGGCAAATATGCAACATCTGATTGGATGGAAATCGAAAAGCAACGTGGAATTTCAGTAACCTCCTCAGTGCTTCAATTTGATTATGACGGTAAGCGTGTCAATATATTGGATACACCAGGACACGAAGACTTCAGTGAAGATACGTACCGAACATTGATGGCAGTAGACGCTGCGGTTATGATGGTCGATTCTGCAAAGGGAATTGAACCTCAAACAATCAAACTTTTCAAAGTTTGCCGAATGAGAGGTATTCCGATTTTTACATTCATGAACAAAATGGACCGTCAAGGGAAAGAGCCTCTTGAATTAATGGAGGAGCTTGAAGAAGTATTAGGAATCCAATCATATGCAATGAATTACCCGATCGGAATGGGAAAAGAATTCATCGGCGTCTATGACCGATTCAACAATCGAATTGAACAGGCACGTGTTGAAGGGGAAAGCCACTTCCTTCCCTTGAATGAAGAAGGCGAGCTTGCGGTTGAGCACCCAATGACCGAAACTTCCTATTATAAACAAGCGCTCGAAGACGTATTGCTTTTAAATGAAGCTGGCAATGAATTTGACGTGGATCGTGTAGCAAAAGGAGAGTTGACACCGGTATTTTTCGGCAGTGCTTTGACTAACTTCGGTGTACAGACATTTTTGGAAACGTTCCTCCAATTTGCACCTTCCCCGCAACCACGGAAAACGAAAGATGAACAGCTGGTTGATCCTTATTCAGGCGAATTCTCTGGATTTATTTTCAAAATTCAAGCGAATATGAACCCAGCTCATCGTGACCGGATTGCATTCGTACGGATAGTTTCAGGGAATTTTGAACGCGGTATGTCAGTCACCGTACCACGTATTTCAAAATCCATAAAATTATCTCAGACAACACAATTCCTCGCAGACGATCGGGAAACTGTCAACGAAGCGGTTGCCGGAGATATTATCGGTTTATACGATACAGGGAATTATCAAATTGGTGATACGGTAGTCGGTGGAAAGTTGAACTTTCAGTTTGAAGCGTTGCCGCAATTCACGCCGGAACTCTTCGTTCGGGTTACAGCAAAGAACGTAATGAAATCGAAGCATTTCCATAAGGGTATCCTTCAGTTGGTCCAAGAGGGTGCCATCCAATATTATAAAACATTGCATACGGAAGAAGTTTTATTAGGAGCGGTTGGGCAGCTCCAGTTTGAAGTGTTCGAACATCGGATGAAAAACGAATACAATGTCGAAGTTCATATGGAACATATCGGATCCAAAGTGGCGCGCTGGATTGAAAACGAGGCAGATGTAAAAGAATCGATGACAGGCCAACGATCCATGCTTGTAAAGGACCGATATGATAACCTTGTCTTCTTATTTGAAAACGACTTCGCACTACGTTGGTTCGGCGACAAATATCCGGATATTAAATTGTATAATTTACTATAAAAACATGTGGAACCGAAAGGGCTCGTTGAGTCTTTTCGGTTTTTGAGTTTGAGGAAAATTGGAGTTTATACATATTTCGACTGATTTTTCCATACTTCGTGTTTGATGTTACTTGTATCATTCAATATGATAGGTATAGATGTTTTGATTGACGAAAGGAACATGCAGATGAAGATAAGTAATTTTTCCATCAATAGACCTGTGTTTACAATTGTGACGATGTTTCTTGTTATTATTTTAGGGGCGGTTTCCTTTTTAAAAATTCCTGTGACGTTAATTCCGGAGTTGAATCCTCCTGTTGCGGTAGTAGTGACAAATTATCCGGGGGCCTCATCGACGGAGGTAAGTGAAAAATTGACGAAGCCGCTGGAGGCGAGTTTATCGACTGCTCCGGGCTTGAAAACGATGCAATCTTCTTCGCAGGAAGGTGCGAATTTTATTTTACTCATGTTTGACTGGTCGACCAATATAGATGATGTGCAGTTGGATATTATGCAGAGAATCGATCAGGTCGCCGTTCCAGAAGGAGCAAATGCCCCGCGATTCATGAAGTTTGATCCCGCTCAATTTCCGGTAATCCAGTTGTCGTTACGGACAAATGTGGAAGGAACGGATATTAGGGATATCGCGGAACGTCTGGAAACTGAGCTTCGCCGGACGAATGGAGTGGCAAGCGTTACTGTTTCAGGGAAATTGGTGGAAGAGGTTCAAGTCATTTTGGATCAAAAGAAACTTGAGCAATTTGGGCTTGTTCAAACGGATGTTGTACAGGCGATCCAGGTGAATAATGTATCAATGCCGGGTGAACCGATTGAGACTGATGATGGAAAACAATTGACGACACGAATCATTAGTTCATTAACGACGATTACGGATATTCGGAATGTCATGGTCGGTGTTAATCCGTTAACAGGAGATAAGGTGAAAGTTTCTGATGTTGCGGATGTTGCGTTACTTGAGGCGGAAGCAAATTCCGAAACAAGGGCGAATGATCAGCAAGCCGTCCTCATGTCGGTTCTTCAGGAATCCGGAGCAAACACAGCAACCGTTTCTACAGCGTTCAAGGAATCATTGGATAAATTGCTTGCGGAAGATGAATTCAAAAAGATTGAAGCTGACATCCTATTTGACCAAGGAGATTATGTGAAGCTTGCCATAGGAAATATTGGGCAATCTTTACTTCTTGGTGGATTGTTTGCAATGGTTATTTTGTTTTTATTCTTAAGGGGGATTAAGAGCCCAATTATTATTGGCGTTGCCATTCCTTATTCAGTCATCGTGACATTCGTACTTATGTATTTTGCGAACTTCTCACTGAACATCATGACGCTTGGTGCATTGGCACTCGGAATTGGAATGTTAGTCGATAATGCGATCGTTGTGATTGAGAATATTGAGCGGCACCTGGCGATGGGGAAAGATCGGATGAATGCAGCGAGGGAAGGCGCCAAAGAGATCAGCGGTGCGATTACAGCTTCAACATTAACTACGCTTGCTGTTTTTGTTCCAGTCATTTTCATAAGCGGCTTAATCGGTCAGATTTTCACGGAGTTTGCGTTGACGATTTCGTTTAGTTTATTCGCTTCACTCGTCGTTGCCTTGACGGTTGTGCCGATGATGGCAAGCCGTATGCTTAAAAAGCCTAAGAAAAACATTGAAGCGAGAAGACGTCGTTCGAAGACATTGAATAGTTTTGAACGATCCGTCAAATGGTCGCTGCGGCATCGGACAGTTATTTTATTGTTGACGATTGTGCTACTTGTGGCTAGCGGTTTTGGGTTATTTAAAGTAGGGACCGAGTTCTTGCCGCCGACAGATGAAGGGTTTTTCAGTATTTCCATCAAGCTTCCAAATGGCTCATCTCTTGCTTCCACGAATGAAGTGGTGAAAAAGATCGAGTCTGAGTTGAAGGAGGAAAAAGAGATTGACGTGTATGTCAGTCTAGTCGGTGGGACGCAGCAGAGCGTGTCTCAAGGCAGTTCAGAATCGAATACGGCTGAAATGTATGTCAAACTCGTACCGTTGTCTGAAAGGGAGCGTAGCGTATTTGAATTCGTCGATGATGTCCAACCAGATGTTTTAGATTTGGTGGGTGATGATGCAAATGTTAGTTTTGTTATGCAAACAGCTGCGGGATCCAGTCCGAATACATTATCGTTTTCATTGAAAGATACAAATGAGGAGAGATTGAACGAGTCTGTGGAGAAATTGAATGCAGAACTCCGTGAATTGGATTCGGTATTAGAAGTATCAAATAATTTACAGGATACAATTGAGGAAATCCATGTAGACATCAATCGGGAAAAGGCATCCGACTTAGGCTTGGCTCCATATCAAATCGCCCAAACTGTCAATACGTTTACGCGGGGGGCGTTTGCATCTCAATTTGTAGATAAACATGAAAACGTTGTTTCGATTATCGTGAAATATGATGAAAGATATCGTAATAGCATTGATAAGCTTAAACAAATCAAATTGAGGACGCAATTGGGAGATTTTATTGCATTGAAAGATGTTGCGAAGATTTCCGTTGCGGAAGGACCCGTTTCCATCCAGCGAGTTGACCAAGCTCACTCCGTCACATTTGATATAAAATATGAATCATCGTTGTCGTTAGGTGATATGACTGCCAAAGTGAATGAAATTATGGATGATCTCAATTTGCCGGATGAGACTGAAATGTCATATGGGGGCGATCGAGAACTATTCGAGAATGCCATCGATGACATGCTTCTTGCAATCGCCCTAGCGGTTGTACTCGTGTACATCGTCATGGCAGCCCAGTTCGAATCCTTCAAATACCCGTTCGTTATTATGTTCTCCGTTCCACTAATGGTCATTGGTGTAGCCTTAAGCCTTTTCGCCACCAAAACACCGATAAGTGTAACGGCTATTATTGGGATTCTCGTTCTCGTTGGGATCGTTGTCAATAATGGGATCGTTCTTGTTGACTACATCAATCAGCGGAAAGAAGCGGGGATGAGTTCGTATGACGCTATTATTGCTTCAGTCAGGGATCGGGTCCGACCGATATTGATGACGGCCTTAACGACAATTCTCGGCTTGTTGCCGTTAGCGCTAGGAATTGGAGAAGGAACGGAAATGAATCAACCGATGGGGATCGCGGTGATCGGTGGTTTGATCAGTTCAACGTTCTTGACGTTATATATTGTTCCGATCATCTATAGCCTATTTGATCGGCAAACACGCAAGCGGGCTGTTGAAAGTAAATAAATTAAACATCCGGAGATGAAGGGAAATGATCTCCGGATGTTTGAAGTAAGCTGGGTCGCTAAAAAACTTCAGACTATGAATTGTATCAGTCTTCCATTGATGGTATAATCATTTGAAAGCACTCAACAACTTAATAACACTTTTGACAGTTGTCAAAGGGGAGTAGCTATAGGGCAACCTATTTCATAGTCGTCAATACATGGCAAATGCCATCGGTTATGATAGTGGGATTTACACTTAAATTTCTGACTTAGCGAGACCTTTGCCTTTTATTAGGTGAGGGTTTTTTATATGGAAAAATAAGGAGGAAATAGGTTGGAAGCAATATTATTAGAATACGCATGGGTACTTGTTGTATTGATCGCATTAGAAGGGTTACTGGCGGCAGATAATGCAGTCGTCATGGCAGTAATGGTAAAACATCTACCGAAAGTAGAACAAAAGAAAGCCCTATTCTACGGACTCCTTGGAGCATTTGTCTTTAGATTTGCAGCATTATTCATGATTACGTTTTTAGTGAATATTTGGCAAATACAGGCTTTAGGAGCAGCGTATCTTTTATTCATATCGATTAAGAGCTTATTGGATAAAGGGAAAGATGACCATGATGATTTAAAGAAGCCGCGGAAAAAATCCGGTTTCTGGATGACGGTATTAAAGGTGGAACTCGCGGATATCGCATTTGCTCTCGATTCCATGCTTGCTGCTGTTGCGTTGGCAGTGACGTTGCCTGAACTTGGAGATTTTCATATCGGCGGCATCAATGGCGGTCAATTTGTAGTCATGTTACTTGGCGGGATTATCGGACTGATCATTATCCGATTTGCTGCAAGGCAGTTCGTTGTATTGCTTGAAAAATATCCTTCTCTCGAAACAGCTGCTTTTCTTATCGTCGGCTGGGTTGGTGTCAAATTGGTCGTTCTCACTTTGGCGCATCCGAATTTAATGATTATTGATGAGTCATTTCCGCATTCGACTTTATGGAAATCAATCTTCTGGATTGTACTCGCGGGAATCGCTGTCGGTGGATATGTGACAGCTATCGTTAAAAACAAGAAATAAGTGAATGGGTAGGGTCGGCACATGAAATTTTGTGCTGGCCTTTAATTTTTCACGTTCAATCCTTTCATTTTAGGGAAAAGTTCTCTAAAATGAAGAGATGATTCCTTCAATATAGAAAGGTACTGGTGGCATGAAACTGACAAGGGAAAATTTGCATAGGTTCACCCCTGCTCAAATTATCGTTTTTTATTATTTCTTGGCTATCGGTTTTTCATTTCTTTTTTTGAATCTTCCGGGCGTCTATTTACCTGGGGTGAAAGTCAGCTTCATAGACAGTCTATTTACCGCAGTGAGTGCAGTGAGCGTAACCGGATTGACTTCAATTAGCATAAGCGATACGTATTCTGTCTTTGGACTAGTCATGCTCATGCTTGTCCTTCAATTTGGCGGAATTGGCATCATGTCAATCGGTACGTTCTTCTGGCTTCTTGTAAAGAAAAGAATTGGATTACGCGAGCGTCAATTGATCATGGTGGACCATAATCAATACTCCTTAGCTGGGGTCGTTCAGCTCATTAAACAGATTGTTGTAATCATCTTCATGATTGAAGCAATCGGTGGAATTATTTTAACCTTATATATCATGAGGTTTTACGACTCTTTCAGTGAGGCTTTGTTGAACGGCATGTTCATGTCGGTATCAGCTACGACGAATGCAGGATTTGATATAACCGGTTCTTCCATGCATCCTTACTTTGGCGATTATTTTGTCCAATCCGTCATAATGATTCTAATTATCCTCGGGGCTATCGGTTTTCCGGTGCTCATTGAAGTGAAGGGGTATTTTTCAAAAAAGGTGCCAAACTTCAGATTTTCCTTATTTACCAAAATTACGACTGTTACGTTCGGATTGCTGTTAGTTTGGGGCGCTGTATTGATTTTCATTTTAGAATCCTTTCATTCATTCAAAGGACTCGCATGGCATGAAAAGATATTTGCTTCTTTATTCCATTCAGTTTCAGCGAGGTCCGCAGGGTTGACGACTTATGATATTACCCAATTCAGTGATGCAACGGATATTTTCATTTCGTCCTTAATGTTCATCGGTGCTTCTCCAAGTTCGGTAGGTGGGGGAATCCGTACGACTACATTCGCTATCGCTGTTCTATTTCTTATCAATTTTGCACGGGGCAATAATGTTATAAATATATTCAGACGTGAAATTAAACTGATTGACGTTTACAGATCATACGCGGTCATCTTGCTCGCCGCCGTAATGGTGATGACGGCATTGTTAATTTTACTTATAACTGAAAAAAATGTACCTGTAGTTGCGTTATTATTTGAGATTACATCCGCTTTCGGAACGTGTGGAATGTCACTTGGCATCACTTCTGATTTATCGGTCATCGGAAAATTGATCATTATGGTCCTGATGTTCATTGGGCGAGTAGGATTGATTTCATTCCTTTATACTTTAGGCGGCAAGACGAATAAGAGACCGTATTCTTATCCAAAAGAGCGAGTGATTATAGGGTGAATAAAAAAGCATCTTGCCGATCAATATGGTCGGAAGATGCTTTTTTAGTTTAACATGAAAAGTTGCTTTCCGTTCCAGGCGGACGCTTTCCACTACAAGCAACAGAATTTGCTATGAACATTTTACTGCTTCGTTTTACTAGATAAATTAAACTTCAATATGCGCGAGTTCAAGAAAATGGAATTGTGGTTGATGTCCCCGGCAGAAGAAGGAGACAAGATAGCCGTCTTCTTCGACAAAGTCATTATCATTCGGTCGAATCGCAACGGGTGTAATGAACGTGTGCTTTCGAATGTTCCTCTCATTGAGGCGGGTCGGTGTTGTCGTTCTGTTTAAGAGCTCCGTGTCGTCCAGAATCAATCGTTCGAGCATCGACACTGTATCCGGGTTCAAATCATCTTTCCACCAGATATGGCGCGGTTGGAAGGAGTGGTGCGCTAAATAGTCGATCTTCATCAGGCTTTGTATGATCCTCATATCTGCTGTGCCATAGTCGATAAGGAACTCTTCCAGTCGCGTATATAAGTCCTGCAGCTGGTGCCCAATTCTCGACCAGCCTTTTGTTTCCCAAAACGTACCGAATTGCTGGAAGAAGTCAAAAGGTGTTTCGAACACTTCAGTTACAAGGTATTCGATCGTCCTTGGCATTCGATTGTCATTCCAATACTTTTCAAGTACATCTTCCGTTTGCTTGATGCGTAAAATATCGTCAAATGTCAAAACGTTGTTGGATAGAATTTCATAAGGCGCCTCATCGATATACGTATAACCATATTGTTCGGCCTGGATGCGCAGACCCGTCCCTCTTAATAATTTGAGGAAACCTAGTTGCAATTCTTCTGGGCGCATCGCAAACACATCATTGAATGTTTTTCTGAATGAATCATAATCCTCTTCGGGCAATCCGGCAATCAAGTCAAGATGCTGAGCAATTTTGCCGCCTTCTTTCACCATCATTACAGTGCGTGAAAGCTTATCGAAATTTTGTCTTCGCTTGACAAGTTCATTCGTAAGATCGTTTGTCGATTGGACACCAATTTCAAAGCGGAACAGTCCTTCCGGTGCGTTTTCGTTCAAGAAGTTAATCACTTCGGGACGCATAATGTCACCGGTTATTTCGAATTGGAATACTGTTCCTGGCAGATGCTCATCAATTAGAAATTGGAACATTTCCATAGCGTAACTTCGACTAATATTAAATGTGCGATCGACAAATTTAATTGTCTTCGCGCCGTTTTGCATCAAATAACGGATATCTTCCTTAATTCCTTCACGATTAAAGTAACGAACGCCGACTTCGATCGAAGAGAGACAAAATTGACATGAGAACGGACAGCCTCGGCTCGTCTCGATGTATGTGACCCGATTAGGTAAATGTGGAATGTCCTCTTCGAATCTGAAAGGTGAGGGGGAATCCCTTAAGTCAAGTTTCGGTCCGGGAGCTGTAGATTTTAGCTTGCCTTCTTCTATATATGCAATGCCTTGTACATCCTTCAGGTCGATCTTCCCAGCATGGTAATCGAGTAATTGCTTAAATGTCCTTTCTCCTTCACCGATGACGATAAAATCGATTTCGGGAACTTTCTCCAGCCATTTATCATAGTCGTAAGTCACTTCAGGACCCCCGGCAACAATGACTAATCCAGGATTCGTCTTCTTTAAGACCCTGATGACTTTTATAGACTCCTCAATATTCCATATGTACAAACTAAATCCAACAATATTCGGTTTTTTTTGATGAATATCTGATACAATATTCAATATAGGATCTTTGATTGTATATTCTGAGAGAATTGGTTCGTATTCAGGTGTGACATATGATTTCAAATACCGGATGGCGAGATTAGTATGAATATACTTTGCATTCAAAGTCGTTAGGACTATGTTCATTTTGTTGCTCCTTTTAATATAATACTTTTAGCTCATGCTTGCATTTCTCAATTCAGATCTTCCGTACTATATAACTTTGACTGATAATATGAAATAATCTGAAACAAGAGTGTTATAAAACAAAGTTAACTTGCATGAAATCTCGTTATTTTACATACTGTCTTGTAAAAGGCGAAGGAGGCATCCATTTGAGTAATCTTGATAAAATAGCAAAAAGCATGTCGTTTTTATTGGATGAAAGTTTCCGTCCAGGTTTAATCTTGCATTTGAATGGAAACATACTTTACAAAAATGAGCCATTTAAGATCCATTTCGACAATCAAATACGACGTACTATCGATGAAGTCATTGACTCGTCATCCTTATATGCTTGGACAGAGTTTGCAGCGAAAGCAGCAGAATCAGACCAAATACGAATGGAAATATTACCGATGGAAATCCTGTATAAGAAAAAGCGAAAGATTGATGTGCAGTTTTTTTATTACCCAGATATCAATAAAATCATCGCGCTTTTCGATGTCTTGGACCCCCAAAAGATACCTTCTCTTAAAACGTATATAAATATCTTCAAACAATCCGCAAACTTCATGTTATTGGTTGACCGTGAAGGTGAAATATTGGATGTTAATGAAATGCATACAGTTTACATTGACCAATCTAGAGAGGAACTGGTCGGTGAACCTATTACTAAAGTTTTTTCCTTGCTTGATCCTAAAAATATTGAGAAGCTTCCAAATTGCCTCGAACAGGCTACAGAACAAGGGTGTGTCGAATCTGTTATAAAGTATCAGAAATCGGTGGAGGACAAAAGATTCTATCGTATTATAACATTTTATGACGAGGAAACGGATTTTTTTGTTATCCATATGACAGATGCAACGGAAAAAGAGAACTTACAAGTACAATTAGCTCATTCGGGTTCATTATCCGCAATCGGACAAATTGCAGCAAGTATTGCACACGAGATCAGAAATCCAATCACAACATTGAAAGGATTTACCCAGTTGCTGAAAGCATCTGCAACAGAGGATTCCATCCGTTATATATCTGTAATTGAAGATGAAATCGATCGAATGGAATCGATTTTAGGTGAGATGCTTGTCCTATCAAAACCGTCTAAAAAAAGGAAATCCATATTCTCGCTGGAGGTACTAGTTAGCGATATGGTTTCAATTTTGCAGCCAAAAGCAGTGATGGATGGAATTGAAGTGATAAGTTCAGTGGAATTGAACAAAGACCCGCTTATATATGGGGATCCGGATAAGTTTAAACAGGTCCTTCTGAATTTATTCAAAAATGCATTGGAATCAATGAAAACCGGTGGAAAGCTCACCATCCAGATTTCGGAAAGAGAAGAAAAACTCGTCCTACTCGTTGCGGATACGGGAAAAGGTATGACGCGTCATCAAGTAAACCAAGTTTTCATGCCTTTTTTTAGTTCGAAACCAGGAGGAACGGGACTAGGCTTGCCTTTTGTCCTGAAAGCAGTAGAGGACCATGGGGGAACGATTTCCGTTGAAAGCCAGGTTGAGGTGGGGACGAAATTCACTTTGACATTTCCTAGGGCGCTTGATGAAGCTAGTCGTAAATTAGCAAGAAAGCAATCTGTCATTTAGTCTTTTTGACATTAACTTCATCTGTCAGATATAATAGTGGCAAAACGTTTGTAGGAAACTAGAAGGTGGAAACGAACTAATGGGAAAAGATACTGAACGCGCATTAAAATTATTTATCGTTCTTTCAAGGGCGAGTAAGGTCGTTTTGGAAGAAGCGAATAAATTAATAGAAACATATGAGCTTAATCCTACCGAATTTGCAGTGCTTGAACTGTTATATCATAAGGGCAGACAGCCGATTCAAAAGATTGGACAAAAGATTTTGCTGCGCAGTGGTTCGATGACGTATGTTGTTGATAAACTCGAAAAAAAAGGACTATTGGAACGTGTTTTTTGTACAGAGGATAAAAGAATCACTTATATGTCCATTACACAAGCTGGTAAGGACCTGATCGAAAAGATTTTTCCATCCCACGAAAAAAACATTCAATCCTTAATGTCTACTCTTACCGATGAGGAACAGGATACGGCGATTGAACTGCTTAAGAAATTAGGGCTATCTGTAAAAGATCTTTCGTAAACACAAAACTGCCGAACAGCCCATCAGCTGCTCGGCTTTTTTTCTTTTTATCATCCAGCTTCAGGCGACAGGCGCTCTCCGCTTTTTATCATCCAGCTCCGGGCGCTTGAAGGATGCCTTAATTTCTGCAAAAATCGCAGAAATACGGCAAATCGAACACTTCGCAGTTCGATTGGCTCGGGGTCATAAGTCAAAGCTACTACACGGCAAAGTGCGCCGTTCCGCATCTTCGCCTTATGCCTGTCGCGCCTAAGCAGGCGCCCTACGCTTTTGTTTATTACTTAATGGTTTGCGCCATGTTGATGAAGTCTGTTTTGTATTCTTCCTCAACTGTATCGAAAATGGTAAGTCTAACGATTTTATCTTCTTTCTCAAATAGGATACCTGTGACTGGACCTTCGTTCGTTTCTACTTTAAATGCTTTGACGTTTTTAATTTCATTATCGTCTGCAGCTGTAAAGATGTTTTCGACTTCCTCAGGTTCCATACCGTCGCTTGAAGCGGTTAAAACTTCTTTCATATTCCCTAACAAATTGTCATAAGCACCCTCTTCGATCGCTCTTGTTTCAATTCGCATAAAGGCATTCGAGTTTTGCTCCGCATATAAACTATCTCGTCCAGGTTCTTCACTCGTCAATGTATATTCAGGCAAAACTTCTAGTGAAAATGACTGCTCATCACTTTCAGTTAGTTGAGCTTCAGTCATGTTGTCAGATGCATCGTTTCCATCTGCTTCATTAACATTAGCTGAATCGTTGTTGTCTGCCGAACTTCCATTGGTACTATCAGTGACTTGTCCCGAAGTATTCGAGTTTGTGTCTTCTTTTGGATTTGCATCCGTCCCACAAGCCGTAAGGAGAATCACAGCTGCAAATCCTGTGCATAAAACTTTCCAATTTAATTTCATTGAAAATCCCTCCTATACCTAATTGGACGTTTGTCGTGCAACTTTGTTTCACTCATCACTGCCATGAATAATCGTATAGCGTTTATGATTGATAACGGTCTTTTCTTCAAGCTCGAGTTCATCGAAGTTTTCCATATATGTTAAATCGACGATCACCGAGTTTTCATTAACCTTTTCAACGATCCCTTGTAAACCATCTTTAAACTCTATAATATTTCCAACTTCTGCAATTTTCATAGTGAACCAGCTCCTTAAACAGATTATCCTTTATAGTTTGCCTTAAAAAACGAGTGACGTAAAGCTTTTAATACTAAAATAAAACGCTTTTTTTTTCCAACTCCTGGCGCCCTGCGCTTTTTCATCAATCCAGCTTCGGGCGCCAGAGTCTCGGGTCATAAGGCAAAGCAACTGCGTGGCAAAGGGCGCCACTCCGTATCTTTGACTTATGCCTGTCGACTCTAAGCAGCGCCCTGCGCTTTTTTTTATTGTCGGAAAATGTCGTTAATTGAATTGCTATTTGTCTTAATATTCATGTATAATATTATTTTAGGTATCTTCTATATTCGGAGGGGTTGCGCTTGAAACAAAAATTGGAAGAGAAAATAGAACAGAAGCGCAAGGAATTGATCATTACCGCGGGACAAACAGGTTTTACCTCAAAAGATACTTTGAAATTAAGCGAAGAGCTTGATTGTCTGATCAATGGCTACAACTCTCTCGAAAGTGAATACCTACCAATAGAATAGATGGGTTATGGGAAAGGGTGGTTGGATTGGTAACTATTAAAGAATTTAAGGATGAACTGAATCGGGCTGTAATCGGTAGAGAGAAAGAATTCGATTTGATGTTAATTGCCCTATTGCAAGAAGGACATGTTTTACTTGAAAGTGTGCCTGGATCTGGTAAGACGATGATGGCTAAAAGTTTTGCGAACGCATTCAAGGGAGAATTTAAACGTGTTCAGTTTACACCAGACGTTTTACCGTCGGACGTAACAGGAATTCGTTATTTTAACCCCCAATTACAGGAATTTATCCTAAAGGCAGGTCCTGTTTCTTCAAATATCTTATTAGCGGATGAAATAAATCGCGCAACGCCGCGGACACAGTCGAGTCTTCTTGAGTCAATGGAAGAAAAACAAGTGACGATAGACGGTGAAACGATGGAGTTACCAAAGCCATTCATGGTCATCGCGACACAAAACCCAATAGAGTCGCAGCAAGGTACATTTCCTTTGCCAGCCGCTCAATTAGATCGTTTCCTATTCAAACTGAATATCGATTATCCAACGTTTGAAGAAGAGCATGAGATTTTAAAGCAATACGGTGAAAAGCCTGGGGATATAAAAACAAATACGGTTATCGATGCAGACACTGTCATTCGATGGGCGGCAGAAGCTCATACCGTTAAAGTCCATGAAGATATTGAAAAGTATATTTTGAAAATCGTTCGGGAAACAAGGGAACACCCATTTTTAGAACTTGGTTTGAGTTCACGTGCTGCTCTCGCAATCCTTCGTGCCACACGTGCAAAAGCATATATTGAAGGCAGGGATTATGCGACGCCGGATGATGTGAAGGCGATTATCGCTCCAGCAGCGTTACACCGCATGGAGCTTTCGACGGAAGGGGTATTGACGAAGAGTATCGAAGAAGTATTGCAAGAAATAATCAGTTCCATTCCAGCTCCATTAGAGGCTACGGTTTAATGAACTGGATACGATATGAGCATGGCTTTAAGACAATTCATCTAGGAATGGCCTTTACGGGTATATTTTTTGTCTGGGCTTTCATATTTTTACAACCGTGGCTGGCGGCAAGCTTCGGAGCGGTTTTTGCAATGCTTGCATTCCAGAACGTATACTTTGCCAAGGTAGGCAATGATTTGAAAGTCAACTTCCAGGCAAAACAGAAGCGTATATTGGTAGATGGCGAGGAAGAATTAATCATGGAGTTTGAAAATGGGAAGGTCCCGATTTGGAATGGGACCTTGATACTCTCTATTGAAGACCCCGTTGCTCCGAGCACTGATAATCGGAAACATTATAGCGGCATTTATGACTTATCTGTCCCATTTGCCGTAGGTTCTAATAAGAAAGTCGAAATTCGGATTCCTCTCGAAGGTAAAAAGAGAGGGATGTCGCGGGTCACAAGACTGATTTTAGAAGTCCCACATCTTTTTGGTGAAGGCTCTGTCAATATGGAACTGAAAGATCCGATTACGTACCAAAGTTTAGTTTATCCGCGTGTGACACCACTTGGAAGAGAACTGCAGTCATCTCCGTTCAAGCCGGGGGAAGTAGAACAGAAGCAGTCACTCTTCACTGACACTTTGCAAATGATTGGAACCCGTGATTATGTCCCAACGGATCGTTTCGATCAAATCCACTGGACGGCAAGTGCAAAGATGCAAAAACTGCAAACAAAGGAGTTTCTCCCTGTCAGTGCGCAAAGTGTGGCGTTGATCCTAAATGCACTTGAGAAAGATAGAGGATATATGGATTTCGAGAAAAAGGTGGAACGACTCGTTTCTTACGCGGATTATTGCAATCAAAACAACATTCCTTATTCCGTTGCTATCAATTTACGAACATTCGGGGCTACGCCATTTTTACAAATACCGAGTGGAACGGGAAAAATCCAATTCCAAAAAACAATGGTTATGCTTGCTAAAATATCTGAAAAACATGCCAAAATGCGTTATGAAGATATGCTTTTAAATATGGAAAGCAGCGGGCAACTTCCGGAAACAATCGTATTGATAACGCATGAAAATGATAAGATTGGCGCGGTTGCACAAAAGTGGTCAAAACGATACACGGTCATCATGGATACCTCAAGCGAAGGGAGTGGAAATGAATGGGACAATCCAGTTTTGAAAAAGACCGGAACCGATTCAGCCTTTCCGAGCGCCTAGTCGTCGAGCTGTTTCTTCTGACTTATTTATTCGTATTCTTATTGGCGGATCCTAAGTCCATCATGCCATATATTTGGCTGCTTCTCGCAATAGTAGCTGGAGTGCTCTCCTATTTACTGTTCTATTCCCGGGATTATTCGTTCGGTTTAGGGATAGGATTCTCTTTAGGAGTAATAGTGCCTCTGCTGTTAATGGGGGCTCCGCTGATGCTTATAGTGGTATCTTTTGTATTTGTGCTCTGGAGAACCGAAGCTAATTTTAATGGTTCACGAATTAACGGCTGGCCTTTTTTCGCTTTTAACACAGCCGCGTTAATCATTTTTTCCCTCTTCACAAGGTTGTTTTTCGTATTCGAGAATCCACAGCAATTAATGAAGCAACTTTTGATTATCTATTTGATCACGTCATTCTTGTTCTATTTTATCCGGATGATGACAATTGCAGTAAATAGCAGACAGTTACGTAATTTCAAAGTGGTGGAAGCTGGAAGGGTTTTAGGTATTATTCTGGGACTAGGAGTATCTGTGTTTTTAATTGTCCTGTTTGCTCTTAAGCCTGTCCGGTTACTATTCATCAAGACGTTTGGATTTCTTTTCGGTGGCATATTCACATTGTTCGGAAAAGCGATGGAACCTATTATAGAATATTTTAAATCGGGCTCTGAACGTTTCATCGAAGAGAACTTGGAAGAACTTGAAAGTATCCCTGACCCTGAAATGCAAGATGAATTGACGACCTTCGGAGCAACATCTTCCATATTTGAATATTCGACCCTCGCAATAGCGCTGGCCGTTTTAATCGCTGTGGTAATTATTCTGATCAGGAAAAAGAAAAATGGCCGCCTTGGTGAAAAACAGGAAGCATACTCTTTTTCTTTTAAGGGGAAAAAGGAAAATGAAACGAATCAGCAAAGTATGTTGTATGACTATTCTTCTGCAAGGGACGAAGTACGGAAATCATTTGAACAATTCGAGAAGGAAGCCCAAACTTTTAAGTTTAATCGATTACATGGAGAAACTGTAAAAGAGTGGTTCCAACGGATGGGCTGGGAACAGAACGACAATATATTATCGACATACAATGATGTTCGATATGGTTCGCGCGTTCCATCTGAACGTGAACATAATTTGTTTATTCAAAGTTTGGAGAGAATAAAAGAAAGTTTTTTTAAAAAAGATGTTTAAGATGTTTTGAAACGGGGGACATTATAATTGAACACAGCAACATTCTCATTTCCCCCTTTTGAGGACAGACCCTTTTACAGGATCTGTCCTCCTTTTTTTGTTTCTTTAGATTATAATGGAATTGAAAAGAAAAATGTGGAGGGGTACAAATGGGAAAAAAGAAACTAGCATTTATCGGCACGGGCGTAATGGGGAGCAGCATCGTTAAGCATTTGTTGGAAGCTGATTACGAAGTGACGATTTTTACGCGCACGAAAGAAAAAGCCGAGTCGGTACTGAGCATGGGAGCTAAATGGAGCGAGACGGTTGGACAAGCCGTGCATGATGCAGAAATCATTTTTACAATGGTTGGCTACCCATCGGACGTAGAAGACGTGTATTACGCAGATAACGGCATTTTAGCCAATGCGCAAAAGGGTGCAGTATTAATTGATATGACCACTTCCAGTCCGGCACTGGCAAAGCGAATTGCCGAAGATGCCGCTCGAAAAGGAGTCAATTCCATCGATGCTCCTGTTTCAGGAGGAGACGTCGGTGCAAAGAATGGAACTTTATCGATCATGTGTGGGGGCGAAAGAGAAACGTTTAAGCAAGTCCTTCCTTTGCTAGAAGTTTTCGGTCAGCAGATTGTTTATCAAGGAGAAGCGGGTGCTGGACAACATACAAAAATGTGCAACCAAATTGCGATTGCCACGAATATGATTGGCGTATGTGAGGCATTGGCGTATGGGAGGAAAGCAGGACTGGATGCGGATACGATCCTTCAATCGATTGCGTCTGGCGCGGCTGGTTCGTGGTCCTTATCGAATTTGGCCCCACGGATGATCAAGGGCGATTTTGAGCCGGGATTCTACGTTAAACATTTCTTGAAGGATATGAATATCGCTTTATCGGAAGCCGAATTAATGAACTTGCCGCTTCCAGGGCTCCGTTTGGCTCGGGATATGTACAATAACCTTATTGAAGAGGGATATGGCGAGAAGGGCACACAAGTATTGTACAAACAGTATATCGATTAAGCGAAAGCCGCCTTTATTCAAAATTGAATAAGAGGCGGCTTTATTTTCCATCCAAATAAGATGAACGGAAGGGTTGGGTGTTGGTTATCTTTGTCCTTTTTCGATTGGGGGAAGTAAAGCTTTTCTTGTTTACTTTTACAGGCGTCTTTTGTTCGCCGACAAAATTGACTAATAACTCTTTAGCGGCTTTCAAATTCATCCGTTCTTGCGGATTTCTGAAAGTCTGATCTTGTTCACCTAGATGGGGAAGGGACGTGAAGTCTCCTTTTTCTGGTAAGGTATGAAAGAGGAAGTCACCACATTTGACGAGTACAGTCGAGCTTTGTTTGCTTAGTTGAGGATTATCAATAAAATGCAATCCGATTTTTTGAGCATCCCCTGATTGAAGGAGCCGCTCGATCGTTTTGTTTTTTAACGCATACAGTTCCCGATTATCCGGCGCTGTTTTTGCATGTCTGTTGACAGTGTAAACAGCAATAGCCAGTTGACGTACCATATCTTCTTTCTTCAATGGATTCCCCCCTCACTAAAGTGAAATATTCTCATCTTCATTCTATCATAATCATTTCCGATTCATTTGCAAAGTAAAGAGTCAAAAGATATGAAAAGATTCAGGGAAGACTATTTTTTTGTCGAATAAAAAGGTATACTTGTAAAATAAAGTAGAATAATAGGATAGGATAAAAGTAAAAAACCAACAGTACAAGAAGCAGTAAGTATGGAGGTATTCATGGAGAATAATTCAGTGGAACAACCTATTGGCACAACAATGGATACATACTTTTACAACCATCCTTTTGACCTTGTTATCTTAATTGGATGTATGCAGCATAATAAATGGAAGGTTGTCGGGGCGAATCAGAAAGCATGCCGGTTTTTTGATGGGAATCCTGGTGAAGGAACGGCTGATTTTTTTGGTGAGCATTGGAAGACAATCAATAAACAATTTGCTGAATTTAAAAACAGATCCCATATGAAAACGTATTGCTCTTTTTCCATAGAAGACAAAGCCAGTTTGCATGAGATGAATATGTATAGGCAACAGTCTGATGAGTATGATCAACTGTTTCTTATTGAATTAAGATCGCAAGATGAGTTAATGATGGAGAAGAAGTTGCGAAGGGAATATGAACAAAAGTATATGTCGGTCATTAATCATAATCTTGACCCGATCATTACAGTCAATCGTCAAAATCGAATTTCATATGCAAATTTATCTGTCCATCAGACGTTCGGTTACCGTTTGAAGGAATTGACCGGACGATCCATTTTCGATTTGATCGGGGAAGAGAAGGTGGAGGAATTTGGTTCATTCCTATATTCCGCATTTTCAGGAGAATCAATCGAAATGGAAGGCATCACATTTTCCCACAAGAAAGGACAATATTTAACGGCCTATTTGAAAACGATTCCAGTTTGGGTTCAAGGGGATATAGAGGAAATTCATTTGATTTTAAGGGATACATCTTCCCATCTGAAAAATAATGAAAGATTACTGTTTTTATCTTACCATGATCAATTAACGGGGTTATGGAACCGTCGAGCATTAAAGGAGCATTTCGAAGAGGATGCAGAATATGCGCTCCGCAGTGATGAAAAGCTTTCATTCGTTCACCTGGATTTGGATCGGTTTAAAATGATTAACGATTCAATTGGAAGGACGGGTGCTGATGAAATCTTGAAAATGATCGCTGAACGAATCAAAATGGTCTGCCCGCAATCAGGCAAACTTTATAGAAATGGAGGCGATGAATATATCTTGTTGCTTCGAAATGATTCCATTGAAAAAACGGAAAAGATTGCACAGCGAATTTTAAGCGACTTCACAAAGCCGTTTTATTACAAGCATCAAGAATATTTCATTTCATCATCAATAGGTATTTCCGTTTATCCTGATGACGGAACAGGATTGGATGATTTGTTGAAAAAAGCGGAACAAGCTGTGTTATTTGTAAAGGAGCGCGGACGTTCCCATTACCGGTTTTATAAAGAAGAGATGAATACTTCGTTTACGGATGCCGCCATAATGGAATCCCATCTGCGTCGTGCCATTGAATTTGATGAACTTGAAATACATTACCAACCACAAGTCAATTTGCAAACGGGAAAAATTGATAGCTTTGAAGCGTTATTAAGGTGGAATAATCGGAAGTTCGGTTTTGTCTCACCAGCGCAATTTATCCCGATGGCCGAGGAATCCGGTCTCATTCATACAATAGGGGACTGGGTATTGGAAAATGTATGCAAGCAATTGAAAGAATGGCAGGATAAACAATTTCGCCAAGTGCGAATTGCAGTTAATATTTCGCCGAAGCAATTCCGCACAGGTGAGTTCGCAGAGAAAGCTAAAAGCTTAATTGAAAAATACGGGATCTATGCATCCTCATTTGAGGTTGAAATAACGGAATCCGCTTTAATGAATATGAGGGATACACTGTCAACATTACAAAAGCTGAAGAAAATTGGTGTGACCATTTCGGTTGATGATTTTGGTACAGGTTATTCATCTCTCAGTTATTTAAAACAATATCCAATTGATATTATTAAAATTGACCGTTCGTTCATTAAGGACATTGAGCTGGATGAAAAGAATGAAGCAATCGCTAAGACGATTATTAATCTTGCACATAATCTTGGTATGCAAGTAATTGCTGAAGGTGTAGAGAAAGACTTACAGGCTCAAATTCTTAAAGAGGCGGATTGTCATAAAGCGCAAGGGTTTTTATACAGCAAGGCGATTCCGGCTGCGCAAGTAGTTGAAAAGTATTTTTCATGGTCTTAATAAAAACTGTCCTTCAACAAAAATGAAGGACATTTTTTTTAAAACCGGATTTTCGCTTCAAGCGGATGTTTTCTTTCCTGTAGTCAATTGTTTTTCTGATTTATTCTATTTGAATGAACTAAAGGGACAAAGTGCTGTCAACAGTCTGTTGCTTTCCGTTCCGGCGCTCGCTTTCCGCGGGCATGGCTTGAGCCTCCTCGGTCGCGAAAGGCATGCGCCCTGTGGGGTCTCAAGGCTCATGCTATTCCCGCAGGAGTCGAGCGCCTCCACTCCAAGCAACAGGTGGATCCGGGTAAATAAAAATAGTTAAGACAAATAGACCTAACGAATATTTGATTTTTTGTTAGGTCTGATGTGCTATAGTGGGGTTTACTAAAAGGGTCATAATAATCTACGATTGAATTATATCTTTTCGTTCACGATAAGATCGTTGTCATGATCGTGAAATAAGGATTTTCCTCAACCTAACGTTCCCTCAATTATTAATCCAATCTGATACTAGAGCTTGCCCGATTGATATTATTGAATTGATTCCCTGCATATGCATTGATCTGACTCAGATTCTAAAAGCATCGAATGTCACCTAACTCACCGATTAAATCCAGGCTGGTTTGGCCAATTGCCCCATTTTAAAAAATGAAACCGGTTTTATTAGTGGAAGACAAAGTCCAGACTGCCTTTTAGGAATCTTCAAACGTATAACGGGAATAATTAGTTGATTGGAGCGGAAGGCGGCAACTCCTGGGGGATTAGCGGGACAGGTGAGACACCGCAGTGGAGCGAAGCGACCGAGGAGGCTCACCGCCCCCCCCCCCC
>NZ_BJYL01000030.1 GCF_007991495.1 Sporosarcina luteola | reverse complement strand
CCCCCCCCCCCCCCCCCGGAAAGCGTCCGCCTGGAGCGGAAATCAACATGATTCAGATATTAATTTAATAAAGAATATTTGAAGTTGACGTATATCGTTGACGCTTCTCATTTCAATCCTAATAGTATTCTAGTTTATTGGTAGAAAGAATAGTCGTTAATCAAGGAATGTTATGGTACAATTATGAGTGAATATTCATTCATTCTAAGGGGGATTCGTATGTTTACTGATAAAGTTTTTATTGTAACTGGCGGTTCAAATGGTATGGGGAAGTTCATGGCAAAAAAGTTTGCTAATGAAGGCGCTGATGTAATTATTACAGGGCGCGATTTAGAACGTTTGGAAGCGGCAAGACTAGAGATTGGAGAAAAAGCGCATATCTTTCAAATGGACGTGCGTAATTTGGAGCATGTACAAGGGCTTGTGGAATTTGCGGATGAGAAATTCGGTAAAATTGACGGTTTAGTTAATAATGCTGCGGGGAATTTTATCGTAAAAGCAGAAGAACTTTCTCCGAATGGTTGGAAGTCGGTCATTGACATCGTGCTGAACGGAACATTCTATTGTTCAAGCGCAGTCGGCAACTATTGGATTAAAAAAGGACAAAAAGGTTCGATTTTAAATATGCTCGCTACGTACGCTTGGGATGCAGGTCCAGGTGTTGTTCATTCGGCGGCTGCGAAGGCAGGAGTCATGTCGCTAACGCGTACACTTGCTGTTGAATGGGGAAGAAGTTACGGCTTTAGGGTGAATGGGATCGCTCCTGGACCGATTGAGCGAACTGGAGGTGCAGAGCGGTTATTCCAGTCTGAAAAAGCGGCACAGCGCACAATCAATTCAGTTCCATTAGGACGAATTGGCAAGCCTGAGGAAATCGCAGAATTAGCGGCCTTCATCATGTCAGACAAGGCATCATACATGAATGGTGAAATCGTTACATTAGATGGTGGACAATGGTTGAATCAGTATCCATTTTGACCGTGGCGCTTGTTAAGTTGCGTAAACGTTAATGCCGAAATTCGCTCGTTAATGATTTTTGCTAACGCACTTTTTTCGTATTATTTTTATGAATATGCACAACCTAAAGCAATTAAAGGAGGTTGTGATTCATGTGGGATGTATGGACTTTTCCACTAGCGATCGTTATTTTAGTCATCGCCTTTATCGGATGGAAAGCTATAAAAAACTGGAATCAGATGAACGTCGCACTTGAAGAGCGTGACTCTGGAGTTTCTGAAGTAGTTGAAGACCATCCGTTTACAGCGAACCCGATTCTTTGGGTGATTGGCGTCGCAGCGTTATTCATATTGTTTGTCATTTTCTTTTATTGGGCCTCTTCCAAATAGGAAGGGGTTTTTCTTTTTCTCCATTCAGATTTCAATGGGATGTTCACCGCCTCTTATGGTATGATAGGGTTGTAGAATTGTTTTAGACAGCTTATGAACAGAAGGAGCGATTTTAATGATTTCTGTAAATAACAGGGATTTTCTGTACGTGCCGATTGCTGATTATATTATACCCGCTGAAAAGGTGGCACATGTACAAATCGGCAATAATGCGGAACACGCCCTTCTTGTCCTCACCAAAACCGGTTATTCTGCAATACCTGTCATCGATGCAAAAAACCACCTTAGAGGACTTCTTGGAATTGGGATGATTACGGACTCCATTTTGGGTTTGGAACGTATCGAATATGAAAAACTTGCGGATTTGAAAGTTGACCAAATCATGCAAACAGACATTCCAACTATAAAAACAACTGATAAATTCCAAAAGGGTTTGGACCTGCTCATTAATCACACATTCCTATGTGTCACTGAAGAAGACGGCACATTTGCGGGTATACTGACGAGGAGAGTCATGTTGAAGGAATTCAAGAAATATATTTACACAAATTAATGTTGTTCAATGGATATTTCATTGGATAGAAAGGCTCCAATTGGGGCCTTTTGCTGTTTTCAGGCTTTTTTAATGTAAGAAAGGGGAATTTCGCATGGATATACATAAAAAGACAAATCGTCCACTCGTCCTTATCTCTGTCATGCTTGCCATGTTTGTCGGGGCTGTGGAAGCAACAATCGTTTCGACAGCGATGCCTGCCATTGCTGCGGAGCTTGGCGGTTTTTCCAGATATAGTTGGATATTTTCTTCATATTTACTAATGAGTACTGTTACTGTCCTCATTTACGGTAAGCTGGCAGATCTGTTCGGGCGCAAGCCGATATTTTTTGTTGGGTTGTCCATTTTTCTAATCGGCTCGATTCTTTGTGGATTTGCCTCAACGATGGAGCAACTTATCATTTTTAGATTGATCCAAGGCTTGGGAGCAGGAGCTGTCATGCCGATTGCGACAACAATCGTTGGGGATATTTATTCGACGAAAGAACGCGCAAAGATCCAAGGGTATTTATCAAGTGTATGGGGTATTTCAGCCGTATCAGGACCGGTTATCGGTGGACTGATTGTCCAATACATGGATTGGAAATATGTGTTCTGGGTCAATGTTCCATTAGGATTGCTGGCAATGGTTGGGATATACTTCTTTCTTCAGGAACCGGTGACAGAACGTAAAGTCGCCATCGATTTTAAAGGGGCTGCATTATTAACTTCGTCATTGTCTATTATCCTTTTCTGGCTAGTCGAAGGTGGACAATCCTTTAGCCGATCATCGTTAACAAGCTTTCTTCTCATCCTTGTTGGTATTGTGTTATTTATTTTATTCATATGGACGGAACGGAAGGCTGAGGATCCGATGATGCCATTTACCATTTGGAAAAACCCTGTCATCCTCTATGCGAATCTCGTGTCGTTGACAACTGGTGTCATACTGATTGGTGTGTCTTCCTATTTACCGACATTCGTAACAGGTGTGATGGAACAGCCTGCCATCATTGCCGGATTTACGTTGACGGCGATGTCGATCGGATGGCCGATTGCTTCGTCCGTTGCCGGTCATTTACTTATCAGATTCGGTACGTTTAAGGTTTCGTTTGTTGGGGGGATTTCTCTTGTCCTCGGTTCGTTAATGTTCGTCTGGATGACAGGTGAATCGGGCCCTTTATGGGCGGCATTTTCCAGCTTTTTCGTTGGAGTCGGCATGGGGTTGACGAGCACTTCCTTTATCGTCACGATCCAAGGGGCAGTGAGCCGGGAACAGCGCGGCTCGGCAACTGCGGCTAATATGTTTATGAGGAATTTTGGAAATACAGTAGGGGCTGCGATATTTGGTGCCGTATTGAATGGAGCACTGCTTTCCTTGTTCAGAAGAAAGGATCTTGATTATGAAGTGAACGATATTAATCTTTTATTGACGGAGGAGGCAAGGTCGTCACTGCCAGTTTCAAAAATGACTGAACTTCAGCATGCGCTCGATGGGTCATTACAATGGGTCTATGCGGTTGTACTTCTCTTTGCTCTCATTAGTCTACTCCTTATTTTACGAATACCTAGAGGGAAGGTGGTTCAATATGACGACGACAGAACTTGAAATTATAAAAGCCCTTGCTGAAGAGGGGAATATGCGGAAGGCTGCAGAGCGGTTGTTTTTATCACAGCCTGCCTTGTCTCAACGCCTTCAAACGATTGAAAAAGAGTGGGGAACATTGCTTTTCGTCCGTTCTCAAAAAGGGTTGGAACCAACTCCGGCGGGCGAGCTGGTCATTGCATACGCCAAAGAAGCGATTTTGAAGAAAGAGGAGACCGCTGAAATGATTGCTTCCCTTGCGAATAAAGTGCATGGAACTTTGAAAATTGCATGTGCTTCCATCGTTGGTCAAACATGGCTGCCCCAAGTTTTGAAAGAATTTGTCAGTACATACCCAGATGCAAAGATTTCCCTGATGACCGGTTGGAGCTCAGAAATTATGAAAGCGCTATACGAAGGGGAGGCGCATATTGGAATAGTCCGCGGACAAGTAGATTGGAAAAGCAAGAAACAGTACTTATTTAGGGATCAATTGTACCTGGTTGATAAGGAAATTACTTCCATCGATGAATTGAACAATACGAGAAGACCCTTCATCCAGTTTAAAAGCGACTCCAATTACTATATGGAAATCCAACGTTGGTGGCAGCGTCATTTCTCACAGAAGCCGGGAAGACAACTAACTGTAGACCAGATTGAGACGTGCAAGCAGCTGGCGCTCAATGGAATTGGTTATGCGATTTTACCTTCCATCACTTTAGTTGGGGATGAAGATGTCAATAAGATTCCTCTATTAAATAGTGAGGAAGAATTCGAGCTGACGCGTGATACGTGGTTAATCGGCTATGATTCGACTTTTGCATTGAAACAAGTAAGTGCTTTTACGGAATTAGTTAACAAACATGCCGAAAGATTAAGAAATGAATTGCAGTAAAAGGGAACTTTCCTAAATTTGCTACGTACTAATTAGGAAAGGTCTAAAGAAATTCGGCCTTAGTCGATAGGGGGATTAGTACATGTGGAAGAAACAGTGGGGAATAATCATTGCAATGTTCATTGTTTGTTTATTCCTGCCGACTGTCCATGCTTCGGCTGCGCCTGAACTAAAAGTGAAGGTATCCGCAGGCTTTGACGGGAAAGCGAAGTATGGTAAAGGAGGGCCCATTACCGTAGAAGTTGAAAATAATGGAACATCCTCATTCAGTGGCGACATGGTGATTGATACGATGCAGTCATATGAATCGGGAGTTGGAGAAGTGTTTCCGTTAGACATCGCAGCGGGTGAAACGAAGGTTGTCACTTTCATCAATTCCAAAATGTTTGATTTCAATATGTATGGAACGAACACAAAATCCATCTTTTTTTACGAAGGTGGATGGAAGAAAGGAAAGGAAATTGAACATAAAGGATCGCAGACAGTAACTGTAGCGATGTATCATGATGATACAAAAATCATTACGGCTTTTACAGATAATATTGATCGTATGTCTGCACTTAAAGGAATGCAATTATCCAATTATCCGAACACGCAGCTCATTGACGCTTCTAAGATTGCTGCTGTAAAACTGCCTGATGAATCGGCGGGCTGGGGACCGACGGATGTCATTATTGTTGACGAGTATCCGATTGCGGATATGTCGGCAGTCGAACAGGAAGCGCTTGTCAACTGGGTAAGGTCGGGAGGAGTCATCATTTTCGGCGGTTCCGATCATATCTCTGTGGAATCCGGTATTTTTGCCGAGCATTTGCCATTAACGCTTTCGGCTAAGACGACAGTTGAACCTGACGCATTTAATGATTGGACGCAAGGGGAAGGCTTCGATAAGGAGGTTACGATTGCGCAGTCGACGTTGAATACTGACGCGAAAATACTTTTTGCAAGTGACTCGAACATTTTGGCAGCTTCCAAATCTATCGGTAAAGGGATGGTAGTTCAAACAGCCTTCTCGGTTGGGGATGAACCGTTTTCAAAGATGCATGGAGCACATGCGCTTTGGAAAAAGCTGTTAAATACTGTCGATCAATCAATGATATCAGGCGGTATGATGCCATATTACAATGATCCAATGGAATCAATGAGATGGACAATTGGAAATTCAAATGAAATTTTTCCTTCTTTTAAAGTATCTGCACCTTTGATATTTGGAGTAATTATTATTTATATTATTATCATCATCCCGGTTTTATATATTATTTTAAAGCGCAAAGACAAACGGGAACATACTTGGTGGATCATACCATCGATTTCTATTGCTGTATCCATATTCATATTCGCTTATGGTGCGCGCGATCGGATTGGTCAGGCTCAAGTTCAACAAACATCTGTTTTTGACGTTGATAAAGATGGAAGAATGACTGGTTATTTTGTTGACTCCATTCTGACAAACAAATCTGGAGACTTTAGTTTCACTGCTCCTCGTGAAACGACCTTGTCGACATATACGCCCTATTCAATGGGAATGTTTTTTGGCTCATCGAATATGGGAACGAATGCCCATAAACGTGCAATTATGGAACGAGATGCGGCAGGTTCAACTTTACATCTACGAGATATCGGCTATTGGGATGTCGCAACTTTATATGGGCAGACATCTTTAGATATTGAAGGTAGCTACGACGTTGATCTCACAGTGAAAAATAAACAACTGACCGGCAAAATCACAAATAATTTTCCTTTCCCAGTAAAAGATGTTGCAATCTGGTCTGGAAATAAACAAATAACCGTCGGTGATTTAGGTCCCGGTGAAACAGCAAATGTGAATGAAACATTGAAAACTTCTTCATTATTACCTAAACGATCCGGTAATTCGATGAACTTCGGGCAAATGCCCGCAACGACAGATGATCTTATGAAAATGAGAAAAGAAAGTTTACTGACGTTTTCAGGTGAATTCATGAGCAGCCAAAGCAAGCCAGCAATCATTGGATATACGGATACTCCCGTTGTGCCTGTCCAGTTGGAAAATGCAAAGGCGGTAACTGATGCACTAACAATGGTTACACAATCCTTCACGCCAAAAATTGAGTTTAGCGGAAATTTCACCGTAGACCCTGAAATGATGACAATGTCGCTCATGTCAGAAATAAGTGATATGCAGCCTCATCTTACCGGCTATCCTGCAAATATGTATTACTTTAGTGAAGACATCTATGTCCAAACGTGGAAAGTGCCGGATGATTTGATGGGGAAATTATCCAAGTGGAAAACGATGGAAGTTTCTAAAATTCAACATCAACTATATGAAATAAGTATTTGGAATAAAGTTACCAATGAGTACGAAAAGGTAGAATCAAAACGAAAAATCACCTTGGACTCGGTTGAACCGTATTTGACTGATGACGGTGAAGTGAAACTTCGCATTGAATTTATAAACAAGCAACATGGGAATGAAGCACAAGTTCCTGAAATTAAGCTGCAAGGCGAGGTGGCAAAATGATTGAAATTAAAGGGTTAACTAAGAAATATGGTCAATTCACCGCGCTGGATAACTTGAATTTGACGTTGAATGAGGGAACTGTATTCGGATTTGTTGGAGCTAACGGAGCAGGTAAATCAACGACGTTCCTTATCATCTCCACGTTATTGCAACCGACTTCAGGTGAAGTTTTCATCAATGGGGTCAGCGTTCGTGAAAAACCTTCTGAAATACGGAAACTGATTGGCTATATGCCCGATTTCTTCGGTGTATACGACCAACTAAAAGCAGAAGAGTATTTAGATTTTTACGGCGCTAGTTATGGCATTCCGGAAGAGGAAAGAAAAAAACTAATACCGCAGCTGTTGGAATTGGTAAATCTGTCTCATAAGAGGGACTCCTACGTTGACTTATTGTCAAGGGGGATGAAGCAGAGATTATGCTTGGCACGTAGTTTGATTCACGATCCGAAAGTGCTTATTTTAGATGAACCTGCATCCGGTTTGGATCCAAGGGCTCGAGTTGAAATGCGGGATATTTTAAAAACATTAAAAGGTATGGGAAAAACAATTTTAATATCCTCTCATATATTACCGGAACTGGCGGAAATGTGTGATGAAATTGGAGTCATTGACAACGGTAAGCTGATTGCCCATGGTTCCGTTGCTGAAATTCAGAAGAAACTGCAAGGAGAGAAAGTGATTACAGTTCGGCTTCTGGATCGCGTAGACGAGACGATCGCTTTCTTCGAAGAGCAGCCTTATGTAAGCTCGATCGAAAAGCTTGATGGAGGAGATGGAATATCCTTCATGTATCGTGGCACCGAAGAGGAGCAGTTAGGTATGCTGAAAGAGGCGATGCTCGCTGATATGCCGATTGTTTCATTCATGGAGCACGTAACGAACTTGGAAGACGTCTTTATGGAGATAACGAAAGGAGCCGAGGCGTAATGAATTTTAATAATCCGGTCCTTTTTAAAGAATTGAAACTTAGATTCAGGTCGTTCAAAGGATTTAATGGCATACTTTTCTTTTTGCTAGCCATGTGTATTTTTGTTTTCGGATACATTTTCCTTACGGTCAATATTTCGGGAACTTCCTATTTCAGACCGAGTCAAAGCTTTGTCTTGTTCGCTTTTCTATCTTATATCCAGCTTGGACTCGTGCTGTTTACAGCTCCGGGATTAACGGCCGGATCTATCAGTTCTGAACGCGAGAAGCAGACATTGCCGATCCTATTAACGACGTCACAAAGCTCCTTTCAAATTATTTCTGGGAAGATGCTTTCTTCGGTCGCTTTCCTGCTCCTTCTCATTGTTGCGGGTCTGCCGGTTTATAGTTTAGTGTTCTTGTTTGGTGGTATTTCACCTTGGAGTTTCGTTAAAGTGTTCTTTTTCTTATTTGTTACTTTGCTTGCAATCGGAAGTATTGGAGTCATGTTTTCCACTTTAATACGCAGGACGATCGTTTCAATGATCGTAACGTATGGGACAATGCTATTCCTTTCGGTTGTGACAGGTTTCTTATTTATCATCGTCATTCAGATGAAAGCTTTCAACCAGATGGGAACAGTGATAACAACGCCTTCCTATTTGGGTCAGTTTTTAGCTTCTATCAATCCAGCGGTATTATTTGCAACATTTTTATCGCCAGATATGGGTTATGGGATTAGCGAATTAACAAAAGTAGACTTTCCAATATGGGCAGGTTATTTAATTTTTTACGGTCTGCTTACAGTTGGTGCTTTATTCATCGCGGTGAAGAGATTACGTGTCAATATGAAACGTCTAAAATAATGAGGTGTGACAGATGGAAGAGAAAAGAGTTTTACAGCAATATGTTAAAAAGGCTCTGAGGGCATTACGTTTAGAACAATCCGTCTACATGTTGCAAACGGGTCTGTTCGTTTCCGTTTTGCTATTCACTTTGATTCTTGCCGCTTCCAGACTGTTCATACTTCCTCAATACGAACAGATTGCCTTGTCGTTGGCTTTCATTGCTGTCATTGGAACACTCATTGTACTTTTCATAAAACGTGTACTCCCTGATGAGGCGACTTGGAAGTTAGATCATTACTTACCCGACAATTTACTAGTGACTGCGTTGGATGACCGGATTCAACAATCGGAGTTTTCGCAGGCGATTGGACAGAAAGCGGAAAAAGATGTAGGCAATGCATTTTTGCAGTTTAAGAAACGCGATAAAAAATATGTGAATGCAAAGATGTTAGGAGGGTCTCTGTTCCTCATTGCTTGTTCTGCTATGTTAATCATGTTTCCTTCTGAAGCACAACAGGAAGCAAAAGCGATTGCGGAGGAAAAGGAAATTATCGATGAACTGAAAAAAGAAGTGCAAGAACTCGTTAAGAAGGAAAAAGTTCCAGAACTTAAAAAGGAACTGGAAGAACTGGCCTCGAAATTGAAAGAAAGCGAAACGTCAGAGGAGACATTACGGGAACTTGTAAAGAAACAAAAAGAATTCAAGTTAAAGGAACAAAGATTAGCCGAAAAGAAAACTGCTGACGGAGAAGGATTAAGTGAATCCGAGCAAAATGAGCTAGATGAACTTAGACCAATCGTTGATCAGTTGGCTTCCCAGGCAGGAAAAACACAAAGCGCCCTGAATAAGATTGGGAAAGCACCCTCTTTGCCTGCCTTAGCGAATGCCGGAAATCAATCACCAGAAAACAATAATTCGTCAAACTCCACTGGAAAACCTGGCAAAGGTCAACCTCAAGCCGGAAGCGGAGGTCAAAGCCAAGGCAATGGCCAAGGCGAGGGCGAAGGTCAAGGTGAAGGTCAGGGCGAGGGTCAAGGCGAAGGTCGAGGCGAAGGTCAGGGTGAAGGTCAAGGCGAAGGTCAAGGCGAAGGTCAGGGTGAAGGTCAGGGTCAAGGCCAAGGTCAAGGACAGGGCCAAGGTCAAGGACAGGGTCAAGGGTCTGGTATCGGGACTGGGAAAGGCGGACGTGACATGCTTTCAATCCCAACTGACAGAATCGGAGGATACACGGACCCGTCGATCGTCAGTGGTGAGCTCGGAGAAGGCGAGTTCATCGAAGAAAATGAACGTGAAGGGCTCGTCGAAAGAGGAACGCTCAGGCCTTATCAAGAAGTGGTTGGTAAGTATAAGGATGCTTATTTGAAAGGATCGGAAAAGATGGGACTTCCAGCCGACTTGCAAAGAGTCTTATCCGATTATTTCTCATCAATCGAATGAAAAATGGATGGAGGATATATATATGTCTTTTTCACCGGAACAATTTCAAGAAATGAGTAATAGACTTGCCGAAGTAAAGGAGGAAATCGGGAAATTCATCGTAGGCCAACAGGAAGCTGTTGAATTCTCAATCTACTCCATATTGGCAGACGGGCATGCTTTGTTGGAGGGTCTGCCAGGACTCGGGAAGACGATGCTCATTAGGACGATTTCCGAAGTCCTTGATCTTTCATTCTCTCGTATCCAATTCACCCCGGATCTAATGCCGGCTGATATAACTGGAACGAGTATATTGGAACGGAATGAGGAAGGTATTCAACGGTTCGTTTTTAAAGAAGGGCCGATCTTCAGCCAAATGGTGCTTGCAGATGAAATCAACCGTGCAACACCGAAAACGCAAAGTGCCCTGCTAGAGGCAATGGGTGAAAAAACTGTAACCGTGCTTGGAGAAACAAGGAAGATGGGGAAACCGTTTTTTGTATTGGCTACCCAAAACCCGATTGAAATGGAAGGGACGTATCCATTGCCCGAAGCACAGATGGACCGTTTCTTATGTAAAATTCTTTTGCCATATCCTGCTAAAGAGGAATTGAAGGAAATTATGCTACGCACAACGGGCCCTCATTCAATCGCGATTCAGAAAGTAATGGATACTGAAATGATTGTCCAGGCACAAGAAATGGTGAAGTCCGTTGTCATTGCGGATGAAATGATCGATTATGCAGTGGACTTAGTATCAGCGACACACCAGAAATCCGGAGCGGAAGACGAATGGAGCCAGTACGTTCAGTATGGGAGCGGCCCACGCGGATTGCAATCCATCATCCGCCTTGCCAAAGCGAGAGCATTAATGGCAGGACGATTCCATGTCTCGATTGCGGATATTAAAACTGTTGCTAAACCGGCATTGCGTCATCGTATCCTTATTAATTATGAAGGGGAAGCGGAAGGCATCGATGTGGATAAACTGATTGATAAGTTGCTCGAGGAAATTCGTCAAGGAGCTTCAGTCTAATGAAGGAAGAACTATTTCCGGATAGATTGGCAAAACGATTAGGTGCTTTATCCATCCAATCAAAATCCAGGCGGCTCGGTCATCATAAAGGCACACATCGCTCCAGTAAGACAGGGACATCTCTCGATTTTTCAGATTTCAGGGAATATCACCCTGGTGATGATTTGAGACATATCGATTGGAATGTATTTGCCCGCACCGATAAGCCGTTCATCAAACAATTTTTAGATGAGCAAGAAATGCGGATACATATACTGCTCGATTCCACGAATTCGATGGGCACCGATGGCAAGTGGGATTTTGCGCGTCAACTTGCTATCGGCCTCGGGCATATCGCCTTGAAAAGTGGAGATACTGTTTCATTTTCAACATGGACTGCGGAACAGAATCATTTTTTTCGAAAGAAAGGGGCAATGCATCGAGCTTCATTTTCTAAATTCATGACGAAGTTGGATGCACCTTCTGCTAACATGGAATTTGCAGACCAGGTGCTGAAGCATGTCCCCAAGGCGGTCACTGTACTATTTATCATTACGGACGGTCTAGAACTGCTTGATAAGTGGGAACGGCTATTCAGAAGGTTGCCAGGTATTTGCAAGGATATTCGAATTGTGACTGTCCAATCCCCGATGGAGCAGCTTCCCCAGTATGAAGGCGACGTCAAGTTAGTGGACGTAGAAAGTGAAGCGGTTGTAGAGGTTTCCATAACTAGAAGGATTGTGGAAGAGTATACGGAAAGAAAATTAAAGCACGAAGCGGAAATGCTCGCGCTTGCAAATAAATACGGGATTCAGCTAGTACGGACAGAAGTTTCAGAAGGCGTCATGGACGTATTTACGAAAAAAATGCGCCATGTTGGTTGGTTGCGGTGATAGGGGGCAGCTAAGTGGGATTCGATCAATTGAGCAATATGTGGACGGTGATTTTTCCGTTGGCCGTCCTTCTTTATTACTTTTTCAGGAAGAAATACGTTACGACTACAATTTCATCCACTTTATTTTGGGAAAGATCGATGCGGGAGACGAAAGTATCTCCTTATTTAAAAAACTTACAACGGAACGCACTGTTTTATTTACAAATGGCTGCTCTGTTATTATTGCTTTTCATTTTATTGGGCCCGTTTTTGCCAAAGGATACAATTGCGGATAAGCATACGGTCTTTGTCGTGGATACATCTGGAAGCATGGCTGCAAATGAAGGGGAGCTTTCCTTGCTTGAAAGAAACAAGGAGAAAATGCGGGCGCTGGCAGGAGAAAGGGCTGGCGACGCGATCACAATTATTACGACTGGCAAGGAACCCACTATACTAGTACGTAAAGAGACGGATGAGCGGGCAGTCTTGGCTGCGATTGACAAGCTGGACTTGAATTATGAACATGAACATATGGTGCGTGCACTCGATTTTGTAAGGTCGATTGCCATACAAGAAGGAGCTGACGTACATATCTTCACTGATTTTCTTGATCGATCCGTATTTATGGAAAGTGTAGATGGAATTACGTGGACCGTTCATAACAATGAAAAACCGTTAACGAATATTGCAATTGAAAAGGTCGGTGCCATACCTACAAAGGACGGAACCGAGGCCATTGTGAAGTTGAAAAATCAATCTTCAGCCAAGCAGCAAGGAAAAGTGTTCATCAAAAACGAACTGACGGGAGCTGCATTAGCGGAGCAGGAGTTTTCCATTGACGAACAAGCGGATACACTTCTATCTTTTAAAGATCTTCCTTCTTTATCTGCGATGAGTGCAGTTCTTCATGTTGAAGATGATTATATCGGGGATAATGAGGCTTTTGTTTTGATTGGAAATGAATCTTCCGAAGTTATCGTTGACAACCAACTGCATGAACTCGTAAAGAAAGCATTCGAGGCGATCGGTTTGACAGTGACGACCGGCTCCATTAATGAAATGACGATGGCTATGGATCAAGCGATACTTGTGACAAATGAAACGTCGTTTTTAGATAAAGGATCTGAACCTATCCTTTTAATCGGCAGGAATGATACAGCAGCAGAACCGGTTGCAGGCATTGTGGATACGGTCGATGATTCTTTATTCGCGATTGCGTCCATCGACGATGTATATGTGAGCGCATTATATCCCCCTTTTGAAGGATTTACGACTTTGGCATCGGTTGATGGACAACCGTTCATTCAACGTTCACCAAGGGGAGACATTATTATCTTAACAGATATCGGATTGACTGACTGGCCGCTTCATCCATCCTTTCCATTATTCTTCTGGAGTTCCACTGAAATGCTTCGGGCGGGGAGCGATATTGTAGGGATTTTTACCCCGAATGAACGGAAAGCGGTGTTGACGAGTGGTGGATCAGAAGGAATTGAAATTTTCACGATGGATGATAAATACGTTGCGACCTATGCGGACGGCGGAAGTTTCGTTGCTCCTTCGAAACCAGGCATTTATAAATTGGTGGATCAAGGAGTGGAAAAGTACTTATCTGTTCAATTGGAGCCGGCCGAGAAATCAATAGCCCATGGATCCAGTTTTCACCTTGGTGCACCCCAGGCTGATAGCACAGATAAAGAAGAAGGGAAAAATATGATTGGGTGGCTCTTTCTATTACCGGTCCTCCTTCTTTTATTACTAGAGTGGGAGGTGCAAAGACGTCGTGGATATCCGAATTGATGAACCTTTATGGCTTTTGTTGCTCATCCCGATTGCCCTTTATATGGCTTACACATGGAAGGCTTCAAAAATGCGTTTTTCCGGAAAAGGAATAATCCTGTATGTTTTAAGGAGTTTGACGATTTTCTGCATCATCTTTGCGCTTACATTCCCTTACGTGTCATTGCCTGATGACGAGGAGCAAATATTATTTGTCGTTGACAGATCCGTGTCGATTGAAGATGCTGGTCGAATGGCTGATGAATGGATTACGGATAGTTTAAAAGCTCGCCAAAAAAATCAATCGGTCGGTATCTATTCTTTTGGGGGAACATTCCGTACAGATCGCCAATTGACTGATGGTGAAGTGAAAATACCGACTATGGAGCCGATAGAATCACGGAGTTCGACAAATATTGCAAATGCGCTTGATTTGTCTGCGGCAGTGGCTAAAGCGAATTTAGCTACTAGAATTGTATTACTGTCCGACGGGCTTGAGACGGAAGGGGCTGTCGAAGAGCTATTGCCGAAATTTGAAAACAGCCGTGTGCAAATTGACACAGTCATTTTAGAGAAATCGAATAGAGCGGATGCATCCATCTCTTTATTTGAAACTCCTCGAACCGCTTACGAAGGTGAGAAACAGTTATTGCGAGTGGAAGTCGAATCATCGACGAAAACAGCAGGTCAATTGTTAATATACCGCAATGATGTAGAAATCATTAATGAACCTGTTTCTTTTGATGCGGGAGGGAATGTTTTTTCTTATCATGTCGAAGCAAGTGGATCAGGTTTATTGAAATACGAGGCAAAACTCATTGTGCCGGATGATGGATTTCTTGAAAACAATCGCATGCTTTCGATCACGATGTTGGAACAGTCTCCACGGGTGCTTGTTGTACAAACGGAACGCAACCCTTCCATCATCCCTTCGCTGCTTGACCAAAATGCTATGGACGTTGATGTAGTGAATGCGGGGAATTTGCCGGAGAACTTATCCGGATATATGGGATATGGCGCAATTATTTTTGATAATGTGCCTGGCCATCAAGTCGGTGAACATAAGATGACTGTCATCGAACAGGCTGTCAAAAGCTTCGGTACGGGATTCATGATGGTTGGTGGAGATGAAAGCTTTGGATTAGGGGGATATTTCAAGTCTCCAATCGAGCGTTTATTGCCAGTTGAAATGGAAGTGAAAGGGAAGGAGCAATTGCCATCCCTTGGACTTGTCATCACAATGGACCGGTCAGGAAGTATGTCTGGTTCGAAAATCGTCATCGCTAGAGAAGCGGCTGCACGGGCAGTGGAGTTGCTGCGGGAAGATGATACATTCGGTTTCACTGCATTTGACCATGAAATATGGGAAGTTATACCGGTTGGTCCATTACAGGATAAACAAGATGCGATGGATCAGATTTTGTCTGTTCCCGCAGCCGGTGGGACAGATATCTTTCCGTCGGTTGCAAAGGCTTATGAAGATCTGTCAGATTTAAAACTTCAAAGGAAACATATTATTCTTTTGACAGATGGCCAATCAGAAATGCCGCCATCTTATGAAGAAATCATTGGAGAAGGCAAAAATGCGAATGTTACTTTATCGACTGTGGCGATTGGAACGGATGCAGACGGTGTATTGTTGGAAGAACTTGCTGAACTAGGTGGCGGCAGATTTTATGATGCAGTTGACGAATCGACAATCCCAGCCATTTTGACGAGAGAAACGTCTATGCTAACGAGGACATATATCGAAGATGATCCGTATTATGTAACATTCAGCAATGTTCCCGAATGGACGTCCGTATTCAGTGGAGGTGTTCCTCAGATGAATGCCTATATTGCAACGACGCCAAAAGGATCTGCGACAATTGTGGCAGAAAGCCCTAAGGAGGATCCGGTCATCGCGGAATGGATGTATGGATTGGGACGCACAGTAGCATTCACGTCCGACTCAACTGGAAAATGGTCGGGAGATTTGGCTAGGTGGGAAGGGTATCCGGACTTTTGGAACGCGGCTGTATCCCGGTTGCTTCCAAAGTATGATGAAGTCCCTTATCTGATTAAGCATGAACGCGGAGGGACATATACGGTTACAGATAGTTCGCGTAAGGCGGCATTTTTGGATATTGCTGTAATCGATGAAAAAGGACAGGAAGTGCCTTTTCAGTCAGAACCGTTAGCACCGGGAAAAGTGAGAGTTACATTGGATGCGGAACCAGGCTTGGTCTTTTTCGGTGTTTCCGATGATAAGGGTGGTCTCTTTGAAGCTGGCGTATCAGTTCCATACAGTGAAGAATACAAGCCGTCAGAACCGAATACTACCTTGATGGAGAAGATTTCTGAACGTACGGGTGGGGAGCATCTCGAAGAGCCGGAAAAGGCATTTCGCCCGCATCCATATAAAAGTGGAAATCGTATGCCGATCGCAAATTGGTTGATAATGACGGCGATGATCCTATTTTTCATTGATATCACTTTACGCCGTTTTGGCATGTTTGCAGGTTTATTCGATAGAAAAGATAAAGCTGAAAAAACCCCAGACGAACAAGTTAAACAAGAGGACCATGTTTCAGAATTATTAAAAGCGAAAAGAAAGCGTTGAAAAACTCCCTTATCCTCCAAATTAAATTGAGGAAGATAAGGGAGTTTTAGTTTGTCCTCGTACTTGCAAGGAGGGTTGAATTCCTTTTTGCCCAAGTGAATGTAATGCCGAAGCAAATGAGTAAAATCGCGGTGCCGACAAAATAAGGCAACGCTATATTGTAATCAAAAATCGAACCGGCAAGAGCGGGACCGACCATATTTCCTAAACTCATGTAGGCATTCATCATCCCGGCAGCAAAACCCTGTTCCTCTCCAGCAAGTTTAGAGACTAGCGTGTTCACAGCTGGTCGTAAAAGGGACGTCGCTGTGGAAAAAATAGTTGCGACTAATAGAATTGTCCAAAATAGGTCAACGAGCAGGACTGCCGACATGGATAAGGCTGCGACGACTAAATTGACTAAGATTACGCGCATCTCTCCAAATCTTTTGAACAAAGGATTGATGACAAATGTCTGTATAATGACGCCGACAAATCCTCCAACAGTAATAAGGACTGCGATTTGCGAAGGGGTATATCCATACTTTTGGTCAACGTACAATGAAATCGTTGACTGATAATTTGCAAGTCCGAATGAAAAGACAAACATGACAATTAACATGATAAAGTAAGGGGTTTTCGTTGATCTTTTCAATTGCTTGAACAGATTTTCACTCTTTTCTTGGAGCTTCTTAGCTGAAATGGATGGGGCTGGGTTTGGTAATATGAAGATCGATAAGAGTGCTGCGAATATAGAAGCTCCTGCCGCAAAGTAAAACGGAAAAAGGAGGCTTATATTTGAAAGGAAACCGCCAATACCGGGTCCAATCATAAAGCCCAATGACATTGACGCGCCTAAAAGTCCCATTCCTTTACCGCGTTTTTCCAAGGTTGTAATATCAGCAACAAATGCCATCATTGGTGGCACAATAAAAGCGGCTCCGAGTCCTGAAAAGAAACGGGCTACGAATAACATCCAAAGATGCGTCGATAAACTAAACGCAAGCTGTGCAGCTCCATAAATGAATAACCCAATAATAATAATCTTTTTTCTACCATGCCGGTCTGACATATTGCCGGCTACTGGTGAAAAGATGAATTGTGCGAAAGAGAAAATAGCAATTAGAAATCCAAGAACTTTTCCGGCGACCCCGAATGTTCCTAGGAATTGGGGCATGATGGGGATGATTAAACCGATGCCTGCCATCGCGATGAACATATTGAACATTAGTATGTATAATGCGAAATTATTATTTGACTGTTTCTCGACCAAATGCTCACCGCCTCTATTATTTCGTGTACTTGAAATAGTTTACCACAGTCGAACAGTAAATACACTTTAACCTTTTGATGAGTGATGGGGACGTACCAAGAAAGCATTTCTGCGCTCAAATGAAAAGTCGCCTCTCAGATAGTTGAGAGACGACTGGTGAATTATCGCATATCCATCTTAAATTCTAAGAAAAGTTCATTGTATACGCCTAATAATTCCAATCCTAAATTTTTATACACTTCCAAATGACTTCTTGTCTCTTCGTCGGGGTAGAAGCGCTCGTCTTCTACCACTTCAGGATCCATCAGATTGAGTGCTGTAAGATTCGGTGTTGAATAACCGACATAATCTGCGTTCTGCGCTGCGACTTCAGGATCGAGCATGAAATTGATGAACGCATGTGCACCATCAATATTTTTAGCGGTACGAGGAATGACGATATTGTCAAACCAAAGATTAGAACCTTCCTCAGGTACGACATAATCGATATCTTCATTCTCATACATCATATCGGCGGCTTGGCCAGACCAAGTGAGTGAAACGGCGGCTTCATTATTCACCATTAGCTGTGTCACTTCGTCTCCGATAACTGCCTTGACATTCGGACTTAATGATTTTAACTTATCCGTTGCCTCACGAAGCTCATCAAGGTCAGTCGAATTCAATGAATATCCTAATGAATTCAAGCTCATCCCGACCGTTTCACGCGCGCTATCTACAAGAATGACTCTTTGTTTCAAGGAAGGATCCCAAAGATTATCCCAGCTTTCAAATGTTTGACCTTCCAGCAAAGTTGGATTATACGCTATTCCTACAGTACCCCAAAAGTAGGGGAGGGAATATTTATTACCAAGATCGAAAGGCAAATCCATGAAATAAGGGTCGATGTTCTTGATGTTCGGAACTTTACTATAGTCGATTGGCAATAAAAGATTCTTTTCTGCCATCATTTCCACCATATATTCCGAAGGGACTGTAATATCATACGACGTCCCGCCTTGTTCGATCTTACCCATCATCGCTTCATTCGAATCGAATGTTTCGTATATGACTTTGATGCCGGTCTCTTCTTCAAATTGCTTAATAAGATCAGGGTCGATATATTCGCCCCAGTTATAAACGGTAATTGTATTTTTACCGGATTTGCTGCCCTCGTTCAATTCAGCGTTGAGGAAGAGCAAAGCACCCGATACTACTAAAATTAAAATCGCTGCCTGATAAATGGACTTCATTTTTTCACCCCCGTTAGAGGAGCTTTCATTTTCCGGTTAAGGGCATAATAACCAAGTACAAGCGCAACCGTCACAACGAAAATAATTCCTGATAACGCATTGATCGTCAGACTGATTCCGGTCCGTGCCATTGAATAAATTTCAACGGATAATGTGGAGAACCCATTACCTGTCACAAAGAAGGTAACTGCAAAATCGTCAAGGGAATAAGTCAAAGCAAGGAAAAATCCGGCAAAAATGCCTGGCTGAATGAAAGGGAGGATAACCCTAGTCATCACATCCTTACGCGTTGCCCCTAGATCGAGTGCAGCGTCAATCAATGTCGGATTCATTTCCGAAAGTTTCGGCAAGACCATGATGACAACGATCGGGATGCTGAATGCAATATGGGAAATCAGGACGGATGCAAAGCCCAGTTTCACGCCGATCATTGTAAAAAGGATAAGGAAGGATGCACCGATAATGACATCCGGGCTTACCATTAAAATATTGTTCAAAGATAGGACGGCGTTTTTCATACCTTGATTTCGCATGAAATAAATAGCCAACGCGCCCATGACACCGATTGCCGTTGAAACGAGAGCGGATAGGAGGGCGATGATGATCGTGTTTAAAACGATGACGATCAATCTTTTATCTTCAAAGACCGCCGCGTAATGCTCCCATGTAAATGACTCGAAGTTTGTCATCCCGCCTCCAGAGTTGAAGGAGTAAAAGATTAAATAGAAAATTGGCGCGTACAGGATGATGAAAACGACAGCCAAATATAGTTTAGGAAGCTTTCCGATTCTTTCCATTTCCTGTCGCCCCCCTTTCCTTGCCAGTAGTGAATAGCATGATGATAAACATGAACAGGATTAGGAAAACGGCAATCGTTGAACCCATTCCCCAGTTTTGTGTAACGAGGAATTGCTGCTCGATAGCAGTACCTAGCGTAATTACTTTATTGCCTGCAATCAGTCTTGTAATCATAAATAATGATAATGCTGGAATGAAAACAACTTGTACACCGGATTTCACGCCGTTTAAAGTCAATGGCCAAATGACACGTTTAAACGTTGTCCAACCATTCGCGCCTAAATCCCGCGCCGCATCAATTAATGCAGGATTCAGTTTGTCAAGTGCATTGAAGATCGGCAAAATCATGAAAGGGATGAATATATAGACTGAGACAAATACAAAACTGAAATCTGTGAATAGGATCTGTTGCTTACCGATGCCGATCACTTCTAAAAATGCATTCAAAGGTCCATATAACCCCATTAATCCAATGAAGGCATATGTCTTCAGCAAGAGATTGATCCACGACGGAATAATAATCAGCAGAAGCCATAACTGTTTATGTTTTGTTTTCGTTAGAAAATATGCGGTTGGATACGCAATGAGCAATGAGAAAAAAGTAATTAGAAATGCGTACCAAAATGAACTGATTGTCAATGTCAGGTAAACAGAGGTGAAAAAGTTACGATAGTTCGCAAGCGTGAAGTTGCCTGTCAGATCGAAAAACGAATAATAGACGATCAAAGCGATGGGCGCCAGGACAAACAACAGGATCCACACTGTATAAGGGACCGTGTAAATTGAACGTAGGCGATTATTCTTCATTGGCGAGCGCCCCATAAGATTCAAGTCTTGCGTCGTATTCTTCTTCAGATTCATTCAATCGCATAACATGTACATCTTCCGGATCGAAGTCTAAACCGATGACAGCTCCAACTTCAGCCTTTTTTGTTGAGTGAACTAGCCATTCATTGCCGTCCTTGTCATACGTCGATAATTCATAATGAACACCACGGAACAATTGGGTATCTACTGTTACATTCAATTTACCTTTATCTACAGTCGTGATTTCCAAGTCTTCCGGTCGTAGTACGATGTCCACTTTTTCATTCGGTTGAAGTCCCGCATCTGCACAATCAAATCGCTTGCCGGTAAATTCCACGACATAGTCTTCAATCATACGACCAGATACGATATTGGATTCTCCAATGAAATCGGCCACAAATCGGTTGATCGGTTCATCGTATATATCAAGCGGCGTCCCGGATTGCTGAATCGCCCCCATGTTTAAAACGAAAATTTCATCAGACATGGCAAGGGCTTCTTCCTGGTCATGAGTGACGAACACGAATGTTTTACCTAAACGTTGCTGCAATTCGCGAAGCTCATACTGCATCTCAGAACGAAGCTTCAAGTCCAGCGCTGATAATGGCTCATCCAGTAAGATTACCTCAGGATCATTAACAATGGCCCTCGCAATTGCAACACGCTGCCTTTGCCCCCCGGACATCTCTGTTATTTCCCTGTTCTCATAACCGGCCAAATTGACGAATTTCAATGCTTCTTTGACCCGTGAATCGATTTCATCCTTTTTTATTTTTTTAATGCGCAAGCCAAATGCCACATTTTCATACACATTTAGATGAGGGAATAGAGCATAGTCTTGAAAAACCGTATTCACTTGGCGTTCATTGGCAGGGACATTATTAATATTCTTTCCATTAAAATAAATCGTACCTTCCGTTGGTTCCATGAATCCTGCAATTAATCGAAGAATTGTCGTCTTGCCACATCCAGACGGGCCTAATAGTGTGTAAAACTTTCCACGTTCCATTTCAAAAGAGACATTATCCAATACGGTCGTATCATCACCATATTTTTTCACGACATTGTCAAAACGGATAATCGGCATATTTGCCATAGTTGAGTTTCCCCCTTTATAAGTATGATTCAGTTGCCACGAGGAGCAACTCGGTCGGTCCTTCATTGGCATTCGATACACGATGATGGTCGGATGCTTCATAGTAAGCCGACTCACCAATCGAAGCCGTATATGTACGCTTGCCAAGTTCAATTTCCACTTTCCCGGATAAAACATAGATGAATGTTTCGGCTAAAGAAGGTTCAAATTGCTTAAATTCACCGTGTTTGGAAAATGTTATGTGAACAGGTTCCATTTCATTTTCATTCGAACGGGGAACAAGCCAACGAATGCTATACTTCAGCTCATCATTTACATAAGTTGTTTGATCGGCAGGGGAGTAGACGACTTTCATATTCTTCTTTGGTTCATCAAAGAATTCTTTTGGCGTTGTGCCTAATACTTCTAAAAGTGAAAAGAGTGTTTCGATGGATGGGGATGTAAGTTCCCGCTCCAATTGTGAAATATACCCTTTCGTCAAGTCTGTCCTTTCACCGAGTTCTTCTTGCGTCAATCCTTTTTTCAATCGAAGACTTTTGATTTTACTCCCGATATGCATGGTCAATCCTCTTCCCTTCATCTCGGAGTTTAGTATTACTGTACTTTAAGTTTACTATAAACCTTTTTTATTATACAAAAATTTGGTTGAAAATCAAGATGTTATCAAAAAAAATCGGAGGTCTAGCATCATTATTGAGTTCCTTCTAGTATTTCCTTAGCGTGTTGTTCCATAAACATCGAGTGTTTCGATTGTCGAATGTTTGTCCATTTTGTTGAACAAGAAAAGGGTGAGGGACTTATTCTACAATGTTTAGACACAAATTGTAAGAATGATTATCATATTTGAGCCATTGTAATTGAATTAAAACTAGTGGTTTGATATCCTAAATTAGGATTGTTCAGTGAATTAATAGCTAAATAAAGAAACATGGGAGGGATTTACAATGGTTGAACGTATGGTTGGTAAACAAGCACCTAGATTTACAATGGAAGCGGTATTAGCGGACAAGTCTTTTGGAAAAGTAAGTTTAGAAGAGAACATGAAACAAGATAAATGGACAGTTCTATTCTTCTATCCAATGGATTTCACTTTCGTATGCCCGACTGAAATTACAGCAATGTCTGACCGTTACGATGAATTTGAAGATCTGGATGCAGAAGTGATTGGTGTATCTACAGACACAATACATACACACCTTGCATGGATTAACACAGATCGTAAAGATAATGGTCTTGAACAGTTGAAATATCCGCTTGCTGCAGATACAAATCATGCAATCTCACGCGAATACGGCGTGTTGATTGAAGAGGAAGGAATTGCACTTCGCGGTCTTTTCATCATTAATCCTGAAGGTGAATTACAATATCAAACAGTTTTCCATAACAATATCGGAAGAGACGTCGATGAAACATTGCGTGTTCTTCAAGCACTTCAAACAGGCGGACTTTGCCCGGCAAACTGGAGACCAGGTCAAAAAACCCTTTAATTCAATTTCAGATTGAAACCATACCAATTCAGGTCCTCACGCATAGAATAGGCAGTGGGGATCTTTTAAAGTGAAGGAGATGCAGTTATGAAATTACGTGATCAAATGCCGGAACTGACTGGCGCAACAACTTGGTTGAACGGTCGAGTGGATAAAGCCGACCTTGTCGGCGAAAAACCGACTCTTATCCATTTTTGGTCAGTGAGCTGCCATTTATGCAAAGAAGCAATGCCTGAAGTGAATAATTTTAGGGACCAATATAAAAATGAATTGAACGTTATCGCTGTTCATATGCCACGCTCTGAAGATGATTTAGATTTATACAACATCACGGAAATTGCTGAAGAGCACGATATTACACAGCCGATTTTTGTAGATAGTGACTTGAAATTGACGGATGCTTTCGATAACCAATACGTTCCTGCGTATTATGTTTTCGACAAGGATGGTCAACTACGTCACTTCCAAGCAGGCGGCAGTGGCATGAAAATGCTAGAAAAACGTGTAAATCGTGTATTGGACGAAATGAGGAAATAAGATCCGCCTGAAACGGAAAGCAACTTATCAATTCTTAATTCACACGGGACGGCCTATACTTTAGGCCGTTCTTTTTCAATCCTTCGATTGAGAGCAATCATCTCATATGTTACACTAATTTCATCCATCAATCGGATTGGAGCGAAACGGTATGAAAAAAGAATTTGTCGTCATCGGGTTGGGAAGATTCGGCGGTAGCATCGTCAATGAATTGATAGCATTAAAAGCGGATGTCATGGCAATCGATATCTCACCTGAACGAGTAGAAGAATTTGCACAAATCGCAACGACGGCAGTTGCCGCTGATACGACAGATGAATCCGCATTGCGATCGCTTGGCATCCGAAATTTCGAACATGTCGTTGTCGCAATAGGAGAAAATATACAAGCGAGCATTCTGACGACTTTGATATTGAAAGAAGTCGGTGTCAAAAAAATTACGGTTAAAGCACAAAATGACTATCATGAAAAAGTCTTAAGGAAAATCGGAGCAGATCAGGTTGTCCATCCAGAGCGAGATATGGGCAAAAGGATTGCGAACAATATGGTCTCGAACAATATTTTAGATTATCTCGAGCTTTCTGATGAATATTCAATCGTAGAAATTAGAGCAAATGAAAAAATTGCAGGATCCACACTAATCGACCTTGATATCCGGGCAAAGTACGGTGTCAATATAGTTGCCATTAAGCGGCAAACTCAAATATTAGTTTCTCCACAAGCGATCGAGGAGATTGAGTTGAATGACATTTTGATTGTAATCGGATCTGATGTTGATATTCATACATTCGAGAGAAAGGCCCTTCATTAAAAGCGAAATTTACTAGAAAAACGCATAAAAATCCTCACGCCGTATTATTGACGTGAGGATTTTTGCATTTATTTTCAGACTTCCATAACGACAGGTAAAACCATTGGTCTGCGTTTTGTCTGGTCGTAAAGATAAGGGGAGAGGATATCGATAATGTCGCTTTTCAAAGCTCCTGCTTCAGCTTGAGTATTCGAAAGCTTTTTCTGCAGTTCCTTGGAAAGCAAATTTTGCGCCTCGCTTATCATCATCCCTGACTCTCTCATATATACAAAGCCTCTGGAAATAATATCTGGACCGGAAACAACTTTGTTACGTTTCTTATCGATTGTCGCGACGACAATGACTAAACCGTCTTCTGATAGGATTTTACGATCCCTTAGAACGACACTGCCAATATCACCGATGCCGCTGCCGTCAATATATACATCTCCTGAAGGGATTCTTCCTGCAGTTCTAGCAGTGTTTTCGGTTAGTGCAAGAACGTCGCCGTTGCTCATAATGAATGTGTTATCCGGCTCGACATCGCATCCGATAGCGAGTTCTTTATGCATTTTCAACATGCGGTATTCCCCATGAATCGGCATGAAGAACTTCGGTTTAATCAAGCGAAGCATCAATTTTTGCTCTTCTTGAGATCCGTGACCGGAAGTATGGATATTATTCAGTGCTCCATGGATGACTTCAGCACCCGCACGGAACAAAGCATTGATTGTTTTATTGACACTTAGTGTATTCCCGGGAATCGGAGATGAAGAGAAAATAACAGTATCTCCGGGCTGAATTTGCACTTGTCGGTGTGTTCCATTTGCAATCCTTGACAATGCTGCCATCGGTTCGCCTTGGCTACCTGTACAAAGGATCATTACTTCATTTGCAGGAAGCCGATTTAGTGATTGAGTATCTACGAAAAGATCTTTTGGTGCGTTTATATAACCAAGTTCACGGCCAATCGTAATCGCATTATCCATACTGCGTCCAAATACGGCTATCTTTCTGCCATAATGTTCCGCTGCTTCAATAACTTGTTGAAGACGATGGATATTGGATGCAAATGTGGCGAAAATGATTCTGCCGTCTACTTTACGGAATATTTCATTCAGGCTGTCGCCGACTTTCCTTTCAGACATCGTGAAATTCGGTACTTCGGCATTTGTACTGTCGGATAACAGACAGAGGACTCCATCGCTGCCAACCTTCGCCATCTTAGCAAGATTTGCAGGCTCGCCGACTGGTGTAAAGTCGAATTTGAAATCACCGGTATGGACGATATTCCCAGAAGGCGTTTTTACGACTACGCCAAAAGCGTCTGGGATACTATGTGTAGTCCGGAAGAAGGATACAGATGTCTTCCTGAATTTAATGACATCGTCTTCAGTGATTTCAATCATCTTTGTCGTCCGGAGGAGACCATGCTCGTCCAATTTATTGCGAAGTAATCCAAGCGCCAATTTTCCGCCGTATACTGGAATATTAACTTTACGCAATAAATAAGGGATTCCGCCGATATGATCCTCATGTCCGTGCGTGATGAAAAGACCTTTAATCTTTTCGACATTCCGTTCCAAATACGTGTAGTCGGGAATCACATAATCGATTCCTAGTAAATCGTCTTCTGGAAATTTAATGCCTGCGTCAATAAGTATGATTTCATCTTGAAATTGAACGCAATACGTATTTTTACCGATTTCACCAAGTCCGCCTAAGGCAAAAACGGCAGTTTCATTGTTTTTAATTAATTTCATGCTGATTAGACCTGCTCTAGCTCAAAATGAGAGGACGCTTTCTCATATTCGAGATGTTGGCCTTCAAGTAACTGGATAAGTTCAATATTGTACTTGCGCTCTTTCAATTTTTCGCGGACGGATTTTTCTGAATCTGCTTCGATGTAGATCTGCTTTGTATTTTCACGAATCGGTACTTGTGTTGCGTTTTCTTGGTAATACACTTTGTAAATCATAGTAAGCTCTCCTTTTTACGTTCGTTTGAAATCTTTCTCTTCATATTAGCATGTCAGTTGTCTAAAATAAAGAAAAGCCCACCAAATGCATTGGCGGGCGTGAATTATGCAATCGTCTTTTTTCCGAGTATGCCATTGAGCCGTTTCAACAGTTTACGTTTGAGGCGCTTGTACATGGGCATATCACTCCTTAAAGACATTGTACACGTGTTTAAACATTCTGTCAAGTTTGACTGTCGGAGAATTATTATCTCTCGAAAGGAATAGCGCCCGGTATCTCCTTGTATGGAGTAGTTTGATCGATATGGTCATAGAACATAATGCCGTTTAAATGGTCCAATTCATGTTGAAAAGCGATGGCGGGAAGCCCCTTTAGCCTTAACTTAAATTCGTTGCCTTCCTGATCAAAAGCTTTTATTGTAATTCTAGAATAGCGTGGAACATATCCCTCGATGTCACGATCTACGGATAAACAACCTTCACCTGCAGCCAAATACGTCTGTTCTACCGAATGGCTGACAATTTTAGGGTTGATAGCGACGATGCTTAACGGTTTTTTATCTTCCTCTTCGATATGCAAGGCGAAAATCCTTTTTGACACATTCACTTGTGGCGCAGCAAGTCCAATACCGGGGCGTAAGCCGAACCGTTCGCATAGCTCATCGTCTTGACTGTTCTTAATATATTCAAGTAAGTCTTCACAAAGCTTTTTTTCAACTGGGGCCAAAGGGAAATTCACTTCCTCCGCTACTTTTCTAAGAGCGGGATGACCTTCTCGTACAATATCTTTCATTAGTATCATTAGTTGTTCTTCCTTTCAATTACCCATGCTTATTCTTATTATAAGCCAATTGGAAAAAGGTATAAAGGATTTCTTCCTTGGTTGAAAAGGAATAGCTATAACGCTATAGTGAAACCTAGATTGGAGGAAAACGTATGAAGAAAAAAATGATAGGATTGTTAGCTGTCGGTATGTTAGTCATGTCGGGCTGTAGCATTGGAGCTTCGACCGAGAAACAACTTTCCGATACGCTATCCAAAATGAACGACTCAGAATCTGGATACCGAAGTAATCAGAGCAAATTGACCGATCTGGAAAAGGATGAGCAAACAACGTTTACTGAAACGATGGATCTAACGAAAGAGGATATCGATAAGCTTCGCGGGAAAGTAGATGAATTAGAAAAGCTTATAGATGAAAGGCTTAATCATTTGGGCGAAGAAGAGTCATCTATGAAAGAAGCTAAAGGGTTTATTGAAGAATTAGAGCCAATCGCTGAAAAAGCGTCCGATTCAGAGAAGGACCAAATTATGAAATTGAAAAATGCGGTTCAAAACAGATACGATCTTCACGGCAAGTTTGTTGAAGAATATAAAAAGCTTTCTTCTATTCAAAAAGAATTTTATAGCATGCTGTCTGATGAAAAAATTGAGTTGACTGACCTTAAGCAGAAAGTGGAAGAAGTCAACGGACAAAATTCAAACGTCCAAACTGCAATTAATGAATTTAATGAAGCGACAATAGAAGTCAATTCATTAAAGGATGCTTTGTTTTCAAGTTTAGAAAAAAAGGAATAGTGGAATGGGGTAAAGTGGAGAGCACAGTTCTCCACTTTTTTCTATTGTAGATGACGAATTTAAATGAATTGCGATTGTATAGGATTTGAATTGGAACGGAAGGCGGCGAAGTGCAAAGATATGCTCTCAACGCTTCGCTTTGGTTCGCAAAAGCCGTTCTTCGTGACGGCTTTTCCTGCGGGAACAGCACGAGCTGAAGACCCCGCAACGTAGCGAAGCGAAGTGAGGAGGCTGAAGCCGTGCCCGCGGAAAGCGTCCGCCTGGAGTGGAAATCCGAGTTTTGATACTTTATCTTCAACAATTTCTAAATTCATTTCACTTATCTATTATAAAACAGCAAAAACATTGTAGTAGTACAGAATGAAAATTACACTTAATTCAGAAATATGAAAGGCGCCAAAATGCTACCCATTACAAGGATTGACCTATTTGTCCCACTTCAGTATACTGATAAAGAAAGATCATTGTATCATTACATGTAACAACAAAAATAATACAGGTATAAAGGAGAGTTGCCGACATGGCTGCAAAAAAAGAAAAGCAGTTCAATCCGGTGGAAACGCTTCATTCTATTGAAGAGCAGTTTGAAATGTTCCAGATCTTGAATGAAGAAGGCGAAATTGTCAACAAGGACGCCGATCCGAATTTATCCGATGAACAACTTACAGAATTGATGACACGGATGGTTTACACGAGAATATTGGATCAGCGGTCGATTTCATTGAATCGTCAAGGACGACTTGGATTCTACGCTCCAACAGCGGGCCAAGAAGCCTCACAGCTTGCCTCTCATTTTGCACTTGAAAAAGAGGATTTCATCCTACCGGGTTACCGTGACGTTCCACAAATCGTATTCCATGGTCTTCCGTTACATATGGCGTTTTTATGGTCCCGTGGACATTATGAAGGAAGCATTATCCCTGAAGGCTTGAATATTTTCATGCCGCAAATCATTATTGGAGCTCAATATATCCAAGCTGCAGGAGTTGCACTTGGTTTCCAAAAACGCGGCACTAAAGCTGTAGCAATGACGTACACAGGTGACGGCGGTACTTCACAAGGTGATTTCTATGAAGGCATCAACTTTGCCGGTGCATATCGTGTACCAGCCATCTTCGTTGTGCAAAATAACCAATATGCGATTTCGACTCCACGTGAATTGCAGACGGCTGCAAAGACACTTGCGCAAAAAGGGATAGCTGCAGGAATTCCGAGCATTCTCGTTGACGGAATGGATGCGCTTGCGGTTTATACTGCGACACGCGATGCAAGAGAACGCGCAATCAATGGCGAAGGTCCTACACTCATTGAAACAATGTGCTATCGCTATGGTCCACATACGATGGCTGGTGACGATCCGACCCGCTACCGTACATCCGACACAGATAACGAGTGGGAAAAACGCGATCCGTTAATCCGTTTCCGCAAATACCTTGAAGAAAAAGGCATTTGGTCGGAAGAAAAGGAAAACGAAGTAATCGAGCGTGCTAAAGAAGAAATCAAAGAAGCCATTAAAATGGCTGACGCTGCACCGAAACAGAAAGTCAGCGATTTCATTAAAATTATGTATAAAGGCGATTTGCCATATAACTTACAAGAACAACTTGATACTTATACAGAGAAGGAGTCGAAGTAACCGATGGCACAAATGACGATGATTCAAGCGATTACCGATGCAATGCGCACGGAGCTGAAAAATGATGAAAACGTCCTCGTCTTCGGTGAAGACGTTGGAGTAAACGGTGGGGTATTCCGTGCGACGGAAGGGTTGCAGAAGGAGTTTGGCGAGGATCGGGTATTCGATACGCCCCTAGCTGAATCCGGAATCGGCGGACTCGCGATCGGATTAACTTTGACTGGGTTCCGTCCTGTTATGGAAATCCAATTCTTTGGTTTCCTTTTCGAAGTAATCGACTCCGTCAGCGGACAGTTGGCACGTCAATCTTTCCGTACAGGCGGGCGTTTCAATGCACCTGTTACAATTCGTTCACCATTCGGCGGAGGTGTTGCGACGCCTGAAATGCATGCTGATAGCTTGGAAGGCATTGTTGCTTCACAACCGGGCTTGACAGTAGTCATTCCGTCAACTCCATATGATGCTAAAGGACTTCTCATTTCTGCAATAAAAGATGAGAATCCGGTGATTTTCTTGGAGCATATGAAACTTTATCGTTCATTTAGACAGGAAGTTCCTGAAGAGGAATATACGATTCCACTTGGAAAAGCTGATGTGAAACGCGAAGGAAAAGATCTTTCCATCATTACTTATGGCGCAATGGTGCACGAGAGCCTTAAAGCGGCAGAAGCATTGGAGAAAGAAGGATATTCCGTTGAAGTTGTAGACTTACGTACAATCCAACCATTGGATATCGAAACGATTATTGCATCAGTCGAAAAGACAAATCGTGCGATTGTCGTTCAAGAAGCGCAAAAACAAGCTGGTATCGCAGCAAATGTAGTTTCTGAAATTACAGAACGTGCGATCTTAAGCTTGGAAGCACCGGTTTTACGTGTTGCAGCTCCTGACACGATCTATCCATTTGCCCAAGGTGAGAACACTTGGCTGCCGGATGCAAACGACATTATTGAAACAGCTAAAAAAGTGTTGACATTCTAATAGGAGCTGACGCTCTGACAATAAGAAAGGGTGAATCTTGTGGCATATGAATTCCGTTTGCCGGATATCGGGGAAGGCATCCACGAAGGTGAAGTTGTAAAGTGGTTTGTTGCTAAGGGCGATAAAATCAATGAAGACGACACGCTTCTTGAAATCCAAAATGATAAAGCGGTTGTGGAAATTCCATCACCTGTAACAGGCACAGTAGAAGAGATACTCGTTGAAGAAGGAAAGGTCGCTGTTGTAGGTGACATTCTTATTCGTTTTGACGCTCCGGGCTATGAACATTCGCACGTCGAAGAAGAGGGCAAAGAGGAGACTGAAGCTCAAGTGCAGGCTACTGCTGAGGCGGGGCAACCAATCGAAAAAGCTGAAGTGAAGAAAGAACAGCCTGAAACAAAAGAAACTGCTTCTACTAAAGGACAATCAAGTGACACTGCAACAAAACGTGTCATCGCCATGCCTTCTGTCCGTAAATTTGCTCGTGAGCAGGAAATTGATATTCAGCAAGTACAAGGCTCTGGTAAAAATGGCCGTATTTTAAAAGAGGATATTGAAGCATTCTTAAGCGGCGGGCAACAGGAAGTTGCACAACCGGCTCAAGAGACTCAAACCATTGAGGAAGCAGTTTCTGAAGAAAAAGTTACAGCTTCAGCGGCTCCAGTCGTACTTGAAGGGGATTTCCCAGAGACGCGTGAAAAATTGTCTGGAATTCGTAAAGCGATTGCTAAAGCGATGGTCAACTCCAAACATACAGCTCCTCACGTAACGCTATTGGACGAAATTGACGTAACTGAACTAGTTGCTCACCGTAAGAAATTCAAAGCGATCGCTGCGGAAAAAGATATTAAATTAACGTATCTTCCTTACGTTGTAAAAGCACTTGTATCTACGTTGCGTGAATTCCCTCAATTGAACACATCGCTTGATGATGAAAAAGAGGAAATCGTTCAAAAGCATTATTATAACATCGGAATTGCGGCGGATACTGACCGCGGTCTTCTCGTCCCAGTCATTAAACATGCTGACCGTAAATCCGTATTTGCAATTTCTGAAGAGATCACCACATTGGCTGAAAAAGCTCGTGACGGCAAACTAAGCCCGGCTGAAATGAAAGGTGCATCTTGTTCCATTACAAATATCGGCTCTGCCGGTGGACAATGGTTTACACCAATTATCAACCACCCTGAAGTTGCAATTCTCGGAATTGGACGCATTTCAGAAAAACCGGTTGTGAAAAATGGTGAAATTGTTGCAGCACCTATGTTAGCATTATCATTGGTATTCGATCATCGGGTAATTGATGGAGTGACAGGTCAACAAGCACTGAACCACATTAAAAAATTGCTCGGAAATCCAGAACTTTTATTAATGGAGGCGTAAGCAAATGGTAGTAGGAGACTTTCCAATCGAAATAGACACACTTGTTGTAGGATCAGGTCCTGGAGGTTATGTCGCTGCAATCCGCGCGGCACAACTCGGACAGAAAGTGACGATCGTTGAGAAAGAAAATCTTGGTGGCGTATGTCTGAACGTTGGATGTATCCCTTCCAAAGCACTTATTTCTGTAGGGCACCGTTACGCATCCGCGAAAGATTCCGATGATATGGGAATTACAGCAACTGATGTGAAATTGGACTTCACGAAAGCGCAAGCGTTCAAAGATGGCGTTGTCAATAAATTGACTGGCGGCGTTGAAGGACTTTTAAAAGGGAACAAAGTGGAAATCGTCAAAGGCGAAGCATATTTTGTTGATGCGAACACTGCGAAGGTAATGGATGAGAAATCATCACAGACGTATAAGTTTAAAAATGCGATCATCGCGACTGGTTCACGTCCTGTTGAAATTCCTACATTCAAATTTACTAAACGCGTTATCAACTCAACTGGGGCGCTTAACTTGGATGAACTTCCAGGTCGTCTAGTTGTAATCGGTGGCGGGTATATCGGTACTGAACTTGGTTCTGCATTCGCAAATCTTGGTTCTAAAGTAACGATCATCGAAGGGGCAGATGATATTCTTGCTGGCTTCGAAAAACAAATGACTCAAATCGTTAAAAAAGGATTGAAGAAAAAAGGCGTTGATGTGGTTGTGAAAGCATCCGCAAAAGGCGTTGAAGAATCCGAAACTGGCGTTGTTGTAACATATGAGGCGAAAGGTGAAGAACAAAAGGTTGAAGCTGACTATGTTCTTGTCACTGTTGGACGACGTCCGAACACAGATGAAATCGGCCTTGAAGAAATGGGCATCAAATTCTTGGAGCGCGGTTTGATCGATGTGGATAAGCAATGCCGTACGAGCATTCCGAACATCTATGCAATCGGCGATATCGTATCCGGCCCTCAGCTTGCACACAAAGCTTCTTATGAAGCGAAAGTCGCTGCTGAAGCAATTTCCGGTGAAAAATCTGAAGTGGACTATATGGCTATTCCTGCTGTCTGCTTCACAGATCCTGAACTTGCAACAGTTGGCTTGAACGAACAACAAGCGAAAGATGAAGGCTATGAAGTTGTGGCAGGGAAATTCCCGTTTGCTGCAAACGGCCGTGCGCTTGCTCTAAATGCGACAGACGGTTTCGTCAAACTTGTATCACGTAAAGAAGACGGCTTGCTTCTTGGTGCACAAATTGTCGGCGAAAACGCATCCGATATGATCGCTGAGCTTGGTCTTGCAATTGAAGCGGGCATGACGCTTGAAGATATCGCAATGACAATTCATGCGCATCCGACATTGGGAGAGATTTCAATGGAAGCGGCAGAAGTTGCGTTAGGTAAGCCGGTTCATATGATTACTAAATAATAAATGATTACTAGAAAACGCGTCCGAAGGCAATATATGCCTTTGGGCGTGTTTTTTTGTTAGTGAGAAACTGGTGTTGAAATGGGAAGTGGGGAACATTTCTCGTTTTTCGCGGGAAGTTCTCATTATTACCGGACAAGTTCTCATTTCTTCGTATAGAGTTCTCGTTGCAACGTGAAAAGTTCTCATTGCTTCGTGAAGAGTTCTCATATTCACCCGAATAGTTCTCATTCCAACATAATACGGAATTATACGGTTCGTTTGAAGGGACGTTCTGAATCATGTTAGGATTGAATTATTCAACAAAAGGAGATGTCTTCATGAAAAAGAGAATGCTATACATACCATTCCTATCAATGTTGCTACTCACTGCATGCAGCGAAAAAGCAGAACCTGAAACACCGATGGATGAAGAAGAAACTGCAACTCAAGAAGAGACAACTGAGGAAGAAACGTTAAAAGAGGAAGAGGATCTGGCAGTTGACGAAGAAGAAAGTGAAGACATTGCTGTCCAAGCACCGCAATATGAATTGAATCCGAAAACATATTCCATTCAACCAATCGGGGAAGCTAATCCTCAAGTCGTCCTTTTAACGATTGATGACGCGCCTGACAAAAGAGCGCTTGATATGGCGAAGACGTTGAAACGACTCGATGCACCTGCGATTTTCTTCGTCAATGGGCATTTTATCGCTACTGAAGAAAAAAAGGCGATTCTTAAAGAAATTTATGATATGGGCTTCATAATTGGCAATCATACGAAGACACACGCGAATTTAAAGCAAATATCCGAGGAAGAACAATATGAAGAAATTATTTCCGTCAATGACATCGTTGAAGAAGTGACAGGGGAACGTCCGAAGTTTTTCCGTGCTCCATTCGGTGTAAATACTGATTTTAGCAGAGCCCTTGCAGAAGAGGAAGGGATGCAGTTGATGAATTGGTCATATGGATATGATTTTGAAAAGGACTATATGACGAAAGAGAAAATTGCGGATATTATGGTGAATACGGAGTTGTTGCGGAACGGTTCAAATCTTTTGATGCATGATAGGGAGTGGACTGCAGATGCTTTGGAAGAAATCGTAAATGGATTGCGAGATAAGGGCTATGAACTTGTAGATCCGCATTTGATTAAAGGGATAGATGGAAGGGAAGAGGGGGAATAAAAGTGAAGTGGAAAACGAGAGTGACGGATTTGTTAGGAATCGATTATCCGATCATCCAAGGGGGATTAGCATACCTTGCATATGCAGAGCTTGCAGCGGCTGTTTCCGAGGCTGGGGGATTAGGGCAAATCACTGCAATGAGTCTGGGCGATCCTGAAGCATTGCGTGCGGAAATAAAAAAAGTACGTGAACTGACGACGAAGCCTTTCGGCGTGAATTTTGCAATCGGCCAACATGGAAGACCATATGAACATCTATTGGATGTTGCAATCGAGGAAAATGTGAAAGTTGTATCTGTAACTGGTGGAAATCCCGCCCCGTTTTTTGATTACTTAAAAGGGACGGATATGACAAAACTTGTTCTCGTAGCCGCAAAAAGGCAGGCTGTTAAAGCGGAGTCTCTTGGGGCAGATGCAGTGATGGTGGTCGGACAAGAAGGTGGAGGCCACCTGGGACGTGATGATATTGGTACGATCGTTTTAGTTCCTCAAGTTGTAGATGCCGTCAATATCCCGGTTATCGCGTCAGGAGGCATCGCTGACGGGCGTGGGTGGATGGCAGCTCACGCCTTAGGAGCGGAAGGCATTGAAATGGGGACACGCTTCATCGCAACCCAGGAATGTGTGCACGCTTCAATGGAATATAAAACAGCTTTGTTGAACTCGCAGGAAACAGGGACTGTTGTCATTAAGCGTTCACTTGGCACACCTGCCCGCGCTCTATCCGGTTCATGGACAGAGAAGATTTTAGGTATGGAAGCTGAAAATGCCAATTATGATAGGCTGAAAAGCTATATAAGTGGCGAAGCGAACCGTCGTTATATACATGATGGTGATGCCCAAAGTGGATTTGGATGGGCAGGCCAAGTAGCTGGTATGATTGATGATATCCCGTCTGTTGCTGATTTAATTGCCCGTATGGTGGAGCAGGCGGAAGATATACGTAGAAAATGGGCATAAGGAGAGGTGCTGGAGAAAATGGATTATAATTATCCTCTCAGTCATCATTGGTCGACTGAAGAAATAATTGATGTTGTTGCTTTTTTTCAAGCAGTGGAAAAAGCTTATGAAGGAGAAATTAAAAGAGAAAACTTCATGGATGCTTATAGAGCATTCAAAAAAGTTGTTCCTTCTATGGCGGAAGAAAAGACGATTTTCAAGGAGTTCGAAGATGTAAGCGGCTTTAACAGTTACCGCGTTGTAAAGAAGGGGAAAGAAGCTAATGCCGGAGATATGATTTCACAAAAATAAAAGGCAATGATAAAGGGATGCATCGCCTATGCATCCCTTTACTTGTGACCGATAACAACATCGTATACCGGAAAAAGTTGATCGATCGTTTCTTCAACTAACTTGAAAAAAGCTTCCTCCGTTAAATCAGTTGCCGCTTCTCTCGATAAATGTCTTCCAATGACCAACTCAGCCTTCTTAACGGATTCTAACCTCTCCAACAAGCTCTCAAGACCCTCTGCGCCGATTTCCCGCACTGGACTAGCTTCTGGCTTCATATGATCACCAGACACGACAAAGTCCTCAGGCAAGGATGTCAGCAACTTCATATGATTGCTAAGCCTTTCAGCGATGCCTTTTTTATCTGGATTTTCATAAATAACAGCCAGAATAATGAATAGATGAGTTCCCCACAGTCCAACCTGGAAATGAGGTAAAGCTTTATAGCCCCGTTTTGCAGTTGCGAAGGCGACCCAACTATCTTTAGGCGGATTAACCGTTCTTCTAGCATGCTTGGCGATATGTGGGAAGAATTCTCCAGTGCCGCGAGAAGATAGATGAGCTGAAATTTGCTCTCCGATCACTCCGAACTTTGGTTGGATTCTATTTTGAAGTGCATTCATTCTGTTTTCCAATCCGTCGATGGAAAAAACGTTAAAATCCTCAGTTGTCCAAAATCCTTGCTTCAATTTTAATTCCTCCATTTCATTATACACGTTTATCGTAACAGAAAACGGGGAACAATCTTATACAAGAAGGCTTATAACTAACAAAAGTTAAAAAGCCAGCATACGTTAGAAGTAAGTAAATGCATCGTTCAAATAAACACAAAGGGGTGTTAAATAATGAAACAAGTTGTCCATATTATCCGTAAAGCTGAAATCGAGAAGGAATACGTGAAACTTTTACATCTTGAATTGGATTATGAATTAGCAACTTTGTTTGATGCCGTGCAAGAGAAGGATAGCAAACAGGCTGAAAAAAGCAAATCGAGACTCGCTGAAATCCATAGTGAGCTGGAGACGTTCAATGCTTTTGCTTAACTTGAAGCGCTACAACCGATTTAGGCGCCTTCACTGAAACTCTTCACATAGGGGGGACAGTGTAGGCGCCTTTTTGTCTTCATCCAGCTCCGGACGGCAGTCACTCGGGTTGCTTCGGTCTTGAAAGAAAAGGCAAAGAACGCCTTTTTTTCAAGCCCTCCAGCACCGGTCGAGGCTAAACGCCGCCCTGCACTTTTGTTTTCATCCAGCTTCGGGCGCCAGAGGCTTGGGTCATAAGTCAAAGCTGCTCTGTGGCCAAGACCGCCACGCCGCATCTTCGCCTTATGCCTGTCGCCTCTAAGCAGTCGCCCTGCGCTTTTGTCTAGATAATGTTATAATTTAGATGGTGCAAGTGAATGGGGGTGCTTGGATGAACTGGGGATCAATTGATCGCTATGCAAAATCTTTGATCAAAGAGGCTGGTCATAAAATCAGAGTTTCTTTTTTTAGTACGATTGATATTGACTCCAAAGCAGATGCAAATGATTTAGTTACGAATATTGACCGTGATATAGAGCGTTTTTTCATTAGCAGGATAAAGCGGGATTTCCCGGAACACCGGATTTTTGGGGAAGAAGGCTTTGGAGATGAAATCGATACACTGGATGGCGTCATATGGATGCTTGACCCGATTGATGGAACGATGAATTTTATCCATCAGAAAAGGAATTTCGCAATTTCGCTTGGAATTTACTTGGACGGAATTGGAATGTTGGGTTATATATATGATGTCATGAATGATGACTTTTATCATGCAGCCAAGGATGAAGGAGCCTATTATAATGATGAAAGGCTTGCGACGCTGGAAAACACACCGTTGGAAGAGGCGATTATCGGCGTGAATGCCAGTTGGGTTGCGCCGAACCGAAGAATTGAGCATATGCCGATTGCAGAAATGGTACATAAATGCCGCGGAACGAGATCTTACGGTTCTGCCGCTATGGAGCTTGCTTATGTGGCGTCTGGCCGAATCGACGCCTATCTATCTTTGCGATTATCTCCATGGGATATTGCAGGAGGAATGATCATTGCACGCGAGGTAGGGGCGATAGCTACAAATATGAAAGGTGAAGCACCTCATTTGTTGGGGCAGGACACATTCATCGTAGCGAAACCAGGATTACATGACGAGATTTTAAAGAATCATATTTTGCTCAAATAAAAAAGGGGACTGCGGATTATTTGCAGTTCCCTTTTATAATCAAGGCTTTTGTTTATAAAACCCCTTGTTCCCGCATCTTCTTTTTAGTCTTGAAACCATTGCCCATGACAAAGACAAGAGCAAGCATAGCAACTATCGCAACGGGGATACTACGCATACCGACGGCAATACCAATACCACACATCGCAGCGACTGCAGCAATCGAATAAATAACGAAAACCCATTTAATATTCTTCAAAATGAAACATCTCCCGAATAAAATGTTTTTGTATATCGTTCTCATGTGCTATAATATCACAGTTATACATCTGATAAAAGATAACGGAGTGAAAACATGACAATTAAACGTAATGATTTACGGAATATAGCTATCATCGCCCACGTTGACCACGGTAAAACGACACTTGTCGATCAGCTTTTGAAGCAATCAGGGATTTTCCGGTCGAATGAACATGTGGAAGAACGTGCCATGGACTCGAATGACTTAGAACGCGAGCGTGGAATTACAATCCTCGCCAAAAACACAGGTATTGAATATAAGGATACGAAAATTAACATTCTTGATACACCGGGACACGCTGATTTCGGCGGAGAAGTGGAACGGATCTTGAAAATGGTTGATGGTGTCGTACTCGTAGTCGACTCCTTTGAGGGATGTATGCCGCAAACCCGGTTCGTATTGAAAAAAGCATTGGAAACGAATTTGAAACCGATTGTTGTCGTTAATAAAATCGACAGAGAATTTGCACGTCCCGAAGAAGTAGTCGACGAAGTTCTCGAATTGTTCATCGAGCTTGATGCAAATGACGAACAGCTCGAATTCCCAGTTGTGTATGCTTCAGGATTCAATGGTACAGCGAGTCTTTCACCAGACCCTGCTGATCAGGAAGATACACTGGAAGTTCTTTTCGATGCAATTATTGAACATATTCCAGCTCCAGTTGACAATCGAGATGAGCCATTGCAATTCCAAGTGTCTTTATTGGATTATAATGACTATGTGGGCCGTATCGGAATTGGCCGTGTTTTCCGCGGTACGATGAAAGTCGGTCAACAAGTATCAGTGCTGAAGCGTGATGGGTCGACGAAAAATTATCGAGTAACGAAAATGTATGGTTTCCTTGGATTGAAGCGGATTGAAATCGAAGAAGCTTATGCAGGAGATCTAATAGCAGTTTCAGGCATGGAGAACATTGACGTCGGTGAAACTGTTTGTCCAGTCGACCATATGGAAGCATTGCCGGCACTTCACATTGATGAGCCGACGCTGCAAATGACGTTCCTTGTCAATAATAGTCCTTTTGCCGGGAAAGAAGGTAAATGGGTAACAGCTAGAAAGATCGAAGAAAGATTGGAACAACAATTACAGACGGATGTTTCCTTGCGTGTGGATCCGACAGATTCACCAGATGCTTGGATCGTATCCGGACGTGGAGAGTTGCATCTATCTATCCTGATCGAAAATATGCGACGTGAAGGCTTTGAACTACAAGTATCTAAGCCAGCAGTTATTATTAGAACGATTGACGGCGTTCGTTCGGAACCGGTTGAACGTGTACAAATCGATATTCCAGAAGAATATACGGGTGCTATTATCGAGTCGATCGGTGAACGAAAAGGTGAAATGTTGGATATGATCAACAACGGCAATGGACAAGTACGTCTTATCTTCCTTGTTCCGGCTCGGGGATTGATCGGTTATTCCACTGACTTCCTAACACTTACAAGAGGGTATGGTATTATTAACCATACATTCGATTCCTATAAGCCTGTTGCACAAGGTCGTGTTGGTGGTCGTCGCCATGGTGTGCTCGTTTCAATGGAGACTGGAACTGTTACTGGATATAGTATTATGCAATTGGAAGATCGTGGAGTCATGTTCGTGGATGCAGGTACAGACATCTACGCAGGAATGGTTGTTGGTGAAAACAGTCGTGATACTGATTTAACAATCAATTTGACGAAAGTAAAACATGCAACAAACGTCCGTTCAGCAACAAAAGATCAAACAGTGACAACGAAAAAACCTCGTATTATGTCATTGGAAGAGGCATTACAATATGTCGGTGACGATGAATATTGTGAAGTGACGCCGCAATCCATCCGTTTGCGTAAAAAGATTCTTGATAAAAACGAACGTGAACGTGCTCAAAAGAAGAAAAAACTTGGTGAGTGATCTATAATAATAAAAGGCAGTAAAAAAGAATGCGTACAATCGCTTTGTTAGAAGGGAATGTGCTATATGAATGGTCCTATCGGGGATGCAGAAACAATCGAAGCCATGTCTCCGGTTGTTCGGATGATATATGAAATGACTTCATCCTCCGTAACTGGAATCTTGTTGTTTGCGGTTATTTTCATCCTTTCAGCCATCGTATATAAGTTAGGGTTTGCAAGGAAAATCAAGTTTTGGCAAAATGTCGTTGTTTACAGCTTCCTTTTTCTGGGATGTATTATGTTAACGTTTTTTGCCATCTTCCTTCCAATTGTAGAAGGGCTAATCGTCGCGGCACTTATTTTGATCATTTATAGGGTGCGCAGGATGAATGAACATAAAGAAAACTCCACCGCTTAATGGTGGAGTTTTCTTTATGAAACAGATTAAAAGTTTTCTTCAGCAGGATGTGAGCTGCGGTGAAAAATAAATTTACCGGAATTCAGACGGTGTATTGTATTCTCCGTTATCCTCTCGCTGCATCTCTCACACATATACGTATTGATCGGATGATTTCTCAGCTTCTTCGCAAGAGGGGTATCATCTACAAGTTGCCCGATTTCGTCACATAGGACACATTTAACACGCAAATGATCAACTCCTTAAATCACGAAAGACATATACTTCGCTCGTAGCATATGGGAACGTGTCAGTTTATTGTAATTCCGATAATTTTTTTCATAGGGTTTTCTCTATTTGAACCATCTTTCAGCAAAAGATGAACGGGTCCGTCTTCCTTCAAGGGTTTGCCTTCTTGGCTAAACTTAAAGATGAAATTGCCCGATTCGGTAATAGGGAATGATTTTTCATTATCGTCTTCTGTGATGAATGTAATCGCCTTTGCATCTTCGCTGGGTACAGCGTTTTTCAAAAAATGATCAAGAGAAATACCGAAAGTGCCAGTGACCATTTTTTTACGATCAAATTTCTTTTCTGTTTTTAAAGTCGGTGGGAAAGTTGCACCCTCCATTATTTCCCTGGACCAATGACTGCCCATGCTCTTCTTATATTCTTCATCTTCATCTTTTTCAACATGCACTTCCGTAAAGAAAGTATCCAAGTCGATTTTCCGGTCATCAAAGATCCAAACTGTAGGATCGAGAGTAATAATATGTTTTACGTTTCCTGTAATCGTAATGATTGATTCCAATATAATAGCCTCCTACAACTGAAAACTGCTGTTCAGTAATTAGTATACCCCTTAACGAACAATGAGGAAAGCTATTGATTTTAGCTTCATGCTAAAAGGGAAACACTTGCAATTTGTCATCTCAAAAGATACAATTTATTCATAATCACCGCTCGAGGATAAAAGGTGAATGGGGGGCGTCCTCATGGATATTGAATTACAGGAAACCTATCAGGCAAAAGCATTGAAACAACTTCAAGCAGATGCAGATAAAATAGCACAACTCATAAAAGTACAAATGGATCATTTAACAATGCCTCAATGTCCACTTTACGAGGAAGTGCTGGATACGCAAATGTATGGCTTATCCAGAGAAATTGATTTTGCTGTTAAGCTTGGATTGATTGAGCGAGAAAAAGGGAAGGAAATCCTTTCATTGCTCGAAAAGGAAATGAACATCTTGCATGAGCTATATACAAAAAAATAAACTAAAGACTCAAACTCATCATTGGTTTGAGTTTTTTATTTAA
>NZ_BJYL01000029.1 GCF_007991495.1 Sporosarcina luteola | reverse complement strand
TTAAAGATGCCCGTGACATTCTATGTCATGGACATCCTCTTTTCCCCTATAAAATTTTGCTGAAGAAAGCTTTTGTCCGCTCATGCTTCGGATTAGAAAAGATTTCTTCTGGTTTCCCTTCCTCGACCAATAACCCTTGGTCCAGAAATAAAACCCGATCTCCCATTTCCTTCGCAAACCCCATTTCATGTGTGACAACAACCATCGTCATCCCTTCCAAAGCCAGTTGCTTCATGACATCCAATACTTCCTTTACCATTTCAGGATCCAATGCGGATGTCGGTTCATCAAACAACATGATTTTGGGTTTCATCGCCAGCGCTCTGGCGATTGCAACGCGTTGCATCTGACCCCCAGACAACTGCTCAGGATAAGCGTTCGCTTTATCCGCCAACCCTACTTTTTCAAGTAATTGCAGTGCCAATTCCTCAGCGTCTCGCTTATTCATTTTCCGTATTTGTATAGGTGAAACGGTAATATTATCAAGCACACGCATATGTGGAAACAAGTTGAATTGCTGAAAGACCATTCCTACTTCCCGTCGGATATCATTTATATCCGTTTTCGGGTCGTTTATTTTCACGCCATCAATAAACACTTCACCACTCGTAATTTCTTCAAGAAGGTTGATACATCGCAAAAATGTACTTTTCCCCGAACCACTCGGACCGATGACACAGATGACTTCCTTCTCTTTAATGTCGTAATCTATGCCTTTGAGTACATTCAACTTACCAAATGATTTATGCAAATCCCGAACTTGAATCATCGCATTCCTCCTCCTATCGTTGAACGTCTCATTGAAAAAATAGACTTTCTTGAGGATGGAACGTAACTATTGCTGAATCTTTTCTCGACATAAGCGATCAGTTTCCCACAAATGAATGTCAAAATGAGATAAAGGATCGCAACGGTTAAATAAGGCTCCCAAAATCTTTGATATGCTCCTGCAACGATTTTACCAGCATAGAGCAAATCACTCGCCGCAATGACAGTCACGAGGGAAGAATCTTTTAGTAGTGCAATCATTTCATTACCTAGTGGCGGAATCATCCTTCTGAACGCCTGCGGCAGAATGATTAACTTCATAGCCGTGTTATGCGGCATGCCAAGAGAACGTGCCGCTTCCATTTGACCTTTATCGAGCGACTGGATTCCTGCGCGGATGATTTCCGCGTTATAAGCAGCACTATTCAGCATGAGTGCTAGCGACCCAGAGACGAAAAATCCTAAAGAATGGCCGAACATGCTAGGAATTAACGCCGTATGAATCAATAGTATTTGTACAAGTAATGGTGTACCCCTAAAAAAGTCGATATAAATTTTTGCAGGGTAATGAAGCCATTTCCTTTTTGACAGTTTACCTAATCCAACGATAAGTCCTAAAATGAATCCTCCGATATAGCCGACCGCAGTCAAGCCAAGAGTGACCCAAATGCCTCGTATGAATAGCTCTCGATAACTCCAAATATTTTCGAGCATCTCAATTCGGATGCCTAAAATCTCCATGACCGTCACCTCCCAAGATGTATTAGTCGTTTACATCACTTGTTAATCGAGGTCTTGGTCGGTAATTTCCTTCAACTTGCCATTTTCTTTAATCTTCTCAATTCCATCGTTCAATAAATCGAGAATCTCTTTATTTCCCTTTTTAACCATCAGACCATAATATTCTTTTTCAAAGCTGTCATCTTCAACCGTTTTCACTTTAATGTCCGGATTATTCGCCTGATAATGAATAATGACCGCATTATCTCCAACAGAAGCATCTGCATTTCCATTGATCATCTCAGTAATGGCTAGTGGCATTGTTTCAGTTGCAAGTATTTTTGCACTCGTCTTGCCTAATAGATCTTTTACGACTTCATGTCCTGTCGTATTGATTTGAACCGAAACTTTTTTATCAGCCAAATCTTCGAAAGCTTCTACATTTGAATCCTCTTGCACTAGGATTAATTGATTTGCAACGAAGTATGGATCAGAAAAATCATTGGACTGTTTCCGATCATCCGTGATTGTTATGGATGATACTGCAAAGTCGACTTCCCCATTGTCGACAGCAGGAAATAATGGCTCCCATCCATAGTTCTTATATTCAACTTCAAACCCTGCTGCTTCAGCGATTGCATTTACAATTTCAATATCAATGCCGACAATATTCCCCTTTTCATCCATGTATTCCATCGGTGCATACGTTGCGTCTGTCCCAACTATCAATTTTCTTTTTCCATCTGCATCTGCTACATCCGAACCACTTGAGCTAGTAGAATCTGCTCCACATCCCATTAGAAAAACGGATGTACATACTAATGCTACCCCCAACAGAAAACGCTTAAATGATTTCTCCATTTAAATCCTCCCTTTTCTCTATTAATTTACTGAATAAATCGATACTTTAGTTGATTATATATGAAAAGGTTTTCATTCACAACAAATTATTTCGAATACACTTTCAAAATCGAATACTTCAACAGCAACCAACAAAAAAACTGCTCCGCTGTCAAATTTCGACTTTTGGAGCAGCTATCGTTATTTATTATTGGAATATCGGTAAAGTGACGGCGATCATTAGCATGAATAAAATCGCAATATAATTTACAGAGTAAAGAAACATTGCAAAGGCCCATTTATCGTCATCTTTCGTGAAAAATCCTTGAATTGACATTGCCAAGAAACCAATATTTAACAGCGTCGCTAGTACAATGAAGACCATCCCAAGCGAGCCTAAATAGAATGGCAACGGCAATAAGCAAGCAATGTACACAAACATTTGGCGCTTTGTCATTTTAAATCCACGTACCACAGGCAACATCGCAACGTTGGCTGCTTTGTATTCGTTATACTTCCTCATCGCAATTGCAAATGTGTGCGGCATTTGCCAAATGAATAAGATGATAAAAAGCATAATTGGAACAAGATGATAGGATGGCGCAATAGCGGCCCAACCAATCATTGGCGTCACTGCGCCTGATACACTTCCAATGACTGTATTCAATGTATATTTACGTTTTGTCCACATCGTATACATGATGACGTAAGTAAACCAGCCAACGAAAGCATAGATTGCCGCTTCCATCGTAGTAAACATCAACATGACCATACCGATTGCCGACATGGAAATCCCAATTCCAAGAACAGTCTTTAACGACATATTTCCGGTTACAGTTGGACGTTTTTGGGTTCTTTTCATCACAGTGTCAATATCGACATCATACCAGTTATTCAGCACAAGTGCGCCGCCCATTAAAACGGTGCTCCCGATTATCGTTAGCCAAAACAGCTTGCTGCTTGCCAGAAGGGATCCACCTGTGAAATGAAGAGCGAGCCAAAAGCCAACAAAAACTGGCAATGCATTCGCAATCAATACTGGCGCTTTGAAGAGCGATTTCAAATCCGCAATCAATGTACCTGTTTTCTCATTATCAATTGTGCCATTTTCATTATATGAAATTTCAATTTCCTTCGTCATTTATATACGCTCCTTAGAGGTATTTCTCCAAATATCATCCCTTTCATCATATCATTTCATTCCTCGAAATTTAAAGGTTTCTCGCTTTTTATTTGGAAATTCCTATCGTTCTTCCCGTTGTTCGTCACAATTTATTCAAAAGTGGTGATGCGGTTCATTTTGAACGGTTTTGATAATAAATCAAAAAGTCTGTCCATACTCCATTATCACGTGAAAATTTTTCCCTTATGCATTCAAATTGAAAACCTGCACTTTCCGCCAACTTTTTGGACGGTTCATTGTCAACGTTAATATGGAGCTCGATTCGATGAAAGTCCAGTTGTTCGAAAAATACCTGTGTTGCCGCTTGTACACTTTCTTTTCCATATCCTTGCCTAAAAAATTGATTATGAATGGAATAACCCATCATCGCCCAGTCGTAATCCATTCGCAAAATTTTGAACAGCTCCAGCTTCCCTACGTTTTTTCCATCTTCTTTTCGAAATATGCCAAGTATGTACATCTCATCTTTTCTTGCCGCTTCGTCAAAACCTTGTATCCAGTCCACAAACCACTCTTTTGTATAGGTGTTAGCATTCTCCTGAAATCCATCATCATATGTATACGTCGAAGGAAGCCTTTCCTCGAACCCATCATGCCATTCCTGGTAATCTTCAGCAACAAACGGACGGATGATTAACCTGTCCGTTTCACAATACAATTCTTTCATGATTTTTTCTCTCCTTCAATTAGGACACCATAAAGCCTATAAATAGTAGAAAAATGAAAACAAGGATATAGATAAGGAAAATAACAGCAATCATTCCAGCCGATACGATCAAGTATGCTTTCGAAAAATTATTCCGGGGATCTTGCTTATCAGTCGCCCAAATGATCAGCATCACTAAGCTGACGATTGGCAGGAATAAAAGAATAATTGTAATGATCCAATCCTTCAAAGACATTTGTTGTTCAGTTTTCAAGTCACTCACTCTCCTTTAGTACGCATTATATGTTTACGTATAGATGCGATAGAAGTTTCAATCATTCCCTTCATTGTATATCCCTTCTGTTTGCCGGTTATGTTAAGGATAGTGAAACGGAAGGGATGAATATTGAAATGAAAAAAATGTTTTCATTCATATTACTAATACAGTTATTAATGATGGCTGCTTGCAGTGATCAAAATCTTATACCAAAAGACAAAGCAAGCAAAGTTGTCGATACATATGGCATAACAGCTTTTACGGTGACGATCGGCACAAAAGAAGAAACGGAAGCTCTGAAAGCAAGCTTTATAGAGAAGAAAGAGCGTTCAGAAGCGGAATTCTCAAATAACAAGCAAGGAGTCAACCTCCATGGCGAAAAAGCTTTAAAGAAAATAACAGAGGCGTTTGAAAAACTTTCACCCGATCCAGAAGCTGAGGAAACTGAATTGATTAAGAAAACGGCAGAAGCGTTCGAATTCAAGGATTATCAAATGATACGATTGGAAGTTACCTTCAAAGGATACGATAGTAAAGAAATCATGTTCTCTAAATAGGAAGAGACATCGGGTGCTGAACAAGCCACCGGTGTCTTATTTACTTTTCACCAAGAATGGGTAAAGGATAAGACTAGCTGTTCAAGGAGGCGATTCAATGGAATGGAAAGGTAGAAGAGGGAGCAAGAATATAGAGGATCGAAGAGGAATGGGCGGTAAAACAATCGTCGGGGGTGGCATCGGTGGCATCGTCGTGCTGCTTATTGTCATGTTTCTCGGCGGCGACCCTGGAGATATCCTTAATGGGCTGACGACCGCCCCGTCAAATACGGAATATGTGGAGACTGAACAAGATAAAGAGTTGGCCGATTTCGTGTCTGTCGTGCTCGCAGATACCGAAGATGTATGGACAGAAATTTTCGAGCAAGAAGGGATGGAATACCGCGATCCGACCCTCGTCCTCTATTCGGGAAGTGTGCAGTCTGCGTGCGGGATGGCGGGAGCAGCAGTCGGGCCTTTTTATTGTCCAGCAGATGAGAAATTATATATAGACCTCAGTTTCTATGACGAACTGCAAACACAATTCAAAGCACCCGGGGATTTCGCAATGGCCTATGTTATCGCCCATGAAGTCGGACATCATGTTCAAAAATTATTGGGGATTAGCGATGAGATGGCTAAAATTCGATCCCGCGTAAGCGAAGAAGAATACAATAAATACTCCGTCCGTTTGGAATTACAAGCCGATTACCTGGCTGGCGTATGGGCTCATCATGCGCAAGGGATGGGCTACTTAGAGGAAGGCGATTTAGAAGAGGCGTTGACAGCTGCTAGCGCTGTCGGTGATGACACCATTCAGAAACGTGCCCGCGGATATGCAGTGCCCGAAAGCTTCACGCACGGATCTTCCGAACAGCGGAAGAAATGGTTTTATCGTGGATTTGAAGCTGGGAATCTTGAAAATGGTGATACGTTTGGGGCGAGTGAACTTTGATTAAGTGGTTTTGTGGATTAATGAGCGATTTTTGAATAAATGAGCCGTTCTCGGAATAAACGAGCCGTCTCGCGAAAGAATGAGCCGTTCCTGGAATAAACGAGCCGTTGCGTGAAAGTATGAGCCGTTCTTGGAATAAACGAGCCGATGAGCGAAAGAATGAGCCGTTCCTGAAATAAACGAGCGATAGCGTAATAACCTAAATATGAATAAAAATCAGGTAAAGGAGCACATTTTAGCACTCCCTTACCTGTTTTTTCGTCTTACACGATACCCGATACTTTCTTTGACTGGACATCCAATTCTGAAGCGGAGGTCGCGATGGCGAGGAAATCTTCCATTGCCACTTCTATACTTTGTTGACACCTATCTGCATTTTCCTGGGCCAACACTGTGCCTTTAGAAATGGTTTTAATTTCAGAAGTAATTGCCTCTACCCCTTCGCGCACCTCAACAATCGATTTCTCCACGTTGGCGGAAAGCTTTCTTACTTCTTTTGCCACCACATCGAAGCCGCGGCCATGCTCTCCTGCCCTCGCTGCTTCAATCGCGGCATTGAGCGCAAGCAAATTCGTTTGAGCCGCAATTTCCCTGATCGTCTTCACGATATGCTGGATGCCCTCCGCATGGACCTGCAATTTCCCTAAAGTCTCGGTATTTTCACGTGAAATTACAGCAATGTCCTTTATCGTTGTCAATAATTCTTTGCTACGATCAATCCCGATATCTGCGCGCTGCGTCAGCCCTTCTGCCATTTGACGCAACTCTTCCACGACCGACGTAATTGAAGTTTGTCGCTTCGTAATATTGGAAGCGACTTTCGTAATACCGATAACCTTTTTACCATCTGAACTGAACACAGGCATATATGTCGCTTCCAGCCAAACCTTATTGCCGTTCTTGTCTTTCCTCTCAACCTTTTCCTGTTGCCCTTTGCCCCGCAGCAACTCTTGCCAAAACTTCTCATATTCCTTACTTCTCGCATAATCATCAAAACAGAATTCCTTATGAGAAATTCCAATCATCTCTTCTTTTCTAAACCCCATAGCATTTGCAAATATATCATTGACGTAAGCAATTTTACGATCTGTATCAAATCTGATGATCGCCAAATTTTGCTCAAGCGCTTTCACAACATGGTCATCTGTAACTTGTTCAACTACCTGTATAACCAAAATACCCACTCTCCATCCCCTGAAAAAGGTCTTTAATACCATTAAAACATACCAAAAGTTCAAATGGAAGACCTTTACAAATAAATCAGAAAGCAATAGTTGCCATCGAAATAGTTTCCTATTATGTACCGACGACCACTACACTTTCCAGATTTGCAATAGCCGCCAAAATGCTTGCCCCCGTCACATGACTCGTTTTCGGATTGTCTGGAGACGGGTTATTTTTGATCATCAGTTCCATTACGCCAAATGCCCCCGTTGCGGTAATGTGATGAATATTTTGCGTGACGTCGGGATCGGCAATAATTCGGACATGCGTCTTTTCGATCCCTAACCCCGCCAACGACAATACGATGGCTACATTCGCATTTTTGGGGAATTGTTCAATCGCGTCACGGGCTGGTCCTTCAAACAAAACTTGCTCCGCAGTAATTAGATCCGTCGTTAACGAATGAGCAGGTTTTCGAGTCGTCAGCGTGACAGACTCCAAACCTCCATCTAACTTAGCAGCTTTCAACACATCCAAACCCCCGATTGCACCAGATGGTAAATAGATTCGGTGCCCGCTTTCTTGAGACGCTTGTTCTACACGTTCAGCGAAGATAGGATCGGCGAATGCTCCGATGCTTATTAACATTAGATCTTTCTGTTTAATGATATCGAGCGAAGTTGATTTAGCAGTGTCGATGTTGGCGCATTCAACTACTATGTCGGTGTCGGATTGTAAGAACGATTGGATGTCATGGAATGCCTGACAATCGTATGTATTAGCAAAAGCCGTAAGTTCCGCTTTCGCTTTAGCGCGCTCATCCAAAATTGCGGTAATTTTAGTATTAGATAGAAGCTGTTCTTTGTTTATTTTTTGGAGTAGATATGTACCAAGGTTTCCTTTACCGATTAGGCCTATTTTGATTGGGATCAGTCCTTTTCTCTTTTATGGTTAGTATACAGGAAAACCCCTTGGCTTTGGCCAAGGGGTTTGAGTACAGCATTAGTAATTATCTAGCAATAGTGATGTTTGCAGGAACTGATAATTTATTTCCGACAGCATCTTTAATTGTTAATGTATCTTTAGCTTTCAATTCTAATACTTTTTCCAAGTCAGCATTTGAAAGGTTAGCTCCCAATGTGAATGTTACTGTTGTAACGCCTGACTCATTCAAAGGTGTTGAAACAACTGATTTTGTTGCAACTGTAGCTCCACCTATCAAAAGATCAAAATCGCTATCCACTTTAGCTGTAGTTACAGCTTCAGAGAAAGTAAGAGTAACTTTGTCTGTTCCTACCAATTTGGCAGATGTGACTGTTGGTGCAACGTTTTCTTTTAAGGATACTTCGTTAGTAAAGAAAGGTTCCATTACTTTTGCAGATCCTGATGCTTTTACGTTTGAAATGTTGATATTGCGTACGCCAGTGTAATCATTAGAACCAGCTTTCAAATTAAGAACAGCAACTTGAGTACCGTTCTCAGCAACCGGATTCAATGTAATTGATTCGACAGTTGCACCAGCGATTTGATAGTTAGCTGTATTGATAGCAGAAGAACCTTCAACAGCTCTATCAAAAGTGACATTTACTTTGTTGTTATCTTCAGAGTCTTGAACAACAGAAGTCACTTTAACTACTGCATCGTTAGCAAGCGTGTTATCTTTCCCACGTGTAAATGTTACTTTTGCAGTATCGACTGGTACTCCAGCTTCACTTGTAACACTACCAAATGTCAAATCAAGCGCATATGACGCACCTTCGATGTCAAATGTAGTACCAAGGAAAGCATCAAGCTCAACACGGACTACTTTCTTGTTCGATGCGTTTTTATAGCTGATTGTAGTAGGATTCAAATTCTCAGCTTTTACCGGAGTAGTTACATAGTTTTTAACATATGAACCAATCCCATCAACTGTAGAAGTACCCAATACTTCAACATTCTTGTCGAAAGCAATTTCAAGATATTCTTTTCCGTTTGTTTCATCAGCCACTACTGCACTAGAAACAACTTTTGGAGCGTTGATATCTTTAACAAAGCTAACTACCTTGCTAACTGAATCACCCACTTCTCCACTAAGGTCAACAAAACCATTAATTACTACAGTTTTTGCATCGTCAAGAACAGCAGATGTAGTAACATTGTATACAGTTGGATCATTAGCATCTTTTTCTACTTTAGAAGCTTCCACACCGCCGATCGTTACAGTCGGAGCTGTTTGTAATTCCTCAGTGAATTTGATAGCGAAAGATTTCGCGCCAGTTTGAGTAACAGATGTTACAGCTGGTTTCACTCCATCTTTATCACCTTTTTGGAATGTAACTGTTGCAGGGTTCGGTGAAATCAAGTTGCCTGCTTGGTCTTGCGTGCCGATGAAAGTAGCAATAACATCTTGGTTAGCAGCTACGTCCGAACCAAGTGTAAACGTTACTTCTTTATCACCTGCTTTGAAGTTGTCTTTTACGCCATTTTCGCCAGTAACAGCAGTTCCATTAGCCAATTTATAGCTAACAGTTCCAAGCGATTTAAGAGGTTCAGAGAAAGTAACTTTGAATGTGCTAGCAGAAATTCTGTCTGTTTTAACAATTGCTGGTGCAGTTTTATCATCAGCGATTGTAACCATGTTTTCAAACTTGACGATATTTTTACCGTTATATGATTTCAAACCATCAATAACAACATCGTAACGTTTTGAAAGGACGTTTTCTGCTGTGATCGTCAATGTTTTGCCATCGCTAGATAGTTCTCCGGAAAGAACTCCTGTAGCAGCTCCGTCTAGAGCTTTGAAAGTGATTACGTTATTAGCGAATGCTCCGCTTTTACCGTTTGCGAACAAAGTCGCTTTATCAACTGGAAGGTTGAACTTAACTTCTACTTGTGTAGCATTGATTCCAGCAACCGATGCTACTTCAAGGTTAGCTGGTTCAGCAACAACTACTGTAAGTACTAAATCCTCAGCGTTGTTTCCTGCTGCGTCAACCGCGCTGTATGTCACTTTATATGTTCCGTACTCTTTTGTGTCGATGGCAGTAAGTCTTTCGCCAGCTTCGTTTGTGATTACTGAAGTGACTTCGACTTTTTCGTCAACGTTGTCAGTTGCAGTTACGACTGGAGCTGTGAATTCTGCTGCGTATTCAACGTTAAGTGTTTTTTCGCCTGTGTATACAAGTTTAGGTGCTTCAGTGTCTGCCTCTTCTTCTACGTTTACGTTAGAAGTCTTGTAAAGGAATGAAGCGAACTGACCACGAGTTGTTGTGTTTTTAGGGTTGAATTGTGGTGCAACCGGGTTTGTGATATCGAAATAGTCAAGAACGTCGATGTAAGGACGAGCTTCAGCTTTTGCTTTAGCAAGGTCTGTTACGTCTTTATCGAATTCTGTTTCTTTTACTAATGTAACTAGATCTGTTTTATGGATAGCATCGTATGCTCTAACAAGAACGATTGCCATGTTTTCACGTGTAATATCGAGTCCTGCACCGAGTGTGCCATCTGCATAACCGTTAAATACGCCATTGTCTTTAACTAATGCAGCATATTTAAGGAGTTCATCGTTGGATTTTGATGTTAAATCTTTGAAACGTGGGTTTGTCTTGTAATCTGTTGGGACTTTATAGTCTAGAGATACAAGCCATTTCCCCATCATTTTAACAACATCGGAACGAGTCAATGTTTTATTTGGTTGGAATGTACCGTCAGCGTATCCATTGATGACGCCAGCTTGTACCAATGCATTGATTGCAGATTCATGCGTGTTTCCTTTCACGTCGGAAAAGTCCGCTGCACTTGCTGCAAGTGGTGCGACTGCTGATGCGACCAATGCTGTTGAAGCTGCACCGATCATGAAATTACGATATTTGTTAGGTTGGTTGTTACCCATAAATATATTTCCTCCTCTGAGATGTACTTTGTACTTGAGAGTAATGCATCCCATATACGTATACCCTCGTCTAACAGTATTAATCATATTTTATAAAATTGATAGTTGTAATAAATGGTCATAGAACCAGACTATCAATCTATCTCAGAGGAAGCATGATAGTTTTCAAGTTTATATATTTGTAAAGATTTCGCGAAGTTATTATCTTTATTCCTTATTTTTCTTCATACTCTTTTTAAGGAACATCTCATAGATCGGTTTCAACGACTTTGGATTCAAGTCAATATCATTTTCATGAGCATATTTTACAGCATGTCCTAATGCAATCGTCATTCCTCCAGCTACACTTGCCCCGGCTACCATTCCGGCGCCAGGTACGATTTTCACGATTTGTCGAAAAACCGTCTTCCCGATATTTCCTACAATTGTAGCGATGATCAATTCTTTCGCTTTATCTTTCGTAATCGGTTTTCCGTACAGCGCCGACAGCTTCAACATTAGACTTACTTGGAGAGCTGTAAGTGGAACGAAATCAGAACCTGGAATTGGGACTGCCCCGATTGTTGCAGCGGACGCACCGGCCCCTAAAATCCAACGATTCGCGATTGCTGATTTATCGGCCATATTTGCGGCCATTAAAACGTCTTTTTTTTTCGTTTCCAATAATTCGAGAACCTCTTTTTGTAACATGCCGATATTCTCGCCGGTTCTGGATGAAATTGGAGTAACTGGATAGTCGTAATTTGTATGATCTTGCACATATTTAACCAATGCCGGTATGTCGTCGGCTGCGTCTATTTTATTCAAGACGATAATGATGTCTTTATTCACTTTGGCGATTTTCTTTAATGAAACAAGTTCTGTTTCAGACAATACTGTACCGGCTGCGTTCAAGAAAAACAGGATCAAATCGGCCTGTTTGTAAAATTTCATCGTCAAAGCTGAATGCTCACTATATATATCATCTAATCCGGGCGTATCGACGAAGATAATTTTATCTTTGAAGCTGAATTTTTTAATTTCCTGTGTTTCGCCAGGCTTCGCACCGACTTCCGCCACTTCTGCCCCCATGAGACGGTTAATCGTGGACGATTTGCCCGCATTGACGTCGCCGATCATGGCGATAAGAATTTCACTTTCCAATTGCTCATTGATTTCCGATGATTTTTCTTCAAATATTTGGTCAAACTCTTCATCTGACATCCATTGTGGGTTCATTTGTATCACCTACTTCATTTAGTCTATTTCATGCTTCCCTTATATACGGTTATTATCTAGATAAGATTCAATACCCTAAAAGAATACGGGAAATGCATGAGGTTGAAAATGAAGATGCCAGTCGAGCTGGAGTTGTAGAGCTGGGGTAGATGCGTTGGGCGCGGGGGAGCTCGCTTTGGATGCGTGACATCCCGCTTTGGACGCACGGCAGTCCGCTTTGGACGCGGGAGGCGGCTTTTTGGACGCACAGCAACCCACCTTGGACGCGCGATGAACAGCACCTCTACAGAAATTCCTTAAACCATTGCGCACATTGGTATGTTTCCTCCCAATCCGGATTTTTATCTTCAACCGCCCAACATGCATATAAAGTCGACATCCCTATGGCAGCTTTCAGCAACCGTTCACGGTCCATCTCTAAACTTTTGCAAATCAGTTCAACTCGCAGTTCTAATAGTTTCCGCGGATCAGGTTTAGTGAACAGATGATTGATCATGAATGAAATGAGATCGAAATGAGGATCGCCCCCTACACCTTTCGGATCAATCGCCACCCAGCCGTGCTCTGCGGAAAACAATATATTTTCATGATGCAAATCACCGTGTAATAATTGAATGTTAGACGATGATTGCGAAATCTCTTCTATATATTCTCTTGCAAGTTGAATGTGATTATTCGAAATAGGTCCTTCGTTGGCCCGATCCAACGCGGAAGCCCAGTCCGTAATCATAGGAAATTTGCCTTCGGGCGGCAATGGACGACGAATTTTCTTCCAAACTCGGCAAAAATGTTCAACGACGGCAATCTCGTCCCTTTCTTCGCAAAGCATTGTTCCAGGGTTCAACTTTTCAAGCAGCATAGCGCCGTTCTCAAAATCCGCCTGCAATACGTTTGCACAGCCTTCACCGTTGTAAAGCTGGACGGTCCGCACTTCATTTTGAAAATCAAATCCTGGAAAGCCCATTTTCAGTATGTAGTGTTTATTATTCATGTCCGTCACGTTCACAACATAATTATATGAAAGATTTGTCACCGGACCTTCAATTTTCAAGCCCCAAATTTTCGCAACTTCCTCCGTTTTAGTTTCCAAGGAATAAAGCCATTTTTCTCCGGTAACACCAAAGCTATTTATAATTTTCTTTTGGAATGGAGTAGGTATTTCCATGTTAGAGTCCCCTAATAAACAAATCTAAAATTGTCGTATAAATATCCGGCTGTTCGATATGAACAAGATGCCCGGCAAACGGCACAACCGCCACATGTATTTTGTCATTTTGCCTTGGATAGATGGATGCTCCGTCAACTTCATGGCTCTGCCCTTCCCCGACGATAAAGAGGGTTGGGCATTCCAATGTAGATAAGTCCCCTGTCTCATCGAAAGGATACCAGTCCTCATTCATTGACTGCCTCAAAAAATCCTGCCAATTGGAAGCATGTACAGAGTTGAAATAATGGATGACTTCCTTATTTTCGAGCAATGCCATTTGCTGAACAGTGTCCTTTTCAACTAATTCCGGCCAGTTATCAGGTTTTACAGGAACGATCCCGGAAAGCGTTAAACTATGGACCCGAGCCGGAAACCGTTTTGCAAACAAAAGTCCGACTAATGCGCCTAATGAGCAGCCGACGATATGTGCTTTTTCAATATTTAAATGATCCATCGTTTTAGCTAAGTCTCCAGCTGTGTCCTCGAAATACGTATGAATATCAATTTGTCCAACTTGAGATTTGCCGTGTGCGCGCAAATCAGGTAGAACGATACAGAAGCTATCTTTGAAATGCTCTCGTTGATAAACAAAATCTGTTTCCCCAGTCTGTAACCCTGTATGCAAGAAAATTATTGGGACCCCTTCCCCAGCTACCTTGCTATGTAAAATCATTTTTATTGCCCCCTTTATTCTAGAATGCTCCATGCATATGCAATTTCCTTAAACTCCTTACCGCCAATTTCTATCATCTCTTCCGCTACACGCTCCCCGCCGTGGGCTTCATAGAAATTTTTTGAGGGGTTATCTTCTAGTACCCAAACAAGCATGGATGAGTATCCCTGTTCCTTGAGTAACTCAGTAATAGCCTTCATTAATTTACTTCCAATCCTTTGACCTTGTACTTCCTGCAATAAATAAATTGCATATAGCTCTCCGTCCACGTCATAGTTGCTGGTCCGCTCTTTTCCTCCTGTTGCAAAGCCGACGATATTCCCATTTGCATCTTCAGCAATTAATAATATGTTATGTCCAATGCCGCGACGCCAGTTTTCCGCACGTTGCTCGTAAGACAAATCATCAAGGTATGAATCCGAGATAATCCCCTTGTATGTCGTGCGCCAACTATCTACATGTACGCGCGCAATTCCATCTGCATCTTCAAGCACAGCTTCCCTTATCCTCATATGAACCCCTCTTTCCAGTAGGTAATAAAGCAATTGAATCAATTATACAAATTTACAGTGAGTTTTCATAGCTTCGAAAAGTTATCGGTCAATGCCACATAGTTATCGGTCACTTTGAGAGAGTTATCGGTCAATTTCACAACTTTATCGGTCACTTCGAGAAAGTTATCGTCATTTTGTGACCTTTGAACTAGACATTCGCCCCCGTCAGCACGACGAAAAGCCGCCACATCGTCAAACTACCGATGTGACGGCTAATCTACTTTCAAGCAAATCTCCGATGAACCTTTTTCCCATCATAGGAGAACACGACTTGTTTATGATCCACGTATGTTTCCAAATGGACGATGCGGCCCCAAAGCTGGTGGACGTATGGAAGGACATTTTCCAAATAAGGTACATCGAGCTCGGTTTCTTCGTATTTATGCACTAGGTAGAGTTCGCCGTTTCGAACGTAATCACCGTCATAGACTACGATATACGGGAAACCTCCATTTACCCGCTGCGCGATCAACCGATCTTGCACATGGCGATACTCCTTATCTGAAATCTTGTAATAGCTCCCTTTTTTCTCGAACACATACATGTCTTCCTTTTGTACGAGCTCTTTCGTCAAATAGTTGCGGATGAAGGAGATATCGGAATCCATCTCCCTCACTTCAAACATTTTTTCCCTGCCGGAACCGGGCAACACGCCTAATTCCTTCATTTCCTCGGTAGGGTTATTATAGCGATGCTCAATATCCTCGAAGATTTTAAGTCCTAAATAATACGGATTAATGGATGTTTTTGATGGTTGGATGACGTTTGCATTTAACTTGGCGAATTCAATCGTTTCGTCTGTCGTTAAATCCATTTCCCTTATAATCCGTTGATGCCAATAAGTTGCCCAGCCTTCATTCATAATTTTCGTTTCCATTTGCGGCCAGAAATAAAGCATTTCCTCCCGGATCATCGTCAAAATATCCCGTTGCCATTCTTCCAATTCCCGACTGTGCTCCAGAATGAAGAGAAGGATATCCTTTTCAGGAGAAGCAGGAATTCTTTTCCTCTTCGTCTCTACTGTCATCGTTTGTAGTTTCTTATGGTCGATTCCCCATAAGTCATCGTATTCAGTTTTACGGGTGGACGGCTCCGTATCATCCTGTTCCACTTCTTCATTGCCATACCGCCATCGGACAAGTGACGGATCGATATGTTCCTGGATGGCTAGCACTGCATCCAAAAAACGTTCCACTTCATCTTTCCCATGAAGTATTTCATAATTGGCGATCCGTTCCGCCGTAGCGGTCATGCTTTCGACCATATCACGTCGTGTATTGGCAAAACGTGCATTGTTTTTGAAGAAATCACAGTGAGCCAGCACATGTGCAATGATCAACTTGTTTTGGATAAGTGTGTTGCTTTCGAGCAAAAACGCATAGCAAGGATTTGAATTGATCACCAGTTCGTAAATCTGGCTAAGTCCTAAATCATATTGCAGCTTCATTTTATGAAATTGTTTTCCGAAACTCCAATGGGTGAACCTTGTTGGCATTCCGTAGGCTCCGAAAGTATATATGATATCAGCGGGACAGATTTCATAGCGCATCGGATAAAAATCCAATCCAAATCCTTTCGCGATCTCCGTAATTTCCTCTACTGCATATTGAAGTGATTTGTGACTCGTCATAGAGATGCCTCCTGACGTTTTTGGAAAAACTTCTTCAACGCATGGTAAACATCTTGGTTTTCCTTCAATACATAATGACGGAATTTCGGGTCTTCGATTTTATTATACGTATTCATCAATGTCGAATAACGGCTGTGGGCATTCACTTCCCCGTAGCCAAACATATTGGACACTTCCATCAATTCATTGACTAATGACAAACATTTCCCGTTATCGGATGACATATTTTCCCCGTCAGAGAAATGGAAAGGATATATATTGAATTGCGAAGGACTGTATTTTCGTGTAATCAAATCAAGCGCTTTTTCATACGCAGTCGAACAAATTGTGCCTCCGCTCTCTCCTTTAGAGAAGAAATCTGTTTCCGACACGACATTTGCAATTGTATGGTGTGCGATGAATTCAATCTCCACTTTTTCATATTTCGTGCGTAAAAACTTGGTCATCCAAAAATAGAAGCTTCTCGCCATATACTTCTCAAATGTCCCCATTGATGCACTTGTGTCCATCATCATGAGTACAACCGCACTGGATTGCGGTTTCACAACCTCATCCCACGTTTTAAAACGAAGATCATCATTATAAATCGGCATTATTCCAGTGTTGCCTTCCATTGCGTTTCTTTTGAACGCTGCGATGATCGTGCGCTTCTTATCGATATTTCCAATGAGCCCTTTCTTTCGGATATCATTGAAAGCAATATCATCAGTCGTAATTTCGGCTTGTTCCTTTTGTTCAAGATTCGGCAATTCCAGTTCTTTGAATAAAGCATCTTCTATCTCCGCAATAGAAACTTCCGCTTCATAATAATCCTCCCCGGGCTGATCCCCCGCCTGTTTGCCTTTGCCACTCCCTTGTTTACCGTCACTTGCAACAATGTCACCAACTTTGCTTTCCCCGCTGCCTTGACCTACATGCTTCGATTTGTCATGATTGTAACGAATTTTATATTCATCCAACGAACGTATCGGTATTTTAATAACTTCTTTGCCATCAGACATAATAATACTTTCTTCGCTGATTAACTCGGGTAAATTGCTATGAATCGCCTTTTTCACTTTATCCATATGGCGTTTCTGATCCTGGTATCCTTTTCGGTGAAGCGTCCAGTCTTCCTGGGAGACGACAAAAGACTCGCTCTGTTCTTCATGCATTTCTATTCACCTACCCCAGTCCACTCATTTTTTTAGTATATGCAACGACTGGCAGGTTATTGATATCTATGGATTCATTTAACGGTTCAATAGACTTCCAACATACCGTAATAATTCATTTGCCGAAATTGAATTGTAACCATATTCATCAATAAGCCTAGCAACGACTTCGTTTACCTTCTTCAAATGAGATTCATCCGGCATTGCTGATGAAGTTGTGATTTTGACAACATCCTTTAAATCGGCAAACAGTTTCTTTTGAATCGCCTCACGCAACCGTTCATGTGATTTATACTCGAACCGTTTTCCTTTTCTTGCATATGCAGAAATCCGTATGAGAATTTCTTCACGGAAAGCCCTTTTAGCGTTTTCTGATATTCCGATTTGCTCTTCGATGGATCGCATAAGCTTTTCATCCGGACTCATCTCTTCACCAGTCAGAGGGTCTTTCATTTTATGTTTATTGCAAAACGCTTCCACATTATCCAAATAATTATCCATCATCGTCTTCGCGGACTCTTCATACGAGTAAACAAATGCTTTCTGAACTTCTTTTTTCGCAATTTCATCAAATTCCTTACGTGCGATGGAAATATAATTCAAGTATTCTTCTTTATCTTCCTTTGAAATGGAAGCATGCTGGTCAAGTCCCTCTTTTAAGGCACGCAACACATCAAGCGCATTGATAGCATCCACTTCTTTTCGGATAATGGCAGATGAAATCCGATTAATGACGTACCTTGGATCGATTCCATCCATTCCTTCATTCGGAAACTCTTTTTTCAACTCTTCTAAATCTGCAGAGTTAAAGCCTTCAACATTTTCCCCGTCATACAATCGCATCTTTTTCACGATATCAATGCCTTGTTTCTTGGAAATCTTCAGCCTCGTCAATACCGAAAAAATGGCAGCAACTCGAAGGGCATGCGGAGCAATATGCACGTGAGACATATCACTTTCCCGTATCATCTTTTCGTAAATTTTCTCTTCCTGGCTCACTTTCAAGTTATACGGAATTGGCATGACGATAATTCTAGAGTGAAGGGCTTCGTTCTTTTTATTTGAAATAAAAGCTCTGTATTCTGTTTCGTTTGTATGAGCGACAATCAACTCATCTGCACTGATCAATGCAAATCTTCCCGCTTTGAAGTTCCCTTCCTGCGTCAATGACAATAGATGCCATAGGAATTTCTCGTCCAGTTTCAACATTTCCTGAAACTCCATCATCCCGCGATTCGCTTTATTCAATTCGCCGTCAAACCGGTAAGCGCGAGGGTCAGATTCAGAACCGTATTCTGCAATCGTCGAAAAGTCGATGCTGCCTGTTAAATCGGCAATGTCCTGAGACTTTGGATCGGAGGGGGTGAATGTTCCAATACCGACCCTTTTATCTTCGGAAAAGAAAATCCTTTCTATAAGAACATCCTCAATGCGTCCGCCGTATTCCTTTTCGAGCCGCATCGTATTCAATGGAGAAAGGCTTCCTTCTATTCGAATGCCAAATTCATGAAAGAAATCTTCTCGTAAATATTCCGGGATCAAATGCAGGGGATCTTCATGCATCGGGCAACCCTTAATGGCATACACTGCCCCGTTTTCCGTTTTCGAGTATTGTTCCAATCCGCGTTTTAATAAAGTGACAATCGTCGACTTTCCTCCACTGACCGGGCCCATTAGCAAAAGGATCCTCTTTCGGACGTCCAGCCTTTTTGCTGCCGGATGAAAATATTCATTGACGAGTCGTTCAACTGTATCTTCGAGCCCATAAATCTCATCATCAAAAAAGTGGAATCGTGTATGGCTGTTTTCTTTTGTTTCCCCGTGGCTTTTAATCATTTCATATACGCGTGAATGTGCTGTTTGCGCAACTTCTTTACGATCTCTTAAAAGACTTAAATACTCTTCAAACGTACCTTCCCACTTCAACCTGTTCTCTTCTTCACGAAAATGTTCCACTTTCCGTAAAATATCCATTCATGTTCCCTCCATTCAGGGCGTGGTTTCAATCATTGTATGCGGGTAGGGTCAGTAAAATGAGGCTTATCATATAAGTGAGGGTGTATAAAAAACGGAAACCGCTAGAACACTTGCTTTCGGGGGTGAAAACCTTTTCGGACGGGGAACAGTTGCTATAGCAAGGTTTTCACTTGTAATTCAATTGAATTTCCTATAACGTAAATAGTTACACACCCCTTGGAATTATGATGATTTCAAGTATTCTTGACCAATGTTTTTAATGCCTTTTAAATTGTCTTGACTAGCGACTTTTTTACTTTATAATTAGATTGATTTTAACCCAAAAGCGGAGGGTGGCGTTTAGCCATCCGAGGCTTGATGATAACGTAAAGGAGTGATATTCGGGTTGGAAAATAAGCTGAAGTTGTACGGCTTTAACAACCTCACCAAAACACTTAGCTTCAACATCTATGATGTAAGCTATGCAAAAAGTGAGCGGGAGCAAAAAGATTATATTGCCTATATCGATGAGCAGTACAATTCGGAGCGATTGACAAATATTCTATATGATGTGACCGAGATTATCGGAGCTCATGTACTGAATGTGAGCAAGCAGGATTATGATCCACAAGGCGCAAGTGTTACGATCCTTATTACGGAGGAGACGCTTCCAGTCGCTGTCATTGACGAATCTTGTAATCGTGGAGAAATCGATATTTTAAAAACCCGGGATTCGGTTGTTAGTCATTTAGACAAAAGCCACGTCACCGTCCATACGTATCCTGAATATCACCCTGATAATTCGATTGCCACTTTTCGTGTCGATATCGAAGTGTCGACATGCGGGGAAATCTCGCCGTTAAACGCATTGGATTATCTAATTGGCAGCTTCGACTCCGATATTATTACGACGGACTATCGTGTTCGTGGGTTTACACGTGATGATAGAGGGAAGAAGTTATTCATGGACCACAAAATGACGTCCATCCAAGATTATATCGACAGTGAAACGTTACAAAAGTATGATGCTATCGATGTAAATGTTTATCAATCAAATATTTTCCATACAAAACTGCTGATTAAAGACATCAATTTGCAAAATTACCTTTTCAATACGGATGTGTATGAAATTCCGCCGAAAGAAAGGTTGCATATTACAAATAACTTGCGCAAAGAGATGATTGAAATATTCAGCGGTTCCAATATATATGAAGAGTGAGAGGACGAAAAATGAGCATTCTTTCACAACAGAAAGCTCCTATTATGGAGGCTTTAAACAAATACAAAAAAATGCGTGTCGTTCCTTTCGACGTTCCCGGCCATAAACGTGGTAGGGGCAACGAGGAACTGACCGCTTTTTTAGGCGAGAATGCCATGACGGTGGATGTCAATTCTATGAAACCATTGGATAATCTCATCCACCCTGTTTCAGTTATCCGTGAAGCGGAAGAACTCGCGGCCGAAGCATTCGGGGCAAAGCACGCCTTTTTCATGGTAAATGGGACAACTTCCGCAGTACAAGCGATGGTTATGACAGCTTGTAAGGCGGGCGAAAAGATCATCATGCCGCGAAATGTGCATCGCAGCGCCATCAATGCACTTATCCTTAGCGGCGCAATCCCTGTCTACGTCAATCCTGGCGTGAATAGTGAACTAGGAATCCCATTAGGAATGGCTCTTGAAGATGTTAAAAGAACAATCCTTGAGCATCCCGATGCAAAAGCAATTCTTATAAACAACCCGACCTATTACGGGATCTGCTCAAATTTGCAAGCAATTACAGATCTCGCACATGAGCACGGCATGCTCGTCCTTGTTGACGAAGCGCATGGCACTCATTTCTATTTTAGCGATGACCTGCCTGCTTCCGGAATGTCGGTAGGTGCGGATATGGCTTCTGTCAGTATGCATAAGTCCGGCGGTTCCTTGACCCAAAGTTCAATATTATTGATAAATAACGATGTGAGCGAAGGCTACACTAGACAGATCATCAATTTGACGCAAACGACGAGCGGTTCTTATTTACTGCTCTCCTCTCTTGACATTTCGCGGAAAAACCTTGCCCTCAACGGGAGCGAAATTTTCCGGAAGGTTGGAGAGATGGCGCAATATACGAGAGAAGAAATCAATAAAATCGGAGGTTACTACGCTTTCTCCAAGGAATTGATCAATGGAGATACGATTTTTGATTTCGATCAGACAAAGCTTTCCGTACATACGCTTGAAATCGGATTAGCCGGTGTGGAAGTGTATGACATCCTTCGTGATGAATACGACATTCAAATCGAGTTCGGGGATATTGGCAATATTCTTGCCTATATATCTGTCGGGGATCGCCGATTGGACCTAGAAAGACTCGTGGGCGCCCTATCGGAAATCAAAAGGCGTTACGGCAACGATAAAAGCGGTTTATTCGACCACGAATATATTAACCCGCAAGTCGTCTATACGCCGCAAAAAGCGTTTTACGCAACTAAGGAAAAACTTCCGATCAATGAAAGCGCCGGTCGGATTGCGAGTGAATTTGTTATGGCCTATCCGCCTGGTATTCCGATTTTAGCTCCAGGAGAGCGGATTACAACCGAAATTCTTGAGTACATCCAGTATTGTAAGGATAAGGGCAGCTTCATGACAGGAACTGAAGATAGCAAGATTGAGCACATTAATGTATTGAAGGAGACTGAGCAATGAATTTATGGTTTACCGAAAATCATTCGCCGAATGTCCTATTCTCTATAAAGGTGATTGAACATCTTTATACCGGGAGAAGTGAATTCCAGAAAATCGATGTGCTGCAAACAGCGGAATTCGGACGTATCTTGACACTTGACGGTTTAGTCATGGTCACTGAAAAAGATGAATTCATCTACCATGACATGATCACGCACGTCCCGATGGCAACGAACCCAGGCATCAAGAAAGTCCTCGTCATCGGTGCTGGCGACGGCGGCACGGTTCGCGAATTGACTAAATACGAGTCAATCGAGCATATCGATATGGTAGAAATCGACGAGATGGTTGTTGATGTGTGCAAGGAATTCATCCCACAAACCGCATCTAAATTGGATGACCCTCGAGTCCATCTACACTTCGAGGACGGCTTGAAATTTGTCCGTTCCCGTGAAGATGAATACGATCTGATCATCGTCGATTCGACTGACCCATTCGGACCAGGTGAAGGGTTGTTCACACGGGAATTTTACGGGAACTGTTACAAGGCTTTAAAAGAAGACGGCATTCTTGTCAATCAACACGAGAGTCCGTTTTATGAAGAAGACGCTCTTGGCATGCAACGGGCACATAAGCGGATTACCGGTTTCTTCCCTGTTTGCGAAGTGTACCAAGTGCATATTCCAACATATCCTTCCGGCCATTGGCTGTTTGGTTTTGCGTCCAAAAAGTTTGATCCAATCAAAGACTTAAATGCAGATGCTTGGAATGAACTTGGATTGCAAACGAAATATTATAATACCGACATTCACGTCGGTTCATTCGCATTGCCGAATTACGTAAAGGAGCAATTGAAAGATGCTGAATAAAAATATTGAAACCTTCATCGGATGCGACAACGAGTATGATGAGTCAGGTATCGTCATTTTTGGCGCGCCTTTCGATTCAACGACTTCTTTTCGCCCCGGTACGCGGTTCGCTAGCAAAGTGATGCGCGGGGAATCGTTCGGAATCGAAACATACAGCCCTTATCAGAATAAGGATCTTGAAGATTTTAACGTCTATGATGGCGGAGATTTGGAATTGAGCTTCGGAAATACGGAACGGGCTTTAGGGCAAATTGAGGAATACACGCGAAAAGTCGTTCAAGATGGCAAGATTCCTTGCATGATCGGCGGAGAGCATTTAGTGACCCTTGGCGCAGTCCGGGCAGTAGCTGAACAATACCCTGATTTGCATATCATTCAATTCGATGCTCATGCGGACTTGCGTGACGATTATTTGGATGAAAAACTTTCACATGCAACTGTCATCCACCGTGTCTGGGATATCCTTGGCGACGGGCGGATTTTCCAATTCGGCATCCGCTCCGGTGATCGCAGCGAGTTTGAATGGGGACGGAACCATGTCTTCACGAATAAATTCAACTTTAACGGTTTAGAGGAAATAGTTGAAAGTTTAAAAGGGAAGCCTGTTTATCTAACAATAGATTTGGATGTTTTAGATCCATCCGTCTTTCCTGGAACAGGTACTCCTGAAGCAGGCGGCGTAAGTTTCATGGAATTATTGCAAGGCATTTTGACGGTGAGCGGCTTGAATATTGTCGGGTGTGATGTAAACGAACTCTCCCCGATTTACGATCAAAGTGGGGTTTCGACTGCAGTCGCTTGTAAAGTGCTTCGCGAATTGATTCTAGCAGTAGGTACAGAAAAATAATACTGGGTGGTGTTTTGATTGGGTAAAGCGTTAATCATTGGTGCAGGTGGAGTAGCAAGTGTAGTTGTTCATAAATGTGTGCAAGTTCCTGATGTATTTGAGGAAATTTGTATTGCAAGCCGTACGAAATCAAAATGTGATACGTTGAAAGAAAAGTTGGACGGCGGTCGCACTAAAATCCAAACAGCACAAGTCGATGCAGACAATGTAGATGAGTTGATTGAACTTATTAATGATTTCAAACCTGAAATCGTTATCAACGTTGCATTGCCGTATCAAGATTTGACGATCATGGATGCATGTCTTGCAACAGGCGTTCACTATTTGGATACAGCGAACTACGAGCCGCTGGATACGGCCAAGTTCGAATATAAATGGCAATGGGCATATCGTGAGAAGTTTGAACAAGCAGGCTTAACTGCGATTCTTGGCTCCGGCTTCGACCCTGGTGTAACAGGTGTCTTCTCCGCCTATGCACAAAAGCATTATTTCGATGAAATCCATACGATCGATATTGTGGATGCGAATGCTGGCGATCACGGATATCCATTTGCAACAAACTTCAACCCAGAGATCAACATCCGAGAAATTACGGCAAACGGCCGCTACTGGGAAAATGGCGAGTTCATTGAAACTCCGCCTCTTTCTGAAAAACGTGTATACGATTTACCGGAAATCGGTCCTAAAGATGTTTATCTTCTCTATCATGAGGAATTGGAGTCACTTGCAGAAAATATTAAAGGGATCAAGAAAATCCGTTTCTGGATGACGTTCTCAGAGAAATACTTAACGCATTTGAAAGTGCTTGAAAATGTTGGTATGACGTCAATCGAGCCGATCAACTTCGAAGGACAGGAAATCGTTCCATTGCAATTCCTGAAGGCGGTTCTTCCTGACCCTGCTTCCCTCGGACCGCGCACAAAAGGAAAAACGAATATCGGTTGTATTTTCCAAGGTACAAAAGACGGCGAAGAAAAGACGTATTACGTTTATAACGTATCCGATCACCAAGAATGCTACCGTGAAGTCGGTTCCCAAGCGATTTCGTACACGACTGGTGTACCGGCGATGATCGGCGCGATGCTATTAATGAAGGGCGAATGGAAAAAACCAGGCGTTTATAACGTCGAGGAATTCAATCCAGATCCATTCATGGAAGCATTGAACGAATACGGTCTGCCTTGGCAGGAAGATTTCAACCCAGAGCTGATCGATTGATAGGAGGCGCGCAACAAATGAAGTTAAATTTCGATCCACATGCAGTCCCCTCCCCTTCTTATGTAGTCGATGAAGGGCTGCTGATCAAAAACTTGGAATTGCTGAAATCGGTAATCGACCGGACAGGCTGCAAAATATTATTGGCTCAAAAAGGCTTTTCAATGTTCTCTGTCTATCCACTTATTGGACAGTATTTGAGTGGTGTAACCTCGAGCGGATTATTTGAGGCAAGATTAGGTTTTGAGGAGATGGGCAAAGAGGTCCATACGTACTCCCCCGCCTATTCCGAAGCTGATTTTGACGAGATCCTTTCCTATTCCGATCATCTTGTGTTCAACTCGTTCGATCAATGGAGACGGTTCAGGGATAAAGTGAAAAACAATCCGAAACCGATTGAATGCGGCATTCGGATCAATCCCGAGTATTCGGAGATTGAAGTCGATATGTACAACCCATGCTTTCCATTTTCTCGGTTCGGCGTGACGCTTGAAAACTTTGAACCTGAAGAACTCGAAGGCATCAGCGGCTTGCATTTCCACACGATGTGCGAACAGAACTCCGACACGCTTGCCCGGACGATCAAAGTTGTAGATGAAAAGTTCGGCAAGTATTTGAAAAACATGAAGTGGATCAATTTTGGCGGCGGTCATCATATAACCCGTCCCGATTATGATATTGAGTCCTTAATTGAATCCATTATGTTCATGAAGGATAAGTACGGCATTGAAGTCTATTTAGAACCTGGCGAAGCAATCGCTCTTCATACGGGATTCCTTGTGACAACTGTGTTGGATACGATGCATAACGCAATGCCGATTGCAATCGTAGATACTTCAGCTTCCTGTCATATGCCAGACGTCTTGGAAATGCCCTATCGCCCTGAAATCATAGGAGCAGGATTACCGAATGAGAAAGCCCTCACGTACAGGCTTGGCGGACCTACTTGCCTCGCTGGCGATGTTATCGGCGATTACTCATTCGATCAGCCCCTAACAGCAGGAGATAAGCTAGTCTTTACCGACATGGCCCATTACACAATGGTGAAAAACAATACATTCAACGGCATGGGCTTGCCGGCAATTGTGTTAAATACTATCAACGAAGGACCGAAAGTAATCAAGGAATTTGGTTATGAGGACTTTAAAGAGCGTTTATCATAATAAGCAAAAGTGTAGGTCGCAGCTAGATGATAAAAAAGGGTTGCCTGGCATCTAAACAATGCCGGCAACCTCTTTTTTATATTATGCGTGTTATAAACGAGCCGTTGTACGAAAGAATGAGCCGTTCTCAGGATAAACGAGCCGTCGTACGAAAGAATGAGCCGTTCTCATTAGGTTACAGTTTTCACATCATACCGTACTGATATCCCCTAACTTCGATGAGCCGAAAATTAATAATAGAATAAACACGAGTAAAATCACTTTATTGATAAACTTGCTAGCATCAAACTCTTGTTGCCTCTTCATAACAATTTCACTCCTATTGATTCATCTTCTGCTTAAGGCCTTCTAACACATCAGCCAATGTCATCTCGCGATTTTCTTCAAGAATGTCCGCCAAATCCGCCATCCGGTTTTCCTTTTTTTCTTCAGTCGATTTAAATTGCCCGATTAACGAAACAACAATGAGTGGCTGATCTCGAAAAAGAGATACCGAATCCACTTTTAACTTTCCAATTAAAAGTAAAGAAGCGGCAATGATTTCAAGATCCTTCCCGCTAAAAAGATCACTTATTCCATAAGATGTTTTGGCCCCTTGGCGGGATTGATCGTTCATACATTCACACCCTTGGTATTCCTTTTATATAGTGTATGGAAGATGAATGTCTATTGTTCTTTTCGGCCAAATAGAAAAAAGCCTGAAACGCTCGTCTACTGACGGTCCCATCGTTTCAGGCTTTGCTTATTTATTTATTTATTTATTTATTTATTGGTCACCAAGCAACATTTCAAGGAAGTCCTCGGATACATACGTCTTGTTCCATTCATGTAATTCCGGTGCTGCTTCAAACTTCCGTAAGCTCTTGTTGAATCCGTACGTCTTTTCGCCACGCGTAATTGTGAATGAACGATTTTCTTTTGTTAAAATAGCGCCATTCACTTTTGGTTGAGACACAACAGTGTAGCCTAGTTCTTCTGCGACTAAGCGCAATGGAATCATCTTCACGCCATCTTTCATGTAGTGGTCGGCTTCAATGATTGACTTTACAGCTTCCGATACTTGTCCTGATTCAGGAACTTCCGGTGTTTCAGGTGTTTCAGGCACTTCTGGAGTTTCTATATCCTCTCCAGGTACTTCTTCCGACATCAGATCTAATGCAATGATTTTAGTTGGCGGTGTTTGTGGCGGAAGGCTTCTAGTCGTAATTGTGTAAAAGACAACCAATTCCTTATTTTTCAAATCAGCCACTTCAATCTTTTCGCCTTGCTGATTCAACAACACTGTATCTTCACCGATATTCAATTTCAGCTCATTGTCCAAGCTTAGGAAGTTCTCGTCGAATTTGCTAACTTTCACATTGCCCGGTTCTTTATCATCCATGACAAAGAATAATTCTGGTGTAGTTTGTGGTGGATAAATCAAGATCATCGGCTTGTTTTTATCATAATAGCCTTCAACTTTCATCCCTTTTTCCAACTTGCTCATTTCCATTTTTTCAGTAGTTCCGCTATGGAAAATAAGCGTTTCATCTTTGATCCAGAAATTCATGATCATGCCGTCCTCATCTTCCACAGTGACAAACTTATCATTTTCTCTGTTTTCAATGTTCGTAATGACTCCTGCTGCTCGCATGAATTGTGTGGAATCCTTCACTTCTTCGTTCTCCATTTGAACTACGTCCTCTTTCGCCTGCACGGCATATGGTGTCCACGCACTTCCTGCCAACAACGCCGTTAATGCTACTGCTCCAATTTTTTTCATTTTCTCTCTCTCCTTCATTGGATTATCAATAAGTTAGACGGAAAACATTACTAATAGTTACAAGTATTTTTTTAGAATCCTATTTTTTTATTTTGTCCTGCGATCCATCCACTCGCAAGTAATACAAGTGAAACGGCAAGGAAGATGATCATCGGGCTCGTCCAAGACGAAGTTGCATCATGCAGGAATCCGAAAAGCACCGGACCGATTGCTGCAAGCAAGTAACCAAATGATTGTGCCATGCCTGATAGATTCGCAGCCTCGGTATGCGTCTCCGTCCGCAATGTGAAAAACATCATCGCAATACCAAATGCGGCACCTCCCGCGATGCCGATTGCGATCATCCAGAGAGGTATCAACGCCGATCCGCCGAAAAGAATACCGCCGTAACCTATTAAATATAACGCGGCCACTCCGACAACGACACCCCGCTGATTCTTCAATCTTCCAATGACAACCGGAATGATGAACGTCATCGGCAATTGGGCTAATTGCAAAAGTGAAAACATCCAACCTGCTTTTTCAGCTGTCATTCCTGTTGAAATAAGCATCTCAGGCAACCATGCTGATGTGGAATAAAACAGCATGGACTGCAATCCCATGAAAAATGTCACCGCCCATGCGATAGGAGAACGCAAAAGTGAATTTGCCTTCCCTTTCGCAACGGTTTGGCCCGCTGATTCCGTTGAAACCTTGTTTTTCAATTGCGGTAACCATAACAGCAATGCAACTGCAGCTAACATTGCCCAAACTCCAAGCGCTCCTTGCCACCCGAAAGTGGTTTTCTCAACGATTGGCACGCTTATGCCTGAAGCGAGCGTCGCCGATATATTCATCGAAATGGAGTAGATCCCGGTCATTAAACCGATATGTAGTGGAAAGCTCAATTTCAATAAGCCTGGCAATAAAACATTACCAAATGCAATAGCTACACCGATGAGAAATGTCCCGATGACCAAAAAAGTAATAGAGCCTACTGACCTTATAACAATCCCGGCTGTCAATAAGCACAGCGAACAGAATAAAGTGATTTCCATTCCGAATCGTCTTGATAGCTTTGGGACAAATGGTGAAATGAGCGCAAATGCCAACAAAGGGATAGTTGTTAAAAAACCTGCCAGCACATTTGACATCCCAAGACCATCCCGAATGGGTGCGATGATCGGTCCTACAGAAGTCAAAGGGGAGCGGAGAGTGGAGGCGATGAAAATAATGCCGATGATCAGTAACCAAGTTTGCTTCCCGAAACTCAATTTCTTTGAACGATTTTCTTCTATCAAAAGAATGCCTCCCTATACAATTTTAAATGCTATACGAGCATATCATATCAAAATCCATTCTGATACTAGAAAACGGATCCCACAGTTTGCAGGATCCGTTTTCTATAGATCTATTCTTTTCAATTCGTTACAACTAACTGATAAGCGTTTCATGCAAGACGGAAGCCAATAAACCAATCGCCTGATCGATTTCCATTTGCGTCACCGTCAAAGGCGGCAGTAACCGAATGATGGATGGTCCTGCCTGAACTACGAGTAAACCCGCTTTCTCTGTTTGGCGGATAAATGGCGTAACGTCCTCTTTACAGTCGATACCGAGTAACAGTCCTTTGCCCCGCACTTCAAAGGGCGCCGGTAATAGATCCTCCAGTTTTCCACTTATATAAGCCGACTTGCGTTGAACATCCTCCAAGAAAGTTACGTCAAAAACATGATTCACAACTGTCTGGGCAACCGAGATTGCGAGCGGATTTCCGCCGAATGTCGTTCCGTGTGATCCGGGTCCAAATGCGTTGCACAACTCTGCTGTTCCGAGCATCGCCCCGATTGGGAAGCCCCCACCCAACCCTTTGGCAAGCGTCATAATATCCGGCACGAGTGAAGTTTGCTCATATGCATAACGAGTCCCTGTTCTGCCAATCCCAGTTTGCACTTCATCTACGATGCACAATATCCCTTTAGATTTACAAATACCGGCAATTGTGTCCGCAAATTCAGCAGTGATCTCATGGACCCCTCCTTCTCCTTGGATCACTTCAAGCATGATAGCTGCCACGTCTTCGTCAATGGCCGCTGACAGCGCTATTGGATCATTGAAAGGAACAGTTCGGAACGATTCAAGCATCGGGCCGAATCCCTGCTTGATCTTCTCTTGGCCAGTTGCAGCCATCGCCCCGAACGTACGCCCATGGAAGGATTGTTCGAAAGTGATGATGACGTGTTTTCCTGTATGCTTTCTGGCAAGCTTAATGGCAGCTTCATTCGCTTCGGCTCCGCTATTGCAAAAGAAAGCGTGGGAGAACTGCGTATCCTTGGTGAGTGTTGCCGCGAGCTTTTCCTGTTGGGGACTTTCGAATAGATTTGAGACATGCCATAGCTTTTCACTCTGTTTTTTTATCGTTTCGACAATCGCCGGATGAGCGTGCCCCAAGCTGACAACGGCAATACCGCTAATGAAATCTAAATACTCCTTGCCTTTGTCGTCTTGGACAATCGTCCCCTTCCCGCTTATAAGATGGATAGGCCGCCTTGAATAGTTATTAAATAGAAAGCTCAATTCAACACCTCCTCAAATGCAATCATCGTGCCCGTCAAATATTGATCTACAACTTGAACAGTCGCAACACCCGCATCCAAACAAGCAACGGCAGCGTTCACTTTAGGAATCATACCGCCGTATATATCCCCATTTTCAATCCATTTGGCGATTTGCCCAGGGGTTGCCGATTGCTTAATTTGGTTTTCAATCTTTATCCCCGGCGTGTCTGTGACGAGCAGTAGACTTTCCGCACCGATTGCAAACGCTATAGCACTCGCAACCGTATCAGCATTAATATTGAGTGCAAAACCGTCATTTGTTGAACCGATACATGAAATCACCGGCACCATTTCCGCGACAAGCAACTTTTCAATCATTGTTTGATTCACCGCGTGGATATTTCCGACGAAGCCATACCTTTTCTCATCTAGCATCGAACACTCCAACAATTTGCCGTCGAATCCATTAAGACCGATTGCTTCTACGGCGTTCCGGTTCAACTGATGGACGAGTGATGTATTGACATTTCCAATCAAAACTTGCTTCACAATCTCGATAGATTTTTCGCAAGTCACCCGAATGCCATGATCGATTTTCGATTCAATGCCAGTTTCCTTCAACGCTTCATTAATGAAAGGACCTCCGCCATGTACGATGACAACTTCATATCCTTCATTCCGCAGCTCGTTGAACCTTGTGAAAAACCCTTCACTTAAACGTTCAAGCGTACTGCCACCTAATTTGATAACAACCCGCTTACGTTCTGTATGATGCATTGATTTGGACGTAATCATATGTCAAATCACACCCCCATGCAATTCCCTGTCCGCTTCCTTTATTCAACCCTACAAAGATTTTCACTTCAGGTTGTTTTAAATAAAGTAGCAGCTGCTCTTCCGAAAAGATGACCGGCTCTCCATCTTCCACGACTACTGTTTGGCCGATTTTAATAGAAATCCCTGCTGGGTCCACGGATGCTCCGCTATATCCGACTGCCGCAATAATTCTTCCCCAGTTTGCGTCGCATCCGAATACCGCGGTTTTTACTAATGGCGAGCCAACAACGGTTTTAGCGATTTTTCGAGCTTCAAGGTCTGTTAGCGCCCCATTCACCTCGACTTCGATGAGTTTCGTCGCTCCTTCTCCGTCGCTCGCAATCATTTTCGCAAGGTCTTGCGCAACGGCATGCATCGTCTGAAGGAAAACGTCCCAATCAGGATGGGACGGGGTTAGAGATGAATTCCCAGCCATCCCGTTTGCAAGGACCAACACCATATCATTTGTTGAAGTGTCTCCGTCAACCGTAATGGAATTGAATGTCACATCCGTCACCTTTTGCAGTGCATCTTGCAAATGAACGGAATCGATTTCTGCATCGGTCGTTATAAAGCCGAGCATCGTTGCCATATTCGGTTCGATCATGCCGGAACCTTTTGCAGTGCCTGCAATCATTACCTCTTTGCCATCGACTTCCATTCGGTAGACTGTGTTCTTCATAACAGTATCTGTCGTCAAGATTGCTTGTGAGAATTGAATTGAGCCTTCCAAGCTGTCAACCGGATCGAGCTGTTCAATCCCTTTCAACAAAGGTTCCATCTTCAATTTCTCACCGATTACGCCTGTTGAGGCAACACCGACCAATTTAGTTTCAAGGCCGAATTTTTCTGCAGTCTTCTCCTGCATTGTCAGCGCATCCAACATCCCCTGCTTTCCTGTGCAAGCATTGGCGTTGCCGGAATTGATAATTACCGCCTGCATCTTTCCGTTTTGAACCGCTTCTTTCGTTACGATAAGGGGTGCGGCTTGGATGGCATTTGTTGTAAACACACCTGCAACGCTAGCAGGTACTTCGCTAAGCAAAACTGCCAAATCATATTTCTTATGTTTTAATCCACAATGAATGCCGACTGCTTTGAACCCTTTTGGCGAAGTGATGTTTGTGCCCGAAACATGTTTTGCTTGTTGGATGACAACTGGCATACCTTCTCCTCCTCTTTAAATGAATAATGGTACTTGATTCAACCCGGTCGTTTCTTCCAACCCGGATGCTACGTTCATATTTTGAATCGCTTGCCCCGCCGCACCTTTCACCAAATTATCGATGACTGACACGATTGTCGCCCGATTCGTCCGCGGATCCACTTTCACGTGCATATCACAAAAATTCGAGCCATACACTTGCTTCGTACTAAATTTGGCCGATTCAGGCATGACACGGATGAACGGCCGCCCGTCATAATAGTCCTTCAGACAATCGATAAGCACTTCTTCAGTAACGCCTTTTGTAAGTGGCGCGTAGCTTGTTGTCATAATCCCCCGCGTCATCGGAACGAGATGTGTCGTAAATGTCACCGGCGTTTTATAATTGCCGAACTGTTCGATTCCTTGTTCAATTTCAGGGATATGCTGATGCTGATGGATTTTATAGATTGTAAGATTTTCATTCGTTTCACTGAAATGCGTCATCGGTCCGGGAGTATTCCCCGCTCCCGACACGCCGCTTTTTGCATCGATAATGAGTCCCGATGCATCGATTAGCCGCTCCTTGATAATTGGCAATAAAGATAGAAGGACTGCTGTCGGATAACAACCTGGATTTGCAATTAGATCCGCTTGACGGATTGCTTCCATATTCCATTCCGTCAAGCCGTATGCACTTTGCTCAATGGCTTTGATTGGCGCAGAAGTCTTCTTATACCAAAGCTCATAGTCCGCAACATTGTTTAATCGGAAATCACCCGAAAGGTCAATCAACTTTGGCCCTTTACCGATCAGCGGAGGCAATAAACGACTCGTTACTCCTGCTGGGGTGCTAGCAAACAGAACGTCATAGTTGGTTAACTGTGCTTGATCGATTTTCAGAAGAGGTTGGTCATACAATTTTGTTGTATGAGGATACTTCATTGAAAATAATGTCCCCTCTTCAGAAGATGTGTATAAATCGATTTTCTGCACTTCGGGGTGATGATGCAATAACCGCATCAATTCAAGCCCTCCGTACCCCGAAGCTCCAATTATTCCTACCTTCATGTCCTCACCTCTCTTAATCTTAAAAGTAGTATACTGATGTATAAATATAAAGTCAACTGTATTTTTATTAATTATAACGTAGTTTTTATACATACTTGTCGAATTGGAGTGTTGAATTTGGGTAGAGTATGTTATAATTCTGTTATTATCAGGTACTAATATTAGGTGATAGATTTTCTAAGGAGGACACTATGGAGGATTTATTAAAACTAAAAGGAAAGAACGTTGTCGTTATGGGCGTTGCGAACGAACGCAGTCTTGCTTGGGGAGTGGCAAAATCTCTTTTTGAAATCGGAGCGAATGTCATTTTCACGTATCGTAAAGAACGTTCACTCGTAAAGCTTGAAAAAGCATTAGAAAGCAATGGCCTGGAAGCGAAAATGATTGTTCAATGTGATGTCAATGAAGATGAAAGCATCCAACATGCATTCACATTGATCGGCGAAACGCTTGGAACAATTCATGGCCTTGTCCATTCCGTCGCATTTGCGCATGCGGAAGATTTGAAAAATGATTTTGTCGAAACGACAAGAAGCGGCTATGCATTCGCGCAGGATACAAGCTCCTATTCACTCATTGCGACAGCGAGGGAAGCTCGTCGCTATATGACGGAAGGTGCGTCTATCATTACGATGAGCTATCTCGGGGCAGAACGCGTTCTTGATGGCTATAATGTAATGGGAGTTGCAAAGGCTGCGCTGGAAGCCTCCGTCCGTTATTTAGCAAATGATTTAGGGAAAGAAGCAATCCGTGTCAATGCGATTTCTGCGGGCGCGGTCCGCACATTGTCTGCAAAAGGTGTTCCTTCATTTAACACGATTTTAGGTCAAATCGGAGAGAAGGCTCCATTGAAACGCAATATTACGAACGAGGAAGTAGCGAAGATGTCAATTGTGATGTTGAGCGACCTTTCTAGCGGTGTAACCGGCGAAATTATTTACGTCGATGGTGGCTATCATATAATGGGATGAAAAAGGAGCCTTGAGGGCTCCTTTTTTCATTGTCGTATACTGACAACCCTTATTGTATGATATAAGTGAATCTAGTTAATTTCCAAAACGTCATAGTGAGGAGATGAAAATGATGAAGAAGAAACCAATCTATGTAGAAATTGAAATCGATACAGAGTTGGAGGATGTGTGGAATGCATCACAAAATCCCGATTTGCATTCGCAATGGGATTTGCGATTCTCATCCATCACCTATTTGCCGAAAAAAGACGATGAGCCCCAATTGTTTACTTATAAGCGTAGTGTTCTTCCCTTACTTACAGTTGAAGGTTGGGGGAAAAGCATGGGGACGATGAATAAAGCGGATGGCACTCGATCTTCTTCCCTTCATTTCGGAACAGACCAATGGTTTTCGCCGATTAAAGAAGGAAAAGGGTATTGGAAGTACGAGCCGCAGGAAAAAGGTATCAAGTTCCTTACTCAATATGATTATGACGTAAACTTCGGCTCTTTCGGGAAATTGCTTGATGCACTCGCATTCCGGCCTTTAATCGGATGGGCGACCGCATTAAGCTTCGACGTTTTAGGAAGATGGCTTGAAAAAGGGGAAGCGCCTAGTTCGCAATATATGCGTTTTTTTATTACCTATGGAATGACGGTTCTTCTTTCATTCATTTGGTTGTATCAAGGGCTCGTCCCAAAACTGATTGGCATGCATCCCCAAGAACGTCTTATGGTGGAAAACACATTTTCTGCAAGTGAGGCAACAGTTACTGCCATTATGATAGGTGTCGGGATTTTGGAAATATTATTTGGAATTCTTTGGCTCATCTATAAGAGGAAGAAGCAATTATTTGCAATCCAGCTCGTCGCATTTCCATTGTTGACGGCAGCGGCTATATTGGGGGACCCGACAACTGCAGTACATCCTTTCAATCCGGTCACGTTTAATCTGGCGCTGTTTGCATTATCCTTGATCGGCTATTTTACGTGTAATGACGTCCCTACAGCAAAAAGTTGTAAAAGACAAAAGCAAAGAGCGCTTGCATAGCTGCGACCGGCATAAGGCAGATCTGCGAAACGGCGGTTTTTGCCGTGCAGCTGAGCTGACTTATGATCCGAGCAGCTAGCGCTCGGAGCTAGATGAAGAAAAAGGTGAATGATTAATGTCCATTTATAAGCAAGTGCTGGGAGACGAGTACTACCGGCTTCATCCGATGCTGCAGCAACGATACAATATCGGTCCTGATAGATCCTTCGAAGCGTCTGGCATTATGCATGAAATCAAAGGCGGGCCCAAATGGCTTTTTCCGCTATTCCGACTAGGCGTCTATTGGAAATTACTTTTCCCCGAACATGGGCGCTCAATCCCTTTTACAATTAAAAATACAGCACGAATCGGACCGGATGGGGAAAGTCAAATCCATTGGGAACGCATCTTCCATTTCGGAGCATCGAAGCGCTTTTTCAATGCGCTGATGAGCTTGGACGAGGAGCGGTCGGTCATAAAAGATTATCTTGGAGAGCCGCCATTGGTGTATTCCGATTTGACATTCCATGTATCTGACGATGGTTCATTAACAATCGGTTCATTACATCAGCGCGTGGTGCTTGGAAAAGTCGAGTTACCATTGCCAAAATTTCTGCAAGGACTTGCTACCGTCACAGAACGTTATGATGACAAGGACGGTGTCTTTAAAATAAATGTGAATGTCCGAAATCCTTTGATTGGCCATGTCTTTTCCTATGAAGGGGAGTTTAAGGAAAATGCGTAAATTCATCAGTCTCCATTTCGTATTGTTCGCTGTTATTGCTCTTTTCAGCGTTGATCCATGGCCGTCTTTATTATTGACTGTCGCACAAATCGCGTATGTACCGATTGCGATGAAGTTCGTCATGCATCAGAAAGACTGGTTTTCCAAGTACTATTTCTACTTCGCAATACCCGCGTATGCTTCAATTGCACTTATTCAAATTAGCCCGGTGGAATGGATTGCATTGCCAGCATTCATTTATTTCGCATTTACATTATGGATTGCAATCTATGGGCTGACCCGGTTTCTAAAAAAGGGATTCACCAATATTGAAGAGTTTTCAATCGATCTTGGACTAATGTATATCGCGCTCGGTGGCGCTTGGTTTTTTGCTTATGTTGTGGATATTAACACGGGGTTCACGCCATTATTAACTTGGTTGACTGCTATTCATTTTCATTACTCTGCCCTTCTTTTACCGATCTTCATAGGACTGCTTGGAAGATTGCACAAACCACGTTCCTACTCAGTTTTCACAGCGCTGTTGTTGGCATCACCAATGGTTGTGGCAATCGGCATCACATTTTCAAGATGGATTGAATTGATATCAGTCTTACTGTACATCGTTGGTTTAGCCGGAATGATCACGATTGCTTGGCGCGCAAACTTTCCAAAACGCATTCAGAAATGGCTAGTGTTTATTTCTTTTTCATCTCTCGGGGTCACAATCGTCTTTTCGTTGTTATATGTGCTTGGAAACGGCTTCGGTCTCACTGCCGTTACGAAAGACTTTATGCTGCGTTTTCACGGCGTTTTGAATTGTCTCGTCTTTGCGTTGTTCGGAATTGCCGGATGGGCGTTAGCTGTTCCATCTTCGAATTATCAAGAACCGAAATTCCCAGTTAGCAGGATGAGGGGAAAGCAACGGGTAGATAATCTTGGCGCTCCTGGAAAGTACAAAGGGCTTGTCGATGATATGAAAATGTATGACATCGGCGATATATCCCCGGGCATTGTCGATTTTTACGAAAATACAAACGATTATCGGCTATTTGCAACCATTCGATGGCGGAGTTGGTTCAAGCCTTTTGCATTCGTCTATTCATTTATTAGCCGGAAAACAGAGCAGATTAATTTACCGCTGCATCGTAATGAGGTGGAAATGACAGGTGATATTATTACGGTAGGAGATGGCTTGGACGGAAGAGAGGATGTCCGCGCATGGATTCGGAAAGTCGGTGAAAAGTATGCCTTCATCGCACTTTATTCTCATCATCAGTCAGTTGAAGGCGTTCCATTCATGAATATCGCATTGCCTCTGCCCTTTTCGACGATGACCGGCATCTTGGAATTAAATGCCAATGGCAGGGACTTGCAGCTAACGAGCCGTAAAAATGCAGCTGCCTCGGATGCAGGAATTTATTTAGCATTCAGATTGGGTCAGTATTTCAGACTGCCGCTTGAGGAAAACTTCGTCGTCCACGAAGAAACGGATGGACAATTGCACGCGAAACATGAAATGTGGATTTTCTCGATTCCTTTTTTGAGAATTGACTATACTATTGTTAAACGAGCAGCGCCAGATGGAGAGTAACCTCCTCTGGCGCTGCTAGTTTAAAGCGCAAGACCCGCTTCCTTGAGCGCGATACTCGTTTTCTTGAGCGCGAAACTCGCTTACTTGAGCGCGATACCCAAATTCATTGAGCGCAAAACTCGCTTGCTTGAGCGCGAGACCCGATTCCTTGAGCGCGAAACCCGATTCCTTGAGCGCGAAACTCGCTTGCTTGAGCGCAAGACCCGTTTCCTTGAGCGCGAGACCCGATTCCTTGAGCGCGATACTCGCTTTCTTGAGCGCGAGACCCGTTTCCTTGAGCGCGATACTCGCTTCCTTGAGCGCGATACTCGCTTTCTTGAGCGCGAGACCCGATTCCTTGAGCGCAAAACTCGCTTGCTTGAGCGCGAGACCCGTTTCCTTAAGCGCGAGACCCGATTCCTTGAGCGCGAGACCCAAATTCATTGAAACCGCTCAAACTTTTTCTTCGGCGCGTATCCCCGGAAGTAAGATCTGTTGCAGACTATTCCCCAATCTCCTTCATCAACCCTTTATTTCCTTTCGTCAATATGTTTTCGTAATCGATATACGCATATATATCATCGGAAATCGTATCACTAAACGTCGTCAACTCCTGGACGGTTAAATCCTCGATCGCTTTCTTTTCCGCTTCGCAATAAATAATGATTTTCCCTACAATTTCATGTGCATCACGGAATGGCGTCCCTTTGCTCACCAAGTAATCGGCCACTTCTGTTGCATTCAAGAACCCGGCTTTGATAGCTGCTTTCATATTGTCCGCATTCACTTCCAATGTATCAATCATCTTGGACATGATTTCCATACAATCCAACACTGTATCAAGCGCATCGAAAAATTGCTCTTTATCCTCCTGCATATCCTTGTTATACGTGAGGGGAAGACCTTTCAACGTTGTCAATAATGCGAATAAAGAACCGTACACCCTGCCCGTCTTTCCGCGGATCAATTCGGCAGCATCCGGGTTCTTCTTCTGCGGCATAATGCTGCTGCCTGTTGAATACGCGTCCGCCATTGTAATGAATTTGAATTCCTGGCTGCTCCATAAAATCAATTCTTCGCTCAATCGGCTCAAATGCATCATGATGATTGAGAAATCGGACATAAGTTCAAGCATATAATCGCGATCACTGACACCATCCAAAAAATTATCGACCGGTTTCGCAAATCGTAAAAGAGCGGTTGTCACATCCCTGTCGATGGCATGTGTCGTTCCGGCAAGCGCTCCGCATCCCAATGGATTTTCATCCAAGAGTTCAAGCGCATTGCCGACTCGTTTTTTATCGCGCTTGAACATTTGCTCATATGCGCCTAAATGATGTCCGAACGTGACGACTTGTGCGCGTTGCAAATGCGTATAACCCGGCATGATAACGTTATTCGCCATCGCTTTTGCATGCAAGGAATCGATGAGCGACTGAAGACTATCGATCACCTCAATCGCTTTATTTTTTGCATAAAGTCGCATATCGACCGCCACTTGATCATTTCGGCTGCGCGCAGTATGTAATTTCTTCCCCGTCTCTCCGATTCGCTCAGTCAAATGCATTTCCACAAACGAATGGATATCTTCATAATCCCCCTCTATCACTAGCTGCCCGGATTCTATATCATGAAGAATGGAATCAAGTCCTTGCGTTAGCAAATCCCCTTCTTCCGGCGTCAGCAGATCACTATGCACAAGCATTGCGACGTGCGCTAGGCTGCCTGCAATATCTTCATGGTAAAGCCTATGATCGACCGGCAACGACGTATTGAACTGCTCCATGATTTGATCTGCACGATTTGTAAAACGTCCTCCCCAAAGTTTCATGGTTAATTAACCTCCATTATGTATTTTTATTCACTTCATTGTATTATAATGATTCAGTTGCTGATATGCAATTGATTCTACAGTTATGATCGTCCACATGCCGACTTCTCATTCAATTTCTTGCTACAATTACGATGAAATGCTATGCTTGAATGAATGATAATTAAAAGAGTGATGACAATGTTTGCAAATAATTATACACAATACGATATCATTTTCTTTAACGAGCCCTTGACAACAATATGTCAGGGCTTTTTGTTTCCCCAGGGAAAATCAGCTTGGAGGTCAGATGAATGACAACTAAACATAGCCATTCCATTGCTTCTGTTTTTGCAATTTGGATCAGTTTGATGAGCAATATTGTCTTAACGGTTTTGAAAATACTTGTTGGAATACTTTTCAACAGTCCGGTATTATTGGCAGACGGTTTTCATAACGCAGGTGATGTCGTTGCGTCGGCCGCAGCATTGACTTCCATGCGATTTTCACAGCGCCCTGCCGATGAAGACCATCCTTACGGTCACGGGAAAGCGGAAGTCATCGGATCGGGGATTGTCGCCATTATTCTAGCCGCCGCTTCCATCTATATCGGATATGAGGCTGTGAAAACATTTTTTGAAGAACCCGCAAAGGCAAGTGTCATCGCCCTAATTACAGCGCTTGTGTCCCTTTTCTGGAAACAAGGTCTTTATATCTACACGATGCGCGTCGGAAAGAAAGCAAACAGCAAAGGGTTGATTGCAACCGCCTACGATCATTTGGCGGATGTATATGCTTCCCTTGCCGCGGTCGTCGGAATCGGCTTGGCGCTAATAGGCGATGCTTTTGATATTCCGTTCCTCGCTTACGGAGACCCTTTCGCAGGGGTGATCGTCTCCATTCTCGTCTTAAGGCTCGCTTATGAAATCGGGAAAGAGGCGATGGACATTTTAATGGAAAAGAATGTTTCCGAAGATCGACTTAGAGAGTTTGCAGCTCTCATTCGCACGATTCCTGAAGTAAGACGGATCGACCGCCTGCGCGCACGGGAGCATGGTCATTATGTCCTCGTCGATTTACGCATCGGCATTCCGGGCACACTCACGATCCAGGAAGGTCATGATATATCGAGTGAAATCCGAAATTTGATCATCAATGAGCATCCCGATGTGGATGAAGTGCTCATTCATTTGAACCCTTGGTATCCAGGGGAATAGTTGGGCAAATGATACAGGATATGCGGTATACTGTTGAATGAAAAGGAGTGTCTTTCATGTTAAAAGAAAAAATCACACATTTAATCGATACTAATGAACCGTTATTTTCGATTGAAAAAGCGTATGCGGTCAATCAAGGCTTGATGAACGAAAATAACGAAGTTGGAAATAAAGAATGGGAATTTCCAGTTATTGAAAGATGCCTAAAAGAGACGGAAGAAGTCATCATAGAAGAGCAAGATTCTTTCATGAATCAACCCATTTCCTATTTTGCCAAAAACGCTGATGAGTTCCTCTATATCGAATCGAACGCTTTCGAAACGATTGGCGTCGATGGAATTGCATTCGAAACGGATGATGTGTTCCAGACATCCACAGTTCTATTCGGATTGAAAGTACAGAAAAAATGGGGTCCTTTCTTAAAAGGATATTTCGAAGAAAACGTCGGTGCAAAGACGTTCAGCGCCATGTTCTCAGACAAAGACGGATTGTGGGACGTCAATATCCCGCTTGATCATTTGGATGGTTTTCAAAGTGAAATGCCTATAAAAGATGCAATGGATCTTGCCTACCAATTCATCTTTAAGCTGCTTGAAGCAATCGAGGCTGCAAATTGAGACATGCATTTGAAGTGGCAAAAGAGGAATTCATCTACACATATGTACGGCAAACGGACGAACATGACTTATGCCGATTGGAAATGAGGGCTTTTTTCGGTTGCGACAGTCCATCGAACGTCATTAAGAGCAATGTGAAAATTGATCCAAGCAGAAGCCCTTTCATGAAGGAACGGCTACAAATTATGTTTTCTGGAAACGATTTTGAAGCGTTAAAAAGACAAGCATCCGAATTTGTCTCACTTCAGACATTCAAAGTGACTTGCTTGAACTCGATTGCTTTGGATACGACAGCTAAACTTCATCATCCTGAAAGGCGTTCCATTGAGCGGGAAATCGGTGAAGTAATTCAAGGAGAAGCCGATTTACTGAAGCCACTAGTTAACTTTGGCGTCGTCTTACTTGATGACGTTTGGCATTTCGGCATTATCGAGGAAAGCAAGCCGATATGGCGATTCCATATGAAAAAGCCTCATATGTATTCTACTGCGCTCAGCACGCGTGTTGCACGGGCTGTCGCAAACATTGCTGTTCCGCATCCTGAGGGAATCCGGGCGATCGATCCGTGTTGCGGAATCGGGACTGTTTTGGTCGAAGCACGTTCGATGGACATTGATATTGTCGGAAGGGATATCAACCCTCTCGTCTGTCTCGGCTCCAGAAAGAACCTTGCACATTTCGGATTGGCGGGCGAAGTTGCCATTGGCCCTATTGCTGAAGTGACGGATACATACGATGCCGCAATTATCGACATGCCCTATAATCTATTTACGCATATCACCGCCGAAGGGCAACAGGACATTTTAAAGAATGCTAGACGCATAACTTCGCGTCTTGTAGTTGTTACGATCGAGCCGATGGATCATATGATTGCTGAAGCAGGATTTGAGATTGTTGATCGTTGCATCGCGAAAAAAGGAACGTTCGAACGGCAAATTGTTGTTTGTGAATGAATAAAAAAAAGACCCTATAAATAGGGCCTTTTTTTAGCTATTATTAAGCTTTTTGAACGTTTGTAGCTTGTAGGCCACGTTGTCCTTGCTCAATTTCAAATGTTACACTTTGACCTTCGTCTAAAGATTTGAAACCGTCGCTTTGGATTGCAGAGAAATGTACGAATACGTCTTCTCCACCTTCACGCTCGATAAATCCAAAACCTTTTTCTGCATTAAACCACTTAACTGTACCTTGTTCCATAATTGTTGCCTCCTCGTGTGGATTTCCACACATGTGTTACTATCTTTGTTCAAATACTTTAGACGAATAACAAAATCTATTCTTAATCCGAAAAAGAACAAAAATAATTCTTCTTTAGAATACCATGCCCCTGACGAAATAGCAAATGGAATGATTTTTATTCAAATGCAATTATCAAAAATACCATCTTCTATTGTCTTTTCAATTCATTTTGTGTGACTAAGAATTCTTCTAAATTTGGTGACTGATTATATTTAATTGCGGCTTGCTTGTCTTTATCTATAATTGCTTTGGTTAAATCAATTTGGTTTATACTGGCAATAGCTACCGCGTAATGAATGACATCGACTAACTCTTTTTCGAGAGAAGCATCGGATGTAATTGATTTACGACCTTCTTGCTGATTTAATACTTCTGCCACTTCCCCTATTTCTTCTACTAATTTCATGAATAGCCCTGATGACGTACGGCCTTCCTTATATTTTTGCGCTAAATAATTTTGTAATGCCTGAAACGTTAATTTCTCCATATATTGAGTCCTCACAATGCCTATTCGTTAGATTTCTGGACGAGTGCTTCTGCTTTTTTCATTGGTATTCGCTTTCCCACTCACGCTCTAAAATGCTGTATAAAAGTGAATCACGCCAACCATCTTTTAATAATAAAACCTCACGCATCCTGCCTTCCTCACTCATTCCTACTTTCTCTAGCACTTTTAATGAACCGATATTTCTTGGATCACAAGTTGCAAAAATACGATGTAGTTTTAATTCAGTAAAGCCATACGAAAGTAACAGCTCCGCTACTTCTGTTGCAAATCCCTCCCCCCAGTATTGAGGGTTCACTATGTACCCTATCTCACCAGTTCTATTCGTATAGTCTCGAATATTTATCTCGCCTGCACCAATCATCTTTTCGCTTTCCTTTATAATTATCGCAAAAACAAATCTGCTTCTCGGTTCCTTTTTAGCATCAACAAGTACTTGTAACACAAACTCCTTAGACTCTTGTTCAGAGTTCGGCCCCCATGGCTGGTATTGACAAACCTTTTCTAGCGAAGCATATTTGTGAACATCTATCCAATCATTTTCTTCTATTTCTCGCAGTATAACTCTTTTACTTTCTAGGTTATTGATCATCATAGTACACCTTCCTGTCGCTGAATATTTTCAAAAAAAAACTCTTATACTATCCAAGAGAAAGAATGAAAATACTATCTGAAAGGGGGGTTCCTCTCTCATGCGTCTTTCCAGTTATATTTCTGTTCTTATCGTATATATCCCAAAGCTCCACCGGAATTCCTCCAGTCTTTATTATCATTCTTGGTTTTCAAACCAATTCAACGCTCGCTGTTCCAATTCATTTACAAAAGGCTTTTTTGCTTTGCTGTAAAAAGCCGTGTCATCATATTTTTGAGCTAATTCTTCTTTCAAATATGTATAACGTTCAACTTCGTCGGGATGAGTTCTCAAATAATCTCGTAGTGCCAAGTGTCTTTGGATATGCCGATTATCCTGTTCATAAACATGAATGTGATGGGTTCTGTTTTCCCCGCCCTTACGAAATAACCGCCGACCTTCAATTCCCCAATCACCAGCAACGTCATAGCCAAGTGAATGCATATATTCATTAAACGTATCAATTTTATTGATGTCTTTCACGAGACACATCATATCAATGACAGGCTTTGCCTTCATACCCGGAACAGCGGTACTTCCGAAATGTTCAAATGTAATAATTTCATCTCCGAATATACTTTGCCATAATTGGGCTTCCTCATTGAACAGTTGAACCCAATTTTCATCGTACTCGGTCAGTCTGACTTTCAAATAAATTCCTCCTGTAATCGTCACTGGCTTTCAAGTTCTTATAAAGGGTCCTTTATAAATCCCCAAAACGTCATTTCGCCTTTTTCGTTCTCCACAATACTGTAAGGGTTAATTTGATCAAAATATCTTCGGACAAATTTCCCTTCACCTACTGGGTAGATTTCAATATGAAGATTGCTGGAGAATCTCGTAAAGTATAATTTGTTATTAATGAATTCTATTTCTATTTTATCTTTCAAGTATGTTCCACAATATTGTTGAAGCTGACTTTCATTCATTGAAACCTCTTGGTGTTTAGTAGGAGCAGCTACTTCAATATGATGGAGTATATCTGAAATTGCATTACCCAGTCTGTACTGATTTATGGCCTCATTATTGGATAAAATGATGATACAAATATCTTCATCGAAAAAACTTTGCATATACGTACTGATTCCAAGATGATCTCCACCATGGGAATACTTATCTGTGCCGTAAACCTGTTGGTGCTCAAGTCCGTAGCAGTAATTATTTTGGTTCACGTTAAAAAATCTAGTATACCCTTTCTCAGAAAGTAGCTTCCGATCGCGCAAACAGGTATACCATTTGTACAAATCCTCGCAGTTAGAAACGATAGCGCCTGCCCCAATACTAAATTTTTCATTAAAATACGGGCTTTTGATCATTTCATCAAGATCCTTTACGTAATTACATGATCTATTTTTAATCGGTTTGCAGCCATCATCAACTTCGCTGTTCATCATATGTAAAGGCAGGAAAATATGGTTTCTTAGAAAATCATCATATGTTTCCCCAGAAACATTTTCAATGATCCACGCTAGCAGATTATAATTCGAGTTATTGTAATCAAATATCGTTCCTGCCGGCTTTGTAGGCTTTTTATTAATATACTTCTGAAAAAAATAGTCTCTGGAATAATTCATCCTGTTGTCACCAGCAAAGAAATCATCTTCAAAGTTCGTGAAATTATTTAAACCAGACGTATGTGATAATAAATGATGTACTGTGATCGATTCGTCAATCTTCATGTCAGCAGGGAGGTATAAGTTTGCAGGTTTATCGATATCCAGCATTTTCTTATCGTAAAGGAGCATAATCGCAAAGGCAGTAAACTGTTTTGATATTGATGCAATAGAAAAGCGCGAGCTCATATTATTTTTTATCCCAAATTCGATACTTGCATAGCCGTATGCATTTTCAAAAAGCGCTTCCCCTTTTTTGATCACTTGGATAACACCAAAAAAGTCCCACATCTTTAGATAATCATTGATATATTCTTCTAGTTTGGTTCGTAGTGTAATGAGTCACATTAAATCTTCTAATAACCGTTTGTTTTTGTCAAACTCTCCCGGCAGTGAATCTATACTCTTCCCTTTCAATGTGCTAAATTATTGGCATATTGAAAGGGAGGAGTATTTTTATGATCATCAGTCACGATTTCGGTGTGAATTTAAGGGAATACGAGGCGCGGGGTACGGAAAATGATTTCCCTGAATTTGAATGGTGCCCAAGCTGTAAATGCGTGGGGTCAGGGAATATTCATCTTAACGGTTTTTATTGGAGATATGGAATCACTGAAGAGATGGAGGTGAAAATTCCGATTCGCCGCATGCGGTGTCTGAACTGCAAGGTTACTATCTCAGTCCTTCCGGACTTTCTGATCCCATACTTTCAACATACCATTCATACGATGTTGGCGCGCGTACGAAAATATCTTCAACAAAAGAGGAAATCGAATGGAAGCCGGCAGCTATTAATGTTCCACGTCTCTCGCTTCATTAAACGGATCAATTGGATACATACCTTTTTTAACAGCATAGGAAAAGTGAGCGGAATTTCTGGAGATCTAAAAAAAGAGGCCACAAAATATTTAAAAATGATCCTTGATTTTGGCGAATCAACCTTCCTAAGAAGGAGCTGGGGTCATTTAGATAAATACTTTATGGCACATTAATCTTACCATGTTTTGATGTTTTTAAAAATTTTTATCATCCCACATAACTTTTCCATCGTCAGAAAATGGTGAGAAATGTAGAATAAGAGTCATGGATGACCGGTCGTCCTTCTATCAAAGGGAGGAAGATTCCATGACTGAAAAAGAACGTGAACAAGTGGCCTTGTTTCGTCATGGCCTGATTGCGCCCCTGTTGAATGGGCAAGTTGATCCGAAGGATTATCTAGATGGTTTGGCGGGAAAGGTGCATTCCATTCCCCATTATGGAGAACGTAAAATCGCTGCAAAGACGGTGAAAGAGTGGCAACTGAATTACCGTCGCAATGGTTTCGAAGCACTGAAGCCGAAAAGGCGCGGGGATCGTGGAAGTTCCAGAAGGCTTTCGCCGGAAGATCAGGATCATATTCTGGAAGAACGAAAAAAAGTTCTCCACATGCCTGTCAGCGTCTTTTACGAGCAACTGATCAAGAGTGGAGAAATCAAAGAAACACAAATATCTTACTCCACTATAAACCGGTTACTCAAAAAACACAACCTGGCCGGCAGGCAAATTATAGCCATTCCCGAAAGGAAACGATTCGCCCATGAGAAAGTTAATGTCCTATGGCAGGCGGACCTGTCCCACGGCCCTTACGTGCCTATTGGAGGGAAGAAGAAAAAGACCTTTCTTATCGCCTATATCGATGACTGTTCACGTCTTGTCCCCTATGCGCAATTCTTTCCGTCGGAAAAGTTCGATGGATTAAGAGTGACGACAAAGGAAGCTCTTCTTCGGAGGGGCAAGCCGACCATCATCTATGCGGACAATGGAAAAATCTATCGATCAGAAACACTTCAATATGCCTGTGCCCAACTAGGCATTACGCTGGCTCATACTGCCCCTTACGATCCTCAGAGTAAAGGGAAAATTGAACGCTTCTTCAAGACCGTGCAAACTCGATTCTATCCATTATTACAAGCAGATCCTACCGACTCTCTTGAAGAGTTGAATGAACGCTTTTGGCACTGGCTGGAGGAGGATTACCACCGAAGGGTGCACGCTTCTTTGGAAGGCAGAACCCCGCTTGAGGTATATCACGAACAACTGGATCAGTTGACTTTCCTAGAAGACTCCTCGATCCTGGACACCATTTTCTTAAAACGAGAGCACCGTAAAGTGAAGGCTGACGGAACCATTACTTTGAATAAGCAATTATATGAGGTCCCTTCGCGTTTCATCGGTACCTCCATTGATGTGCGTCTGGATGAAAATGGCGTCTATATCTTTGAGGAGGACCGGAAGGTCGCGGAAGCCAAACTCGTTTCGATGAAGGACAATGCGCATGCGAAAAGGGTGCGTTCCCCTTTCATAAAGGCGAACCACCAGGAAGAGGAGGGAATTGATCATGTATAAAGCGTATTATTCCCTGGCACGTACACCCTTCTCCAAAGACCTCCGCCCGTCAGAGGCCTTCCCGTCAACGGATTACGAGGGGGTTCAGCAAGCGTTGTCCTATTTACAGAAAACAAGAGGCATTGGGCTGCTTGTCGGTGAAGCGGGGGCTGGTAAAACCTTTGCGTTGCGCTCATTCAAGGAATCGTTGAATACTTCCTTATACCATGTCGTCTACTTTCCACTTTCCACAGGAGGGGTAATGGACTTTTACAGGGGGCTTGCCTACGGCTTAGGTGAAGAGCCGAAATTCCGCAAGGGGGACCTGTTCCGTCAAATTCAGCAAGGGATTGAACGGATGGCTGAGGAACGGAAACTGACACCTATTTTCATCTTGGATGAAATGCATATGGCGAAGGACGCTTTCCTGCAAGACATTGCACTTCTTTTTAATTTCAAGATGGATTCAACGAATCCGTTCGTCCTTATCCTTTCGGGTTTACCTCATCTGAAAACGCGTTTGAAGTTGAACCATCACCGGCCGCTTTCGCAACGGCTGATCGTAAATTATGAATTCCAGCCTTTATCAAGGGAAGAAGTGACCGCATACATTGAACACCATCTGAAGGTGGCCGGTGCAAAGATGCCGATTTTTACTGACACAGCCATTGAGGCCATTGCATCCCGATCGCAAGGTTGGCCACGTGTCATCAACAACCTGACAATCAACAGCCTATTATACGGTTTTCAGTTAAAAAAGGAGCACATCGACGAAGAGGTCGTCCGACTCGCTATCGAAGCAGGTGGACTTTCATGAGTCGTGGAATCCTGGTCTTCGACCAAAGTGAGCAGGAATGGAGGGCATGGATTGGTCAGGAGGCCTATTACATCGTACAAGGCGATACATTTGAGTTGCGTGTGCAAAATAGATATTTTAGAGCCTTTTTAGAAAAGGACTGGGAGTGGTTTGTCACATTGAATTATGAAGTGGTTTTTACGCTGCATCCCCAGGAAGTGTATAAGATAAGGATTAACAAGCAACATCATATGAAAGTCGGGACCCCTTTTTAGGGGTTTTACTTTTCGTAAGTTAGCTGGAGTTGTGTGGAAAAGCTTTTTCAAAATCTGATGGAATGTGACTGGATGAGCACATTAGTCCAGCTGTCATGCCGGAGGTATGTGGAAATAGGCATCTGAGATAATGTGCTCGTTTACACGTAGTGCTTGCATCAGTTCACACTCCACACACCGTTTATTTCACATAGAAATATAGGTCAATGCGGCAGCACCGCATTGACCTTTCAGAAAGGCATTTCACCCGATTATAGAATACTTTCAACCTCTTTCAGAAGTTCATAAGCACCTTTCGATTCATTGGAACAGACCACGATTATCTTTTTGGCTTCCGGATAGTAAACTGAACGGAAATTCACACCTGGATCATAACCCATCTGAATATACTTAACTACTTTTTTAGAGTCATCTAACTCCATAAAACCGCAATACCCATAATATATATTATCCTCTTCATCTACTATCTCACGAGGCACGAACAACATTTCAGTCATCTTCATAGACAACAGTTGGTGGTTCGTTAATGCTTGCCAAAATCTAACCATGTCCTCGACCGAGACAAATGCTCCCCCGTCTGGTCCGCCTTTTGCGGGCAAGGAATAAATATTTGTTTTCCAAGTCCCTTCCGAATCCTCAATGTGGCCAAGTGCCGTTCGTTCTGGCAAACGGTCCATTTCGAAGTATCCCGCATTCTTCATGTCAACTTTACGGAAAATATGTTCCTCGACAAATTCAGCAAAACTACACTCAGTCACATGTTCTACAATTAGTCCCAGCAATATATAACCGGTATTGTTGTACTGAAACGAACTGCCAAGACGATCTTGCATTTTTTCATTCTGAAACATCGGTAAGAAATCCTTTGGAGACCGAATGTGATACATAGGACGTGAGTTCCAAAGCATCTCGAAATCGTCCATTATTTCTTCATTAAAGTAGTCAGGTGCTCCTGATGTGTGTGTTAGTAAGTGATGAATGGTGATATCTTCGTCAAAATTCGGAAAGTCTATATCTAAACAGTCTTTTAATTTTGTGTCAAAAGAAATCTTTCCATCTTCAACTAACAAACAAATAGCAACCGACGTGAATATTTTACAACCGGAAGCAATCGCAAATCTTGTATTTACTTGATTGACAATTTTCTCTGATCGATTGGCGAAACCATTACTTCCCTTTAAGGTTTCATTTCCTTTTTGAGCATAAAATGCGCCTGAAAATTGAAAATCCTTCTGCACATTTTCTAAATGGATTAATTTATTTTCTGTATTCATTATTATTCCTCCTGAATTCCCTTTTTTATATTCGTTTTTGAAATATAGAAAGGAATTCAGTTAGTTTGTTCACACCAAATAACGAATCACCATACAGCTCCCCCACCTTTCTACTAAGATATTAGACTACCCACACTTAACATTCAACTCTCATTTATCTGTTTAGTTAAAATTCCACATAAAATGGTTGAAGACTATTATCAAGACAGTAGTGAACCTCCCATCACTAAAGTGACGAGCTTCTTGGGTAGTAGATGCTTTTGTCAGCCATCTAAATTGACCAAGCTCAAAGGGGTGAACCCTCCCCGTGTGTCATTAATTCGCCAGCTTGAGCAGATTTCGGCTGGCGTTGATGTCCCTGTCATGTGTGGATTGGCAATTTGTACAGGTCCATTCTCTGATGTTCAACGATAATTTCTCGCCTTTATGTTCACATACACTGCATGTTTGGGTAGAAGCAAACCATTGATCCGCCTGGATGAGCGTGCGGCCAAGCCAGGCGGATTTATACGTCAGCTGTCTGGTGAATTCATGCCAGCTGACGTCGGAAATTGACTTGGACAGTTTGCGGTTCTTTAATAGATTCGATGTTTTTAACGTTTCGATAACAATCACTTGGTTTTCGTGTGTTATCCTGTAAGATAATTTATGAAGAAAGTCTTTACGCTGGTTGGCAATCTTCTCATGCTTCTTGGCCAATACTAAGCGGGCTTTCTCTCTGTTTTTGCTTCCGGCTTTCTTTCTGCTGAGCGCTTTTTGCGCTTTGATCAACTGTTTCTCGGACTTTCTGTGAAACTTCGGATTGCTGTATTTTTCACTCCTGCCGTCATCATTCGTTGTAATGGCGAAGTTTGACAAACCTAAATCGATTCCTATTTTGTTTTTAGCGGGAATCCGTTCAGCCTCTTCCACCTCTACTAAAATGGAAATATAGTATTTACCGGAAGGCGTCTGACTGACCGTGCACGACTTGATCAGACCGTTGAATGGTCGATGATATTTGATCTTTACGAAACCAATCTTGGGCAATTTGACTTGATTGCCTTTTACGCGGATATTGCCGCCTTGATTGTTTGTTTTGTACGTTTTTTTACTTTTGTGCTTCGACTTGAATTTCGGAAAGCCAGCGCCTTCCTTAAAGAATTTCCTGTAAGCGGCATTTAAATCCAACTGGGCATTCGCTAAAGCGAGGTTATCCACTTCGTTCAGGAAGTCGAATTCTCTTTTGAACGAAGTATAGGTTCTCGGTTTATACAGTTTAAGCTTGTCCTTGTCATCCTTATAACTTTCATACAGCCCAATTCGGTCAGCCAGCATTTTGTTGTAAATAAAGCGGACACAGCCGAAAGACTTCGCGAAGAACTCTTTTTGTTCAGCGTTCGGATACATTCTGTATTTATAGGCTTTCAGCATGTGATCCCTCCTTACCTATGATCAATCTGCTGGTTTTGAATATAATGCTTAATTTGTTCTTCAGTGTTGTCACTGACTGTCGATACAAAATAACTCGAATTCCACATATGATCTCCCCATAGCTTGTTCTTTAATTCCGGATGTTTGAGAAACAACTTGCGGGCAGAGGAGCCTTTAAAAGCCTTCATAATGGAAGGTATCACGTGCTGAGACTTACAGCTGATCAGCATATGAACGTGGTCTTTTCCTGTCTCCAGCTCCAAGACGACGATTTCATTATCAGAAGCAATGTCAGTAAGAATTTCTTTCAAATCCGTTTCCACTTGTCCTTGGAGAATCGGATACCTATGTTTTACACACCATACAATATGATAGTACAACATATAAACATATCCTCTTCCTTAATTGACTTTGTCTATGTTTATCACCCTACTTATGATACTGCATATGTGTGGCAACTAAGTAAAACAAAGGCATTCGCTAACTCATGACTGAAGTCACGAGAGTGCGCTCATTAGTTTTTAACTACCAGTACCTCTATTGGATAAAATTCATTAAGTAGCTCAAGTATCTTTTGTTCCATAACATAACTCTCCAATTTCAAGCATTTCTATTATTCTTGTCAGTCTTAATGGTGAATGTAGTCATCAAAACCATGAATATCGGCAATAAACTCCATAAAAAGAAGCCCCAGTGATCTGTAACTAGCGATAGAACTAAGAAAAAAACAAGTACGGCAAATGAAGCATACACAGAAACTTTTTGATATTTATTCAGATTACTCACCCCAGATGTCATTGATTTATTACTACCTTTTACATTATACATATTATACAGTATTTTCAATATAAATATAATAGTCAAACAGAAAATGATATGAGGAGGATGTCCAACAGATCTCATACTTTACTAGCTACTAATTGACTGTGAACGTGAACATTATTGTTGAACCGGACAAGAGCTGCTTAATTGACCGCGGGAGCTCAATTTTCCTTCGCGCGGGACTTTAAGAAACGTTTAATTGACCGCCGGGGCTCAATTTTCCTTCGCGCGGGACTTTAAGAGATAGCGGCAGTCTAATTTTCCAGCGTACGGGAAATTACGAACTGTTTCATCAACCAATCATGCCCTATTTTGCCGATTCGTACGGCAATCAAAAAAATAGAGCTGCCCAGATGATTTTCCGGACAGCTCTCTTCTCATTCTCTTTTATTTCGAGACTTCTACAGCGTAATCTGCCAATAGCCTTGCCCCGTAGCCTGTTGCGGATTTTGCATAATAGCCTGATGCGCTTGACTTGCTCATCATGCCTGCCATATCGACATGCAGCCATTTGCTGTTTTCCGGCACGAAGCGGCGTAGGAAAAGACCTGCCGTGATGGAACCCGCGAAGTTCAATGAACTGATATTGTTCATGTCCGCGTAATCACTTGCGAGTGACTTGTCGTATGCTTCAACCAAAGGCATCGGCCAGACGAAATCGCCGTTTTGGTCACCGACTTTTTTCATGATGAAAGACAATTCCTCATCGCCGAAAACGCCTCCGATTTCGGAACCGAGCGCTGCTACAATTGCACCCGTCAACGTTGCGATGTCAACGATGTATTCTGCATTCAATTCACCTGCACGAATTAAAGCATCCGCCAAGATGAGACGTCCTTCCGCATCTGTATTGCCGACTTGAACGGTTTTGCCGTTCTTATAACGGATCACTTCGCCAGGGAATACGGAATTTGCATCCGGCGTGTTTTCTACCATTGGAATTAAAGCAACGACATTTACGTTTGCCTTGGAATCAACGAGTAGCTGCATTGCTCCTGCAACTGCTGCAGAACCACCCATATCCATACGCATGCTGCTCAAGTCTTTGCCGCTTTTCAGACTGATCCCGCCTGTATCGAATGTAACACCTTTTCCGACGAGCGCAACAAGCGGTTTTGACGCATCGCCTTCATAACGGATTTCCACAAATGATGGCTTGTACTTGCTGCCACGGTTAACTGTCAATAGACCGTTCATTTCCATCTCTTCAAGCTGCTCTTTGCCATGGACAGTTACTTCAACGTCTTTCCCTTCGAACTTTTGCTTCAACACTTCAGGATACGTTTCAGGGTTCAGTACGTCCGACAATTCATTCATCAAATCACGTGAGAAAGCGGTTGCCGCGGCACGGATCTTACCCGATTGAACAGCTGCCTGCATATCGCTTTCATCGACTTTAAGTTCCGTGTTGAATCGCTCTCCTTCAGATTTATACGATAGGAATTGATAGGAACCGAGATTCCATCCTTCAGCAAATGCCGTGAAGACTTCCTCTTTGTCTAAACCGGAGAACACATTTGCTAATACGCCGTCCTGCACAGTTGCTTTCTCCACTTTTTGTGCTGCCAAATCGCGCGCAATGTTCCCTGCCGTTGAACGAACTTTTTCCAAATTAGCCTTTTCAGCTTCCTTGATAACGATAAAATGTGTGTCTTCAATCAAGACTGAGCAATGGCCTGCCTTCTGTTGTGCGACAAAATTCTTCCTTGCATCATTGCCGCTGATCAATTCATCATTCGCAAAAATGATTTTTACTTCTGTCATTTCCATTCCCCCTACAACTAGTTATTTCGATTACAGAAATAGTTTACCATAAGTCAGCACTTTTTAAAGAATTATCTTTTTTCGACGATTACTAAAAAGAACGTTGCCACCGGACCTAATAATAGTGATAATAAAAACCAATTCAATCCACTTCTATTTTTTCCTTGGGCGATCCCCGCGTTAATCAATGCTAATGTTCCCCATCCTACAAAATAGCTTCCTTCCATACCATTTCCTCCTTACTTAGATGTCTGTCTTTGCAGCCTGCTTTTCGAGAAAATTCATTGCTTCCTGCACATCATTTGTGCAAAAAAGCGTTTTGCTTGCGTCCATTACTACGCGATCCTCTGCATCTATATAATCCGTAAGCGGAATCGTATTAAAGAACTTTTTCCATTTATGATTTTGCTCAAGCAATTTGATTTCCTTTTTAATATCTTCCTGGATGATTTCATTTATCATAAACACCGTTTCATTCATTTCCACTTCCGGAAACCTTTTTATAAGTATCTTCAATTGTTCATTATCCCAATCGGCCTGCAATAATGAAGTTGTAGATCCTACATTGTCGGCTGCATCCATCAAATCATCTGTCCAAACTTCATACTGGTCGTCGTCCAGTTCATTGACCGATATGATGCCAACGTTAAAATAGGTTTTATCCGGTCCTACTGCTTTCGACTTTTTTCTTCCGAACAAGACGAACACCTCCATACATTCTATACGTCTAATCGATGGAAAAGTTTCGGGAAATATTTTTTCACAGTACCTTGCAATGAATAATACCATATGATATATTACTCTTAACACAGTAGTACTCTATACACAGTACTGGAAAAGGAGGGGTAGTTTGTGAATATTCAATTCAAAAAGGGCGTTTTAAATTTATGCGTCCTTGTTTTATTGGATAAACAAGATCGTTATGGCTATGAATTAGTCCAAAAAATTTCTGATCAGATTTCCATATCAGAAGGATCTGTTTATCCACTGCTGCGCCGATTGACGAAAGAAGGCTATTTCACGACCTACTTACAGGAATCAACCGAAGGACCTCCCCGTAAATATTATAAATTGACGGATGCAGGACGTGATTACTTACATGAGCAACTGGAAGAATGGCGCAGTTTCACGGAAGGTGTAAATAAATTAATCGAGGAGGGCGTTCGCCATGACTGAAAACCAATTTATAACGGAACTAGAGCAAGCTTTGAAAAGACTTCCATCAGAGGAAAGAAACGATATTTTGCAAGACATCCGCGAGTACTTTTCCAATGGAAGAGATGACGGAAAAACCGAAACTGAAATTGCGTCTTCCCTAGGGTCACCTAGTAAAATTGCAACGGAACTATTGGACGCCTATCCATTCGAAGAGATTCAGGCAACACACGGGGCTTCACGACTTTCAACATCCCCTTCAACTGAAGTAATTACAATTCAAGACGATCGCTATACAAAGGTTGATGTCGATGTTTTTCATGGAGCACTTTCCATCTTTCCTTCAAATAACTCTGAGACGAAAATTGAACTAGTGAATTCCAATGATAAGCTCGAATTTTCCGCAGACGTTTTTGAAGATACGTTACGAATCAGATTGAAAAAGAAAGGTCTTTGGTTATTCATATTCAATTTCAATACGAAGGAGGTTGCGTTGAACGTGTTTATTCCCAAGAAACTCTATCAATCCATTTCAATGAAAACCGATAATGGGCACATAAAAGCTGAGAAGTTGATCGGCAAATCTATCGAGGCTCGTACGGATAACGGACGCATTGAATTGACTGAACTGGCAGCGACTACACTTAATGCGGAAACGGACAATGGAAGAATCGAAATTTCGAAGGTGCAAAGTGATCGGTTGAAGGCAATGACGGATAATGGCCGTGTAATTATGAGGCATGTCGAAGCCGATTCAATCCATGCCGAATCGGATAATGGACGCATTGAATTCGACCAAGTGGAAGGAGAATTGTTCGCAATCACTGACAACGGCCGGATCACACTTGCCGCAGAGCATCTTGACCGTAATATCGATTTTGAAACGGATAATGGAAGCATCGAAATTACATCTTCCTATAAGCCGACCAATGCGACAATCCATGCCAAAACAGGACATGGAAGGATTGATGTGTATGGAGATCGAAACGCCCGCACCCGTTTCGGAGCGGAAGAATATCAGATTCGATTGAAATCAGATAACGGACGGATTACGGTGAAATGATCATAAAAAAAGAGGGCGATTCTTCGCTCTCTTTAACTGTTTATAGAGTTTTGATAATCACTATCATTGTTTTTAAAGTTCTCAGCGCCAACCCGTCTTTTAATCTCCTCTTCGCTTAATGGAGGTGGAAGTTGATCAGCCGGTATGATTTCATCTTCTTCATAGACCATATTTCGTTCAACCGCTGCATTTCTTGCGTTAATCCCGCGGCCGTAGCTTTCTGCTTCCTCTATTGTCATCTCATATCTTTCATCTTTCATCTAGTTGCATCTCCTTTACCTACTTTTTCTTGTAATACCCTTTTCGAATTAAAAGAAAACATTTGAATATGATATAGTAGACATCAATCCACACATAGTATGTCGCAGTGAATTGCTTTCATACTTCAAAACTGAAAAGAGGTCGAGACAATGGTGACGATTTTTGTTGATGCAGATGGGTGTCCTGTTGTAAATGAAACGATTTCCATTGCAAAAAAGTTCAAGCTCCCTTGCATCCTTATTTGTGATACGGCGCATGAAATGCATCGGGAAGGTGCAGAAACAGTCATCGTATCAAAGGGGGCGGATGCGGTCGATTTTGTTTTGGTCAACCGTGTTAAAAAAGGTGATATCGTCGTGACACAAGATTACGGCCTGGCAGCAATGGTGTTGGCAAAGCAAGGACATCCGATTGACCAGAACGGAAGACGGTACACCGAAGAAAATATCGATCAGCTTTTATTCGCGCGTCATACTGCACAAAAGATCAGGATGGCGGGAGGAAGGCTACGCGGGCCTAAAAAGCGCTCTAAAGAAAGCAATGAAAAATTCATAGAAAGTCTTAAGGAATTATGCAAATTTGCCATTCCCCCTAACAGTTAAGCCCGCCTATTGGTCGGGCTTTCATAATTACTCCTACCCCTTCATAAAATACATCAGATGATAAATTCCATTGTTGACAAAAAGGACATGCAAAAATGTTTAGCAACTTGCCTTGAAGGCAAGAGAATAATAAAGATATTGGAGGTCTGTCCATGCCGAAAATTCTATCCGTCAGTACAGTACTGCCCCCCCATGAGGTGAAACAGGAACAGGCAGTCGAACTGACCCGCGCTCTGTTCAGTCGAAGATTCAAAGATATCGAACGGCTTTTGAAAGTCTTTCAAAACGGCGATATCGAGAAGCGGGATGTGTGCATGCCTCTTGAGTGGTATGGGCAACCCCATGATTTCGAGGAACGAAACACTTTATATATCCAACACGCCATCGACTTAGGCGTGGAGGCCGTACAAACATGTTTGCAAAACACGGAAACATTACTTGAAGTTGTTGACCCTACTGAAATTGATGCGATTTTCTTTATTTCAAGTACAGGCATTGCAACACCCAGCATTGAAGCGCGTATTATGAACCGGATTTCTTTCCGAGATGACACGAAACGCGTTCCGATTTGGGGTTTAGGTTGTGCAGGAGGCGCTGCAGGGGTTAGCCGCGCATTTGAATACTGCAAAGCCTTTCCAAAGTCGAATGTCTTAGTGTTATCGCTCGAGTTTTGCAGTTTAACATTTCAAAAGGATGATTATTCGAAAAGCAATCTCGTCGGTGTTTCCCTATTTTCAGATGGGGTTGCATGTGCTTTGATTGCTGGCGATCAGTCCGAAATTGCTGTGAATAAACCCGTTCCTTCCATTATGGGGACGACTTCAAAACTGATGCCTGATTCCGAAGATGTCATGGGCTGGGACATTAAGAATAATGGTCTCTACGTTGTCTTTTCGAAAAGCATTCCTTCCATCATCACAAATTGGTTAGGACCCTTTGTCCATGAATTCCTAGGGGCATATAATTTGAATAAAGATGATATCACTCATTTCGTCGCGCATCCTGGCGGCAAAAAAGTGTTGAAAGCGTATGAGGATGCATTAGGCTTTGATTCTACTAAAACGGATATTTCCAGAGATGTTTTGCGAAATCACGGAAATATGTCATCACCGACCGTCCTCTATGTGCTAAAGCAATTCATGGAATCATCGCCTGAAGCTGGTGACTACGGTCTAATGGCTGCTTTAGGACCGGGCTTCTGTGGCGAATTGCTTTTGTTGAAATGGAATTGAGGTGCCGCAAATGATATTTGGCATTGTCCTTTCCATCGTCATCCTTCAACGTCTCGTTGAATTGTTTATCGCCAAGCGGAATGAAAAATGGATGAAAGACCAGGGAGCCTTTGAAGCAGGCGCTTCACATTACCCACTTATGGTCGGCATGCATGTTCTTTTTTTCATCGTATTCATTATTGAAGTCAGTTTTTTTGACCGCCAACTTTCACCGATATGGCAGATTCTTTTGGCCATCTTTCTTCTCGCTCAACTACTTAGGGTTTGGTGTCTCGCTTCGTTAGGGAAGTTCTGGAATACTAAAATCATCGTCCTGCCCGATGCGGATGTTATACGAAGAGGTCCCTACAAATGGATCCGCCATCCGAACTATGTAATCGTCGCTACGGAAATACTTGTGCTGCCTTTACTCTTTGGCGCCTTCCTGACCGCAGTTTTATTTTCAATCCTCAATATTTGGATGATGTCTATTCGCATTCCTGCAGAGGAAAAAGCACTGAAAAAAGCGACGAACTATACTGACGAATTCTCACTGAATAAATAAAAAAACACCAACGTCGGTGTTTTTTTATTTCAATCGTCTTCAAGCTATCCGCGTCAATGTCTTCCCCATATATCCAAAAAGAATTGTTAAAATCGGTGATAACAAACAAAAGAATGCAAAAGGCAAATACTCGACTGTCGAAACACCTAACACATCCGTTATGAAAATACCGCAAACACTCCACGGAACGAGTGGATTCACAACCGTACCCGCATCCTCCATGACTCGAGCCAAGTTTTTATTCGCCAGTCCGACTTTCTCATACTGCGTCTGAAACGCTTGCCCTGTCAATAAAATCGACAAATACTGTTCACCGATCAACACATTAATGCCAATCGCTGTAACAGCAGAAGCCATGATGACGGAGGAAACCTTCTTCAATAACGTTTCGATTTGAGCCAATAAACTTTGGACAATTCCTAATGTAAACAATAATCCTCCCATACTGAGAGCCAATAACACCAATGCGACCGTGAACATCATACTTTCCATTCCGCCACGCGTCAGCAATTCATCAACATCCTTCACGCCAGTCGAGGAAACAAATCCTTTGAATAAAATCTCCAGAATTTGTGTGAATCCATAAGTATGATGAAGAAAGGAAAGAAGGACAGCAACTGCCGAGCTGACCGCCAACGTAAGCAGCGCTGGCACCTTTTTAATGGTCAGGAAAAATAGAACGACGAGCGGAATGACCGTATACCAATGGATCATCCCAGTTTCAAGAAGCGTTTCCTTAAAGACTGCAACCTTTTCGAATTCTCCTGTAGTAACATTCGGCGATAGTGCTCCGAAGAAGAGGAAAGAAATGATAAAAGCTGGAACAGTCGTCCAACCCATATTACGAATATGCTCAAATAAATCGACACCGACTATCGACGAGGCAAGGTTCGTCGTATCCGAGAGCGGCGACATTTTATCACCAAAAAATGCTCCGGAAACGATAGCGCCAGCAGCTAACGGCAATGAAAGTTCAAGCACACTAGCCATTCCTATGAATGCCACCCCGACTGTCGCTACAGTCGTGAGTGAACTACCGATTGAGACGCCTACGATAGCCGTGACGACGAAGACAATCGCAAAAAAGAAAGTCGGCGTTATCAAGTGAAATCCTGCGTAAATCAACGAAGGAATCGTGCCACTCATCATCCAACTGCTTATCAGAATGCCGATGAAGAAAAAGAGAAAGACAGCGCTCATCCCAGCTCCTGCACCATCCACCAAACCTTTTTCAAGTCGGCGGAACGGAATCCGTTTCAGCAGGCCATAGCCAATTAATAACAAAATTGAAAAAAGAATAGGCAAGTGCGGAACGGAATCGAATCCTATTATGCTGACGCTGATAACGAGTACAATGCCAGCAATGAGTGCGGCTGATTCAAAAAACGTCGGCGTATGAATCGCTTTAATTTTAAACATAATACACTCTCCTATACTTTATAATAAATAAAAAAAACCCCTTCCATCCCTTAAAAGGGACGAAGGAGTTCTCCGCGATACCACCCTAGTTGACGGCTTTTTTTGCCATCCACTTCATTGCAAAAAGAGAAAAACTGTTGATGTACTTCATGCCCGCCGCTGCCTGAATTTGCACTGCCCATTCAGTCTCTAGTTGCTGCCCACGACGGTATTACTATGTCAACTCTCCGTTGATTATTTAATTTATCCGAATGTCTTGTCGTTTTTTATTATGTTTTGTATCTTACCACGCATGTTGTAAAAGTCAATAGTCATAATGCCACGCCGATTAAAAATCCACTATACCCAAGTAAAATGCCAACACCATATGTAAAAGAGATATAACTCAAGAACTGCAATTTTCGATTAGCATTCCATAATTCCAGCAACTCTTTATTCAGCGTTGAAAATGTCGTAAGCGCGCCGGCGAACCCCGATACGAGTAAGAGCTTCCACAATGTTGGAATATCCAATCCCACTAGTATTCCGATCAGCAAGGAACCAGTTAAATTCACAGCCAAGGTCCCGTATGGCAGGCTGCCTTCCCTGTTCAACCGACCGGAAATGAAATACCGTATAACCGCTCCAATAAACCCGCCTGCACCTATCATAACCAGTTCAACGGCCGTCATCCTCTTACCACCTTCCACCCTGCCCTCATACCTGCAATTCCGAACATTAACCCACCAAGAATACTGCCAGCAATATACAAGAGCGCAAACAATAGGTGGCTGTTCTGAAATAGGGACACTGTTTCCATGCTGAATGCGGAAAAAGTAGTGAACGAACCTAAGAAACCGGTCGTTATTGCTGTCCGCAGTTCTTCATTAGCCGTGATACGTTGGATGACGCCTGCGCTAAGGAAGCAAAGTAGAAATGTTCCCGCCATATTCACGGCAAATGTCGCGAAAGGAAAATCGGACGAAACCCCTATGAGTTCACCAATCCCGACACGACAAATCGCACCGAGCGCACCAGCAATGCCGACAAAAAAGGCTTTCTTCATGATTCCACCAGTTTCAATAGACGACGTAATAAAATCGTTTCAAGGGAGAGGCGTTTTTCATTCTCTCCAAATTGAATTCGAATGTCTTCTTCACCGATTTCTTGGACAACTCCTTTTCCAAATACGCGATGGTTTACATGCATGCCTTCCGATAGCTCATTCCGGTTATGAATACCATCCGGATCCATAGGAATCGAAAGATTAGCCTTTGTCAGTTTCTCCACTTTCTGCTCTTCAGGTTTCATCAAGATCCCTCGCACTTCATTCACAAATCGGGAATCCTCTTTTGTCTTCCCATTCTGTTTTTGATAGGATAATAGTTCCAATCGATCTTTCGCACGCGTCATTCCAACGTAGAATAACCGCCTTGCTTCTTCCATTAACAACGGATCATTTTCATCCTCTTCAGATGGAATGATCCCTTTCACTAAGTCAATCATAAACACACGTCTGAACTCCAGCCCTTTTGCGCTATGGAATGTCGACAACGTCAACGCATTATCTGGCGGATTGAATTTGGCCTGCTGAACCGCTTCTTCCAATTCCTTTAAGCGGGTAGCAAAGTCAACCATCGTGCGCACTTGTGAGGCGATCCCTTCAAGCGTATCCAGTATGCCAAGAAGTTGATCGATTCTGTAACCGAATTTCGCGGCACGGCTTTTAAGTGCCTCCTCATATTCCAATTCATAGCGAATCATCCGGATGACTTGGGCAGGCCGCATCGTTGGAATTTTAGTGTACGCTACCTTGTAGTCATTCAGTTTGTCGATTTGGCTGCTTTTCAGTTGAACACTGTCCTTAAACGCATCGAAAACATTCCCCGAAGTCGGCGTTGTTAAAAATTCGGTCAGCATCTTTCGTGAGATGAATAAATTCATTTTCATTGCCACTTTTGAAAAAACATCTTTTCGCTCATCATTGAAACTCAGGCGCATGAAATTCAAAATATCTTCTACAATCCAATGTGAAAAAAACTTGTCATCGGCATCTTTCATATAAAAAGGAATTCCTCTTCTATGGAGTTCATTGACATACATTGTCGAAGAAGAATTATTTCTGAATAAAATGGCGACCTCACTCAAGTTTTCCTCATCTAATAATTCATATGTGACATATTCCAAAAGCTGTTTCGGATCTTCGTATTGTTTGATGAAAATAGGCCCGACCTCACGATTATCCGTCCGCATTTCCTTTGCATATCGATGTCGATTTCGTTTGATGAATTTGGCGGCTGTATCAACAATCTCTTTTGAAGATCGGTAATTCTGTTCCATCATGAGCAGCTCTGCATCCGGATAGACCTTCTTAAAATCGAGCAAATAAGCGGGATCCGCCCCACGCCATGTATAGATGGATTGATCGTCATCTGCGACGACACAAAGATTGCCGTGATGCGCCACGAGATGCTCTACAATCCGGTGTTGCACGAGCGACGTATCCTGACTTTCATCTGTTAGTATATAATCGTATCGGCTACGGAAGCGTTCAGCAAGCTGTTCGTCAATCCGTAGCGCCTGTTCTGCGATCGATAACATATCGTCAAAATCGAGAAGCAGGTGGCCAACCGTTTTCGATTTTTGCTGTTCGTATTTCAATGCGATGCTGCCAGCATTATCGAAAGGACCTGGCACTTGTTCCCACTCTTTAAAAGGGATCATCCTATTTTTAAGGAAGCTGATGAACGTCGATAGTGAAGCCAATTCTTCTTCCGTGCCATCTTCTTTCAGCGTTTCTTTGTATAGGGCTTTCAATAGCATCGATTTAGTAGGCGACTGCTTCCCTTTCCCACCACCCTCAATTAATTCAAATCCGGTGCGGGTTTTATTCAAATAAGTTCTTGTAATACTATAAGCCAAGCTATGTATCGTAGAAAAATCGATTGGATCATGCTGTGGAAAGAAACGTTTGAATCGTTCTGTCATGTCTCTTGCAGATGCGCGGCTGAAAGTGATCGCTTTTATGCGTTTCGGATCTACCTTCTTCTCTTCAATCAAATAACCGATTCGCATGATCATCGTCGTTGTTTTCCCCGAACCCGGGCATGCTAATAAAAGCAACGGCCCTTCCGTTTGAAGTACTGCGCTTTTTTGAACATCATTCAATTGAATATGTAGTTCATTCATTTTTCGATTAAAAAAATCCGTCATTACAAGGTGCTCCTTCTCTTTGCATTGTACTTAATTTACCATACGAACGCGTAATTGTTGAGAAGTTGCTTGTGAAATGAAACAACCTCTGCAATTATGCAGAGGTTGTTGACTAGAACCCGCCTGATTCAAGCCGATCGTTTTGAATATCCACTTTTTCGTTTTTACTACCCTTATAGGCAGTGGAGGCAACTTCGTTTGTGCGTCGTTGTTCGTCGGTATACTCGGTGCCGGCCAATTCGGCTCTTGTATTGTCCTTGTTGCTTTGGCCTTTGTTTTTATCCTTTTTAAACAATGTCATCACTCCCGTGTGAGTAGTCTTCATAAGATACCCCAAAGAGTGAGAGTTAATCATGCTATCAGCCATTCCTCACGCAGAAGCGAAAATAGTTGACCGTCATGCGATTTGCCGTTTTGAAAGAGATAGCTGCGAAGGATCCCTTCTTTTTGGAATCCATGCTTTTCCAAAAGGCCGATTGATGCGCTATTGTCCAAAAACGTAACCGCGCCCATTCGATTTAAACCTAGCTCCCCGAAAGAATAATTCAGTACGGCGATCAATGCTTCGGATGTATATCCACTCCGCCAAAAATCAGGGTGAATTTCGAAGCCGACTTCTGACTTTTTCATTCCCATCGATAAAAGATTTAATCCGATTGTGCCGATACAGCGATTATCATTTTCCACTAGGATCGCCCATCGAATCCCACGTTTCGCCTTAAACGTACTTTTGAAATGCTGTACCAATTTTTCAGCCTGATGAATGTCCGTCATCGGCTCACTGCCATAGTATTTCAGAACCCTCGGATCCGTAAAATTAGCGAAAAGTGCCGGTGCATGTTCCATTTTCACTTCAACGAGTCGAAGACGATCTGTTTTCAATAAAGGAAATGACATCATTTACCTCCCGTTCCAACCGTGAATTCACAGCGCTAAGAACTCGATCTGCAAGGTGAACCGGATCGTACTCTTCCAAGTATCTATCTTCCGCAGGGAAATACCGGCTTTCATATTTCTTTAAGATTTCATCTTGTGTTCCAATATAATGATCTCTACCCAATACGCGTTCAAGTCGGTCTTCTTTGTTTACGTCAATGAATATGACAGCATCGAAGTAGTCCCGTAATTCTTTTCTCTGAAGAAATACACCTTCAACGATAATCATTCCTTCAGCTGGAATCATTACTTGCTTCTCTTCATAGTCATCATTTTCTTTATTATAAAATTCAATAAGGCCGTTAATCGGCAACCCGTTCTTCAATGGTTTTAGAATTGATTGAATCAAATAGTCATAACGCCATTGCTTATTATAATATGCTTCTTGTTCTGATACGTTTTGATCATACCGAATGGATTTCGGATAAATGAAATCATCCAAATGAAAAAGCTTCGCATGGTCAAGTCGCTGCTGAAGAATTTTGGAAAATGTTGTTTTCCCTGATCCCCCTAAGCCGTCGATGCCGATAATCTTTGCCTTATTCACTTATTTCGGAAATCCGATGGAATTGAATGGATAGAATCTGAAACCGACTTTCCCGACTACGGATTCTTGATCGATACAACCAATTATCCGGCTGTCTGTGCTATTTCTTCGATTATCGCCCAAGACAAAAAGCTGTCCTTCCGGAACGGTAACTTCAAAATCCTGAGTCAATTTTTCGTCTTTAAAAATCTGATCCTTATTCGCCTCTAAGTACTCTTCTTTGTATTCTTTCCCGTTAATGAAAAGCTTGTCATCTTTCATAACGACAGTATCTCCTGGAAGACCGATCACCCGTTTAATATAGTCTTCTTTTGACCCCGGGGCATGGAAGACAATTAAGTCAAAATGATCGAGTTTATGGATTTTGGAGATAACGACACGGTTCTCCGATTCAAAAGTAGGCTCCATCGATTGTCCAGACACGATGACTGGTGAGAATAAAAAGTGGCGAATCACGAAAACGAGCACACAAGCAACTGCAATGGATTTAATCCAAGACATAATTTCATTTGTAGTTTCTTTTTTCAATTGATGACCTCCGTTCAAGCAATTGGTAGTTGTTTAATTATATTATAGACTATTTTTCTTATGAAAGGTTCCAAATTCTAAACAACCCAATCACCTTTTTCAAGCGGTCGGGTTATTCATAGCTACTGCGAATTGATTCTCATTTAATTTTCTACAGTCTTTTGTAAATGAGCTGTGCAATTGAATAGCTGACAAATATTATGCTCGTCTGATAGCTGTACAATCGTTAAAGACGTATTATCAAGGCTTTGTTCATACATTGTATCAGTGACAAGTTCGTTCAACATCCGTTTAATGAAGCTGCCATGACTGACGACCAATACCCTTTCGCCGGCATGCTTCTTTTTGATTTCATCAAGGGATTCCAATCCACGAGAAACGATAGACTCATGCGTTTCAAACCCCATGTCTTGCAGTTTCCAATCTTCCCCCCACTTTTCGATGCGCTCTGCCTCAGTCGTTCCTTCCACCAGTCCACCGCCTGTTTCACGTAAGCGCGCGTCTTCCACCAGCCCTACACCCGGCATTTTCGCTGCAATGATTTCTGCTGTCTTCTTCGCTCTTATCAGATGGCTCGTATAAATAATATCCCATTGTTCTGCCGCTAATCGATCTGCCACTTGCTCCGCCATTTGAATCCCTTCTTCATCCAACGGAACATCCGAACTGCCTTGCGCTCTTCCCTCTTTATTCCACGCTGTCACGCCATGTCTTACAAAACCGATAATCGTCAAACTAACCACTCCCCTTTTGTTTTAGACTATACAATATACCCTAGCGATCGAAGTACGTTATCCATGAATGATTCGATATACAAATAGACTTCTTCTCTCTCAGGCTCTTGATAGAGATCATGATAGAGATGCTTCCACTCCTTGTAGTGCAGCTCCGATAATTGCTGATTGAGCAGCCACTTTCTTGCAATACTAATGTCTGTTATTTTATCTTGGCCACCCGTGTGAAGGAGGATCGGCACGTCATATATACTTTCTTCATGCGTGATGATCGATTTCATCATTGTGAGCATTTCCCTATACCAAGATGCGACAACTGTGGAACTGTAATCACGGTCGTTTTGAAACTCTATGTACATATCATAGTTTCGAGTCAACATCTCAATCGTAATATCATGATTCACTTTCATGGAACTTGATAGTTTTGTGAGTACTCCTGAAAACTTAGTTGGCTGATGTTTAATAGACAACCAAGGCGAGCTGAATATAAAACCTGCACATTCCAATTTTTCACGTTGCAAAATATGCATGACAATCGTTGCGCCAAGTCCATGCCCCAGTACGAAAAGCGGTAAATTATCTTGCAGTGCGATTTCAATCATCTTTTTCACATGGTCCACATACGACTCGAATGATTCGTCATGAATCCTTCTTCCACTATCGGAACCGTGTCCCGGCAGATCGCTCGTTACGACATGGAAGCCATCGTTTCGAAGTTTCTGGATGAGCCATGCATACCGCCGATGATGTTCATAGGCATTATGGACAATTACAATTACTGCTTTCGGTTGTCCTTCGGCTTCCCATTTCCACATAGCAATCACCTCCCCTTTCTGTATATGAAAGTTTTGTGATACGATAAATTATACATGATTTTTAGAAAAGAGGAGACGTTCATGATTTATCCATACAATGGAAAGACACCAAAAATCGACCCTTCCGTCTATGTCGCGGATTATGCAACGATTACCGGCGATGTAACAATCGGGGCAAACAGTTCCATCTGGTTCAATACAGTCATACGGGGTGACGTGGCACCGACAGTTATCGGTGAACGGGTCAGCATCCAAGATTTAAGCTGCCTCCATCAAAGCCCCGGACAAACGTTGCTCATTGAAGATGATGTGACGGTTGGCCATAAAGCACTTTTACATAGTTGCATAATTCGTAAAGGTGCGCTGATCGGAATGGGTTCCATCATTTTGGATGGCGCAGAAATCGGCGAAGGTGCGTTCATCGGAGCCGGCAGCCTTGTACCGCCGGGCAAGAAAATCCCGCCAGGCTGTCTTGCCCTCGGCTCACCTGCAAAAGTTGTACGTGAGTTGAATGATGAGGATCGTGCTGACATGAAACGGATCGTTGATAGTTATGTTGAAAAAGGACAGATTTATAAATCTATCAATCAGTAATCGATATGCTGCTCACTCGGGCAGCATTTTATTTTTTGGAAGCTACTAAAACAATGATGCCCGCCACGGTGACAATTGCAACAAAAGCAATGATTGCTAATAAAACTAAACTGGTAAATGCCATTTTCAAAACGCCACCTTTTAATGTATTAATAGTATAAACGTTGCGAATTTAGTTTAGTTCCCTTCTGAGGAATGGACCCTGGATGTGAATGAATGGGCCTTTGTTCGGAATGAATGGACCTTGAATGTGAAAGAATGGACCTTTGAGTATGCCTTCATAAAATGAGTTCTCATTCTTCTTCCTGAAGTTCTCATTCCCTCTAAATGAGTTCTCATTCTTACCCGTAGAGTTCTCATTTCCTCTATTTGAGTTCTCATTCTTACCCGTAGAGTTCTCATTTCCTCTATTTGAGTTCTCATTCTTCCCCGTAGAGTTCTCATTATCACTAATGAGTTCTCATTCTTCCCAGTACAGTTCTCATTTCACCACAACATAAAAAAACAGAAAGCTTGGATTTCTCCTTACTTCCTGCATTTATTCTATCCTCAACTAGACAATCCCGCTTTTTCCACCAATTCTGCTGCCTTGTCTGTCTGCTCCCATGGGAGTTCTACGTCTGTGCGGCCGAAATGGCCGTAGGCAGCGGTCTGTTTGTAAATCGGGCGGCGAAGATCTAGCATTTTAATAATGCCGGCTGGGCGTAGATCGAATAACTCACGCACGATTTCTACAAGCTTGCTTTCCTCGACTTTTCCTGTTCCAAAAGTATCGATTGAAATGGATACCGGTCGCGCCATACCGATTGCGTAAGCCAATTGAACTTCACAACGGTCCGCAAGTCCTGCTGCGACGATGTTTTTAGCAACATAGCGTGCTGCGTAAGAAGCGGAACGGTCCACTTTCGTAGCATCCTTACCTGAGAATGCGCCGCCGCCATGTCTTGCATAACCGCCATACGTATCGACGATAATTTTCCGGCCAGTCAAGCCTGCATCTCCTTGTGGACCACCGATAACGAAACGGCCTGAAGGATTAATGAAGTATTTTGTTTCTCCATCTAATAATTCAGCAGGCACGACTGGTTGAATGACATGCTCTTTTAAATCTCTTTGAATTTCTTCTAATGTAGTATCAGGATGATGTTGAGTCGAAATGACAATTGTGTCGATACGGACAGGATTGTTATTCTCATCATACTCTACCGTTACTTGTGTTTTACCGTCTGGACGCAGATACGGAAGAATGTCTTCTTTTCGAACTTGTGCAAGTCTGCGGGCCAGTTTATGCGATAAACTAATTGGCATTGGCATTAGTTCAGCTGTTTCATTACATGCATATCCGAACATGAGCCCTTGGTCTCCCGCTCCGATTGCGTCAAGCTCTGCATCCGACATGGTTCCTTCGCGTGCTTCCAGTGCAACGTCGACGCTTGCCGCGATATCCGGTGACTGTTCGTCGATTGAAGTCAAGACTGAAGACGTTTCCCAGTCAAATCCGAATTTTGCACGTGTATACCCGATTTCCTTAACTGTGTCCCGGACAACTTTCGGAATATCAACATATGTTGTTGTCGTAATTTCTCCAATAACTAACACAAGTCCAGTCGTGATTGTTGTTTCACACGCTACTCGTGCATTCGGATCCTCTTCCAATATTGCGTCCAAAATGGCGTCAGAAATCTGATCACACATTTTGTCCGGATGTCCTTCTGTTACCGATTCAGATGTGAATAATCGGCGATTTGTCATTGTTGTTTCCTCCTTAACGGCTTGCAAATATTGATACGGTACTCTAATTGTCCCAGTAAGTTCAGCGCCTAGAGAGTCGACGTCAACATACACAAGGATTAAGGGCCTGACAATATAAAAAGCCCTTCACTCACGTAAATATACATGAGGAAAGGCATAATTTCAAAAGCAGCACCTTTCACTCTTATCGTCCAAGGAATTCAACCTTGCTCCAGGTTTGGCACCTTCTCGTGGGATTACCACGCAGGTTGCCGGGCTTCATAGGGCCTGTCCCTCCGCCAGCTCGGGATAAGAGTATCCGTTCAACTATCTATGGTAGAGAAAAGTTTCGATTTTGTCAAATCTTTTCGGACTATCTGCTTGAGTTTTTGATTAGTATAGATTATTATTCTAAATGTGTTATACTATTTACGAAATGTGATGAAACCCAGCAAATGGGATTACATGCAAAGGACGGTACGAACAATATGATCTCAGCGAAAATCGAAAGCGGACTAAATGAGTTACTTTCAGGCAATAACGTAAACATCCAGCCTTCCGTGGCGGAACTGGTTGAAAAAGCGACAGCTCGCGGAGAAGCGAAACTTTCTGCAGATGGCGCAATCACAGCGCAAACTGGAAAGTACACTGGCCGTTCTCCTGGAGATAAGTACACTGTCGAAGAAGCTTCCTCAAAAGATAAGATCGATTGGGGTAAAGTGAATCAACCGATTTCAACTGAAGTATTTGATTCCTTATATACAAAAGTGCTAAACCACTTGAAAATGAAAGACGAATTATTCGTATTTAAAGGCTACGCTGGTGCTGATAAAGAATCCCAGCTATCCATCCAAGTCATTAATGAATATGCTTGGCAAAACCTATTCGTGCACAATCTTTTCATCCGCCCTACAGAAGAGGAATTGAAAACGCATGAAGCCCAATTCACGATCTTAGCCGCTCCATCTTTCAAGGCGGACCCGGCAGTTGACGGAACTAAATCAGAAACCTTCATTATTGTATCACTTGAAAAGCGAATTGTGTTGATTGGCGGTACTGAATATGCCGGGGAAATGAAAAAGTCGATTTTCTCCGTTATGAACTACTTGCTTCCTGAGCGCGGAATCCTTTCCATGCATTGCTCTGCAAACGTTGGTCAAGAAGGGGATGTTGCCCTATTCTTCGGTTTGTCCGGCACAGGAAAAACAACACTTTCAGCTGACGCTAATCGCAAGCTAATTGGTGATGATGAGCATGGCTGGTCAGACAACGGAGTATTCAACATCGAAGGCGGATGCTATGCAAAATGCATCAACCTTTCCCAAGAAAAAGAACCTGAAATCTTTGGAGCAATCCAATTTGGTACAGTTCTTGAGAACGTTGTGGTTGACGAAAAGACACGCGTGCCCGATTACGATGATAATTCATTAACTGAAAACACACGTGCTGCTTATCCAATCCATAATATCGAAAATATCGTAACACCATCGGTTGCAGGTCATCCGAAAGCAATCGTATTCTTAACAGCGGATGCATTCGGCGTGTTGCCTCCAATCTCTAAATTGACGAAGGAGCAAGCGATGTATCACTTCCTAAGCGGTTTCACATCGAAACTTGCAGGAACAGAACGTGGTATCACTGCTCCTGAGGCTACTTTCTCAACATGTTTCGGTTCTCCGTTCCTACCACTTCCAGCAACTGTGTATGCTGAAATGCTAGGAAAGAAAATCGACGAGCATGGAGCACAAGTATTCCTAGTTAACACGGGATGGACTGGCGGCGTGTATGGTGTCGGCAAACGTATGGCATTGAAACATACACGTACAATGGTGCGTGCAGCAATTGCCGGTCAATTGAATGACGTTGAGTTCGAAGAAAATCCAATTTTCGGTCTTGCTATGCCAAAAGCTATCGATGGCGTACCAAGCGAAGTATTGAACCCTCGAAATGCTTGGAGCAATCCGGCAGAATATGATGCAAAAGCAACTGAATTAGCTGATCTATTCCGCGAAAACTTCAAGAAGTTCGGTCATGTTTCTGAAGATATCACGCTAAAAGGCGGACCAAAAGCATAATATATAAAGAAAAACCAGGCGCATATTTATCGCGCCTGGTTTTTTATGTTCTATCATAGAAACGCATTTGAGCGATAGCTGATACAAAGTCTTCTCCAAAGTTTGGATTGTTTTCGGCAAATACAACACCTGCCAAATTATTTGCTTCCGACCCTTCGATAAAGAACTGTCCTGTTGTAGCGACACCGATTGGTTTATAATGCCTATATGCCACTTGTATGAACTCCGTGACATCAGAGTTGAATTTCGCCTCGTTCTTAGATTGACCACCAACGACGTATAACGAGTCAAGCAAATAAGGGCTAGTCGTTAGAAACGTTTCGTCTACTTTCAGTTTCGTGCCATCACTTCCAGTAACAGTGCCTAGCATTTCACTTACTATAACAACCCAAACCCCGTACTTTTCCAATTCTTTTATCGTATTGGTCACTTCGTTTGTGTTAAATCCATCCCCAACCAATACGCCGACTTTCATGGAATATGCATATTTAGGAGTGCTAGCCTGGCTTAAGGAAGGATACTTCGTTGAAACAGGCACATTGGTACCGTTTGGTCGATTGACCCCGACATTATCCGCAACAATGTCCGCCATCCCTTTATCGACGTTGACTAATATATCCACACTTTGCTGGCGGACCGATTCACTTTTACAACTTCCGATTTGATAACTAAGTGCTTCGATCATATGTTGCTTCTCCACCGGCGTCAAACTATTCCAGAAGATTCTAGGCTGTGTAAAAAAATCATCGAATTTTTCAGGGCGCTCTCGCGTGACATGCCCTTCCACCTTCATTGGATAATGCTTATATCCGCCTTTTTCAGGCGGAGTCGTAAACGGTGTATTATTTTCCAATGAATTTCTATGATAGCTAGTTTCGTCTACATCGATTCGATACCTCATAAACCCTTTTCGCTGATTATTATGGAACGGACAGACCGGGCGATTGATTGGGAGATCCTGATAGTTTTTACTGCCTAACCGATGTAATGCCGCCGCTTGGTATGCAACTAACCTTCCCTGAAGAACAGGATCATTGGAAAAATCAATTCCTGGAACGACGTTCGCTGGGTTAAATGCCGCTTGTTCAATTTCCGAAAACTCATTATCCACATTTCGATTCAAGGTCATTTTCCCGATAATCTGGACGGGAATGAGCTCTTCAGGCCAAAACTTTGTGGAATCAATAATATCAAAATCGTATTTGAATTCATCTTCCATTGGAATCAGCTGAACCCCTAATTCATATTCAGCAAAAGCTCCACGGTCAATTGCCTCTCTCAAATCACGTCGGTGGAAATCCGGATCAATGCCCCCAATTTTCTGTGCTTCATCCATAAGCAAGGAATGAGAGCCAAGAACAGGCTTCCAAACAAATCTCACAAACGTTGCCACATCTTGATCATTGACAAACAAGTATGTGCTCACAGACCAGGATTCCATCATTCTGTAACTTCTCAGAATGCCTCGGTCAGACATGACCCATAATGTCATATGGAGTGATTCCGGGTTATTTGCAACATAATCCCAAAAAGTATCATGTGCTCCCGCTGCTTGCGGCATACCTGTGCGTGGCTCAGGTTGATAAGCATGAATGATGTCAGCGAACTTCATCGCATCTTGGTTGATCAAAACCGGGAATCCGATCATCGTCATATCGTAATTCCCTTCTTCTGTATAAAACTTGACACCTAAGCAACGCAAGTCCCTTGCCGTATCTTTTGAGCCTTTGCTTCCTTGCACAGTAGAAAACCGGACAAATAAAGGCGTCTTTTTCCCTGCCTCCTGTAAAAAACCGGCTTTCGTAAATTGTTTCATCGATTGGTAGCATTCGAACTCTCCATGAGCCCCGTATCCTCTCGCATGAACTTTTCTTTCCGGGATTTCTTCATGTACAAATGATGTGATTTTTTCGAAGTAATGAAAGTCTTCTAACAGTCCCGGACCTCGTTTGCCTGCCGTTAAAATCCTCTCATCATCTGAGATTTTTCTGGACACATTTGTCGTCATTGGCTTCCCGGCATTGACGATGCGAAATTCATCTAGTTGTTCTTGTTTACTGTTCTTATTGACATTTTCATTATTCAACTTTAAACTCACTCACCTTTCCTTACGATAGGTATTCACCCAATATATATATGACGACGTCTATTCATAAGTTCCTTAATGTTATTTATTGAAATAATATAAAAATCCCCAATGGAGAATTTAATTCTTCTCCATTGAGGATTTCATCATTTTTTTTGTTCCTTCATCCATATGCATAAGTCACGGACAGTCTGTGCGTTATGCTCTGCAGGAAAGTAATGTGTATACTCGGGGAAATACCAAGTTTCGTAAAGCTTATTATGCTCCCTCAAGGCATCTTCCAGTAAGATCGCTTGCTCAAATGATACATTTTCATCTTTCATCCCGTGGATAATCAATACAGGTGCCTCGATATCATCTACTCTAAACAAAGCAGTACGCTCCCTATAAGCGTCTGGCATACTGTTTGGCGTACCTCCGATGACCCGCTTCATCATCCGTCGCATATCTTTCCGTTCATTATATGTAAAGATGACATCTGAGACTCCTGCCCATGTGACAACAGACGTAATATCCTTCCGTAAAATGGCTGTCCATAACGCCATGATCCCGCCGCGCGAAAAAGCATAGAGATGGATTCTTTCCTTATTCACTTTAGCGCTCTGCTTGATAACGTCGACGGCATTTATGGCGTCTTGCCGATCATCGCCAGCAAACTCGTCACGCCCCTCTCCGCCACGGTTCCCCCGATAATAGGGGGCAAATACGACGAAGCCTTGTGAAGCGAACTGAGCGATGCGAGACGGGCGAACCATTCCTACATGCTGGATACCACCGCGCAAATAAATAAGTCCATCATAATTCCCTGCGATAATCGGTTCTGCAAGCAACCCTTTCACTTTAAATCCATCTGACCAATACGTAATTTCTTCAAGACGGATGTGAGGATTCGGGGATGGATAGTCTCTTCTATGTAAAATAGCTCCATTATCATACATAATTTTCAACCCACTTACGGATTTTAGGCATCCCGGCATCTTTCATATGGAAACTCAACTCATCGCACTCATTCAATTCCTCGTCCGTCATCCACAAAGCACCTTCTGTCTCATGCAGTTGCGGATTCTCGTCAATGCTCACAACTTGCGCCGTGAACACTGCCTTGCAAAAAGTAACATTGCTCACCACGACATATTCAGCAAACTTCACCAAATCCGTAATTGTTACTCCTGTTTCCTCAATCGTTTCCCGGATAGCGGCGTCCTGAATCGTTTCCCCTTCCTCCGCCTTTCCTCCTGGAAATTCGATACCGCGCACCGAGTGGCGTGTCAATAACCATTTATCTTTATGTTTCAATACAACGAGTACATGTCTCGCTTCCATATTCATGCGATTATCCCCAAATGTCAGCTCGACATGTGCTCCTTGTAAATCTTTAAATGTAGTCGTTGCTATGTGACTTCACGTCCTTTCATTCAATTGGATGGTTGAACGGGGCCAGAAGTTATCTTCGGACTGCCTTTTGTAAAATACGGCAGCTTTTCGATAAACTTCTTCGTTTCCTCATCCGTAAATTCATGGATTAATGCATACAACTTCATCGTCCGAACATCAATTTCATGGTTGTCCCGATCGTAATGGTATTGTAAATAAGGGCGTGTATGGCCTCTAAGGAAATTCGTGAATTCCAAACGGCCTATTTGAGAAAACAGGTTATTGAAGACAGGCAAGAATTCCCTACTCATTTCCACTTCGTATTCCCAAGGGGAAGCATGCTTATGCGGATAAATTTGTTGATTGGCAATTGAAACGTACATTCTTACTTTGTCGTTGTCCATTTGAGTAACCATCCTTTTTTAAAAAATAGTATGGTTCCCTTCAGCGAAATGATTCTCACTTTCACTTCTTATTTTACACTTACTTACTTGCGGCCTCAAAAGTAAAGCACGAATTCCCAAATTAAACAGGAATCCGTGCTCACACAATCAAGCCTTTATATCGACTGACATCCCTTTATGAGGATGTGCTGCCACAGGAGGTTGATCTTGCAGACCTTGAAGCATATCCGTCATTGCTGCTGTTTCCATGGATAATGCTTTGTTCATGACGCTCATTTGTACAGTCGATTGAAGACTTCTCAATTGGCTCGCCATGATGGAGTTCATGTCCATTGCCATTCCTCCCTTCATCCTTCTTTATCGGAGAAATAGCGAAAGTTTCAAGACAACTCGATTATTTATTATCTTCTCCAAGGAATGCATTCAACATCCATTGGTGCTTTTCGATGCTCTGATACGTCGCGTTCAATATGTCTTCCGTCATATCATCACCGTCTTTTGAGGCAGCATCCATCCCCTTTTTCAGTGACTTCATAATTTCACCAAAGTCTTCAGCGATGGCCTTCACCATTTCTTCGGCTTCTTCGTCGCCCTTCGCCTCTTTCACGACGGACTGCTCCAAATGCTCTTTCAATGTTGCTGTCGGATTACCTCCAAGTGTTAAAATCCTTTCGGCAATTTCATCCATATGGGCAGTCGCCTCATTGTATAGCTCCTCAAACTTTGCATGCAATGTAAAAAATTGCTTCCCTTTCACATACCAATGATAATTATGCAGTTTTGCATACATGACAGACCATGTAGATACTTGTACATTTAATTCTTCCATTAATTCCTTAGACATAAAAAAACCCCTTTTCAATCATTCGTATTTAAAATGCAAATGCATCTTCCTGTTAATTTACCACCGGAACAAATAAAATAAACATATATAAGAAAGCAAGGGGATACTACATTGAAAACAATCTTAATCGGTTTTATTAAAATATATCAAAAGATCATTTCTCCACTAACACCGCCTTCATGCCGCTTCTATCCTACTTGTTCACATTACGGTGTCGAAGCTATCGAAAAGCACGGTGCACTGAAAGGAACATGGTTGGCGATCCGTCGAATTTCTAAATGTCACCCATTTCATGAAGGTGGTTTCGATCCTGTTCCCGAAAAAATCATAAACAAAAAGTAATGGATTTACACCGGCGCTTGCCGGTTTTTTCTTTTTTGTTGCCAAATAGATGATCATCTAGTATTATAAGAAAGCAGTTAAATCGTAATCATTACTATTAACAAATCGGAGGGTAATCTTTTATGAAGAAAAAGTTATTCATTCTCCCCGCACTCATTTTTACTTTGATAATTGGTGCATGTGGGAATAAAGAAGAAAAGGCAGAGGGACAGAAAGAAGATAAATTATCAGTATATACAACAGTGTATCCTTTACAGTACTTCACAGAACGGATCGGCGGGGAGTTTGTTGATGTTCATTCCATCTATCCTGCTGGGGCTGATGAGCATTCATTCGATCCGACACAGAAGGATATGATTTCTCTTTCCAATGCAGATCTATTTTTTTACATAGGACTTGGCTTAGAAGGATTTGTGGACAATGCTAAAAAAACGTTAAAAGATGAACATGTAACTTTGGTAGCTACCGCTGATTCAATTACAAAAGAACAGTTAGATGAGGGACATCATCATGATGAAGAAGAGGATCATGATGAACATGGACATGAAGAAGAGCATGATCATGAGCATGGTCAATTCGATCCCCATGTATGGATTTCTCCGATTTTAAGCATTGAATTGGCGACGTCCATAAAGGATTCACTTATTACGAAAATGCCGGAAGAAGCAGAAACGTTCGAAAAGAATTTCGACATGCTTGAAGATGATTTAATGGATTTGGATGAACGGTTCAAGGAAATGGCTCAGCAAGCTCCTACAAAAACATTTTTCGTCTCGCACGCTGCATTCGGCTACATTTCCAAAGAGTATGGGTTGAACCAGGTTGCGATAGCAGGGTTAAATTCACAGAGTGAACCTTCACAAAAGCAGTTGGCTACAATTGTCGAACAAGCAAAAGAAGATAATGTCCATTATATTTTATTTGAACAGAACGTGTCTTCAAAGCTGACAGAAGTTGTTAAAAAAGAAGTCGGCGCTCAATCATTGATGTTGCATAATCTTGGAGTGCTTACGAAAGATGATGTGAAAAATAACGAAACCTACTTCACTCTGATGGAACAAAATTTGAAAGTTCTCGAACAAGCGCTTAGTAATAAATAAACAAGCAAAAGCGGAGGTCGGTGTTTAGCCCCGACAGGCGGTGGAGGACTTGAAAAAAAGGCGCTCTTTGCCTTTTCTTTCAAGACCGAAGCGACCCGAGAGGCTGCCGACCGCAGCTAGATGATAGCAAAAGTGGAGGTCGGTGTTTAGCCTCGACAGGCGGTGGAGGACTTGAAAAAAAGGCGCTCTTTACCTTTTCTTTCAAGACCGAAGCGACCCGAGAGGCGACAGGCATAAGGCGAAGATGCGAAGTGGCGCCCTTTGCCACACAGCAGCTTTGACTTATGACCCCGAGCCTCTGCCGCCCGCAGCTAGATGATAGCAAAAGCGGAGAGCGGCTGCCGAGAGGCGACAGGCATAAGGCGA
>NZ_BJYL01000028.1 GCF_007991495.1 Sporosarcina luteola | reverse complement strand
AGCAGCTTTGACTTATGACCCCGAGCCTCTGCCGCCCGCAGCTAGATGATAGCAAAAGCGGAGAGCGGCTGCCGAGAGGCGACAGGCATAAGGCGAAGATGCGAAGTGGCGCCCTTTGCCACACAGCAGCTTTGACTTATGACCCTGAGCCTCTGCCGCCCGCAGCTAGATGAAAAGTGCCTCTCCTATATTGTGGAGAGGCATTAATCATTTTCGTTTCATCCATTCCTTCAATTCCCGCCGCAACAGCTTATTTGAAGCGTTGCGCGGCAGTTGTTCAACAAAATGGAATGCTTTTGGCACCTTATAGCCCGCAAGTTGCTCCCGACAATACGTTTCTAACTCAGATTCCGATATCTCTCCATCTTTAACAATAAAAGCAATTGGGACACTTCCCCATTCGGGATGATCTTGCCCACATACGCCCGCCTCCAACACATTCGGACAGGAAAGAAGTACATTTTCGATTTCTGCCGGATAAATATTTTCCCCACCGGAAATGATTAAATCTGAACGCCGATCTACGATGAATAAATACCCGTCCTCATCGATATATCCAATATCACCCGTCGGTAGCCAGCCATTCTCTAATGGATTCTTATCCGCTGCATACCCGATATAACCCGGCGTCACATGTGGACCAGCAATAAGCACTTCACCTAAATCACCCGGTTTTTCCTCTTCCCTAATTTTTATTTGATTAAAGAATAAAGGTTTCCCTGTGGATCCCGACTTCCGCAATGCATCTTCGGAAGAGAGTGTTGCAGTTTGTGAACTCGTTTCCGTCATGCCATATGTTTGCAAGACTGGCAAGTTATACTTTTCTGCTCTTCGTAAATACTCGTCAGGTACAGGGCCTCCACCGGCAAGTACCGTTCGTAAGGAAGCATGTGCGATTGTATCACTTTTTTCAAGTTCATCAAGAAGGCGCTGTAGTCCAGTTGCGACAACAGATATCCTGGTAACAGTGCCATTTCGCACTTCGTCAGTCACAGCAAGAGTATCGAATTTTTCATAAAGCCTTACACCCATCCCATAAATGACGGATCGAGCAAGAATGGAAAAACCGCTAATATGGAACAAAGGCATCGTGCAAAGCCAAATATCTGCTTCATTCAATCCTAAATTCAAGACAGAAGACAATGCGCTCGATGTATGATTACCCACCGTTTGCCGCACACCTTTCGGATGTCCAGTTGTCCCAGAAGTATACATGATTGTCATTGTTCTAGACGGATCCCACATTGCTGTAATGGACAAATCTTGCTGCCCGCTAGATTTCAGCGTGGAGAAAGTGAGTACATTCGTTTTCAGATTCTCGACCCGACTCAGAAATTCATCCGCCACGATTACAGTGGACGCTTTGCAATCATCCAATTGCCAAGCTATTTCCCTCGTGGACAATTTACTGTTTAACATGACAATTTCAAGCCCTGCCAATAAACAGCCGTGAATGATAAATACCATATCCGGGGTGGACGGCCCCAATAAGGAGATCCGTTCCCCTTCCATCAATCCATTCTTCCTCAATTTACGGGCAATCTCAACAGCTTCCTCTTTAAGCTGCCTGAATGTCCACTGCTCCCCTTCGAACGAGAGCGCCATCCTATCCGGCGTCAAATCAGCCCTTTTCATTAACCAATTAGGAATCATCATGTACTTTCACCTCATTAGAAAAGCTGCCTGTTCAAAGGCAGCTCAGTTGTTGATTCATAATCTTCAAATTAGGATCAAGGGAATCTCGGGAATTGACCGAAGTCTGGCTTACGCTTCTCTTTGAAAGCGTCTCTTCCCTCTTTTGCTTCTTCCGTTGTGTAATAAAGCAAAGTTGCGTCTCCTGCCATTTGTTGCAAACCTGCTAATCCATCTGTATCGGCATTCATCGCAGCCTTGATGAAACGAAGTGCAGTCGGGCTCATCTCTAGCATTTCCTCACACCATTGCACCGTTTCGTCTTCCAATTGCTCATAAGGAACAACTGTGTTGACGAGCCCCATATCCAATGCTTGTTGAGCATCGTATTGACGGCACAGATACCAAATTTCCCTTGCTTTCTTATGGCCGATAATTCGGGCAAGGTAGCCTGAACCGTATCCTGCGTCAAATGAACCTACTCTCGGTCCAGTTTGTCCAAAGCGTGCATTGTCAGCAGCGATTGTTAAGTCACATACGACATGTAAAACATGTCCGCCACCGATTGCGTATCCCGCAACCATTGCGACGACAGGTTTTGGAATGACACGGATCAGTCTTTGTAAATCAAGGACATTTAAACGTGGAATTTCATCGTCACCGACGTATCCTCCATGACCTCTGACAGATTGGTCCCCTCCTGAACAGAATGCTTTTTCACCTTCACCTGTTAAAACGATGACACCGATGCTTTCATCATCTCGAGCTCTGGAGAATGCATCAATCATTTCCATGACAGTTTTCGGGCGGAATGCGTTACGCACTTCCGGACGGTTGATTGTCACTTTTGCAATACCGTTGTACTTCTCATATTTAATATCTTCATATGTACGGATTGTTTCCCATTGACGAGTCATTTTATTCCTCCTCTAAATTTATTTCAAATACTCCTTTATCATTGTAGCAAAGAAAACGGGATTTTCCACGTGAATTGCATGTCCCGTATTCGGAATGATTGTGTGATGCCAAGTTGGCACCATACTTTTCATTTCCCGGGCAATTGCTACAAACTTCGAGTCCAACTCCCCAGTCATAAGAAAAACAGGGCATTTTATCGAAACAAGGGTTTCCCAATAGGATTTCTGTCTTCCAGTCCCGATCCCTAACAAGCTATTGGCAAGCCCTATTTCGCTTTGTTGAAGTCTTTCTTCCCTAATCATCTGCCGTTTCACAGCAGGAAGTCTTTTTTGGGAATCAAACAAAGCAATGTTTTCCCAACTATTAACGAATGAAGTAATCCCATTTTGAATGATTTTCTTTGCAAGTACTTCGTCCGCATTCATTCGATCATTTCGGGCCTCTTCTTCCTTTAGTCCGGGCGAAGAACTTTCAAGCAGTAAAGCTTTTACAAAATCGGGATATTGGAGTGTAAACGCCAATGCGATACGGCCGCCCATAGAATAACCAACAAGGTAAAATGAATTCAAAGAAAGTTGCTCAAAAAGCAAGTGAAGGTCTTCAATCTGCTCTTCCATGGAAAAACGTTCGGGATATTGCGGAACGGTTGTTTTGCCGTGACCTGTCAAGTCGATGGCAACAGTTCGAAAGCTGCCCTTCAATTCATCCCGCACTTCCCGCCACGTACGCGTGGAACCTGTAAAACCATGTAGAAAGACGACAGTGGGAAGATCAAGCTCCCCCTCCATTTCGACATGTATGGATAGGCCGCGAATCGAAATCCAAGATTCATTCATGGCGATCTAACCTTTGCGTCAGATCATTCCAGTATGCCCGGTGAGCTTCTACATTCACAGGCCTGCTCGTGAACACTTCAATGATTCGGACAGGCTTCGTCTTTTCTCGTTGCATCTCCGTTTTGAACTCTTCAACTGTCTGTACTGCAGCATATTGCGTATCATACATGGAGCCAATATGCTCGAAAGTCAGTCCTGTCGGTGTCCCGAATAATTCTTCAAAATGATTTGATACCGTTGACTGCGGTAAATACGAGAAAATTCCTCCACCATCATTATTCAAAATGATGATTGTTAAATTCGTCTCATGGAACCTCGATACAATCAATCCATTCACATCATGTAAAAAGGACAAATCGCCAATTAGCAGGAAAGTCGGCCGATTGCGGGCCGCTGAAACACCAAATGCCGACGAAACAACTCCATCAATCCCATTCGTGCCTCTATTTGAAAAAATGGCAATATCTTTATCCGTCTTACAGAAAAATGTATCGACATCCCGTATTGGCATACTGCTGCCGCTGAAGAGATCACTGCCATCAGGCATCATTTCGAATAACGTTTTCACGATGACTCCTTCGTCCCCAGGCAATCCTACGTATTCCCGGGTGGCCGCTTCAGCAAGTTCATCTGCTGTTGCCCATAACGCCGCGTAACGATTTGGCTCCATCTGTTCAGGAACACTATAGACGGACTCCGGTGAAGTTTGCAGATGATGTGTGACAACTCCTAGGGAATCCCTGAATTCTGGCGATTCATCCACAGCAATAAACACATTTGGACGGTTATGTTTCAAAAATAACATCAACGGTTTTGAAACAGGTTGCGCGCCGAAACGGATAACAGTATATGGCATAGCTTGTGCCTTAAACTGTTCGCTTTTCAATAAAGCATCATAATGTGCGATGCATAGAGATCTACAATCTTCAGGGACTTCCGACCGCAGATTTGATAAAGGATCACATAGAACCGGCCATTGCATGGACCTTGCGAATTGCCAGAAGGCTTCTTTATCGAAATGAACGGGTAATTCCCCAGCAATGATCAATCCGTTTTCCGTTTGAGAAAAAACATGTTTCAACGTTTGCTTTTGCTCTAACGAAAGCTCATTTTCTCCATATACCCTTTCAATGAAAGTAGATGATGGCGATTTCATATCGAAATCGATCAGCAAAGGTTCCCTCAACGGTATATTCAAGTGGATGGGGCCCATCGGTTTAGTCGTTGCAATAGAAACCGCGCGATTAACATGCCGTTCGAGGTACCAATCCAACTCTTCATTCTCCTCAGCAAGCGGTAAATCCACGCTGAACTTCACGTGCTTGCCGTATATATTCAATTGATCAATCGCTTGTGGAGCTCCTACACCCCGCAATTCATGCGGACGGTCCGCAGTAAGGACAATCAATGGGAGTCGTGCATAAAACGCTTCAGTGATTGCAGGATGGTAATTGGAGGCTGCTGTACCTGACGTACATAGAAGAACAACCGGATTCCCGGAAGCCTTCGCTAAGCCAAGTGCAAAATAAGCAGCGGACCTTTCATCGACTTGCATAAATGTCTGTAGCTCTTCGGAAGCCGCAAATGCGTATGCAAGTGGCGTTGAACGGGAGCCCGGACTAATGACAGCCGCCTTTACTCCAGCACGAAGCAAAGTGTCTGTCATTCGTAATACATGGTTCGTCAATATTCTCCGTTCATCCATTCAGTTTTCCTCCAAGCGCCCTTAAAACAGGTCTAAATTTCACCCAAGTCTCTTCATATTCTTCTTCAGGCACAGAATCTGCAACGATCCCGCCGCCTGCATACAAATAAGCACGATTTCCTTGAATCAATGAAGAGCGAAGTGCCACCGCAAATTCCCCATTACCTGCAGCATCTGTCCAACCGATAGGAGCGGCATAATACCCCCGGTCCATCCCTTCTTCTTGTCGGATCATTTCCAGCGAGACATCTGTCGGAACTCCACCTAATGCAGGTGTCGGGTGCAATGCTTCGACGAAAGAGAAGATATCGATTTTCTGTTCAAGCAATCCTTCAACTGGCGTGTATAAATGCTGAATATCTCTGATCTTCATCAGCTTCGGCGTTTTAGGAATTATAACTTCATTGCAGAATGAATTAAATACATTAGAAATCATTGCTACGACATACTGGTGCTCTTCTCGATTCTTCCGGTCGCTCAACAGCTTTTCTCCCAATTCCCGATCCTCTTGAGCAGACTTGCCTCGTCGGATTGAGCCGGCAACACATGCCGAATAGACTTTTCCATCTCTGATCTGGATGAGGCGCTCCGGCGTCGCCCCAAAAAACAGGGAACCATCCCTTTGTAGTCCGAAATGATAACTCTCTTGTTGTTCATTCGAAATAGATTGGAGCGCAGAGACGCCACTCACCTCATGTTCAAATTGAAGTTCAAGCGCACGTGCGATCACTACCTTGTCGGCCTTGCCTCTTCGGATTGATTCGGTCACGTTTTCTACAGCTTTTAAATAATGATTTTTTTCACGTTCATTTGTTGAAAGGAGTTCATTTTTATCCGTGAAATTGAACTCTTCCACTTGTGCGATATGGATGAGATGATCCCTTACCTCGCGAAGCCTTTCAAAATCCGCCGCAGCCTCTGCGCGATTGGTAATCATATTGATGGATACGAGTGTCCTTCCTTCTTCAATCTTCAATTGAAAAGAGGGAACTACAAAATAAGAGGATGGAAACTCACTCCATTCCGAAACGCTTCGATTTTCCTCGTCATACGAAAAACCGCCAAATAAAACTGGATCCATATCCTTTTCCTCTTTTATCAATCGGGAACATAACTGCTTCCAATTCTCCGCTATATCTTTATAGCGGCCGGCATGTTTCGTATTCGACAAAGTATAAGCATGTCCAATTCCGATGAGCGTCAATGTCTTATCAGCATTTTGCCAATAGAAGCGTTCATTTTTATATTCCGAAGCCCCTGCCTCGAAAAATGACAAAGGGGATATTCTTCCTACCTCCACGGTTTCTGTAAAAAACCGGATATCAGAAGAAATCGTCATCTTTCGTGACATATTGGTTTCCTTAATCTTGTGACTCATCATTTTCTCTCCTTCATGTTAAATCAATCAACACTCCGACATATTTTTTAAAAGAAGAATAGATTTCTTACTTCCATTATACCGAAATTACGTCGGTCTCGCATAGATAATGCAAACAAGGATCCCAACATGCACTTCTTATTTTCATTCCAAGTATGCTTCGAGTCAGCGCTATTATGTTGTCCAATCAGGAAAGACTGTAATTTCGATTTTAATATGCATGATAAGGAAGATATCATTCACTTTGCCCAATCTTGATGTTTAGTTTGGCTATCATGAAGGGAATTGATAAGAACGACAATTAAATATTGCTATGGGAATCCAGATCAATGACCATACTAGTGATAACATACAAAAGGATGTGCTGCAGATGTTGACCGATAAACAAAAAAGCGTAATTAAACAGGAGTTAATGGAACTAAGATCGCAATTTTTAAAGACAGAGAGAGAAACGGATATAAGAAATTCTGAAAGGGACGCGGTTGGCGAATTATCAACGTATGACAATCATCCAGCCGATTTGGGTACCGAACTTTTTGAACGACAAAAAGACCTCGCCTTGAATGTACATGCAGGCGACGAATATGATAAAGTCGAAACCGCTTTACTTGCCTTGTCAGATGGAACGTATGGGTATTGTGAAGTATGTGAACGGGAGATACCATTTGAGCGCCTTGAAGCTCTCCCTTACACGACATTCTGCATCGAGCATAGCCCAGACCAAGACGTGCCGGATGACAGACCTTCGGAAAAGGACATACTGACCATGGCGAATCCAAATACGTTCGCCGACCGTGACCATAGGAGTGGGATTCGAAGGGATGGGCAGGATAGCTTTCAGGAAATAGCCAAATCAGGTACTTCTGAAACACCATCAGACTTCACCGGAGATCACGATGATTACAATACGCTATATGATGATGAACTAGTAGATGGCGCAGCCGAAGAAGTGGAAGAGTTCATCAGTACAGATATCACTGGAGAAGCCCGTGGATTTGTCCGTTCGGAAATATCCGAGGAATATGAAGGGAAGTTAGATGATGAAGGAATCGAGTCCCCTCTTGGAGACATTCCCTATCATCAAAGGGATAGTTATACGGGGGATAAATGAAAAAAAGCCACATCCAATGAATTTAATGGATGTGGTTTTTTTATGAAATGACCCCTACGGGATTCGAACCCGTGTTACCGCCGTGAAAGGGCGGTGTCTTAACCGCTTGACCAAGGGGCCATATAAATATGGCGGAGAAGGAGGGATTCGAACCCTCGCACCGCTTTCGCGACCTACGCCCTTAGCAGGGGCGCCTCTTGAGCCTCTTGAGTACTTCCCCGTATAAAATTGGCTCCGCAGGTAGGACTCGAACCTACGACCGATCGGTTAACAGCCGATTGCTCTACCACTGAGCTACTGCGGAATATGATGGGCCTAAGTGGACTCGAACCACCGACCTCACGCTTATCAGGCGTGCGCTCTAACCAGCTGAGCTATAGGCCCATGGAGCGGGTGAAGGGAATCGAACCCTCATCATCAGCTTGGAAGGCTGAGGTTTTACCACTAAACTACACCCGCAAAGAATGGTGGCTCAGGACGGAATCGAACCGCCGACACAAGGATTTTCAGTCCTTTGCTCTACCGACTGAGCTACTGAGCCAATTATTACATTTTACAACTGTTCTCTTTTACTATGTATCTTAAAAGAAATGGCGGTCCCGACCGGGATCGAACCGGCGATCTCCTGCGTGACAGGCAGGCATGTTAACCGCTACACCACGGGACCATTTGGTTGCGGGGGCAGGATTTGAACCTGCGACCTTCGGGTTATGAGCCCGACGAGCTACCACTGCTCCACCCCGCGATAATGTTAGTTGTAGGAAATTTAAATCCTACGCTTGCTTCTTTGTTTTAAGACTTAGCTGTAATTTCCTTTTAGGAAATTATACAAATCACATTCTGCGTGATGCGACTTGCTCCACCCGCGATAATGTTATTAATTCCTGACCACTACGTTTTTTAAGAAAATATGGCGGAGGAAGAGGGATTCGAACCCCCGCGGGCTTTAACACCCCTGTCGGTTTTCAAGACCGATCCCTTCAGCCAGGCTTGGGTATTCCTCCATATTTGTATTCAGATAGTGGTGGACCTTGCAGGACTCGAACCTGCGACCGGACGGTTATGAGCCGTCTGCTCTAACCAACTGAGCTAAAGGTCCTTTAGGATGGCGGCAGAGGGGATCGAACCCCCGACCTTACGGGTATGAACCGTACGCTCTAGCCAGCTGAGCTACGCCGCCAGGAAAACTATTTAGAATAATGGTGGAGCCTAGCGGGATCGAACCGCTGACCTCCTGCGTGCAAGGCAGGCGCTCTCCCAGCTGAGCTAAGGCCCCATT
>NZ_BJYL01000027.1 GCF_007991495.1 Sporosarcina luteola | reverse complement strand
GCCTGAAGTGGAAATCCGGGTTCCAATACTTAAATTCAAGATACATAAAAGGAACGGTTCAACTGAACCGTTCCTCACTCACTTGATAAATATAAAATAAAGAATAAAGATCACAAACAATCCATACATGATCGGATGGATTTCTTTTCTTCTTCCGCTAAACAGCATAGTAATAGGATAGAAGATGAAACCGATCGCGATTCCTGTTGCGATGCTATAGGTAAGCGGCATGGAAATGATGACGAAAAATGCCGGAACAGCTATTTCGAATTTATTCCATTCAATGTTCCCTAATGCCGACACCATGAGAACACCCACAATAATAAGCGCTGGGGCAGTTACTTCAGGTGTGATAATAAATAATAACGGCGAGAAGAACAATGATAAAAGGAATAGTAGACCAATTATAATAGAAGAAAAGCCTGTTCTTGCTCCTGCGGCTACGCCGGCAGTCGATTCAACATACGAAGTCGTAGTGGATGTTCCAAAAATAGCACCTGTTACTGTAGCCATCGAGTCGGCAAGCAATGCTCTTCCTGCACGCGGCAGTTTGTCGTCTTTCATTAATCCCGCTTGTGTAGCTACTGCAACGAGAGTTCCTGCCGTATCAAAGAAGTCTACGAAAAGGAATGTAATGACAATGACCAGAAATTGAGTTGTCATCAATGAGGCCGGGTCGTGTAAAAGCGACTCAAACGCAGCTCCGAATGTCGGCGAGACGTCTGGAACCTTGTCAACAATCTTCGTTGGAATGTCAATGAGGCTAACAATCATTCCGAGTACTGTCGTCATGATCATTCCATAGAAAATAGCTCCTTTAATTTTCCTTACCATCATAATGACAGTCACGAATAAACCAAATACTGCAAGTAACGTGGGACCAGCAGATAAATCTCCGAGAGTAACAAGTGTGTTAGGCTCGGCTACAATAATATTCGCATTTTGAAGACCGAGGAATGTGATGAATAATCCGATACCGGCTCCAACTGCATATTTTAATTGCGCAGGGATTGCGTTAATGATTGCTTCCCTTAATCCTGTTAACGATAAGATGATGAAAATAAGTCCTGAAAATAAAACACCTGTCAAAGCGGTTTGCCACGGAATTCCGTAGCCTAATACGACTGAAAACGCAAAAAATGCGTTTAATCCCATGCCTGGTGCAAGTCCAATCGGATATCTTGCGATCAATCCCATAAAAAGTGATCCAACTGCCGCAGCTAATGCGGTAGCGACAAAGACTGCTCCCTTATCCATACGCATCGCATCCGGAAGGTCAGGCACCGCATCTAGCGAAAGCATTAGCGGGTTGACTGCCAAAATGTATGCCATTGCCAAGAATGTTGTTAATCCACCAATAATTTCTCTTCGATAATTCGTTCCAAGCTTGTCAAACTCAAAGTATTTCTTCATGATGACCGTCCTTTAATTGATGATTTTAGTAGTTTGCTAATAACAAAATGGCCAATAAAAAACAGGGAAATATACGACGCTAATCGTATACTTCCCTATTGACAGTCAAATTAAAAGGATTTCTCCCTTCATTCAAAAATCGTAGTCGGATCATTTAAGGTGTTCCGGTAGAGACTTATGGGCCATATTCCCAAGATTATACGATGCAACTATTTAGTTTTATTCCCACTCGATTGTGCCAGGTGGTTTTGCGGTAATATCGTAGACGACACGGTTGACGTGGTCGACTTCTGCTGTGATGCGTGTACTGATTTTCTCAAGGATATCCCAAGGAATCCGCGCCCAATCTGCTGTCATACCATCTACAGAGTGAACTGCACGAAGGCCTACAGCGTAATCATATGAACGCTTCTCGTTTCTGACACCAACACTGCGGATATCAGGAAGGATTGCAAAGTACTGCCAGATTTCACGGTCAAGTCCCGCTTTCGCGATTTCTTCACGAAGAATCCAGTCAGCTTCACGAACGATATCTAGCTTCTCTTCTGTAATTTCTCCCAATACACGAACCCCAAGACCCGGTCCAGGGAATGGTTGGCGGTGGACGATGTCCGAAGGAAGTCCAAGTTCAGCACCAACTGCACGTACTTCATCTTTAAACAATGCCTTTAGCGGTTCAATCAATTCGAAATCCATATCTTCTGGCAAACCGCCTACGTTATGGTGTGATTTGATGACTTCGTTAGTCGCTGTTCCGCTTTCGATAATATCCGCATAAATCGTTCCTTGTGCAAGGAAATCGATGCCTTCAAGCTTCGCTGATTCTTCATCGAACACATAAATGAATTCACTGCCGATGATTTTACGTTTTTGTTCCGGATCAGTGACGCCTTTCAGCTTGTCCAAGAAACGTTTACGTGCATCAACTTTAATGAAGTTCATATGGAATTGATTGCTGAATGTGTCCACAACGCTTTCGACTTCGCCTTTACGAAGTAAGCCGTGGTCAACGAAGATGCAAGTCAACTGGTCACCGATTGCACGGTGGATCAATGCTGCAACGACCGATGAATCGACACCGCCGCTTAACGCACAGAGGACTTTTCGATCGCCGACTTGGGAACGGATCTTTTCAACTTCGACATCGATGAAGCTTTTCATCGTCCAGCTGTCTTTCGCTTTGCAAATTTCAAAAGCAAAATGACGCAGCATTTCTTTTACATCTGCAGGTTGTCCGACTTCCGGATGGGATTGCTCGCCATATGCATGTTTCTCTTCATTTGCGGATGCAATTGTTTCGCCCTTTGAGCCTATCTCAAGTACAGGGATGCCCAAATTGAACACTTCAGGGTCGATGTTAAATTCAGCATCTTTAGAGCCGCCTGAAAGAATGATTCCAACAGCTTGCATGTTTTTCACTTCCGCCGCTGTTACCGTATGAGGATGCAATTCACTGTAAACTCCCAACTCACGGATTGTCCGTGTGATCAGTTGGTTATGTGCACTACCCAAATCAAGTACTACAATCTTTTCCTGTTCAATCATTAAAGGAGCCGTCGACAATTGATCCACCTCTTCCAAATAAATTCTGAAACCTCGTAAATCAGTAAAGACGCGTTAGAAAGTTCTTCCTTTCCACGCGTCTTTACTCTCTACAATAGGCATAAATAGACAAAGCTATCCACGCCATCATAGACAAGTCATTCACGGTGACTTGGTAGAAACGTCCGAACCATATTATCAGACATATACGAGGGCTTCAGTTATCTTTTTTCATATGTTACTCTTGCAACGCAAAAAAATCAACCAGTTGCCCTAATGATTAAATCTTCCCATATTTCCTGCAAACTTGTCCAATCTAAATTTGAAGTATAACCGCCATATATACCTTGCTCATAGGCTGCGGTCAACATCCCCATTTGACGGCCACCAAAATACGTATCAACCGTTTTCGCATATTCGGATAACGTCATGCTATCTGACCGTTTGATTCCAAACCTCTCTAATTGTTTCAGCAAGCTCTTATATTGTTTCTTATACAAGTTCCAGTCTGCCTTCCTCTTCCGGTAAGAATGAACAAGGAGCCTTGGGACCCATTTTCCGCGATTCGAATAAATCTTCCAGACGATATACAGAATAAGAACAGAACCTATTATCCCAATCCATTTATGCTTACTCAGAAAATCACCTATCGGCTTGAAAAAAGACCCAAACCCTCCATCATCTGACTTTGTCGCTGCTGGTACCTCCTCTTTTTCTTTTTCTGGTCTTTCCCGTTCTTCCATATTCGGCGTCTCCGGATCGCTCATATCAGTTTCTAAATCATAGTCGATGTCGGTAAGGTTCGAAAATCCGATCGTCGGCTCAAAAGGCATCCAACCGAATCCTGGAATATAGGCCTCCACCCATGAGTGTGCCTCATTGTTAGTGATTTTATGTTCTGTTTTTCCTTTTGAATTTCTTTCAGTTTCACCTGGAGCAAAACCTTTCACCCATCTGGCGGGTATATCGACTGCCCGCAGCATTACAACCATTGAAGTCGAAAAGTTATCGCAATAGCCCCGTTTCGTGTCAAAAAGGAATTGATCCACATAATCTTCATTGCCTTTCGGGATCGCTACGTCCTGTTGGTCGTAAGAAAAGCCACCCCTATTAAAATATCGTTCAATCGACTTCGCTTTTTCGTAGACACTTTCCTCGCTTCCAGTAATCTGAGTTGCCAATTCACTCACTCTTTCCGGCAAATCATTGGGGAGCTGCAAGTATTGGGTGAAATCCTCAGATTCCAATGAGTAATCATCCATGGAAGTTTCCTGTAATGCTTTTAAGCTGAAGTTTTGTTCGGAAAGATCAATTCCAAATGAGTCCAATTCGAATTTTTCACTGTCTTTCATCGCCCAAAATTGACCGGTCTCCTCCTGGTTCTGTAAGACGACATCGGTTCGTGTATGAATTTTAGAAGTGCCGTACGGGTAGACAAGATAAGGCAGCTGCTCTTGGATCGTCACTTCTGCGCGGAGAACATCGCTTCCTTCCAGTATATCGGAAGATGCCCCAAACAAAGAGCCTGGAACAATATTGACCGGTGATCTTTCCACAGGAGTCTGTTCCCAGCCTTTTCCGGTATACGTGTTTTTCGTTTCGATTTTCCAGTACTGCTTCTTCGGAACGACCGCACTAAAAATCAATGTATCATCTTGCGAGAAAGAACCTCCTAGCCTCGAATCATCAGGATCGTATCCGCTTTTAGACACAACGCTTCCACTTCCGCTGCCAACCCCTTCACCTTGCACAACCGATTTCAAAAAAGGGATTGGATCCGCCCAAGCAGGTCCCTTATCCGGCATGACACTTGCAAATGCACTGCTTCCGATAACAGCAAAAAGCAATGGAAGCGAAAAAGCCGCGAACATTCCCGTATTCATTTTGCGGCCATGTTTTGCGGATAGACGTGAAATCGTCAACAATCCTATTAATAAAAGACCAGTCACCATAACCCGGAAAACAGCCCCATCCGCGGCATATGAACTGAACGTATCCAACACCGATATGAATACAACAGTCATGACATAGAAAAGGAGAATGCTTTTTCGCACTTCAATCCAATGACGAATCAAATAGATTGTCATCCATAATAGAACAAAGAAAAGAACAGTGCGCATCGGATTCGTTATACTTCCCCAGTCACCTGTTGTGATGATAGCGAAGTTCGACATAAGATCGCTTATAAGCAGGGATACCGATTCTTTCGAGAAAAAAGGCATTTTAAAAAATACGAAGTGCAACGACCAAAAAAGATAAATGATTTTCAACGGGACAGCAATCCACCATTTCATTCTTAGCAGTCCGAAAAGGAAGGATATACCGATGAACCATAGGAAGATCCCAATGTACTCAGTGTCTGTCAGTTCAACGACTGGCAAAAGCCATTCCCAGAGTAAAACAAAAGCGAGCGCATACATGAGCATAAGGAACCGCACATCAATCTTTCCTTCATTCATAGACTCGCCACCTCCTTGAAAGCTTCTGAGAATTGCATTTTACCTAACATATGAACAGTTATTCCTTTTGCTTCAGCAAACTTTATCTGTTCGTACAGACGATCCGAAATTGGTTCTTCCCTGTTCACAACGATGAAGCAAATGACTGACTTCCTGTTTTTTACAAACCCCATTACCGATTGGATGAAAGGCCAGTCAGGATTTCCGGTTACTAATACGACGCTTCCTGCACCTCCTGTAAAGGACGATACCTCAAGCGGTAAAACCTCTTCAGCAGGAACCTGTTTCACTTTCGCTAAATGCACAAAAACATCATGTAGTTGGTCTGCTGAATGGATAAACGGAAAGACAGCCGTTTCAGCTCCGACGGAAATAAATCCGATATTTGCCTGGTGGCTTGCGGCTTCCTCCACGATGGACGCGGCAAGTTCCACTTGCTCTTCAAACGTTTCAGAGGCGCGATTATCCAACACAACGACGAGATCTTCAGATTGCCGATCCTCGAACTCCTTCGTCATAAGGTTTTGCGTGCGCGCAAATGATTTCCAGTGAATCCAAGTAACCCTGTCGCCCGACTGATAATCACGCACTCCAGTCGCCATGGTAGTATCCTTTACAAGTGAAAATGGCGAAACAAGAGAGCCGCGGTCATATTGCGCATTGATCGGCACGTATTTCATCGGCGTTGTCGTAGGGTAAACGAGAATTGTATCTTTCAGCTCAAGAAATGCTCGTTTTTGAATCCATCCGAAAAAATCGGATACCTCAACTTCAATGCCTTTAACAATATGCTCCCCTCTTGGAAGCTTCTCAATTTCATAGGACCATTCCACTTCTTTTTTAAAACCGAATATAAAAAGATGCTTCGTCCGATTATTTGCTTTTATTGCCATTTCAGGATCTTCCCATTTCTCGCTCGCACCCGCATATAGCAATGGAAAAGGAACCGTACGACTGATTTTTACAGTGACGGATAATTTCCCGCCCCTTTCGATCGCCCGTGTATGGATGATCCGCTCAGCCTTTATATTATTCATTGGGTAGACAAATAGGGCGATGGAATATAGGAGGAAAGGGGTTAACATATAAAAAATCGTCCAGCTTACTTTTCCTCCTTGAAACATTGCAAATACATATACGGAAAAGAAGAGGCTGACGATGAAAACAAATCGGCCCGTCATCGAAAGCAGTTTTCTTCCTTTTTTCATTACAATTTAACCCGGTCGATCGGAACGCTGACCCGTGTAAGGATTCGTTCAATAATTTCATTAGCCGTAATCCCTTCGTACTTCGCTTCCGATTTTAAGATAATCCGATGACCAAACACGAATGGAGCCAAATATTTCACATCATCGGGAGTGACATATGTCCGTCCTTTAATAAGCGCATATGCCTGGCAAGACTTCATAAGAGCTAACGATCCACGTGGACTGACTCCTAAATAGACATATGGATTATTTCGTGTTTCAGACGCACAATCGACAATATATGATTTGATTGTTTGATCGACATTCACTTCTTTTACAGCGTCTTGGAGTTCTCTTAATTCTTGGATGGAGAGCACGGTTTCCAAATGGTCGATCGGCACCGTTTTTTCCGCACGTTCAAGCACTTCAATCTCTTCGATCCTTTTTGGATACCCCATTTTTAATTTGAATAGAAAACGATCCAATTGCGCTTCTGGAAGCGGGTATGTGCCTTCGTATTCAATCGGATTTTGGGTGGCCATGACGAAAAACGGTTGCGGGATGCGAATCGTTTCACCATCTACAGTTACAGATGATTCTTCCATGCTTTCCAAAAGCGCAGCTTGCGTTTTAGGTGAAGTCCGATTGATTTCATCTGCTAGAACGATGTTTCCGACAATCGGTCCCGGTCTGAATTCAAATTCCATTTCTTTCGGATTGTAAATTGACACTCCAAGGACGTCCGAAGGCAATAAATCCGGAGTGAATTGTATCCGTTTAAAAGTAGCGCCTATCGATTTCGCCAAAGCTTTGACCATCATCGTCTTGCCAACGCCAGGTACGTCCTCAAGTAATACATGACCGCCCGCTAGCATGGCAGTTACACTCAGCTCGGAAATATCCCGTTTGCCGATCATCACTTTGTCGATATTCGCCAATACTTTATCAATCACTTGTGCGTGTGTCATTCTATTTCCTCCAATTCCAACTTCTCTCTATATAACATGTCCGAAAATTTACAAAATGTAACCTTATAATAACGTAAATTTCATAAAGCCACAAGCCGCTTAAACACTTGGAAATAGACGGCACAAAACCGCCATTCAATTAAGAAGGCGGTTTTGTTATCATTTCCAAAAATCGTCGAATATTGTAATCGGCATATGTCTCTTGTGGGCTGATCTGCTGAAATGCTTTTCAATCGTTTCCAGCGCCTTATCAGACACTTGTTTTCCTTCAAGAAAATCGTCAATCTCGTCATACGAGACACCAAGTGCGACCTCATCCGGCAGCGCTGGCTTCTCGTCCTCCAGGTCGGCTGTCGGGATCTTTTTATACAAATGCTCTGGGCATCCGAGTTCTTTCAATAATTGCCGGCCTTGCCGCTTGTTCAAGCGGTAGATTGGCATGAGGTCGGCTGCGCCGTCTCCGAATTTCGTATAGAAACCGGTCAATGCTTCGGCTGCATGGTCCGTCCCGAGTACAATGCAGCTAAGTGAAGCCGCAATGGAAAATTGGACTTTCATGCGCTCCCGGGCTTTTTCATTCCCCTTTGTGTAATCGGAAATGGTGATGCCCGCTTGAGCAAGCGCTCGTTCGCTCGCATCGACTGCTTCCTTGATGTCGACTGTGTATGTTGTCGAAGGTTGGATGAAGCCGATTGCGTCTTGAGCGTCGTCCTCATCGAATTGCTTGCCGTAAGGGAGTCTAATTGCGATGAATTTATAACGATCCGTTTGGTTTTCTTCATTCAACTCGTCAACAGCCATTTGGGCAAGTTTCCCGACAAGCGTTGAATCCTGACCTCCCGAGATACCAAGGACGAAGCCGTTCACGAATGTGTTTTTGGTTGCATAGTCCTTCATAAAATCGATCGATTTGCGGATTTCCACCTTCGGATCAATTGTCGGTTTGCTTTTCAGTTCAGCGATAACCTGTTCTTGGAATGTCATTTCAGAGACCTCCTATCTCGTAGAAAACTCATCCACTTTGTCTTGCACTTCACGGATGTTGCGCATTTTGTTATCCCAGCACTTCTGGCTTAAATCTACAGGGTATTCCTCTGGGTTCAAAGAACGTTTGTATTCATCCCATAATAAATGCAAATTGTTATGGGCATAATCGCGCATTTCATTCAAATCAGGATTTGTATATATCACGTTCCCGCCTTCCACTACTTTCGTATGCAAATTGACTGCATCGAAATTCGTCACAAATTTCGAAATGAATGTATGGACCGGATGGAACATTTTAATCCTTTTTTCTGTCGTTGGGTCTTCGTCATACATCGTAATGTAGTCGCCTTCCGCTTTGCCGTTTTCCCTGTCGATGATGCGATACAGCTTTTTCTGTCCAGGCGTCGTCACTTTTTCAACGTTGGATGAGATTTTGATCGTATCTTCCATTTCACCTTTTTCGTTCTCAATGGCAACGATTTTATAAACCGCACCCAATGCAGGCTGGTCGTAAGCCGTAATGAGTTTCGTGCCGATTCCCCATACATCGACCTTGGCCCCTTGCGCTTTCAAGTTAAGGATTGTATATTCATCAAGATCATTCGAAACGACAATTTTCGCCTCTGTAAAACCTGCATTGTCCAACATCCGACGCGCTTCTTTTGAAAGAAAAGCGATATCTCCGCTATCGAGGCGGATGCCGATGAAATTGATTTTATCGCCAAGCTCTTTAGCGACTTGAATTGCAGTCGGGATGCCAATTTTGAGCGTGTTGTACGTATCGACAAGAAATACGCAGTCTTTATGACGTCTAGCGTATGAATGAAATGCTTCGTATTCACTTTTATATGCCTGGACCAATGAATGCGCATGTGTGCCCGCGACCGGAATGCCGAAACGTTTGCCAGCACGGACATTGCTCGTAGCTTCAACGCCACCGATAACAGCGGCGCGCGCTCCCCAAACTGCAGCATCCATTTCATGGGCGCGGCGGCTGCCGAATTCCATGACAACGTCATCTTTTACAACTTGTTTGATACGACTTGCTTTCGTTGCAATAAGCGTTTGGAAGTTCACAATATTCAATAGCGCCGTTTCGATGAGCTGCGCTTCAGCCAATGTTGTTTCCACGCGAAGGATCGGTTCATTCGCAAATACGAGTTCCCCCTCCACCATGGAATATACATCCCCGGTGAAACGAAGACCTTTTAAATAGGAGAGGAAGTCATCCTGAAATCCGAGTTCCTCCTTCAAATAAGCGATGTCACTTTCACTGAAATGAAAATCCTTCAAATAGTCGAGGATGCGTTCAAGTCCAGCGAAAATTGCATAGCCGTTTCCGAATGGCAAATTTCTGAAGAAAAGCTCAAACACGGCTTTCCGTTCATGAATACCATCTGCCCAGTACGATTCTGTCATATTGATTTGATAAAGATCTGTATGTAAAGCTAAACTGTCATCTGAATAAATCGAGCTCATGCCAAATCTCCTTCTTCCACTTTCTAATGCTTCCAGTATACACTATTTACCCGCTTTCAAATGGGAAATAACTTAAATTCGAGGATTCCCTCTCGTCACCAAAATTATGGGAGGATGAAATACGATTGTTTCGCTATCGCCAACACCCTGATACTCACTTTAGTTTACAACTTTTATGGTAAAGTAGCTTACGTGAGACATTTAACTAAAGGAGGCATAACACTGATGCCTGTTTATAAGCCGGCGCTCCATTTCAAAAATGTCAGTTATACCATTCAACAGACTTCAATTTTAAAAAACATTACAGGATCCTTTCCAGTCGGGAAAATCACGACATTGGTCGGTCCTTCCGGTGCGGGGAAAACGACTCTCCTTAAATTATGCAACGGTCTTCTTTCCCCGACTGAAGGAGAAATTTACATCGAAGATCAACCCATCCAACGCATGGAGCCGATTAAACTGCGCCGCCATGCAGGCATTGTTCTGCAAAATTCCCCGATGATCAGAGGAACTGTCTATGACAATCTTGCACTCCCTCTCCAACTGCAAGGAAAGGACTTTCCAAGGAGAATGGCTGGAGAACTTCTTGAATTAGTCGGATTGGATCCTCGATTTCTTGACCGCAATGCAAACGATTTATCAGGAGGACAGCAGCAAAAAGTATCGATCGGAAGAACCTTGGCGAATCAATCCAGGATTCTTTTATTGGATGAAATCACCTCCGCTTTGGACCGCGTTTCATTACAGGAAATAGAAGATTTAATACGGCGAGTGAATCGCGAGCGTGGGGTTACAGTCATTTGGATTACCCATAACCTAGAACAGGCGATCAGAATGGCCGATTACGCATGGGTAGTAATGGATGGAGAATTGATTGAGACAGGTGAAGCTGATCTATTAAACACTTCTCATAATGATAAAGTACGGCAGTTTGTAAAGGGGGAAGGAGGTTGAGTTATTCCGCATTGGCTTTGACGCTCATTTTCGTTCTAATTCCTTTGCTGCTGTCCAAGACGTTGAAGCTAGGGCTTGAAATAGACACAATTATCGCGACTGTTAGGTCCATCGTTCAACTGCTTGCTGTCGGCTATGTGTTGAAGTTCGTGTTTGACTCGGAAAACTTCTTGTTTATCATCTTAATGGTCGCCTTGATGATCGGAGCGGCTACACAAAATGCGCGGAAGAAAGGGAAAGAGATCCGGGGCATTACATGGAAACTGATTGTTACGTTCCTAACGATTGAAGTTGTAACGCAAGGTATTTTGATTGGCTTGCAAATTGTGCCGCCAACTGCGCAATTCATCATTTCAATTAGCGGCATGCTTATCGGCAATTCCATGGTACTTTCCATCCTCTTCCTGAATCGATTCGCTTCAGAGATTGAGGGGAATCGCGATGAGACAGAGCTCATCTTATCACTTGGAGGTACTCCGAAGCAGGCGATTCATCGTCAGTTGATTAACGCCATAAAAGCGAGCATGATTCCGACAATTGAAAGCCAAAAAACGATTGGACTTGTCCAACTTCCCGGCATGATGAGCGGCCAAATCATTGCCGGTGCTGACCCGATACAGGCTGTCCAATTCCAGTTGATCATCCTCTTTCTTCTATTGTCGACAGCCGCTGTTACAAGCATTATGCTAGGTTTCCTTTCCTATCCAGCGCTGTTCAACGAGCGGATGCAAATGGTGAGGCCGAAAAAAACGAATTGAACTTAGTAATTTAGAATATAGTGACATATCATTCCAATTCGCTTACGATGGAAACATAGGGGGTGTTCACTTGTTTGAACAGATGAAAATCCGATATTTAGTCGCATTATCGGTTGTAAGTTTCATTATTCTACTTATTTTCACGATGGGGATCGGTTTGAGCGAAGAGTTTTTCGGCATCGCTGCAAACATCGTCCTTTACGCCATTATACCAGCGATTTTTTTCGGCTATTACTTCAATAAATATCCTAACTCCGATCGTAAATTCATCTCATTCCGTGGAGTTAAATCATGGATTCCAGCTGTTACGGGCATTGTACTGGCATCGATCGCCCTTTCCTTAAGCACTTTTTGGCTGCTCGTCTTTGTGCTAGATCCAATTCTACCGTCATTCGTCGATTTTCTAATGACCGAAGTTCCAATGCCTACTAATCCTCTTTATTTGGCAATTGAGATCCTTACGATTACGATATTAGGACCGATTATCGAAGAATTCGTCTTCAGGGGTGTCTTCTTGCATCGTTTCATGAAGAAAACGTCGATGTGGGGCGGGATATTAATATCCAGTATTTTATTCGGCATACTGCATGCGGATATGATCGGCGCTTTCCTATTTGGCGTTATTGCATGCCTTCTCTATTTGCGGACTGGCAATCTTCTTATCCCGATTTTAATGCATATTTTGAATAACACACTAGCTGTCTTGGCGGCATACTTACCTGCTTCATGGCTTGAAGTTGTAACTGTAGCGTCGCGCGAGGAAATCGCAGATAAAGCAGGAACGATGGGCGTTCTACTTATCATAAGCTCAATCGTTACAATCTTCATCATCATCAAGTTAAGCAAAGGCTTATCGAAGAAAAGAGAAGAAGCGGCTCAAACGCTTGAAATATCCTCCCAATGAAAAAGGAGCGGTTTCCCCGCTCCTTTTTATCCAAATAGTTTCAACCCAACCGCCCCTCCAATGATCAGGCATAAGAAAAGGATCCTCTTCCATCCAGCCACTTCCTTGAAAAACAAAATGCCCATTAAAACTGCTCCGACAGCACCCAATCCTGTCCAGATCGCATACGCCGTCCCCATCGGGATATCACGCATGGCGAGCGACAGAAAATAAAACCCAACGGAAAACGTCGCTACGATTAACAATAAACGTTGCCATGACCTTTTCTGCAAATACAGATTAATGGACATGACCCCGAAGATCTCACCTAAACTGGCGATGACAAGATAAACCCATGCCAACTCAATCGCCCCCCTCTTCCACTGGAACCGACTCTTCAGAAGTCATTTTTATCCCAATCACACCGACGATAATAATCGCGATGAACAACACCTTTGAGATGGAAAACTCCGCATCGAAAAATAGAAAATCGACGAATACGATCGCCGCTGCACCCGAACCGGTGAAAACCGCATAAACCGTCCCTGACGGCAGCTTTTCGCATGCTTTAATAATTGCATAAAAGCTAATGATGATGGCAACGACCGTTCCGGACCATTGGAGCGGCGTCTCGGAATATCGAAGTCCGATCACCCAAAAAACTTCGACGATCGCTGCGATTAAAACATAGAACCAAGCCAATAGTAATCCTCCTCAACACGCAACTTGACCCCATTATAGCAAATAACGCATAAATATATTTTTGAAATTCTCTTGCAATCTATCTGTAATCATGGTAATTTTAGATAAATCATTTTTCTAACAATTATATATTTTATTTCTTATCAAGAGAGACGGAGGGATTGGCCCGACGAAGTCTCAGCAACCAGCCCTTATTGGTATGGTGCTAATTCCAATGACGTACACCGTCTAAAGATAAGAAGATTGATTTCAACAACTGTTGAAGGCCCTCTTCTTATAGAAAGGCCTTTTTTCAATGATTTATTATTATTCTTGGAAGTTTCGTTGATTGTAGCGAAAGCGCCCGCCTGTAGCGGAAATCAATATTGTATTGACAATTAAAGGAGATGGATATGTTGACAAGTCAGAGCATAAATACGAAATTAGTGCAGTTAGGTAATCAAAGCGATCCGAAAACCGGAGCCGTCAATCCACCCATATACTTATCAACCGCCTATAAACACGATGGATTAGGGCTCTCTACCGGTTACGACTACACAAGGACGAAAAATCCGACACGAACCATTTTGGAAGATGGAATTGCTAATTTGGAAAACGGCGACCATGGATTTGCATGCAGTTCGGGAATGGCTGCGATCCAGCTCGTCCTATCCTTGTTCAAATCAGGAGATGAATTAATTGCATCTGATGATATTTACGGAGGTACATACCGTCTGTTCGACCAATATGCCGAAATGTACGGCATAACGACTTCTTACACTTCTTTTCAAAATGTCGAAGAAACGGAACAACTCATTACAAAGTACACAAAAGCAATTTTCATAGAAACACCGACCAACCCGCTTATGGTGGAAGTGGATATTGAACAGTATGCCAAACTTGCAAAGAAGCATGGGTTGCTTTTAATTGTCGATAATACGTTTTTGACGCCTTACTACCAGCGTCCAATTGAACTTGGTGCGGATATCGTCATCCACAGCGCTACAAAATATATCGGTGGTCATAATGATGTACTTGCGGGGCTCGTCGTTGCGAAAGGCGAAAAATTATGCAGCCTTCTTGGCGAAAACCATAACGCGATTGGCGCTACACTCTCTCCGTTCGATTCTTGGCTTGTCGTCCGAGGGTTGAAGACATTGCATGTCCGGATGAAACAACATGATGCGAATGCGAAGGAGCTCGTCACTTATTTGGAAAAGGAACCGCTTGTCGCCGATGTCCTTTATGCCGGAAAAGGAGGCATGGTCTCTTTTCGTTTACGGGAAAGTGATTGGGTCGGCCCATTCCTCGAGAATTTACGCCTCATTACATTCGCGGAAAGCTTAGGCGGAGTGGAAAGTTTCATTACATATCCGACGACGCAGACACATGCCGATATTCCTGAAGAGGAACGTGAAAAACGCGGTGTGGATCAACGACTATTGCGTTTTTCCGTCGGGTTGGAAGAAGCTGAGGATTTAATCGCTGACTTAAAACAAGCTCTGACAGCTATTCAAAAACCCGTCATTCTTTCAAGATAATTGAAAAAAAGGCCGTCCCGATAAGTTCGGGGCAGCCTTTTATAATTATCCGTGAATCTCAGCAGTTGCTTTTGTTTTTGAATAAAATGCGATAAAGTTGTTCACAACTTTATCCAAGAAATCGATCGTCGCCTCGTCTGTCAATTGTCCTGTCTCATCAACTTTTTGTTGAATAGAACCAATGAATACATCATTCCCCGGCAAAACCGCAGGTGAAAGCATTGGATTGGAAAGGATTTGTCTTAAGTGCATTTGAGCACGTACTGTACCTAGCACACCTGCTGAAGCGCCTATCATGAATGCAGGCTTGTCTTTAATGGCAAAATTGCTTCTCGACAGCCAATCGACCGCATTTTTCAACGCACCAGGGATCGAATAGTTGTACTCAGGTACTGCAAATAGAACGGCATCTGAATTCCTAATACTATCCATGAATTCCACTACATTTTCCGGTGGATTGCTTTCCAAATCAACCGAAAACATCGCTAGATCATTGATAAAGACAGGGGTAATCTCCAGTTTTTCTGCATACTTCTTCCTTAAATATTCAACCACTTTCAAGTTCACCGATGTGGAACTTGTACTGCCTATAATCGCCTTCACTTTAATAGCCATAACGAAAAACTCCTTTTAATTGAAATGATTGCGAGTAGCATTTCCTTACCATCGCAACGTATACATCTTTAATTCCACGATCCATTATCTCATATTCAAGATACTCCCCCAACAAATTAGGCTTAAAATAAAAAAAAGACGTTCCTCCTTTTCATGAAGGAACGTCCTGATTTTAATTGGAAAAGCTAAAGAACATCGCCCAGAAAGCGGTCATTTTCCGTTCTTTCCTTTTACGTTTGAGCGCATGTTGCCCAAGGCGGTATTGTTCGATTTCTTGTCGCTTTTCTTCCAAATGTCGTTGAATTACTTCTCTATCAATTATATGCATCATTACTATTTCTCCTCTGGGAGAGGAACCTGAAAACGGGATTACAATATGACATTCACCGATTGTGTCCGCCACTTTTTATATCGTTCCATTTTTGGAGATTCCTTCTCCATCTTTTTAATGTTAGTTTTTGTTTCTGGTTTACGTACTAGTTCAAAATTCATTTTTGCTCCTCCTTTATTTTTTTGATTAAATCTGGTTACATCCTTACGGCTATCCGCCTTCTAGCGACGCTATTTCCCATACCTTTTGCAGCTCTGTACCATTCCTCATAAAAAAACCTCTCCTTTTTCGCTTTATTTATGTTTACACGCCAGGCGTGAGAACACCGAATATTCTTTACACTAATGAAGACACAAAAAAGCACACGCCTTTTGCATAAGCGTGTGCTCATATAAAAGAACGGCAGTCCATGCCATTCACTGTAATCTTCAATTTAGAAAGAGAGATTTGACAGGCACGGATCATTTATGATGTTTTGATGTAAAATAATTACGTTCTTCATTTTCCGTACCTCCTTTTCCTCTTTTAGAATATCTTACTTACCGAGGATACCATTTCCAATTATTCATTGTCAATAGATTATTTAAATAAATTTACTTTTGTTGTTATTTCGCAATGATTGGGATGGCAAGTCCTTCGATGAATAGTGTATGATAAGCATAATAACTGCGAGACGTTTTTAGAAATGAAGGAGGACCTATTGATGAACGAGGCTAAGTTGCAAAAAGAAGCAATGCATATACTGAAGCTGACAAGCAGAACCTTCTATATACCGATTAAATTGCTGAATCCAACTTTGCGGAAGACGGTCGGATCTGCGTATTTATGTATGCGTGCGATCGATGAAATTGAGGATCACGAGGACTTGCATCCGGAAAGCAAGCAGCATTTACTACGGTCTACGAGCAAGCTTTTGCAGAAAGATCTTTTTGACGCAGACGCCTATAAAGATCTACTGAAACCCTATGAAAATCTTTTGCCAGAAGTGACATTAAGGCTCGGAGATTGGCTATCCGTGTGCCCTGCCGGCATCGTCGCTAAAGTGAAAGAATCGACGAGTATTATGGCTGATGGCATGGCGAAATGGGTTGGGAAGAATTTCTTAATACAAACAAAGGAAGACTTGGATGACTATACATATTATGTGGCAGGTCTTGTTGGTGTCATGTTGTCCGATATTTGGGAGCAGTATGACGGCACGAAGACAGATCGTGAGCTTGCAATCGGATACGGTCGCGGTTTGCAAGCTGTAAATATGTTGCGCAACCAAGAAGAAGATGCGGATCGTGGCGTACATTTCATGCCCGACGGTTGGACTCGGAATGAGTTGTTCGAATATGCAGAAGCCAACTTGAAAAAGGCCGATGAATATATCGAGTCAATTTCGAATAAAAACATCCTGTTATTCTGCAGAATCCCCCTAGCTCTTGCGAAAAAGACGATCAGCGCGTTGCATAGCGGACATGAAAAAATGAATCGCACAGAAGTCGAATCGACCGTAGAATCGATTTTAAATGAACAATAAAAAAACGACTTGGCCTCCAGACAGCCAAGTCGTTTTTTTTATCAAATACGTATAAAAACTTCTAAATCACACATACATCTAATGAAAAGCTCATATAAACCTGAAATCACGCATAACCTTCAAGAAATCTCTGCGATTCGCTGAGTTCGCCCCTTAAAACGAACCCAAATAATAAGAGGTATAAGAAGCAACGATAAATACATTCCGACGAAACCTAAAATGGCATAGCTCGAATAGGCGACGATAATACCTGATAATAAGCTGCCCGCCGTCCCGGAAAGCGCCACCCATACATCGACAGAGCCTTGTGTCTTTGCACGCGTTTTCATATCCGTCGAATCAATAATAATCGCTGTCCCACTTATCAATCCGAAATTCCAGCCAAGTCCAAGCAAGACGAGCGCAAACGTTAGCCAAAAGAAGGATTCGCCAGGCGCAAAGGCCGCCATCAATCCAGCAATGGAAAGTGTAACACCTGAAGCGATGACCATGACAGTGCGTCCTAATTTATCGACCAATATTCCTGTTCCAAGCGACGGCAGATACATTGCCGCTATATGAAATCCAATCACCATTCCAACAGCTGACAAACCGCTTCCATGGTTTTGCATATGAACCGGGGTCATCGTCATGACAGCGACCATAACAAAATGAGACAAGATGAGAACAGATGCACCAGCTAAAACACCTATGCGATTTGCTTTACTTTGCATCAGACGACCTGCTTCTTTCGGCTTTTGTTGAACAGTCTTCTCTTGTTCAACAGCAATTGCTTTCGCCACAAGGAATGGATCAGGGCGTAAAAAAATTAGAAATGTGAAGCCTGCGAGTAAATACGCAACCGCCGCTAAAATAAAGGGACCTGCTAAAGCTGGAATTCCAAAAATAAGCGCAACTTCCCCCATCGGTGTAACTAAATTCGGTCCCGCAACAGCACCGAAAGTCGTCGATACCATTGCGATACTGATTGCTGTCGCACGCTGCTTTTCATTCGCCAAATCCGTTCCGGCATATCGCGCCTGAAGGTTGGTCGAAGTTCCTGCACCGTAGATGAATAATGAAATGAACAACAAAAAAACATTATCCATTGTTGCTGCAAGTATGACACCAAGCGCTCCAACCCCGCCGGTAATGAAACCAAGCGAGAGACCAAACCTTCGGCCAGATCGCTGGGAAATACGACCGACTAAGAAAGCGGCAAGCGCAGATCCAAGTGTAAATAAAGCTGCAGGTACACCCGCAAAGCTTGCAGTTCCGAGCATATCCTTCGCAATAAGGGCACCGACAGTTACTCCTGCTGCCAGTCCTGCACCGCCAAAAATCTGAGACATAACGACGACAAACAATGATCGCTTATACAGTTTCCGTTGTGCTTCCGGTGAAAGAACAACTTGCTCCACCTCCATTAACATTGCCCCCGTTCTTTATACCAATAAGGGTATTATATATGAGAGTTTTCAAGTTAGCGAGATTGCAAGCTTATACATATTAATTCTTCTGTTGGAGAGACTATTTCATTGAATACAGAAGGAGGAATAATCATGCCAAGACCATTACCAAATGATTCTGCAGATAATGTCGATCGGTTGAAGAAAACGATCAGCAATATGGAAGCGGCGAATGAAGCTGCTAAAAATGCAGAGGGTAAAGAGCTGGACTCCATAATGGAGAAAAATATCCGTCGAAGAGAAAGTATCGCAGATTTACGTGAGGAGATAAGTGAAGAAGATAAGTCGCGTATCAACGGATACATCTAAGAAAAACGCCACCTGAACAATTTTGATTTGTTCAGGTGGCGAAATTATTAGAACATCTTGGTCGTCCAGTTTTCCCCGTTCCATATATCCGTCACTACGCCTTCATAGAAATCAGGCTCGTGGGAAATAAGGAGAACGCTGCCTTTGTATTCCTTCAAGGCACGCTTCAGTTCGGCCTTCGCATCGACATCGAGATGGTTCGTCGGTTCATCGAGTACGAGCAAATTCGTTTCACGGTTAATGAGCTTGCATAGGCGTACTTTCGCCCGTTCTCCCCCACTAAGCACCTTCACCTTGCTCTCGATATGCTTCGTCGTCAACCCGCATCGCGCTAAAGCGGCACGTACTTCATACTGCGTGAAATGCGGGAATTCATCCCACACCTCTTCCAAGCAAGTGCGGTTATTTTCCGTCTTCATCTCCTGCTCGAAATAACCGATTTCAAGATGGTCGCCAAGTTCAACTGACCCTGCAAGAGACGGAATTTCACCAAGGATACTTCGTAAAAGCGTCGTCTTCCCGATTCCATTCGCTCCAGAAAGCGCAATCTTCTGCCCGCGCTCCATCGTCAAGTCGAGTTCTTTGGACAACGGCTCATCATACCCGATGACGAGGCCTTCCGCCCGGAATAAATAACGGCCCGGCGTACGTGCAAGCTTAAAATCAAATTGCGGCTTCGGCTTTTCCGCATCCAACTCTATAACTTCCATCTTGTCGAGTTTCTTCTGGCGGGACATCGCCATCCGGCTCGTCGCAGCATTCGCTTTATTGCGCGCAACAAAGTCCTTCAGGTTAGCGATCTCTTTCTGCTGTTTCTTGAACGCCGCTTCTACTTGTTGCTTTTTCATCTCATGTACACGTAAAAACTCATCATAATCGCCCGCGTAACGCGTGATTTGCTGGTTTTCCATATGGTAGATCAAATTAATGACGCTATTCAGGAATGGAATATCATGTGAAATGAGGATGAACGCATTCTCATAGTTCTGCAAATAATTGCGCAGCCACTCGATATGCTCAACATCCAAGTAGTTTGTTGGCTCGTCTAGAAGCAAGATATCCGGCTTCTCGAGCAACAGCTTGGCGAGCAATACTTTCGTCCGCTGCCCTCCACTTAGATCATGGACGTCACGCTCCAGACCAAACTCATCCAATCCGAGTCCGTTTGCCACTTCATCGATTTTCGAATCAATGATATAAAAATCATTATTCGTCAGCTCATCTTGCATTTGCCCTGTTTCCTCAAGCAGCTTCTCAAGCTCATCCGCGTCCACTTCACCCATTTTCGCGAAAAGCGCATTCATTTCTGCTTCTAAATCATACAAATATTGAAATGCCGTCCGTAGCACATCACGGATGCTCAACCCTTGCTGCAATACAACATGCTGATCCAAATAACCGACCCGCACCCGCTTCGCCCAAGCGACCGTCCCGGCATCAGGCTCAAGCTTCCTGGTGATGATATTCATGAACGTCGATTTCCCTTCCCCGTTCGCACCGATGAGCCCGATATGCTCCCCTTGCAATAAACGGAACGACACTTCATCGAAAATCGCCCGATCCCCAAAGCCGTGACTTAAATTAGTTACTGTCAATAAACTCATATGATGTGCACCTTTTCCTTCGCAAAATATAGAATAAAAACCATTGACCCACGCATAAACGTTTACAAAAGTCATCAACTAGGCCTATTATGCATCTGCCTTTTATTATATAGGGATTTCACAATTCGGGATAGAGATACCTCAAAGTTTTTCATTTTCAAATGCCATTTAAGACGCCTAATGCAATTAGAACACTCTGAAGGAAATCCGGAATCTCCCGCATATTGTCTTCATTTATCTTCTTGAATCTTACTTCAATGACATCCAAGTAACTGGATGCTGCTTCCCCGTATGTGAAATGCAAAGTTTGAGCGATCTCGGCCTCATTTTCCCAAATTTCGTTCAGCGCTTCATCGATACGTTGGCATTGCTCAGCTACATCTTGAACTCGCTTGTGAAAGCGCAGTGTCAACGAACAACTAGGATTCTTCCCTGGATTTTCTAATAGTTCATCCGCTAAATCCGTTAAAGATGCTTCCAGTATGATTTCAGCAGTGACTGCCTGATGCTCGACAAGCTCAAAACGAATTGCAAGCTTTCTTGATAAAATGGCGAAATCCATCACGTCGGATCGGCCCAGCATCGTAATTTCTCCCTCAATCGTATCCAAGTCATACAATTGATTTTCAAATGCAACCTTAAGATTTTCAAATACCGTCGGATCGTACACGATAACCCCTCCGTTTTTGGTGCCTGCCCCCGTATAATTCTGAATTGTTCGGGTGGCAGGTACCCCAATGCTTCATTCAAACAACTTCTGGTTTCGCTTCCGCTTCTTGTTCAAGAGGTTCAACAAGTGCGTAACGCTCCCATGCTCTGCTTTTCCAACGGAGCATCATTATGACCGCACGTGTCCACTCATCCGCCGCGATGGCTAGCCAAACACCGACTAGCCCTAGATCAAGAACGAAGACGAAGAAATATCCAAGCGGGAGACTCATCATGACCATCGAAAGTGCTCCCATTAGAACAGGGAATTTTGCGTCGCCCGAAGCCCGGAGCGAATTGATAATAACGATGTTGAACGTCCGCCCTGTTTCCAGCAAGCATGATAATAGCAAGACGGATGCCCCAAGCTGGATGATTTCCTCATTATCGGTGAAAAGGCGCATGAGCGGGTACCGGAACGTCATGACAAGCGCCACCAACACGACAGTAAAGATGAGCGCCCGCTTCAAAGAGGACCAAACTTGCTCGTATACTTCCTCCTTTTCACCGCTTCCGACGAGCCTGCCTACAATAATTGCTGTTCCGAGACCAATCGCAAGCGCGAATAAATAACTGAACATCGATATGTTTGTCGCATACTGTCTAGCCGCAAGTGCCTCCGTGCCAAGATAAGTGACATAGTAAAGGAAGACAATTTGACATGATTGGTAAAGAATCTGCTCGAACGCTGAAGGCAGCCCAATATGCAAGATCTTTTTGACGTATTCCTTCGACCACGTAATGTAATAACGGAATTCGATCCGGTATTCAAGCACCTGGTACAGTAGCCAAATAAAGACGAACATTGCAATCAGCCGGCTGCCGACCGATGAAATCGCAGCCCCTTGCACGCCTAGCGCAGGCATGCCGAACTTCCCGAAGATAAGAGCGTAGTTTCCGACGACGTGGATAATATTCATGCCGAGTGAAACGAACATCGTCTGTTTTGTAAACCCGTGTACCCGAATAACTGCAGCAAGCGAGTTGATGATCGCTTGCAGGAAAATCCCGCCACCGACGATGATCAAATACGCTTCCGCATGCGCGAGGACGTCCCCTTGCAAATTCATCGTTTCCATTATACGGCTCGTGAATAGAATGAAGACTCCACTAATTCCGAGGCCAACTAAAAGATTTAAAGTGACGGCAAGCGCTGATATCTTCGATGCTTCAATAAAACGACGCGAACCTAGATATTGTGCAACAACAATGGCTGCACCGTTACCGACTACTTCTAGAACGAGGATTGCGATTTGCACATATTGGTTCGCCGCCCCGACACCGGAAACTGCATCGTCAGACAATGCGCTCAACATGAAAGTATCCGCCAACCCCATTAACATAAACAAAAATAACTCAAGAAAAATCGGCCACGTTAAATGAAACAAGTTCAGTTTCTTTCCCGGGCCGTTGGCTGCGATTGCTGCCATCTATTCATCGCCTTCTTTTCAATTAAATTCATCCAAAAACAGGGAATATCTTATCATACAAAACGACGATTGAGCAACATTTAGCTTTATATTTTTATAATTCTTTTTCATTTATTGAGTGAGCTTTTTAAAAATGAGTATACCCGGGTACTTGCTAATTCTGCAAGACCATGTTAAATTTAAAAAACGAGAATTTCATAGCGACTAACATGTATAACCTCAATAATACGGGTTGAGGGTCTCTACCAGGAACCAATAACTCCTGACTACAAAGGTAAATCCACTTTGTAGCCGGGAGTTTTTTTATTTTCCGAAATAGATTTCGCTCAAAAGATTCATCGTATAGATCATTCATCATCAGGAGGAATTCATTTGGATTTTAGGGTTTTCATACTTGCCATTTCGACCATTACTGTCGGACTCGTTGAATTGATCGTCGGCGGGATTTTACCAGTCATTGCGGACGATTTGAACGTATCCATTGGCACCGCAGGGCAGCTCATAACGGTTTATGCACTTGTGTATGCCGTCGCTGGACCGGTGTTATTATCGCTCACTGCAAAAATTGAGAGGAAAAAGCTTTACCTCATTACGATGTCGATATTTTTACTTGGGAATGTCATGACCTTTTTCAGTCCGACTTTTTCTCTCGTCATGATTGCCCGCGTCATCACTTCGATGAGCGCTGCTTTACTCATCGTTCTTTCATTAACCATTACGGCTCGAATTGTAGAAGCCCCGCAACGGGCGAAGGCACTAGGCTATATTTACATGGGAATCAGTTCTTCCCTCGTACTCGGAGTACCGCTAGGCATTCTCATTACGAATGCATTTGGCTGGCGGATGGTCTTTATCGGGATTGCCGTACTTTCTATCGGTTCTTTCATTCTTATATCTGTGTTCCTTCAGAAGATCCCGACAGGCGAAGTACAGCCGTTATCTGCGCAACTAAAAGCGCTGGGCAATAAAAAAATTGTGTTTGCCCACTTTGCGACGATGTTCATGTTGGCGGGGCATTATACGGTGTATGCCTACTTTACACCTTTTCTAGAAACAAATTTGCAGCTGAATCAGTACTGGATCAGCATTTGTTATTTCCTGTTCGGAATTGCGGCTGTGAGTGGCGGAGCGTTCGGTGGCGGACTTGCGAGTTGGATTGGTTCGCGGAAAAGCATATTGGTCGTACTTGGCACCTTTGCGATTTCCTTATTCGTGCTGCCCTACACCACATTCTCTTTCCCATTTTTCATCGTCTTTATGATGATTTGGGGTGGATTGAGCTGGGCTTTGGCACCGCCTTTACAGGATTATATTATAGAAACGGACCCTGTTTCGTCTGACATCCACCAAAGCTTCAATAACTCCGCTTTGCAAGTTGGGATTGCAATAGGCTCCGCGATTGGTGGGGCCGTCTTGAGCCATACCGATTCGGTCAACAGCACGGCGACCGTCGGCGGAGCGGTTGTCGTCATTGGCTTCCTCTGCGCGGTCATTTCCCTTTCTATGGGAAGAAACAAGGCAAAGCTTGTACAGGAAAAATCGGTTGATATTTAATGAGGTTTGGCAAGAATGAGCCGTTCTCGGAATAAATGAGCCGTTGTGCAAAAGAATGAGCCGTTCTCGGAATAAACGAGCCGTTGCGCGAAAGAATGAGCCGCGAAAGAATGAACGAGCCGTTGTACAAAAGAATGAGCCGTTCTTGGAATAAATGAGCCCTTTGAAAAAAGAATGAGCCCTTCGGAACAATTATGATTCTTTTTCATGTGGCGATGTTTACATTTAGCCAGATGTGAGAAAGTGTACATAAGGAGGGTGAAAGGGGGCGTCACTTGTAATGAAGAATAAAGATAAGCTTAAAAAGAAAGTAACAGCTGAAGCAGTGCTAAGCGGTGAAGTGACGGGACTTTCGAGATTCCTTCCCTTTCTTGGACCGGCTTTTATCGCATCCGTCGCCTATATTGATCCGGGCAACTTTGCAACAAATATAACGGCAGGTTCACAATACGGATATCTTTTACTCTGGGTCATCGTCTTTTCCAATGTGTTGGCGGTGCTCATTCAGTCACTTTCCGCGAAATTAGGCATTGCAACGGGGCGTAATTTACCCGAAGTGGCACGCGAAAAATTTCCAAAAGGCGTTTCCATCTTTTTATGGATACAAAGTGAGCTTGTCATTATTGCTACTGATTTAGCAGAATTCATCGGTGCCGCTTTAGGCCTTTATTTGCTATTCAATATTCCGATGCTGCCAGCGGCATTGATTACAGCAGTTGGCTCTTTCGTCATTCTTGAACTGCAGCGTCGAGGGTATCGGACGCTTGAAGCCGTCATCGCTGGCATGGTTTTCATAGTAGTCGTGGCTTTCGCGTTTCAAACCTTTTTAGCGAAGCCGGACGTTGGATCGGTCGTTGCAGGCATGTTCACGCCGCAATTTGCTGGCGTTGACAGCATTCTTTTATCTGCCGGAATTCTCGGAGCGACAGTTATGCCACATGCCATCTATTTACATTCTTCATTAACGCAAAACCGGGTTGTTGGGAAGAATGAGGCAGAGAAAAAGCGGATTTTCCGATTCGAGTTTGTCGATATCGTCATTGCGATGGTCATCGCAGGTGCTATTAATATGAGCATGTTAATCATCGCCGCCGCAGTATTCTTCAAAGAGGGGTTAGTCGTTGAAGACTTGGACGTCGCGTTCCAACAGCTTGGCCAATCGATCGGTCCATTTGCGGCGATTTCATTCGCACTCGGCTTGCTTATTGCGGGATTATCGAGTTCTTCAGTCGGGACGATGTCAGGGGATGTCGTCATGCAAGGGTTTATTAATGTCCGTATTAATTTGTACGTCCGAAGAGCCATTACGATGATTCCGCCACTCATCATTATATTCATAGGAACGAACCCGACCGAAGCACTTGTCCTAAGCCAGGTGATCTTGTCATTCGGTATCGCTTTCGCTCTCGTTCCGCTCATTATGTTCACGTCAGACAAGAAGCTGATGGGCAGTTTGGTCAATCACAAAGTGACGACGATTGCTGCTTGGATGGTCGCAGCTGTTGTTATCCTCTTAAACCTATTTTTGCTGTACGAAACATTTTAAGGTGCCTGCCACCCGAACAATTCCGAATTGTTCGGGTGGCAGGCACCAATTTTTTTAACGGTAGCGGTTATATGGCATTGTGTTCCATGTACGATAATCGAAACCGTCGTCGCGTAGCGCTTTCGGGATGTCCTGGAGGATTTTTTCTGCGACGTCGAGCTCCCGTTCCGCCTCTTCCTTGTCTTGGTACATGTATTCGTCTGAAGCTGTCGCAGGAGCTTGCTTTACTTTCTCCTCCAGATCGTCGATGACCATTTGTTGTTGGGCATGCAGCGATTCCCGCGCATCCATTACCCATTCTGGTTGCAAATTCCGATTCGTATCGCCCATGCTGCTATATTCGTCAAAAATCTCCCGATAGATGCGGTCGGCATTTGCCCGGACGTCCAAATTCGCCGCTTCTAAATCGAAATTTGTTAACTCTTCCACCGTCAAAGGTGCTGGGCGCTTTCTGCCACCAAGCCTCGTTCTCTCCAAATAAAATGGGAACATGCTTTTAATCGTCTTTCCGACTGGCGAAATGGAGCTGTCAGTTTCATCAAGCCCTTTCGGTTGGACGCCTTGTATCGCAATTCGTGCTGATTCCGGACGGACGATTTCCTTCGGCGGCATGATGCCGTGACGCAGCATTTCCCGGATGCCTGTGCCGGAAATGTTAATCCGATATTGACTATCATGCGGACAGGACTGCTCTGTCGCTGGACTATCACAGCGTGTGCAATAGAACACTTCATGGAACAACCTCACTTCGATTCCGAGCTCTTCCGGTTTGAACTGGTCAAAAATGCTATGACTCGCATACTTATCATAATAATCGCCGATTCCGGCATGGTCCCTACCAATTAGCGCATGTGTGCATCCGTAGTTTTTCATAATTAACGCGTGCAGCACGGTTTCACGCGGGCCTGCGAAAATATACGTCACTCGGAGCGGAGCGAGTATAGAACGACCCTTCGGATAATACGTATCCAGAACGGCCCGATACGAAAGCATTCGGAACTCATGGCGTGTATACTCCTTTTTTGCCATTTCGACTAATGGTTGCAAAAGCAAACCGTCAATTTCCTCCAACGCGTTTTTATGGATGTATTCATGGCCGCGATGCAAAGGATTCGCGCCAGTAATGAACCCAGCCGTAGAGCGGAACTTTTTCACTTCATAAAACTCATGCCAAGTATCCTTTGGCTCCAATCGCAGTTTTTCAAAAGGCCCCCAATCTACGCGACGAAGCAAACGAATCGGTCCACCTAACGCCACATTCCCCATTCGCCTGAAAATCGAATCGACTCCCGGATGATTGCGGTCCGTCGTGCCGAACAAATGGGAGGCCCGATACTCTTTATCGTAATCAAAGATATCCTCAATATGCAGGATTGCCACCGGCCCATTGTCTTCGTCAGTTAGAGCCACTTCATCCCCGACGGTCAGTGACTTGATGACCTCGCTATTCCTGCTGCCTGAAGGGGCGAAGCTGAGCGGCACCGGCCATACTGTCCCGTTTGAAAGACGTCCTTTTTCGAGGACGGATTTATAATCGACTTCGTTCATAAAACCTTCATTCGGCGACAACACGCCTGTCGCAATCATTTCAAGCGTAATGATCGCTTCAAGATCCACAATAATTGCCGGAAGCTGTTTTGCTTTGTTGAGTGCTTCTTCACGCTCTTCGCCTGTCAAAACCTTATCAACTAGCTTTCCCCCATGAGGTTGCTGCGGATAATGCGCAAACCTGTTTTCAGTAACATTCAACATTTTTTCTCCCCCTATACAAATTAGTATACGTAAGAAACCGCATTCTCTATTCTGAATGTTAGCATACTTTCCAACTCGCAAAAAGTAAAATTTCTGAAATTTATAGAGTGATTTAATTGAATTAAAAAAGGCCCTTGCAAAAAGAGCCTTCGAACCGGTGTCATGTCAACGCTTTTTACATGTCCCCATATTTCTTCCGATCAGCCAGAAAAGACCGCCTGTCAATAGCGTTAATACTAATGTCATCTTGCTGCGGGTCGATTTAAATCTCACGCTGTCTGGGGTGATTTCATAGACCCCAAGTGGATTGATTTGGAATCCTCCTCCGCCGCCATTGTTCCCTTCATTGTCACCGCCACCGCCAAAACCATACCTTACTTTTGCTACAGGAATAACTTTTGTCAATCCTACTTCAATCGGGTCACCATATACGAGCGTTACATCCCTATGTTTTGCAAACTTATTGAATAACGTCGCTACCGGCGTTTCCATCTTCTCCTTCTGCTTTTCAACACTTTGCTCCAGCTCAGTTAACATCGCAAATCCCTCCCTCCCATACTTATTCGCCATCCGCTCTATACATTCCTTTTGACTTTTTAGGGTAAAGGACATCAAAGCATCTATTTTCGATTACTTCTAGTTTCCACCGGCGTGTATTTGGACACACTTTACTTAGTTCCTTTAACTATGGGAAGGAGAACCGCATGATGAAGAAAATTTGGACATCCTACCTTCATGCTTCATTAATTTTAAAAATCTCGATCGCCCTTGTACTTGGTGTCCTGGCAGGGTTTGTATTAGGTGAACAGGCCATCGTGCTTGCCCCATTAGGGGATTTGCTCCTTCGATTGCTGACATTCCTGATCATCCCCCTCATTTTGTTTACATTAATCGTCGGGGTGAATCAAACGAATATCACAAACCTTGGTCGCATGGGCAGCAAAGTTTTTATCTATTACACATTAAGTTCAGCAGTAGCGATTGTTGTCGGGTTATTTGTCGCAAGCATCTTCCATCCAGGCACAGGAATGAAGCTCACAGGCAATGAAACGTTCGATGTTCCGGAGAATCCCGGCATCGTCAATGTACTGCTGAATATCGTGCCTTCTAATATCATTACGGCTTTCACAGAGATGAACTTGCTCGGCATCATCTTCACAGCGCTTGTATTCGGCATTGCCATATCTGCCATGCGTTCTTCCGAAAGCCATGGCGTACTTGGAGATTCCCTGCTGCAGACAGTTACTGCGTTGAATGAAGCCTCTTTAGTTATACTGAAAGCAATTCTTCAATATGTGCCGATCGGTATATTTGCAATCATGGCAAAAACAGTGGGAAGCCAAGGAATTGATACGCTTATTTCACTTGGCGGCATGATTGGGGTCTTTTATATTGCATTAATTGTACAGATTTTCCTATACAGCATTCTTCTGCTTCTTTTCAAAATAAACCCAGGCCATTTTTTCAAACATGCCCGGACGCCAATGATTACGGCGTTTGTTACGCAAAGCAGCACAGGGACGTTGCCTCTTACTTTGACTGCAGCCAAAAACATGGGGATATCAAAAAGCCTATATGGCTTCAGTTTGCCACTCGGCTCGACGATTAATATGGACGGCGCTGCCATACGGATTGCGGTTTCAGCAGTGTTTGCTGCAAATATCGTCGGAACTCCTCTTAGTGTGGCGGACATGCTGATGGTTGTTTTGATCGGAACACTTGCCTCAATCGGGACAGCTGGCGTTCCAGGAGCAGGAATTGTCATGATTGCGACCGTCTTTGTGCAGCTAGGATTGCCGATGGAAGCCGTTGCGCTTTTGACAGCAATCGACGCCCTCGTCGGGATGGGCGCAACCGCTTTGAACGTGACCGGCGATTTAGTCGGGACAAGGTTGATTGATCAGCATGAGAAAAAGCGCGGGTTGGATAAAGCATAGGGAAAAGCCGAGATCCGATAGAGTTATCGGTTCTCGGCTTTTTTAGACGTGAGTCAAAAGTCCTGAAATGGTGATATATTTACGGATTCGATAGATATCCTATGATATTTAATCGATAAAAATGAAAATACAATCGATAAAAATCAGTATTCAATAGATAATCTCAACTCACTTCATCATGTCTGCGACAATTTCATAGGAACGCAGACGGTCTTCATGATCATAGATTCCTGAGCTGATGATTAATTCATTCGCTTTTGTTGCTTGAATGAATTCGTCCAATTTCTGTTTGACCGTTTCAGGGTTGCCGACAATGGTGGAAGGCCATTCCAAAAGTTCATCGATGGCCGTCTTTTCAAATTCTGAGAAGAAGGTATCCGGATCATCGACCGGCGGCTTGAATTTCCCTGTAACGCCTCTTCGTATGTTCAAGAATTGCTGCTGATAAGAAGTCGCCAATCGATGTGCTTCTTCGTCAGTATCCGCAGCGATAATATTGACGCCCAGCATGACGTATGGCTCTTGCAACGTTTTCGACGGACGGAAAAGCCGATGGTACAGCTGCAGAGCGGGCATTAAATACGTAGGTGCAAAATGACTTGCAAATGAAAATGGAAGTCCCAGATCCGCGGAAAGCCGCGCACTGAAGTCGCTTGAGCCGAGCAGCCAGATCGGAATGTCCTGGCCTTCGCCCGGGATGGCACGGACGCGGGCGGATGGATCGTATTTGAAGTATTGTCGCAGCTCCGCCAACTGTTCAGGGAACTCATTGCCACTGCTATGAAGTGTTCGGCGCAGTGCATAAGCCGTCGCTTGGTCGCTTCCGGGAGCCCGGCCGAGTCCTAGGTCGATCCTTCCCGGATACATCGCTTCAAGAGTACCGAATTGCTCTGCGATGACGAGGGGCGCATGATTCGGAAGCATGACGCCGCCTGAGCCTACACGGATTGTTTCAGTCGCGCCCGCCACATGGCCGATAATGACGGACGTCGCGGAACTGGCGACGCCTTGCATATTATGATGCTCTGCAAGCCAAAAGCGGTTAAACCCCCACTTTTCTGCATGTTGGGCTAGATCCACACTATTTTTGAACGATTGACCCACATCACTTCCCTCATTGATCAGCGCGAGGTCAAGAATCGATAACGGAATGCCGTTGAATTTCTTTGCTGAAGGATTGATCATTATTGCTCACTCCCCATTTTAATGTGTTTGGTTTTGTGGACAGATAGGATGGACTCCGTGTGTACGGTACGTCGCGATTCCACCAAAAAGGTTTGCCCATTCCCTTTTATGATATCGTTTCGGTTTCGCGATAGCCAATTAAAAAGCCCGACATCATTATGATGCCTGGCTTAGTTTACCCTAACATGATCCCTGTAATGGCTGCTGTCAGTAGGCTGACCAATGTTGCGCCGTACAGCAGTTTGATACCGAATTTTGCGACGAGGTTCCCTTTTTCTTCATGCAATCCTTTCACCGCGCCGGAGATAATTCCAATGGATGAGAAGTTGGCGAAGGAGACGAGGAACACCGAAATGATGCCGACTGTTCTTTCTGAAACGGAAGAGGCGATGTTGCCCAAATCGATCATCGCAACAAATTCATTCGTCAGCAGTTTTGTTGCCATGATTGTTCCAGCTTGGACGACTTCAGACGCTGGGATACCGACGAGAAAGGCCAGTGGTGCAAATACGTATCCAAGGGCGACTTGGAAGGTGATGCCGAATGCAGATTCAAAGATGCCGTTCACCATACCGATTAATGCAACGAATCCGATAAGCATGGCGCCGACGATGATTGCGACTTTGAAGCCGTCAAGGATATACTCTCCTAGCATTTCAAAGAAGGACTGCTTTCTTTCTCCAAAGGTCTCAATGATGTCTTCTTCTGGCGTGACTTCGTATGGGTTGATGATGTTGGCGATGATGAACCCGCCAAATAGGTTTAAGACGAGAGCAGTAACGACATACTTCGGATCAATCATCGTCATGTACGCTCCCAAGATAGAGGCCGAAACGGTGGACATGGCGGATGTGCACATCGTGTATAATCGGTGGTCTGGTATGTGCGGCAGCTGTTTTTTCACAGAAATAAACACTTCGGATTGACCAAACACAGCGGAGGCGACCCCGTTGAATGACTCCAGTTTTCCAAGTCCGTTGATCCTGCTTAACAGCAAGCCGAGGAATCGGATGATGAGTGGCAGGAGTTTGATGTACTGCGCAATTCCGATCAGGGCGGATACAAATACGATCGGCAGCAGTACGTTCATGAAGAAGGGGCTCGTCCCTTCATTCGCCATTCCGCCGAACACAAAATTGATTCCTTCTGCTGCAAAGGCTAAAAGATGATCGAATACGCTGGATATCCCTCGGATAATGATGAGCCCGAATTCGGTATTTAAAAGAAGGAAAGCAAAGATGAGTTGCAGGACGACCATTGTGATAACCGGTTTCGCTTTTATCTTCTTTTTGCCGTTGCTTACTATGTACGCGAGGATAAAAATAACAAGCAGCGCCACAATAAATATGATGAATTGCAAGATGATGACTCCTCCCTAGATGCCTTAAATATTGTTATGTGTAGACTTTAACTTCCCCGTAAAGCCTTTTATAAACAAAGCGCAACCCATTATATAACGTTCGAATTCATCTAGCACACACAACGAATTAGCATGAACCTTACGTCTTGCATTAGTTATTCGACAACTCGGCCGTTTTATACAAAAAAACGGTGACAGGCACCGGAACAATTCAGAACTGTTCGGGTGCCTGTCACCATTTAATTTCTTTTATGTCTGTTCCGTCTACGTTCATTTGGTAGATGTGGTAGTCGGGTTGCCGCCCTGCGAATTCGCGGTCGAGCAGGAAATAGATTTTATTGTCAGGGCTGAGAATGGGCTTGGCTGTGTATTCTTTTAAGTTGGTCAACTGTTTCGTTTCATACGTCTTCCAATTGAAGCTGAATAATTCGTATTCAAATACCCCGTTCGCTCCCGTGCCACCAACCGCTTGGTAAATCAATTCATCCCTTTCCGGCAATAGAAGGAAGTCATAGATATCTTCTTGTCCGGCAGGATTGCTAATAATTGACTTTTCATCCGGCGCGTCAAGCGGTATTTGAAAAATCCGTTGCCTCGATTCAAAAATGTCGTCGGCTGTTTGTGCATTTTCATCATCATCCATTTGGACAAACACGGTTTCGTCGGATGCAGATACTTGCAGCGATCGCATGCTGTACTTCTTTAACTCAGTATATTGGGTATGCTTCTTTTCCGCCAGGTCGTAGCTATGAACGTCAAAATCATGTGGGCGCGGACCTGTAATCGGTGAATAATTCGTAAACACGCCAGCTTGTAAATAAAACAACTGATCAGGATCTTTCGGATCAAAAGCAAGTTCCGTAATGATGGACTTTGATGAGAACGCAGTTTGATCCTCAAGAGTTTCTATATTAACTAGATGCACGGCGCTCCCGCTTTCCGCATCCATCTCTTTGTCAGACACAACATAAGCGAGCGTTTTGCCGTCTTTTGAAAAATTGATATCCAAAATCGTTTGTTCTACTGGCAGCTGGACAATCGGCTCTCCAGCCCCATTTGTCAAATAAATGCCGGCTTTCCCTTTGTCATATTTGACATACGCGATTCTACCGTCAATCGACACATCATAGTTATCGGTCAGGCCTTGCTGCTTTTCGTTTTCGGATTTATCAAACACGAGACCGAGCACGATAAACGCTGCAGTTATCGTTCCAATTAAACCGAAGAGCATACCGAATGTTTTATTCATAACCCTTCCCTCCATCTAAAATATATTAATGAACCAGAACGCGATGGCCGCCATAATTATTGCCGTTTGTAAGAAGACAATGGCATATGCCCATGTTTTCTTTTGCTTTGCCAATAAAACCATTTGCAGCGTGTACGACAAAATCCAACTACCGATCGGGATTAAGAGAATTAAAAATACAGGAGATCCCGCCGGTGCGAACCAAAGAAATGCCCACAAAAAGAAAAGCGTCACGAAAACAATAAAAATCCCGGTCGTTATATTAATAAAATGCAGGCGTTTAGCATCTTTACGTAAAAGTTGCCGCTCCGAAGGGAAATCATAAATTGTCGTCCGGTACACAAGAATGATGGACAGTACAATAAGTATCAATGCGATGATTGTTAATCCCGTGGAGTACGGGCGAAGTAAATCGGTTGCAAGTAACAATCCATAGAAAAAGACAACTAGATGCACGAGCAATAAGCTGTTCATCCACAAACGCCGGTTCAATGAAGTGACGGGACGCACTGTCACGAAAAGGATGGCTGTGCTAATCAAGACTGCAAGAATAAGCCACGGGATATGTGCGTCTCCCATTATGAATAACTGGCATGCATACACACTATAGGCGAATAGCAATGATACAATCGAAAGCGCCAACATCATTCCTTTCCGGTACGGATACATCGCTTCTTGAAGCTGTTTGCCGATTTCCTGTTCAGTTCCGAAGTTTGACATCGCGGTTCGAATAGCCTCCTCTTCTGAATATCCTTGTTTCTTGTAATCTATGAATGCACATTCCAAATGAGAGAGCAGTTCATCATATAGGTCTACCCGCTCCTCTTGATTGCAATCCGTCTGGCGGACGATTCCATTGACGAAACGTTGGAAAGCGGGTTGCATCTTCATGTCAGGCCTTCCGAGCTTTTACGTACAAGCGTGTTCATCCACTTCCAATTTTCCTGCTTGCTCTGTAAAGCCGCTCCGCCTTCATCCGTCAGTCGATAATACTTCCTTCTGCCTCCCTCGACTTCTTGCCAATAAGATACAACCCATTGCTTTTTCTCGAGGCGCTTCAATGCGGCATATAAGGTCCCTTCCCCCATTTCATACGTATCCTCACTGATTTCTTTCAACACTTTCACAATTTCATACCCATACAGATCCCGCTGCGCTATCAACGACAGCAATATTAAATCAATACTCCCCTTCATCATCTCTTGATCCACGTCAATCACCTCTTCATAGACATCGTATCACGTGGTACCTCGTATTGCAATGCTGGTGCCAGTTATCCTAAATGAATACTCATTCATTTTATGTTATTCTAATAATTAGCGGAAGAGAATGAGAGGGGTGAAGAAGATGTTTTTAAAGAAGAGTACGAGCATCGGAGAAACCGGCGATGTCCGATTCATCAATGGACGAGTGTCGATGCAAAGTGTAAAGTTGAACGTCCATTGCTTTGAGACGGACGGGGTGTTGATTGACACGGGTTCCCAATCATTGCTGAATGAGTTCAAACCATTTTTCGCCCAAGCTGACGTAGATAAAGCCGTCATCACCCATTTCCATGAAGACCATACTGGAGGGGCAGCATACTTGCAACAAGCGTACGGATTGCCTTTATTCATGAATGAAATGACAATAGAAGAATGTAAACAAAAAGCGGATTATCCGCTGTACCGTCGGTTATTCTGGGGAAAAAGACGCCCCTTTCACGCGGAGCCGATCGGAAAGACATTTGAATCAAGAAGCGCCACTTGGGATGTCATCGAGACTCCGGGGCACGCAAAAGATCATTTAGCTTTTTTGAATCGCGAAACAGGGCAATTATTTTCAGGCGACTTATATGTACACCCGCGCACGAAAGTCATCTTGCGTGAAGAGAGTATCCCAGTAATTATCGATTCCCTTGAAAAGACGCTGACTTATGATTTCGGCGAGCTATTCTGCTGCCATGCAGGCTATGTGAAAAATGGTCGCAAAACACTCGGTAATAAACTTAATTACTTACAAGAGCTGCAGGAAAAAACATATTCCCTTCACAAGAAAGGATACACGGAAAAAGAAATCCACTCCGAGCTCTTCCAAAAGAAATACCCCATTACCCTTTTTTCGTTCGGGGAATGGGATTCGATCCATATCGTCAGATCGATCCTGAATGGATGAACCGTTTAACGAAACATTTCATTCAACTTCTACATCCTTGCATATGATAGTTCAGAGGAGGATGGATGTTGAGTGTAATTAGCACGAATGAATGGGTATTAACGGCGGAAGGCGATCCAATTCGAATATGCAAGCAACTGACCGCCTATTTCCCTAGCGCTTCTGTTAGGGATATTTATCACTACTTACAATCGTTTGGTATGTATGGCTCCGCGAAGGACGGCATTCGCCTTATACGAAAGCTTCAGGAAAATAATGTATGGGGAATCGTGCAACATGAATTTGAACAATTGCAACAAGCTTGGAACGGCCCCAATATTCCAATCTTCATCTTCCCATCGGATCCAGGAAACGAATTGCTTATCCGCGACTTTAATGGAAAATCGGGACTCGCATATAAAGATAAATTATTTTTATTTATCTCACCCCAAAACACAGAACGTGAAATGAAAGCGATATTGACCCATGAATACAATCATGTATGCCGCTTATCGAAATACGAGAAACCGGAAGACGCGTACGTATTGCTGGATTCGATTATCTTGGAAGGGCTAGCCGAGTGGGCGGTTTACGAGCGGATGGGCGAGGATAATAACGGCAGTTGGCTTTCGCTCTATTCCAATCAGCAACTCGCGAACATGTGGAAGGAATTGGTCTATCCCAAAAAGGATCATTTAAAAAAGACCAAAACCCATCATGACGTATTGTACGGATTTGGCAAATATCCTAAAATGGCTGGCTACTGTGTTGGATATTATTTAGTGAAGATGTATGTCAAGAACAAAGATATACATTCAAAGGATTTGCTAGATTTACCATCAGCTCTAATCGCCCAACTGGAATAAATGGAAAAAGGGCGCAAATGTTTGCGCCCTTTTTCCATTTATATTAAAATACACCGTTTCGCTCCAGTAAGCAAAGCCTATCAGTAGTTGAATCCTCCACCCCAATAGGATGCCCCAACAATAATCAAAAGAATAAACAAAACTACGATCAACGTATATCCGCCACCGTAGCCTACACCTGCACCACCAACCTCATTCGACATTCTTCCACACCTCCAAAGAACCTGATGCTTTCATTCTATGTCATAAAATCATACCTGCCCCGGGCATTCCCCTAGTTTTCCATTGCACTTGCACCAAGTTTTCAAAAAACCCTTAGTATGTTTGTCCATTATGAAACACCATTTTCCACATATGATGTTGTATGTTCAATCGAAATGGGGTGACAAACACGATGTCAGTTCAACATTATCATGCCCTCTGTAGTCGGCATATCGGGCGATCTGTCGTCATCGGAACTCGGGATGGACGAACCCATAGAGGCATCATTCAAGGTGTAAGGAATAATAGGGTCTATATACAGCCATTCGGCCGGCAAAGGAACTTGGGCGGATTTGGATATGGATTTGGATACGGTTATGGATTTGGTGGAAGAGGCCGTGGTATTGCATTTGCTTTCGGCATTGCATTAGGCGCCATTGCAACGTTTGCTTTAATTCCGTTTTGGTAACTTAATCTGTTGAAAAAGCCCCGGATTGCGGACGATGAGCTTGTCTGCAACCCGGGGTGTTTTCGAGCTTTTCGTTTTTCACCCCGTCTCCTTTTAATGAACCAACGAAGCCCTCAATGTCGTTATGCCGTTTTCCACGTACCCTTTCAGACACGTAAGCATATACACCCAACCTTCTTTTTGTCCTAGCATTTTAGCAATCATATCCGGGTCATCCGCTTTGATTCCTGACTCAGTCACTTCAATGATCGTATTTCCTTCTGCTTCTAGAAAGATCATCGTAACCGTCGTATCGCCCCAAGAGAAAACAATTTCCTCGTTCTCCTTCACCTTCAAGACATTGATACTTCCTTCGGCTCCGTATTCCTCATACCTCCAAGTAATCAGCTCCCCTTGCTCAACTCTGCCCGTGCCGGAAGAAAACCAATACCCACCCATTTTCTCAGGGTTGACAATCGCCTCAAACACTTCACTTGCCGGCTTATTGATTTTCATTTTTGTTTTGATTGTTGTATCCATTTTCATTAACTTCCCTTCGTTTTCTAAACTGATTTCCTTCACAATCGGCTCAACATAAGAAGCAATATAGACAATGTGATCTATGCACGCCAATCCATATAAAGTCAGTTCTTTCCCTATGAAATTAGTTGATGACAAAAAGTCATTCTTCAAATACTCCAAGAAGGGCGTTTGCTCATAAATACGAAATGCATTACCCCTGAATCTCTCCCGGTCATTCCACCGTGTATGATCATCCACAGCCGTCAAAAAAGTAACATAATACGGAAAGTCAATCTGATACGTCTTGACCTCTATATCTGGTTGAGGCTGAACGCGTAAATGCCAACCTTCTTCCGCTTTATTCACAAGGATTTGCAAGTTGATCCCTTCGCCGCTTGGCATACTTACTTGTTCAAATGAAATCATGCAACCTGTTTCGTCCACCAATTCCTCAAACGTCAAACCGCTCCCTCCTACAATCATCATTCGTACTTATTCGATTTTCTAAGAAGAAATCCCTTCAATGAAAAAAGCACCCAATCATTTGGATGCTTTCGCTTAGTTTAATTAATACCCCGAATCCTCCGAGGTCAAATTATCCATCATCGTATAATCGTACTTCTGCAACGGTTTTTCCGCAGGTCCCTCAATCACTTCGCCCGTAAATGTAAATCTCGAGCCGTGGCAGGGGCAGTCCCATGTTTTGTCACCGTTGTTCCATGCGACTTCACAACCGACATGGGTGCACGTCGTATCCACGATATGGATCTTCCCATCATCATCCCGATAAGCCCCTTTCCGATGCCCATCAAGCGTGATCACTGCGCCTTCCCCCTTCGCTAAATCTTCCGGCTTCCTATTCGGCGAATCTAGCTTGCCCTTGATTAATTGCCCAACGACATTCGCATTTTGGACTAGGAAATTCTTCAAGCTCGGATGCGCATAGAATCTGGATGGTGTAAACAATTTTTCAAACCTATTTTGTTTTCCTGTAACCTTATCTCTGAAAAGCAATGCTGCAGCAGTTCCATTCGACATCCCCCATTTCCGAAAGCCCGTAGCAATGAGGATATTCGGATTTCCAGTCGTTATCTCTCCGATATAAGGGAGTTTATCGAGCGTAACCAAATCCTGTGCAGACCATCGTTGCTTGATTTCTTCAAGACCGAAAACCTCTTCTCCGAATGTCTCAAGCGCCTTATAATGCTCCATCGTCTCCACTGGGCTTTGACCCGTTTTATGATTTTCGCCGACGATGAGAACCAATTCTTCCCCATTTTCCTGAATTGAACGGAAAGAGCGGGTCGGCTCGTCAGCGCTGATGAAAATGCCGGAAGGGAACTTCTTTTTGGATTTAACCGCAAGAGCGTACGAACGATCCGCGTACATCCTTGTGGAATAAAGCCCTGTTCCTTCGTAAAACGGAAAGTGTGTGCAAACCAAAACATGCTTAGCCGATATCCGATTCTCATCCCGCGTCAGAACAACCGGCTGTTCGCCCGTTTCAATATTGACCGCCACTGTATCCTCGAAAATCTGCCCGCCCCTTTTTATAAATAAATCAATCAGATGCACTAAATATTTTGTCACATGAAACTGTGCCTGATCCTTCATGACAAGTACGTTTTTCACATCAATATCAAAAGGGATGCCATCAATCAATCCGCCATTTATCTGCAGTCTTTTATACGCATCCGCTTCCTTCTTAATCTTTTCGGCGTACTTATCACTCGTTGCGTACATATATGCATCTACCGTTGTGAAATCACAATCAATCCCTTGTTCCTCCACTGTTTTCCTGATGAATTCCAATGCTTCCATATTCGCTTCAAAATATAATCTCGCTGTACTTCGCCCCATGTTTTGAATAAATTCATCATAAATCAAATCATGCTGCGCTGTAATTTTCGCTGTCGTATGCCCGGTTGTCCCGTTCAAGACCTTATCCGCCTCAATAACGGCGACTTTCAGACCTTCCTTCGCGAGTAAATATGCGGAGGTGATGCCCGTAATCCCGGCTCCGACGATAATCACATCCACCTCTAAATCTTCTTTCAGACTCTGGAATGTCGGAAATTCAACACTCGTCCTCCAAAACGGTTCCGGGTGCTCTGGCAATTTCCCATTCAATTGACGATTATTCATCCTAAAATCCTCCTGTACGATGTACTGTAGACAGGCTTCCCATCAATCACGATTACGTATACATATTGGATGAAAGGTCCCGTCTTCAAAATAGCTATTGACTGCAACCGCAACTTGGTTAACATTGTAAGAAAGTTCATTAAACAGAAAAGGTGATCAATATGAAAATCATGATTCGTCCGACCGAAAAACAACTGGATAGTTGGATTGAAAATTACGTACCTGAAAAGGATTTATTTTTCATAAGGGAAACCGATTTATCGCTTTATCAAGACAATCTAGAAGGTACTTTGCTTTTTCCGAAACAGGAGTTTTTCAAACATGCCTCCTATACAGGCATCCAAATGGTGAACAGTTATATGTATTGGAATATCTCCAAGGATGTTGAATTTGTCATTGTGGCCCATCCCGATTGGATCTCCTCATTGCCAAATGAGAGGCAAGAAGCTCTCTTTAAGCTTCAATATGAGTTAGGAAGAGGGTTGACAGGACCACTTGCGATACTGACTGACGATCATTTATTCCCGAAGGATTATATAATCGAAGTACATGGTGAGCAGATTGGGATTCTGCAAAGAGCAATGTGGATGGAACTGCCGACTTTCGTCAAAGAAGAAATCATTTGCAGAACGGCGCAGCTTTACGATGAATGGACATCTATTCAAGTACCCGCGTCAACCCCTGCCCACTTGTCGGGATACGCAAATACATTTTCTACCGAACCCGGGGCAAACTGTCTTGCGGCTGCGCTATTTGCCATCAGTTCTTCTCCAGACATGGATGAATGGATTACCCATGAATGGGTTCATGGCGACACATTTGCGCTCGGTTTAAAGAATGCAGCTTTCTCGAAAACGGATGACCGATTCACATGCGGAGATGTCGTCGTATGGGTTGATGAGAAAGAAATCATTCAACATGCTGCCTATTGTATTGAAAATACGCTATTTTTTAATAAAAACGGACAGACCTTCTTCAATCCATGGAAGATTGTAGACTGGGGAGAATTAGTTGAAGAATGGAAGAGGTTTACGCCTATCGTATATCGGAAATCTGTTATCGAATAACTTGAAGAGCTTTACAAGGACACTCTACACCCTATTCGGTATACTTAATAGAGAAGAACAAAGGAGTGATTCACATGTATCGTAAAGTTGAAGATTTTATCGAAGAGTGGAACGCGTCATCCGCAGGAACATTGAATGTCATTAAAGCGATCACAGATGACAAATTGGATCAGGCAATCGTGGAGGGACATAATTCCCTTGGCTGGTTGGCATGGCATTTAGTTGGCGCAGCAGGCCTATTCGGCGGCTTTACTGGCATGAAAATCGAAGTACCTGCCCACACGGAACCAGTACCGACAAATGTTGAAGACATCGTCAAAGCATATGAAAAAGTGATGGATTCCTTTCAAACAGAAACTGCGAAGTTAACAGATGAATCACTAACTGAAAAAGTTCCCGCATTCGGAACCGAAATAGTACGCGGCAAACTTTTGCGTACATTGATCGACCACCAAACCCATCATCGTGGGCAAATGACAGTGCTCCTGCGCCAAGCTGGACTCGCAGTACCTGGCGTCATGGGACCGACAAAAGAAATGGCTTAAATTAAACTGATTGCTTCAAATGAATAGTCGTGGTAAACTATTCTTACTATTATTGGACGGAGGTGAGGATGGAATGTTGGACACTGTGTATGCACGTGAAAGCCTATTGGAATATTTATCCACTTCATGTGCGATTACGCATGAAATTGTACACAACGGGATAGCTATGCCCTTTTTTAGACAATTTCAGTAATCACACAGCTGTTCGGCACTTCATTCCTTACAATTAGTTAGGGGAAGATCGCTTAACTGCGGTCTTTTTTTGTTGCCGAATTTCGTGTGCAAAACGAAAGGAAGCGAAAACAGATGATATGTACAGTACAAAATATTAGTAAAATGCTAGGTGGAAATAGCATTTTTGAAAATCTTTCATTAGCAGTCAAAACAGGTGAACGTTTAGGCGTTGTCGGACGTAATGGAAGCGGCAAGACAACTCTATTCAAACTGCTCGCCGGGGTTGAATCTCCTGACAGCGGTCTGATTCATTACAAAAAAGGTGTGACTATTGGATATTTGGCGCAAATCCCTACACTCGCAAAAACGACGACAGGGATGGATGTCCTTTACAGCGCTTTTGAAGATTTAACGGAAATGCAAGCACAACTGGCCAAGATAGAGATTAAAATGGCGAGCGCTGATCCTGACGAAATGGAGAAGCTTCTTAAACGGTACGGTGATTTGCAGGAAACGTTCGCAAGTCGCGATGGCTATGCGATGGATTCAGAAATTGACCGAGTTATAACCGGATTGCAATTAAAGCCGTTTGTCGGACGATCATTCGATCAACTGAGCGGCGGTGAGCAGACAAAGATTATGCTTGGTCGGCTTTTATTGACGAAGCCAGATTTGTTGCTGCTCGATGAGCCGACGAATCATCTCGACCTTTTTGCTGTGGAATGGCTTGAGGAATTTCTAAAGGAATATGCGGGAACGGTTGTGATTGTTTCCCATGACCGGTATTTTCTTGACTGCGTCGTCACGAAAATTGCTGATTTGGAAAATGGTGAGATTCAACTTTATCATGGTGATTACTCCCATTTCGTCATCGAGAAAGAGCAGCGACTCATGCGGGAGTTCCAGGAATATGAGGAACAGCAGAAAAAGATTCGAAAAATGAAGGAAGCGATTAAACGATTGCGCATATGGGCGAATGAAGCGAATCCCCCGAATGCAGGCCTTCATCGGCAAGCTCGCAATATGGAACGGGCACTTGAACGAATGGAAAAAGTTCGGAAGCCGTTGATTGATCCAAAAAAAATGGCTTTAGCTTTCGATGCTGCACCCCGAAGCGGGAAAGAAGTTGTCGTCATGAAAGCTGTATCGAAGTCTTTCGGTGAACAGGAGTTACTAAGAGAAGCGAATCTCCATGTTTATTGGAAAGATCGGATGGTGATCGTCGGGCGCAACGGTAGCGGAAAGTCGACTATTTTGAAGGTGCTTTTAGGAGAATTGCCGGTAGATGATGGTTTGAGTAAGTTAGGAAGCAATGTGAAAGTGGGAAGTCTTTCCCAACACTTTGAAATTGGCGATCCTAAAGCTCGATTGCTCGATGTGTTCCGTGAAGGTGTGAGTGTGACAGAGGGCGATGCAAGGCATATTCTCGCAAAGTTCATGTTTTACGGCCCAGATGTCTTCAAGCGGATTGCGGATTTGAGCGGCGGCGAACGGATGCGATTGCGGCTAGCCCAGCTGATGCATCAGGACATCAACTTCCTTTTGCTGGATGAGCCGACAAACCATCTGGATATCGAATCACGGGAAGTACTGGAGGAAGCGCTCGAAGACTTCCCGGGTACAATCTTAGCTGTTTCCCATGACCGTTACTTTTTGAATAAATTATTTCCTCGCACAGCCTGGCTGGAAGACGGCAGCCTCACAACTTTTGAAGGGCCGTTCGATTGGGCGCGAGCTAAATTCCGGGAAATTGGAACGGTAGAAGAAGCGAAACCGACACCTACCGTAAAAAAGAAACCTGTGATGGCAAAGCCTTTGGATGTTGAAACGGAAATCGCGACATTGGAAGCAAAAATCGCTTCGTTGAAAGAGCAACCAGCTGTTGAGCAAGAATCGCTCATAGTGGATTTAGAGAATACGTTAGCATCATATTATGAGTTATGGTTTGCGGAAGTGGAATAAGGAAAGATTCAATAAAACGTCTCGACATCTTTTAACTGGTGTCGGGGCGTTTTTTCTCGATACGACGGATGAGTCAAAGGTCACAAAATAACAATATATCCGTTGAATTGATCGATATAAGGCGGGAAATGATCGATATATGTTGGGAAATGATCGATATATGTTGGGAAATGATCGATAATAGCCGGGAAATGATCGATAACTTTCGGGAAATGACCGATATCTTTTTAAACGACATGTTTTCCTGAAAAACAAAAAAAGCACCTACGCTTTTAAGCATAGATGCCCTCTTTTCCCATAAAGGGACCCCGTTCCCACCCTCACTGCCTACGCAAATTAGTGCATGGTCGTTACAGTTACATTCGATTTGTACACATGTTACTATACTGGGCTTGAATTGTTCATGACGGATTTGAACCGATTGGTATAGCCCCGTCTACCTACCATTGAGTCCGACTTGCCCAGTCGGCGGGGTTTTGCACTCACCTTTGCGATAGGCAGCTACCGACTTTCATTTTAAATCGGGCATGCCCGATACATCTTTCCTACATCAAATCAATAGACCAGTTCAAGCCTTGGATTTTCGTATCCATTTCCCTGAACGCTTTCGATAATTGGTCGACCTGCTTTTGAATCGCTGCGACGTCCACTGTGCTGACGATTTTAATTTCGGTGCGGCTATATCGATCATTCCGGATGGATGCTTCTTCCGCAATTTTCGACAACGTCAATCGTTTATCCCAAATCTGATCACGCTCTGTCAATGCATCCGCAAGCGTTCTCGTTTCATCGAATTGAACGGAGCAATTCGTTTTATTGATACGTTGGATTAAGAGCGTCAACTCTTTCATAATGACGTCAAGTTCTCTCAGCATCTCATTCGGATCTTCTGCAGGCTGTTCCCCTTCTTGGATCTTCAAGTTCATGCTGATCCTTCTTTTCAGCTGTTCAACCCTTTTTTGGTAATCCGCCCGTGCAATTAATGCCTCTGCGAGCTTCATCCAATCCCCTCCTTTTTCAGTTACACTAATACGTTCGACACGAATTGATCGATAAAATACTGCGGATTCAACTTCTCGCCAGTTGTTTTTTCAATCTTTTCATTCCACGGATAAAGCGCACCTGGCTTGAAATACGCTTCCATCAAATATGCCCCGACTTCCGGCGTGAACAGATCCTTAGAAATATTTTTCTCAATATGAGTTTGCAATTGGGACGTCGTCAATTCACCCAGCAAGTAATTTTGATAATAAACCGGTACGAGCGTAAAATGGATCTTTGCTGCCCAATGTGGGAAATCCTGCTCCTCCGGCGGGTTGACGAATTGGACATCTTTCACAAGTTTCCACCATAATTTATTCAAATCTTGATCTGGATTTTCGTATAGTTCACGTTCGAAGAAGGAAAACGCCATAATCCAGCGGCCTGCGATGAGCATTTGCTTGCGCAGCGATTCATTGATAAGTGGCTTCAATTCTTCAACTTCCGCTGCGTCGATTCCTAAAAACTTCTCGAGCCAAGCCGGATTTTTCCCGAATCGACCGTAGAGCATCGCAATCGCCTCCGTCGTCAATGTATGGGCACAAGACCTTAGCAGGAATGGAAGTGTCGGATCGACGTATTTGAAATAAACCGCATGTCCGAATTCATGCAGCATTGTAACGGACCAATAGTCGGATGGTACGTTGTTGCACAATACACGGACATCGCCTTCCCGATCGATATCCGTACAAAATGCATGCTGATTCTTTTTGTCGCGTGGATAAAGGTCGCTGTTCGCCAACATATCCGTAATATCCATGCCCATGCTTTTGAATGTATCAATCGTCAATTGTTCAAGGTCTTTCTCTTCGTAGTACGGGTCCAAGTCCAATTCCTTTGAAGGCGGTGCCTCCTGGAAAAACGGATCTGCATAATGCCAAGGACGAAGCTCATCGACGGAAACACCAAAGCGTTCTGCCAATTCCCCGTCCATCTCCTGTTTCATTTGATGGAATGGCTCATCGGAAAGTTCCTTCAGTTTATGGAAGATAGAAAAGACCTCGTCCCGATCCAGTTCCTGATGCTCAAAACTCATTTGGTGAAAGTTTTCAAAGCCTAATGAACGCGCGACTTCATTCCGTTTTTTAACGAGTGTTAACAGCTTTTCTTCAACTTCCTTTCCAATCTGCTTACTCGCATGCCAAGCCTTTTCACGTTCAGCGGAATCATTGCTTTTAATCAAGATTTGCCGCACATCATTTTCCGATACCGGGTTTCCATCAATCATCGCACGGTATGTATTAAATGTGCCGACTAATTCCGTCGATCGTTCCACCATTTCCTTTAAATCTTCTTCAGGAATTTGCTTTCCAGCCATTCCTGTACGCAAACTTTCCAGTTGGCGTTTTTGCACCGCTGTCAAATCATCTTGTTCAAGATACGTCTTCACTTGCTCAAAGCGTTCCGCATTTGAAAGATAGGTGTTGAATGCGGTCTGCGCTTCAGCTGTCTTTTGATTCCACTCAGCTTCCCCAGTCGTCGCCGCCATCCATGAGCTTTGCGCACTTGTCATATGTAAATCCTTGATTTTGTTATTTTGTTCCTCTAAAAACTGTTCAACTGTCATATGATTTACCCCATTTCATTGTCATATATTCTTTCTTCGACAAATGGAGTGAAAATTCCTTTTAGATAGTATTTAAATTGTATACATCTTTCATTCACGTCCATAGTACGTGTAGGAGGTGACCAATCCGTGAAAAATAATAAGAAAACGATGAACGAGAGGACTCATAATAGTTTCGAACTGTACAAGAGGGGTCTTAATTCGAACAGCAATACGAATAATCTAGGGGAAAACCGCAGTCAAGAATTTGCTGAGGATTTTGATTCAAAAATCAAAAATCCGACAAAACGCGAAAAAAATAAATAACGGACGACATACTTAACAACGGTAATCCAATGATGAGCGGCCCTCATCGGCTTACCGTATTTTTTTATGCACTTGCAACAGGCAATTTCGGTTAGACTTCCTAACGAAATGGGAAGGTTAGAAGTATGGACCCTTTCTCTAAGGGAAATATGCTAATTCAGGAGGATTCGAAAATGAAGGACAATCAAAAAGGGGCGACACCAAATCATACGGAAGACGAGATGACGTTGACCAATCGACAAGGGCATCCAATCACGAACAACCAGAATTTAAGGACGATCGGAAACAGGGGACCTGCCACTTTGGAGAACTATGATTTCATAGAAAAATTAAGCCACTTCGACCGTGAACGTGTTCCCGAACGGGTCGTCCATGCACGAGGCGCAGGAGCCCATGGCTATTTTGAAGCGTATGGAACGGCAGGCGATGAACCCGTCTCCAACTATACGAGAGCTAAGTTATTCCAGGAAAAAGGTAAACAAACGCCAGTGTTCGTCCGTTTTTCAACCGTCATTCACGGCGGGCATTCGCCTGAGACGCTACGGGATCCACGCGGGTTTGCAGTCAAATTTTACACGGAAGACGGCAACTGGGATCTTGTCGGTAACAATATTAAGATTTTCTTCATTCGTGATTCCATTAAATTCCCTGATATGATCCATGCATTCAAACCGGACCCGATTACGAATATCCAAGACAGTGAGCGCTTCTTTGATTTCTGTGCAAGCTCTCCCGAGTCATTCCATATGGTGACGTTCATTTATTCCCCTTGGGGCATCCCTGCAAACTACCGGCAAATGCAAGGCTCCGGTGTGAATACGTATAAATGGATCAATAGCGAAGGAAAAGCTGTCCTCGTCAAATACCATTGGGAACCGAAACAAGGGATTAAGAACTTGACGCAAAAAGAGGCCGAGGAAATTCAGGCAAAGAACTTCAACCATGCCACGCAGGATTTGTACGATGCAATCGAAAAGGGTGATTACCCGGAATGGGAGCTATTCGTCCAAATCATGAGCGACGATGAGCATCCCGAGCTCGATTTTGACCCGTTGGATGACACGAAATTATGGCCGAACGACCAATTCCCTTGGCTGCCTGTCGGTAAATTAGTATTGAATAAAAATCCTGAAGACTATTTCACCGAAGTCGAACAAGCCGCTTTCGGGACAGGCGTGCTCGTTGATGGCCTTGACTTTTCGGACGATAAAATGCTGCAAGGGCGGACTTTCTCCTATTCGGATACGCAGCGTCACCGGATTGGTGCAAACTATCTTCAATTGCCGATCAATGCACCGAAAAAACGGGTCGCGACGAATCAAAGCGGTGGAATGATGCAGTATAAAGTCGACCGCGCCCCCGGACAAAACCCTCATATCAATTATGAACCGTCGCTTCTCGGAGGTCTCGAAGAAGCTGAACAGTTGGCAACTGAGCATAAGCCGCATGTGGAAGGGAATCTCGTCCGGGAATCAATCGATCGCAATGACAATACGAAACAAGCGGGTGAAACTTACCGGGCATTTGAAGGCTGGGAGAAGGACGAACTGATCACAAATCTTGTGAACGACCTATCTAAATGCGACCCACGCATCCAGGATAAGATGATTGCACTTGCGGAAGAAGCAGATGACGAATACGGCAGCCGCCTTCGAGAAGGTTTAGAGAATACGAAAAAAGGCGGCTCCAGCATGCATCCACTCGGCAATAAAGATGGAGAAAAAGCGCCAAAGATAGCCGAGGAAAAAGGGCATGAATCTGAGCCTTATTAAGATAAAACATACAGATTACAAACAGAAAGCCATGATGTTTGAACATCATTGGCCTTCTGTTTTTTTATGCAGCCAACATGTTCTAAAATACCATCAGCATCATAGAATGAATGGATTCGACGTTCAAAATACTCAAAAAGGGGACAAGCTATGTATTCCATTCATTTCTATGAAAACAATATGTATATACTCAATCAGGCATTACGAAACATACCTGCTGTCGATGAGAATGTAAGAATCAAAGGCCGTAATGGAAAAGTAGTCAGTGTGATGCGAATGGATGAGAACCGATATTTTGTCTATGTGGAGTTCGAAATAATCGTAGATAAAAGAAAAAGTGCTGAAAGTGATTTAAGAAAGAAAAGAAGATAATCCATGCGAAAAAGCCAATGGGCTCCAGTCCCATTGGCTTTCTGTCTTTCACTAGCGTAAAGCTTTACGTGCGATCCCAGAAACGTTTTTGGGCGATGGCGTTGATGAATTGATTTGCGAAATCCCCGTTTTCTTCAGCCACGACGACACCATCCATATTATTGTCCTCAGTATTCAATAAATACTGCACACCGCTGGCCGCGACGCCGATCGGTTTCATATGCATATATTGCATCCTGACAAAATCGGAGATGTGCTGGTCGAAAAGCATCTGGTTTCCGGCACTGCCTCCGACGACGTAAATGGCATCATACAGGACGGGATGGACCGTCAGGAATGCCTTGTCGATTTCAAATTCATTCCCTTTCGAGCAGATGACAGGGCCCAGCTTCTCCCCGATCAATTCGAATACGACCCCGCTTTGCTCGAAGACATCGAGCGTATCCCGCACCTCCTTCCCGTCGAACTCATTGCCGATCAGCACTGCGACTTTCTGAGTCATCGCAGAGTGCGGAGAATTCAACTGGCTGAGGGAAGGATAGCTTTTATCATTTTCGACGTTCGTGTTTTGCGGCGGCTTCACGCCGATGTTTTCCGCGAGCATGCCCGCAAACCCGCTGTCGACGTTCGCAAACATTTCTACGGCTTTCTGTCGCAGCTCCTTGCTTTTCACACTGCCGACATGGTAGCTGAACGATTCGACAAGATCCTGCTTTTCAGGCATGGAAAGGCTGTTCCAAAACGCCCGCGCCTGTGTGTAATAATCAGAGAATGAATCACTCGGATGCTCCCGCGTGACATGCCCTTCGACACTTTTCGGATAGTTTTCGTACCCGCCTTCTTCAGGAGAAACTTCCGCAGGCGTGTTCCCTGCCTGTGAATTGTTATGGAAATGAACCGGATCCGTATCGATCGGGTATTTCATATAGCTGTCCCGCTGATTATTCGTCGCCTGTTTCAGCGGACGGTTCACGGGCAACTCTTCGTAGTTTGCGGAGTGCTGCCTGTACAGCTCTGTATCGCGGTATGCGAATGAACGGCCTTGCAACACGGGATCATTTGAAAACTCGATGCCCGGCACGAGATTTGCCGGATTAAACGCCGATTGCTCCTCTTCCGCAAAGAAGTTGTCCATGAGGCGATTCAGCGTCAGCTTCCCGATGATCTTCGCCGGTATCTCCTCCTCCGGCCAAAGTTTCGTGTCATCGAGGATATCGAAGTCGTATTTTAATTCGTCTTCCTCATTGATGAGCTGCACACCCAACTCGTATTCAGGATAAGCTCCATTCTCGATCGCTTCGATAATGTCCCGGCGATGGAAATCGGGATCTACGCCGCCGATGAGGTTCGCTTCGTCCAAAAGAAGCGAGTGGACGCCGAGCTTCGGCTTCCAGACGAGACGGAAGAATGTCGATTTCCCGGATTCATTGACGAATCGGAATGTGTTGATCGGATAGCCTTCCATCATCCGCCAGCTTCTCGGTCGCCCGCGCATGGACATGACCCACATGACCATATGCGCCGACTCCGGATTGCTCACGACGTAATCCCAGAAATTATCATGCGCCACAGTCGCCTGAGGAATATGAGTCCTCGGATTCGGTTTTGCCGCATGCGTAACATCCGCGAATTTCATTGCATCAGCGAGAATGAAAACAGGAAACTGCAAAGACAATGAATCGTAATTCCCTTCCTCTGTGTAAAACTTCACGGCGAAGCCCCGAATATCAACGGCCGTATCCTTAGATCCTCTGTTCCCGATGAAATTCGAGAATCTGACAAACACAGGTGTTTTCGTTCCTGGCTCCTGAAGGAATCCTGCAACCGTATAATCTTTCATCGATTCGTACAGCTCAAAATCGCCGTATGCGCCGAATCCCCGGGCATGGACAACCTTCTCCGGAATGCGTTCCCTGCTAAAATGCGACTGCTTTTTATAGAAATGGAAGTCTTGCATTAACAACGGTCCACGCTTGCCAGCCCGCAATGTCTTTTGGTTATTCGCAACTTTCGTTCCGTTTACGTCTTCCATCGCCTTGTCCGGTCCAGTATTCTGTTTACGGAACGACTCCAGTTGTTCATCTTTCCGGTTTTCATTGCCAACCTGCTGCTCTTTTTTCTGATCCAATTCGCAATCACCCTTTTCATAAAAGTTTCATAGACATTTCAACAGTCGATAACCTCTTCCCTATGAATCGTGTTCGTAAACTAGGGGTGATTGTTGGAAAATCATAAACAACTTCCCCTAAATATCGTTAACAAACTCTTTACCTCAGATTCATATCAAATTAATAATCCACCACTATGATTAATGGTGAGTTTACTACTTTCATTGAGGGGGATTTCAACATGAAGCATCGTTTGGGAAGGAAAGCAGCGGGCATCTCCATGGCTGCTGTCGTAGCTTTTTCTGCACTCGGTTTCGGCTACAATAATATGACAGCGGCAAAAAACAAGGAGAACGAGCCTACGAATGTCATTATGATGGTGATGGATGGAACGAGTGCAGGTGCTACTTCACTGGCAAGATGGTATAAGGGCGAGAACCTTGCAATGGATGAAATCATGATTGGCGGCGTGCGGACACATTCCGCCGAGTCAGCAATTACCGATTCCGCGCCAGCTGCAACCGCATTGGCGACGGGGCACAAGAGCAATGACAAGATTGTCGGACTTCTTCCCGAACTTGTAAATACACCTGGGGTTGAAGCGGTCGATCCAGAGGATGCATTCAAACCTGTTGCCAACGTACTGGAAGGAGCTAAACTGTTAGGTAAGTCGACGGGCATTATCTCCACTTCCGAAATTCAGCATGCGACACCTGCCGGCTTCTCTGCCCACGCAGCACACCGTAGCAACTACCAGGACATCGCTGAGCAGCAAGTGTATCAAGGTATCGATGTTGTCCTTGGGGGAGGAAAAGAGTCTTTATTGCCAGGAGAAGCGAAAAATTCTCGGGTCGACGGTGAAGATTTGACAGGGGTGCTTGATGCACAAGGATATGACTTTGTCGAAACACGTGATGAACTTTTACAAACAAATTCAAATAAAATTTGGGGATCCTTTGCTCCTTCAGCACTAGCCTATGACTTTGACCGAAATGAGAATCATGAACCATCACTTGCCGAGATGACGAAAAAAGCAATCGATACGCTCTCCGAAGATGAAGATGGGTTTTTCTTATTCGTTGAAGGAAGTAAAGTTGATTGGGCTGCCCATGCAAATGATCCGATTGGAATTATTAGTGATGTATTAGCTTTCGACGATGCGGTACATGAAGCATTGGAATTTGCGAAAAAAGATGGAAATACGATGGTCATCGCAGTGAGCGACCATGGGAACAGCGGAATAACAATGGGGAATCTTAACACTAACTCCAACTACCCTGAAATTCCGGTGTCCACGTATATTGACCCTTTAAAGAAAGCAACGATGACGGTTGAAGGCGCATTGAAGCAATTAAACGACGACCGTTCCAATATGAAAGAAGTTGCGGAATTATACGGGCTGGATAACCTGACCGAAACAGAAATCGAAACATTACAAGCATCAAAATCACTACAAGCAGATCTGTCTAAAATGCTTTCGGAACGTGCAAACATTGGCTTCTCGACAGGCGGACACACCGGGGAAGATGTCTTCTTGTACGCCTATGGGCCATCAAAGCCGTATGGATTAGTAGATAATACTGATATCGCAAAAACCATGGCAGCCCACCTCGGATTTGATTTGAATGAAGTAACGGAGAAGTTGTTCGTCAATGCAAGAGAGGCATTCGAGAAAAAGGGCTATCAGACACGCATTGATGTAACAGATGAGCATAACCCTGTCTTCGTTGCGGAAAAGCAAAATATAAAAATCGAACTCCCAATCAATAAAAACATTGCCCATATAACGCAAAATAATAATACTCTCACGAAGACACTTGACGGTGTTACCGTTTATAACGAAAAAGACTTCTATGTACCCGAATCAGCAGTAAACTTAGGAGAATAACAGGAGAACGGTAACATGTCAACGGGTGTATTTATTCAGATAGAGGGGTTGCCCGCTTAGAACGCGGGATATCTTAATTACAAAAAAGCTGTCCAAAAAGTCATGTTTTTCGACTTTCCGGACAGCTTTTTCCTCATCAATATCCGTGTATTGCGCAGGAACCTAAATCCATCCTTTTTCAATCGCAATCTGCACAGCTGCAGTCCGTGATTCCGCTTCTACCTTCTGAATGGCGGAGGAGACGTAATTCCGTACCGTCCCTTTCGTCAGGAACAGTGTATTACTAATTTCCTCCGTCGTCAGGCCGTCATTTGTAAGACGCAGCACTTCCGCCTCTCTTTCGCTCAGCGGATTTTTCTCCTGCATGAATAGAACTGCGGAAAGATCAGTACTAATAATCCGCTCCCCCTTCATCACCCTGCGAATGGCTTGGATGAGGAAGTCGATCGGTTCATCTTTCAATAGATAGCCTTCCACTTGGGCATCCATCGCTTTTTGCAAATAGCCTGGACGGGCAAATGTCGTGACGATAATGATTTTGCAAGGCAATTGAGCATCCCGAATTTTTTGAGCTACTTCCAACCCACTTAAATTCGGCATTTCAATATCTAAAATACAGACATCCGGAGTCGTTTGTTCGATGGTTTCAAATGCGGTTTTCCCATCGGATACGGCTGCAATCACTTCGATATCTTGCTCAAATTGCAATAACGATGTGAAGGCGCCGCGCACCATCTGCTGATCTTCCGCAATCAGTATACGAATCATTTCATGGCACTCCTTTCATGGTGGCGTAAAGGCAGTCGGAGCGTGACAACAGCCCCTCCCCCCTCCCCATCTGCAACAGCAGCCGTACCAAGCAATGCTTGCATCCGCTCTTGCATCGACTGCATGCCGTTTCCGATAGAAGCTTGCCTCAAACCGATACCGTCGTCAACGATTCGAATCACATATGCGTCGTTTTCCATCGTTAACCTAATTAGACAATTTGTCGCTTCGCTATGTTTAATAACGTTCGTAGCCGCTTCGCGCAATGAAAGGCTGAGCATCGTTTCTTCTACACTGGAAAGCAACGGCGGCTGTTCCACTACTTCGACGGTCGCTTCCATTCCGGCTTGTGTCAGTATCGTTTTAACTTGTTCAATTTCCTTATCCAACGGAATGAACTTCATTTCAGACACAAGCTCCCGCACTTGCTTCAATGCAATTCTCGACGATGAGAGGATATCCAATAATTCCTTTTTGGCCTGTTCCTTATCATGGTCAATCCATTTTGCGCTTAGTTCACTTTTCAGTTTGATCATCGTCAATGTTTGGCCTAATGTGTCATGAAGGTCTCTTGCGATGCGATGCCTTTCTTGTTCCTCGATATACTGCTGCTCAAGCTGATGATTGGCTACGAGTAACTCATCTTTCAAATGGAGGTTCTTCCCTCGGATGTAGACCAACAGCGGATATACCATTTGAAGAATCATAACGGGAAGAAGGAAATTGTGTTCCCAGCTGAACTCGGCATTTGAATAGATAAAAAAAACAGTAAGGAACATCCCCCCTATCGCTGCGATCCCAATTCCCCGGTGCCAGTGACTTGCCGCCCTTCCCAATAAATCTGCAAAAATAAACCCGAATAGAAGGAGAGGCGGATTAATAAGGATGCCGAAAACAGTGAGAATTGAAATACCCCCCAACACTGCTAGCAACAGACGTACGTCCTTATGCCATAAGGCAATATAGTACGAGAATAGAAATATGGCTAATAATAGTAGGCGGACGGGCAGCGCTAGAACACTTTCCGCTTCCAGGACAATAAAAATAAGGAAAACGATGGATATGGCGTCTATGATCAAGTAGTGCTTCATTTGTTCTTTTGGATAAATCCTTAATCCCATCTTCTTTGCCCCCGTTTCATCTTGCTGAAAGCATTCCGATCACCCGTCTGCGAACCGTTTCCATTGGACCGAATGCAAAATGGCGCAACCAGACCGAAGCGAATAGAAGTTGAATCAATGAGATACTTAACCAAATTGATATGATTTGGAAGGAACTTAATTTGCCGCCTAACCCGAATCCCCACCCATAGAAAAGGAAAGAAGCGATTATATTTTGCAGAACATAGCAGCTTAACGACATCTTTCCGGCCTTTTCAAAAAGTCGCCAAAAGAAATTCCATTTCTTCCATTCTATCATTTCTGCAATAATTGCTACATAGCCGAGTGAAACTAACGGGGCGAACAAATAACGGGTCGGTAAGTCAAAGGCACCTCCAGGAATAAAAGTTAATAAATTTAAAGGAATTCCAATGAAAATGCCGATTTTCAAAAGCTTGCTCCGTTGTGCCTTCCCCTTGTCAGTAGGTGAAAAAACTTCCGCACGCATCATACGGACACCTAAGAGAAAAAGAAAAATATTCATCGGGATAATGAAAATGGCTTCTGTTCGAAGTAAAAGGAAATCGGACAAGCGATATTGAATTTGCTCGAACCATGTTCCGTCTTTATACAGAGCGACTACTTCCTGAAAACTTCCAAGCGATATATTCGCGCCGGATAGACCTAGTAGCAGAAGGGACAGAATGACAAAGGCGTGGAAGCCTCCGAATCCCCGCATTGCTCTCTTAATCCGTCGGTCGCCGCCTTTAATAATGAAAGCGACGATAATGGCGGTCACCCCGTAACTCATTAAAATATCGTACTCCATGACAAGCGTAAAATGCAGGAACCCTTCGGCAATCAGAAAGACGGACGTCCAAATATACACACCTGGCCATGCCTGCCCTTTTCTAATCGCTTGCCTATATTTTAATTCGACCCCGACACCGAACATGATTGTCAGCAAACCTAGCAGCTTACCATTCACAAAAAATAAAACGACCATGCGAATGAAGTCATTCGTTTCCCACCAGCCTGAATGATCCCCCGTCGTAATATAGCCCAAGTCCCCTAAATGAGCGAAAATCCAAATATTCGTGCCCAACGTTCCTAATACCGCTATCCCTCGTAAAATATCCAATAATTGAATACGTCCATGATGTGCCTCCATGCCCTTCCCCTACCTTCAGCTTGATATGTCTCAATTGTAGCTGGCAGGGAGCCCTGCGAATATTCACAGGAGTAAGGAGATCATGATGACACGTGTCATAAGAATGGTGCCGTCCGGTAATCCATGTTATCGCCCCATGGATAAATAAGCATGACCGGGAATTAAATAGCTCTTAATGTACCGCACGAGTGGAATTTTGGCTCCCGCAGGTAATTAAACAGCTCTTAATGGACCGCGCTTGAGGAATTTCGGCTCCCGCGGGCAATTAAACAGCCCTTAATGGACCGCGCTTGAGGAATTTCGGCTCCCACGGGCAATTAAACGGCTCTTAATGGACCGCGCTTGAGGAATTTCGGCTCCGGCGGGCAATTAAACAGCTCTTAATGGACCGCGCGAGTGGAATTTCGGCTTCCGCGGGCAATTAAACAGCTCTTAATGGACCGCGCTTGAGGAATTTTGGCTCTCGCGGGCAATTAAACGGTTCTTAATGTACCGCGCGGAAGGAATTTCGGCTCCGGCGGGCAATTAAACAGCTCTTAATGGACCGCGCGTGAGGAATTTCGGCTACTACTGGCAATTAAACGGCTTTTAATGTACCGGGCTCCAATAATTTTCGCGCGCTCGTTCAACCAGTAAAGTATGGTTGGCGTAGAGAAACGGACGCTACCGTGTAAGAATAAGCGGGTTTTAGAATAAACCACTTGCTATGGACACACGTGCGATCCTTTAATATTAAAAAAGCTGTCTCAGAAAGTCAGTTTTCGACTTTCTGGACAGCTCCGTCCATTTAATCTACGATAACTTTTGTTGAATCTCCAAAACAAGCTCTTCTTCCAATTCTGCTATCTCGACCACTTCACTCACGGATACCCCCCTGATAAGTAAGCGGCGGGCTGTGCTTTCCTTTTCTACCTGTATGCCTTCAGCAAGCCCTAAAGATTACGTCATATATTTTTTGTTTTCACTGATCAACGATTCCGAGCAATAATAGCCACCTAGTCAAGACATCATCCCAAGGGGTCAATTAGTATTCTATACATAAACTAACAAAACTGCTGAACTACAACACCTTTTCCATCTTTCACGTTCACTTCTGCGCGTGCTCCGTTGATCAGCGTCAGCTGTGGCGGGACGTGGCCGCAGTCAATGTCATACACGATTGGAACGCCAAGCTCCTGCGCCAATTCTCGGTACACGTCTTCAACTTCATACCCGTCAACGGATTGATTCGCTGGGCTTCTGCCGAACAGGATACCGGAGCAGTTTGCGAACCAGCCGGCAAGCTTCATCTGGATGAGTGATCTACGTAAATCGGTCGTGGACATTTCACAGTTCTCTAAATACCAGATAATCGGGTCGTTTCCGATAAATTGTTGCTGGAATGTCGCCACGTCGCCGTATGGTGTGCCGATGAGATGACGGATGACATCGATGCAGCCGCCGAGCAACCTTCCTTTCATCTGGACAGATTCACTTTCAATTGTTTTCCAAACAGTCGGTTCCGTCAGATGAAAGATCCATGGTGTCGGGTTGTCATGTTGCCAATTTCTTTGGTAAGCGGGTGAAGAGTACTGTGTGAACGATTCGCCCGGTTTTGTAGCGAGCGCAGAACGCCACTTCGCCGTCGTTTCGTCGACCTGCTCTCCTCTTAAGTCGATAAGATTCACGCCATGCGCCGTCGCAATTCCCGTCTTCAATGTGAGTGCCAACAGCAACACGCTCGTATCCGAATAGCCGAGCACCCATTTCGACTGTACTTGGTCAAACTCCAGATGCTCAAGGATTTCAATTAACAGCTCACCACCCCAAGGAGGGATAATGGCGTCGATCGCTTCATTCTGAAACATATCATTTAATTCTTTTGCGCGGATTTTTGCTGGGGCGGACTTTGCTTTCTCCTGCATCCACGCGGTTTCTCCAGTAATCGACTGGAATCCTTGTGACGCGAGGCGTTTGATTGATTGCCGCAATAGTTCGTGCAAGTCAGGATCTACGCCAGAAGACGGAGCGGTTATGCCGACTGTCGCTCCATCTTGTAAATATGGATAACGGATCATTCTCATCTTCCTCCCATTCCTTCATTTCATCTATCCTACCATTTATTTCATCGCGTCTGTATCTTTCCTTTTACACGCTTTAACGTGGCGACGATGAGGAAGCTGACGATGACTAATAAAAGCCATGAACTCACCTTCCCTAAATGGACAAGACTCCATGCATCGGTTTGGTTCGGATATTTCCAAGCTCCGAAGAAAGTTGCGATATTTTCCGCCACCCAGATGAAAAAGCCGATAAGCACAAAAGAAAGGGAGATTGGCATCCGATACCGTTTGCCACCAACCATATAAGTAACCCATGAACGCCAAAAGACAATAAGCACAAGTCCAGATAGCCACCAACGTACGTCAATCCAAAAATGGTGAATGAAAAAGTTCAAATAAATCGCAGCTGCAAGTGGGACGACTACCCAAAACGGCGGCCATTTAATGAGTTCAACATCGAGCCTGCGCCAAGCCTGACAAAGATAACTCGCAACACTTGCATACATGAATCCGCTGTACAAAGGCACCCCAAACACTTTGGAATACCCTTCCTCCGGATACGCCCAGGAGCCCATATGCACTTTGAAAAGCTCGAGTGCTAGTCCAATTAAATGAAATAACGTGATCACCTTCAGCTCATCCCTTGTTTCCAGTCCGGAACGCACCATCCACCACTGCATCATCAAAAAGATGATAAGCAGCCAGTCATAGCGCGGCAGGAATGGAAGCGGGAGTACTTGTGTGATCGCCAATGAGGCAAAAATAACGACAGGAAACAGACAGGACAGCGCCTGCTCCCAACCGAAGCGAACAAGTTGCTGGAATGCCCTTGTCGTTTTCATCATAAAGGGGCTTTTACGAGACAATTGCAGATTCTGCATATCGTTTCTTGATAAGCTCATAAGTCACCCACCCGCCCTTCTCTATTTCGGATCACATTCATATTTCTTCATCCCGTTGATACTCCAAAATATCTCCAGGTTGGCAATCAAGTGCCTTGCAAATCCCCTCAAGCGTCGATAATCGAATCGCCTTGGCCTTGCCATTTTTTAATATAGATAGATTAGCCATCGTAATCCCGACTTTCTCCGACAGCTCTGTTACACTCATTTTCCTTTTTGCTAGCATTACGTCAATATTAATAATAATCGCCATATTTTCACCTCAGACCGTAAATTCATTTTCTGATTTAATTTCAATGGCATGTGTCAGGAGTTTTTGAAGAACAGCGGCAAAAACTGCTATGACAAATGAAGCAAAGATAATAACCAAGCCAATTAGAATAATGCCCGGTGCATCATCCATCTCTGCCATGAGATAAAAGAGCGGCATGCCGATTACGTAAATGCCACAGATAATAAGGGCACAGTTTTTGATATTCTTTAAAGCTTTCACGGATAACTCCGAAAAGGCATCACCCTTATCGATATAACTTAACAGATTGAAAGCTTGGTAAAGGGCAAAGTAAAAAGGGATTGCCGCAGCATATATATCGATCAGTACAAGGTATTTTAAGTAGGGCATCGTCGGATAGAGTTCAGCCGCGAATTCCGCTATTCCCGGCACGACAAATATGCATATAGCAAGAATCGGAATTCCCATGAGAACAAGAGCAAGTTTTAAAAAGAGTGTTTCACGCTTCATCACATACACCTCACTAAATTAATTTAATATGACTTTACCACGTTATTTATCGAATTACAATAAATATATGTTGTTTTAGGATGTATTGTTATTGATATTGAATATAAAAAAACCAATCAAACATAGTATGATTGGCTTTTCATATTTACTTTGGAATTGTTCTCAGTCCTTATACGGATCATATTCATTTGCACCCGCCATGCAGACGCCGACCGGCTTCAACTCATGCAGAACATCAATCGTCTCTTCATGCGCATCCAGCACATCTCGCAGTTTGCGATAGACGAATGGGCTTTCATCAGTCCCTCCGCCACGTAATTCGACGCCGTACTTTTTGATGGCTTGATCCATACGCTCCTGCTTAATTTTTCCGCCAGACCGCGTACGGGTTTTCCAGTTCATCCTTCCCGCCGCCTCCGTCCGGCTCATGATTCGCCCAGCTCCATGAACTGTGCTAAAGAAGGCATTCGCGTTTGCTTCATTCTCTTTGCCGCGGACGATGACCGAAATGTCCCCCATACTTCCGCCAATAAAGCCCATTTGCCCTGGAGCGGACGGTGTCGCACCTTTTCTAACGACGATATAATCCTTACCGAAATGGTTCTCTTTCCAAGCGTAATTATGATGATTATGCACTTCAAATTCAGATGTTGCGCCTAAAATGGAAAGCACTTCGTCTATCACATAATTTCTGCCGGCATAAGCATATTTTCCACTCAACGTCATCGCCCGATAGTAAAGATCGCCTAATTCACTATCTAAATCAATCAATGTCGGTGCCTGCTCCATACTTTCACCAGGCGTTGGATCGGAAAATTCACGTCCAATCGCCAAATTCAAAAATCCGCTCGCTGTTTTATGGCCGAATCCTCTGCTGCCGAAGTGATTCGCTGCCCAGACGTCTCCAGTTTCCTTATCGACTAACAGATCGACGAAATGATTTCCGGATCCGACTGTACCTAACTGATCCTTCGCTAATTTCTTCAGTCGATCATGTTCCTGTTTGCCGATTTCCTTATAGACATCCCAGTCCGGATCATCGAATAATTCATGATCCACCTTCTTTTTATTCTTTCTACCAACGCCGAATGAAATGGAAGACGCAATTTCATCCATAAGACGAGGAAGATCCTTTTCGATCTCCGTCCACTTTAAATTGGTTCGAACTGCTTTATTCCCGCAAGCAATGTCATACCCGACACCCGATGGCGAAATTTGTCCATCATATACGACAACACCCCCGACCGGCTGGCTATATCCATAATGTCCATCAGCACATAACACGCCGCCCGCCACTTGCCCGGTCCGCAAGCAATTTTTGAATTGCCGAAGCGTATTATCATCATGCACACCAAAAATCTTTTTCTTCATTCCCTAATCCGTCCTTTCCTTTTCCTATCGTATTCATAGCGCGAATCCCCTTGTATTAGTCTTCGTACGTGAACTCCACAGGAATAACGAGAAGACCCAGTTCATTCACTTTATATTTTTCAAGGGCCTCTTGAATGGAAGATACATACGTGACAATTAACGTTCCTGTCAAAACCGTTTCATGTTCATCCCATAATTTAATGCAACCATCTTGGATAATATGCGAATCCATTTTGTCTTCATACACATAGATTGCAGTCGGCGTAAAATGAAGAATGACTGGGTATTTTTCATCGCTGAAATTGTCTATTTCATACTGATTGTTGCTGTAGGGATTTCTGTTTTTCTTAAATAACACGAGATTCACTCCTTTTATAAGGATGTCTTATTCTTAATACGAATGGAAAGGAAAATAGATTCACCAGAACGACATTTGGATTAAAGCATAAAAAAAGGCTGAGCAACTAAGTGCCCAACCTCTTTCATGCGGAATATTCTTTTTTAGTCCTGATCAAACCAGAGCAGTTCTTTGTCGTTCTCGTCACCATTATAATTGATTAGAATTTCTTCTCCGGCTTTTATATCCGTATAAGCATAAAAATCAAATGTATGTTTTTCAAAACTGATTTCATACGTTGCATTCGGCTCATAGGAATGATTGAAAAGCATCCCATATCCAAGTAAGATCGCGGTATGATTGATCCCGTATTCAAATGCATAATCAGCCAATAGGGTTTGCTCAATAAGTTCATGTTGTTCGTTCGGATAGGCAATAACGGGCGCCTCGTGTAACATCGTCCCTTTTTTAATATCACATGTGGCAAACACGCCCCTGTTAAATTCCCCATCACTCACTGAAGATGTTTTTACTTCTATCATGTTGACTCACCCACTCACTTGTAAAATATACTTTCTAACTATAACATGAATCTACTCATTGAGGTTCTTTTTTGCGCACAGGACTTCTCTCATAATTTTCCACCAAATAATGCACTTATGAACTGTTTTCAGAACAGTTCTTTTTGCTAATTAATAAACTGCTACAATAATTTGGTAAAGCTATTTACAAAGGAGCGAAAGTATATGAATATGAGGCGAATGATGAGCGGCAGCATATTGGCGGCAGTTCTCGTCCTTGGTGCTTGTGGACAAGAGAAGGAAAAGGAAGAAGAAGTCGCTGCTGCAGAACAACCTGAAAATGAAGCAGAAGAGCAAAATAATGAAGATGAGAATATTGAGGTAGAAAAAACCGAAGAAATAGAAGACGAAGAAGAAGCTGGCACTGCTGAAAAGACACAGAGTGAATCCGGCGAAAACATTAATCCAACAATAGAAGAAGAAACGGGCGGCGACGTCGAGGTCGTCTACACGAATCCAAACCCTGGCCTGACACATGCTTATTCGGATAAAGTAACGATTTCGATCGAAGAATACCAAATTGTCCACGTCTCAAATATGAACGAATCGGCCAAATATAATTTCGATGATGAAGAAGAAGGATATGTCATTACGTTCAAACTCGGATTTGAAAACAAATTAGATGAAGATGTATTTTACAACGCCAGCACAATGATGCTTTCCGATGACGGCACGGAAAACTTATATATGAAAATCGGCCTCGTTGATAGGGAAGATTGGCTGAAAGGCGATAAAGACAACGCCGGACGCCAATACGCTCCTGGTAAATATACTGGGTTGCAATCTTACACAATGACGAAAGCACAGTATGAACGGTTGAGTGCCCCGACATATACATTCGACATTCCTACACTGGAAGACGATTTTAATAAACGGATCGGGAAAGAAGCCATTTTCAAAGTTCCATTCAATGAAAAAGGCGCTGAAAAAGCATCGAAAAGCGCTGCACTTTATGCAGATAAAATGGTGACAGACACGATTGCAGATAAAGAACTATTTTTCTCAAAAGAAGATATAAATGAAACACAGAAAATTGATGAAGTGACCATTACACTTGAAGGCGTTCAATATGCTGATATTACGCCGACAACTGCGAATGAAGGCCGATTCGTCAATTTCGGTGAAGGACCGCTCGTTGCATTGACAGCAAAATTCCAAGTGAAGAACGACAGTAAGGAAGCGATTACGAAATTATTGATCGAAAAACGATTAATCTTGGACCAAAACCGCGGCACTATGTCATCTCAAGGAATGTTGGAACCGACGCAATATGGCGACTTGCAGCCTGGGGAATCAGAGGAAATTTTAGCCGTCTACCTTTTCCGTAAAGACGAATTTGGTCTTTATAAAGAATTGAAGCTTCAATTCGGGCCATTAAAGGACAGCAACGCGAAAAAATTATTCAAAGAAAAATCGGTGACGTTCGACTTACCGATGAAATAATGAAAAGCGACATCCAGCAGGCTAAACCGACTGGATGTCGCTTTTTTCTATTCACGTATAACATCAATAAAATGCTTCAAGATCCTTGCGGTCATTCCCCAAATCGTGTAAGAGTTATACTCGAAAAACCATTCTTCCACAGAACGCGCTCTCCATTGGTAGTTCTCACCATTCCTGATTTTCTCGTATGGAAAGTTCGAACAAGGCGATAAATCCACTTGAACTTCATGCATATACGGCTCGTGCTCAAGCAGCCATTGAAGCGGCACGGTAAATACTTCTTCGACCTCGTTTTTATTGTAGGAACGAATGATTTCCTTATAATCTATAATTCCTGCGAACGGATAGACGACAAATGACGGAGAAGCAATGTACGGACTTAATGGCCCTAGCACTTCGACAGTTTCAGGGTTCACCCCAAGCTCTTCATGCGTTTCCCGCAATGCTGCGAAAAGAGGAGATTCGTCTGTGGGATCGATCCGGCCGCCAGGAAAACAAATATCACCGGGCTGCCTTCTCATTGTAGACGCTCGGACTTCGAACAACACAGACCATTCCCCTTCCACTTGGACGAGTGGGATCAAAATGGACGAACGGAAAGCCGTCGTCTCACCGATGAATAACTTATCATTAATAAGCAACTGTTCCTTCCATTTTTCCTCATTCATAATTTCACCCCACCTTCCTCAGCATGCAAGCCTCTGCTAGTTCTCTCACCATTATACCAATGAAAGAGGCTCCGTTAGAAGTGGGACGAATTGCTTGTAGCAGTATGCGTCATACTCACTCCACTACCAATGAAGGATGAGGATCAATTCACAACAGACGCCTTCTTCAGTTTTGTTTTGAAAATGGATGCCGATTCCATCAGGTGTGAATTTTGTTTCGAATGAAGTGGTGATCCCTGCTGTCGTAATCATCTCATCTACTTTTTTCTGGTTGGACGCTTGTGCGGTCATCATCAATTCATTCCTGAATGTATCGGATTCCGTAATTTTGGTGACGAGTAAGTTAGCTTGTTTCATCAAATCCATAGATTGCTTTGCAGAATTCCGGAAATGATTTGTGTTAACGGCGGGATACGAATTCTTTCCTGTAGGCATTGCGATCATATTGCCCATAATGGCCGGGGGAGAAATGTGTCGGACACTTGGCGGATACGCTGCATGGACGAGGTAAGGGTTATACCAATAATACATTGGATTTGCCTCCTTTGTTACGGTCCTTACAGTATATGTTGAATGAAAACCCTGGTGTCGCTATTGAACAATTCTTTCCAAATGCATAATACGTTTCCACTATCTCATACACTCTAATAGTGCGATTGGAAAGAAGGGAGTAGGAGAACTGGCGGGCTTGGAGTTACTTCTCATTGACACATTCACATGGAATTTTCCGATGCTCATTGTCCTTGCCTGTATGGCTGTCATTTATATGTCTGCTGTCCACCGATTTGCCAAAACGGAAATAACTCACCTGCAGATCCTCTCTTTTGTTGGAGGCTATGCATTGCTAGTGTTCACTGTCGCCAGTCCATTTGCAGTCGTCAGTCATGTATCATTCAGTTTGCATATGGTACAAATGAGCATTCTTTTCTTTTTTATTCCTCCGCTCCTCATGTTAGGCATACCTGAGCAACTGCTTCAACTTCCACAACGTTTACAGATCCCCAGATGGCTAAAGAATATTTACGTTCCTTCAAACATTGCCCTCTATACATTTGCGGTACTCTTCCTTCTCTATCACATCCCTGTTATCCTGACATTTCTTATCGGTCATCCAGCTTTTAAAAGCATCTATTTACTCCTCTTGTTCGCCCTTTCATTCAGCATGTGGAGACCGATTGCATCGCCCGATCCATTGCTGCGTATATGTACTTGTAAAATGAAACGATATGCCTTCATTAGTGGAATTGCGATTACGCCGGCCTGTCTTTTATTTATCGGTTCCGCTTTCTTGGAGAATACGAGCAATCCATTCTTATCCCAATTGGCTGTACACCTTTGTGCGCCGGACTTATCAGAAACGTTTCAAAGTATATTACCTTGGCCATTCAACTCAAAATACGACCAAATGCTATCAGGTATTCTTATGATGGGCCTGCATAAGTTCAGTTTGGTAATGGCTATTCGGCTTGAGCGTAAAGTATCTGAACGCTTCTATGAAGAATTGGAGAGATGTGCACATGAAAAAACGAAAAGGAAGCCCATCAATGACAGATAGGCTTCCTTTTTCGTTAAAACACTTTCGCTTGCTTGAGCATGAAGGTACGCAACACTTCCGCCCCCTCCATTAGCTGTTCCATCGATGTATATTCTTCCGGATTATGGCTGATTCCGCCTTTTGATGGAACAAAAATCATTCCCGTCGGACAGAGCGTCGCCATATTCATGGAATCATGTCCCGCACCGCTCGGCATGTCGAGCCACGACACTCCTCTTTCTTCACAAACCCCTTTTAATTCAACAACGATTGTGCCATCCATCTTTACTGGTTCTTCTCTCGACATCTCATCCATCCAAATGTCCAAGCTGCGCGCTTTCGCTACTTCATTGACAGCATTTTCAAGTGCGTCAACTACCCGTTTTCGTGATTCACGGCTCGTTCCTCGAATGTCGACGTACAAATCTGCTGCGCCCGGCACGACATTCATCGCACCTGGCTGCACAGAAAATACACCTACCGTGCCCACTGTTCCGTGCTCAAGCTCCGCGAGTGCCGCCCGTTCAACTGCAAGTGCAATTTCCGCCCCGCCCAGTAAAGCATCATGACGGTAATCCATTGGCGTCGTTCCTGAATGATCTGCTGTCCCGCCGACGTGCACGTGAAAGCGGATCGGTGCAGCAATGGCTGACACGACACCAATTGCCGCTTCTTGCCTTTCGAGCACCGGTCCCTGTTCAACATGCAGCTCGACAAATGCTTTGAATTCATCCGGAAAGCGCTCAGCCAAGTGGACTTCTTCCAAGTCAAGGTCGTTCTCCCTAAATGCCTGCATAAGCGTAATGCCGTTTTTGTCAGTAAGCGACCGCGTATATACGGGGTCTAAACAGCCTGTCATCGCTTTGCTTCCTAAAGTCGAAGCACCGAAACGAGCGGATTCCTCGCAAGCGAATATGATCACCTCAAGCGGATGCCTGGTTTCCACTCCCTCATCCGCGAGAGAACGCATGACTTCAAGTGCAACAAGGACTCCCGCCGTTCCGTCAAATTCACCCGCAGCATAGACGGAGTCAATATGTGAGCCTGTCGCGACAACCGGTAAATCGGGAGACCTTCCCTCCCGACGCGCAATGACATTTCCCGCATAGTCGGTGCGTACCGTCAATCCAGCATGTTCAAATTGCTCCATTAATAAATTTCGTGCATTTCGTTCGGTGTCTGTGTAAGCGAGCCGATTGATACCCTCTCCCTCATCTGTAAATCTTGCAAGCTCGTCAAATGACTTACGCAAACGATCCAGCTTCACGGTACTTCCCCCTTTCATGTAATGGCCAGTTTGTAGTTCTATAAGTTAATTATAGCACTTTACTTGAAGGGAATTAAAATCATGCCGGATGGCCGGCTGCTCCTAGCGACAATACAAAAAAAGGAACCCATGCCACTCTCGCACGGGTTCCCCTTTGTCTATTTAATTACCGGATAAAACGGCAACCTGTATTATTCACCAACAATATACCCATCCCTCATCGTAATAATCCGGTCTGAATAAGGAAGCATCTCTTCGTCATGAGTGACCATCAACGTTGTCAGATTCAACGTTTTTGTAAGTTCTCGAAGCAATTCCATTACATCCTTTGAACGTTTCGTATCGAGGCTTGCGGTCGGCTCATCGGCGAATAATATTTTCGGCTGATGAATAATTGCTCGGGCTATGGCGATCCGCTGCCGTTCCCCTCCTGATAATGAAGCCGGATAGGCATCTTTCCGATGATTCATCTCGACTAGCTTCAATATCTTCTCAACTTCTTTCACCTGTTCCCGCTTGCTTAGCTTTGATTCGGAAACATCGAGCATTAACAACAGCTGCTCCTCCACTGTCAAAAACGGAACTAGATGGGACGATTGAAAGACGAATCCGAATTCTGTCGCCCGTACTTCGCGGATTTCCTCCTGGGACATCTTCGTCATATCTTTCGTTTCAAATAGAATCTTCCCATTCGACGCTTTTTGCAGTCCCGCCGCAATCGTCAGGATTGTCGACTTGCCGGAACCCGACGGACCGACAAGCGCTGTAATCTCCCCTTCCTTCAAGGTGAGATTGACACCTTTCAAAATCTGTTCCTCCACTTCACCATTCGTAAACGACTTCGTGACATCTTCTATAAGAAAGTTCGCCATCTTACATCTCTCCTTGTTGAATCGCTTGAAGCGGTTCAATTTTTTTAATTTGGAAGCCTGAAATCGTCGCCCCGATAAAACCGACAACGAGGAATACAGCCGATAACATCATTACTGTATCAATCGTCAAGTGGAACGGCATTCCCGCCGGCGCCAATACATTGAACAATTGGCTAAGCCCCACGCTAAGCGCAAGAGCGACAATTGTAATGACCATCATTTGCATCCAAATCATTCTGAACAAAGCAATCGTCTTCATACCAATCGCTTTTAAGATACCGTACAATCCGATTTTCTGGACGTTCATCATATAGAAGAAAATCGCGAACAGCATGCCGCTAATGACGACGAGGAACCAGATGATCATGTTAAGCGACATTTGTTCTGCACTGTAGCTCGGAATGGCATTCAAAAATGATTTATTCGAGAACGACTCGAGACCACTGAACGAAGGAGCGTCCTTACCAGGGATGAAAATCGCCTGCATTTCCATGACACGGTAAATCTCCTGATAGTTATTCATGTTGATATAAGCTACCGGCGCGTGGCTGTATTTCTTTTTGTCTACAAATCCCTTAACGATGAATTCACCGCTGAACTGATTGTTTGTCAACACATCACCGACTGCGATGCCTTCGTCCTGGAGAGAACTGTCCAAAATGATTTCACCTTCTTGTACCGATTCAAATGCATCTGACTCGGTCGACGTGACAAACGCAACGCTATGCTGCTTATCCTCCGCGTCATTGACAAATCCCATTTGAACTGAAAAGGCAGCTGCACCCGGATTCTCTTCTACAATCTGTTCTTGCAGATCAGATTCTATTTTCGATAGGTTGTACGTCTGCTTCGCCTCGTCATTCAAGTAAAATTGACCGGCCGGCATATCCTTAATAAGCGCCGCATTATCTTGCGACAAGCCATTTGCCAAACCCGAAATAATAAACGTCAAAAAGCTGACGAGGAAAATGATCGATCCGAGAATTAAAAACTTCGCTTTGTTCTTCTTCATTTCTTTCCATGCTATGTTCATCAAAATCGCCTCCGTAATTCGTTATACCGTTATAATAAACGCCCAACATGAACGGAACATGAACATAATTTAATTGCTTTTTGCGTATATATTGTATATAGTGTTTATATACACAACTAACAGTAAAGGAGGGCCGGTATGCATATTTTAATTTCCAATAGCTCAAAGGAGCCTATTTATAATCAAATCAAAGATCAAATCAAAAAAATGGTTTTATCCGGAGAATTAAAAGAAGGCGATGTCCTCCCTTCCATGCGGCAGCTTGCAAAGGATTTACATATAAGCGTCATTACGACGAAACGGGCGTATGAGGAGTTGGAGAAAGAGGGATACATTTATTCCATCATCGGTAAAGGCTCTTTTATCGCGGAACAAAATATGGAAATGATCAAAGAAAAGAAATTGACCGCCATTGAGGAAAAGCTGACCGAAGTAATTGCCAATAGCAAAGAGATTGGGTTATCGCTGAAAGAACTGAAAGAATGGATGACGATTTTATATGAGGAGTGATTGATGTGGAACATGTAATCGAGCTGAAAAATGTTAATAAATCTTTCGATCGGTTTCAAGTGTCCGATGTGTCGTTGGCGTTTAAAAAAGGTTTCGTTACTGGCATCATCGGTTCGAATGGAGCAGGAAAGTCCACCATCATCAAAATGATGTTGAACTTGCAACAGCCTGATTCCGGAGATGTTCGCGTATTCGGAATGGACTATTCATCTAGCGAGAAAAACATTAAAGATCGAATCGGCTTTATTTTTAGCGAGGATGTTCTCTATGATGAACTAACGTTACACGACCAGAGGAAAATCATCGCACCATGCTATCGGCAATGGGATGACGCCTTGTTCCATCAGTATTGCGAGATGTTTGAACTCCCTCTTAAGCAAAAAATGAAATCTTTTTCAAAAGGAATGAAAATGAAAGCGACCCTTGCCATTGCGCTTTCTCACCATGCAGACTTATTCATCATGGACGAACCGACAGCTGGCCTCGACCCGGTCTTTCGAAGAGAGTTTCTGGAAATTATGCAAGACATCATGTTGGATGGTAATAAAACAATCATCTTATCTACCCATATCATGAGCGACTTATCGTCCATTGCAGATTATATTACGTACGTTGAAAAGGGGAAAATTGTTTTCTCTAAGGAAATGCATGACATTGAAGAGAATTATGCCCTTGTGCGCGGTGGAATTGAGCTGCTCGACAGCGATACGGAACAGTATTTCCTCTCTGTAAAAAAGACGGGTGCTGGTTTCGAGGCACTTACATCAGATGCTGTTGCAGTGGAAATGTTGTTTGGTGCGAATGTCGTCATCGAAAAAGCGAGTTTAGAAGACATTATGTATTACTCACAAGGAGGGAAGACTGTTGCTGCAGTTGATTAAAAAAGACTTATACATTCATAAATTGTCATGGCTCATCTATTTTGCAATGCTCGTCTTTTTCATGTATTTCAATAAAGACATATTTTTTGTCATCGCCCTTATGAGTGCCATCGTAACGATGTATTCCTTTTATTACGATGAACAGGCGAACGGGCATAAGTTATGGAATTCCTTGCCATTCACAAGGAGTGAAATTGTGAGTGCGCGATACTTTAGCTTGCTCGTTGTAACGCTAATCATGACAGTCGTTACTGTGACGGTTGAATTTGTATTGCACGGCGGATGGAACACCGTCCTATGGCAAGAATTGGTCGGCAGCTTTGTCTTATTGCTCATTTCAGGCAGCATCTTCTTTCCTCTATTCTACACATTCGCACAGAGAAATGCTGTTTTCATCCTAGTGATTCTTTCAATCCTTTTCGTTATCGCGGGTGTGCATGTACTTTATTACTCGTATATATGGTTAATTGAAAATACAATGATTGTCCAATCGATGGGCGAAGGATTATTTTGGAGCACGGCAACCGCAGTCTCTCTAGTCTCGTATGGAATTTCATGGGGACTGTCGATAAAAATCTACAAAGCGAAGGAGCTTTTATAATGCATGGGGCGGAAAACCCGAAGAGGTCGGCACGGCCATTCTTTAGCAGCAACATTGCTAAATGGCTGCTTCACCTTACAGCTTTTGTCGTCTTTCAAATCCTTTTCTTGTTAACTGACGGCTCTCGGTTTTGGAATATCCTAAATTTAAATAAAGCAGGAGAGAAAGTCGTAGCTTTTCTTCATCCTTTTTTCAATCAGTTTCTAATCTATTCGAGTGAACATCTAAACTATGTGACAGCTGTTTGGGGAGTGGTTGTCGTTGTAGACGGGATTTTCAAGTTTGTAATGTGGCTGAAAAGTCAGCGAGCAGATCATGCCCGATAGCAAGATTGAATGATGGACTTTCCCCTCCTTCTTTTACGAATGAAGTTTAAGATTCTATGAGGCGGTTATAGATAGGACGTAAGCATAACACAGAAAACAAGGAGGAAATCGATCATGGCTAACAACAAAAACAAGAACAACAATGGTAAAATGTCACTTGAAGAAGCTGGACGCAAAGGCGGAGAAGAAACAGCAAAAACACATGGACATGAGTTCTATGAGGAAATTGGCCGTAAAGGTGGCGAGGCACGTGCCCGTCAGAACGATGAACTCAAGAACAATAATAAAAAGAATAACTAACCATTGATATAGTAGGCAGGCAAATGCAGCTTCATGCGTTTGCCTGCCTATTTGTTTGCATGCCTTCCGAAATACGTTCTTTTCCATGCGACATAAATCAAAAAACCGCCCTAGGAAAAATCCTGTGACGGTACAGTAATTGCACGATATAATCAGCTTGGCAGTGAACGACGGGCCAACACAAGAATCCCATAACTATTTCTACAAGATTTGAAAGAGCCTTGATCGTTGAGCATTAATCTTTAAACTATATAGAACTTTAAGTTGTAAGGTTTAGAGCTTTGAATGCTAAGGTTTGAGCTTTTTCTCTGCGATTGATTAACTATCAGTTAGTTGTAGTCGGTTTTCTATTTCACCCAAAGAAAATCCGAAAAGAAGGGTCTTGTGGTTGTCGTTTTCAATTACTCATGCAATAAAATCATATAGTGATTTTCGTAATAGCATTGGATTCGGATAGGACTGCATCCACTTCCGCTTTAAAGTTGGAGATCCGCTCATCCCATTCCTCAATCCGCTTGTCGAGTTTTAACGGGTCAATCAGGATATACTCATTCCGGTCCATAAATGATTTTGTGTGCAGTTCAACTTCTTCTTTTTTCGCATGTTCTTTATTTCCTAGAATTGCGGTTAAATAGTCTTCCAGTCGAGAAGGAAGCGATTCGTTTTCCATCGTCAGTTTATTGATGGCCATTCGGCGTTTTCCTACCATCATGGAAAGCAATTTTTCTTCATTCGCAATGGATGACTTTCGCTCAATCGCTTTGGCAACCGTCATCGTCTCTCCAGCAACCACTACTTCTGTGATTGCATTCGATTGGACAATCGCGTCTTTCAGTCGATTGCGCCTTTCGATTAACGATACCGCTTTGTCAAATCCGGCTTGGATCATCTTTTCATAGTCTTCAATAGATAGGCCATTGATTTTCTGTGCAGATTTTCGATCGGTTGCGATAAAATCCGCCTCCTGGATTGCTTTCGGAATACGGTCATTTAATGTTTTCAGCTCGGACAGCGCACGGTGAATCGACATCGTTTGAGTGGTAGTCATCACATTTCCTCCAATCGCTTTGTTCCATTCTACCATTATACATAAACGGGAGAAAGAAACGTGTTATCCCTGGATCACCGTTCAATCCAAAATCTGCGAACGACATTGCCATGCGGCTCTATAAAACATTCATCCTCCACGCCGCCATTATTTACAATAACCGCTGCTGATCCGACATTATCCTCATTGCAAGTGACTAATACAGAGCGGATGCCTAACTGGTCTGTCATGTTCAATGCTTCGGACAGCAAATACGTCGCATGTCCTTTTCGCCGCTCGGTAGGACGGATCCCAAAGCCGATATGCCCATCGACTTGACGCAAATAGTCGTTCAAGCTATGCCGGATGTTGACCATCCCAACGATCCGTTCGTCGCCATCGACAAAGAAATAATTCGTATTTGGCACACGATTACCAAGACCCGCTTCCTTTGCCGCAAGGTCTTCCAAATATGTTTCGTAAGGAATGTCCTCTTTCAAATGAAAACTGCTCGGAGTCATTCGTTCTTCATCCCATTCCTTCATATATGCGATATGCTCCGTTTCCCATTTCAAAGAAGGTCTTTCGAGACGCATATACACTCCCCCAATCCATATGTTCTTTTACCATTATACTTCACTATTCCGTCATTAATGGAATTATTTGTACGTGACATCCGTAATGACTCTTATGAAGCGTCTACTATTTCATTCATGCTCGTGATCCTCGATTTGCTCCTTCAAGATATTTAAAAGAAGGAAATTATCGACATCGGATTCTTGCTTGCAACCTTCCAGCGTATAGATGAACAATTGCTGTCCTTCCTCTGACACGAGATCCGTACAGGATAGGTTCATTTTACGAGGGTTGTCTCCCCGCTCTTTATTTTTCGACCGATCGATTTCCAAATCGAAAACGGAGCCATCGAATGATAAGTTGTACAAGGTCGGATTTCCATCAAGTGTGTAATTGGCAATCCGAACGGCAGCTGTATCTTCCGCTTCAACACTTTCCAAGAATTGTTCAAATCGGTCAAAATTGAAAATGGGGCCGTTCATATTGATAACATCTCCATTTTTGACGGCTTTCTCACTGTCATACGAACAAGCGGTTAATAGGCAAAATCCAAGCAACAAAAAGAAATATAATTTTTTCGGCATATAATCCCCCCACTGACGTATTCATGCTTCGCCTACACTATATGCGCCAACCGAGCCGATTATCACGTCACTTATTTTCTGATGTATTTCGATAGGTCGAAGGACACGAAATGACGGTAAACCATGAGAAGTAACCGATAAAAGTTGAAAAGTGATCGATAACTTTTGCGGACTCTTCAATTGACTATTTATTGCAGTCCCCACTCCCTCTTTGTACAATGAAGATGAGAGGAACGATCGTGTAATGGGCATATTTGGAGATTGCAACAATACCCTCCTGCCGGTTCAAAGTGAAAAAGAGATGAGGAGGACAAGTTATAATGGATGAACGGATACAAGCAATTGCCGATAGAGCGCGGATTGAATTCGGCCTTGAAAATTACCATCTGGCAAGGCATGTAATTTTTCAGAAACGTAACGGCAAAGATTATGAATTAAATATGGAATGGTTTCCGAATGATTATGACGGCCCTCATGATGAGGACATAAATCCTGATGGCACCGCTAGCATTGATTACAACATCCAACAGGGACGTTTTCAAAGTGTGATTTTCACGATGGGGACAACCTATTCAACCGCCCATCCTTTTAAAGAAAAGACGATCGAGGAAGCGGCCGCTTGGTTGGAAAGACAAACAGGCTTGACGTATGAGCAGGATTTCTTCGTGGAGCAGGCGAGTGAAAATGGATTCCAATTCGTATCCCGCGTGGATGGCGTACGTCTTTCGCCAAGCTTACAATTGAATGTTGAATTCGATGATGATGGGAAGCTACTGACATATTCCACATATGGCGAGATACCAGATGTAAAGCTCGTGGAAAAACAGAAATTCAAGCTGACTCTCGAAGAAATCGAGCCGATCGTCAAGGCTCATCTTACACGTATCAACATCCCTTCCGAAGCGAAGGAGAAGTTCATACCGGTCTATGCGATTGATGAAGTCTATGTAACAGCGGACGGAAAACGTTGCATACCGTTCCTTCTTGATGAACGGATGACTCAGGTGGATCATCTAATGGAATGGGATGAGCCATTGGATGGAAAAATTGAAAAGCAATTCATTAACTTCTCAGAAGAAGTGAGTGTGGATGAAGCTTTCCACACAGATAAACAAGACAATCGAGATTTGACGGACGCACAAATCGGTGAATGCGTGAAACTCGTCCATGATGCACTGCGGATAGAGTATCCTGACGATAGCGGCAAGTGGAGGTTGAAAGAACTTCGCACCGCGTATTCACATATTGAGGCATTCTGTTACGCCGATGATTCCGGGAATACACTTTTCCGGCCAAAGCTTGTCGTCATTATCAACAGGGAATCAATGACCGTCATCAATACGATCGACAATGAAGCAATGTTCGACGTATTCGATTCATTCACCCCAGCGCCCGAACCGCGCATTGATCATGAAACAGCCTTTGAAAAGATGATTCCTTACATCACTTTAGATCCGGTCTATGTGTATGATAGGGATTTAAAGAAATATATTCTATGCGGGCTGCTCGACTCTGAGCAAGCTGTCGACGCTGTCACAGGTGACATCTTAGAACTACGGGATCTATAGGACAAAAGAAAAACAGCCTGGGCGGCTGTTTTTCTATTCCTTATTTGACATAGTAATTCCGCAGTCCGACTTGGATGTCTTCCACATCCGAATCATGCATGAAGAATAAGGCTTTATGAACTTTTCCGTCGCTGCCTGTCATCGTGATCGTATTGTTTTGAATCTTATACTTACCTTTTTCCTCTTTGCCGGAATGGCTCGTATGTGTCGAAGGATTACTGTTCGCTGCAAAACTGCCGATGCTAATCCCCGATAGCTCGAACGTTCCATTTTTGCTAAGGGTTAGTTTATATGTCCAGGAATTAGCGGCAGGAGTGACGCCGATTAAGCCTGAATAGCCCATAAATGTATACGTATTATTGAATGTCGTTCCTTTCGGGACTGGCTCCACCTTTGTTAGTGCAATGCTGTTTATTTCAAGGAAACCATTTTTCGTCTTTTTGATTGGCATGGATTTACCGTTGCTCAGCTTCAGTTGTCCCTTGCTAATCGAATAGCTCAGACATTTTTCCTTTTTACAATCAATCGTTTCCGGTCCTCCATTTGCTGGTGGGCCAATCAAAACCTTTTTATTCGGCAAGAATGTGTACATATCCCAGCACATGCCCCCACATTCATATCCGCCGAAGTCGCTCCGGAATCCCACATACATCCCGTTTAATTTACCTAAATCGACAGGAGTCTTTGGTTTTTTTGTTACTTTCGGCTTTGCATCCTCTTTCTTCTTCGCAGCCTCTTCCTTCGCTTTCGCAGCCAAATATTCTTTGACCTGCTTATCCAACTCTGCTTTATTAATGTTATTATCTTTCATGAATTTCGTTGTCAGAATAGAAACTTCGGCGACATAAGGATCCCAGTAAACGATAGCCCCTGTCGCATCCCCAACTAAATGCAATGGTACTTGTAACGCCCCGTCAATGTTTTCAGCAGGAGCTTCAAGCGTAACTGTCTTGCCATTTACTTTCGCCGTCTTTTCCCCGACTATTAACGTGATCGTTCTTTCATTGTCTTTCACCGTCAGCAGTTGTTTCTTCGGCTCCCATACGATTTTCATCCCTAACGACTCAAATACAGCCCGTGCCGGAACAAAAGTCGTCCCATTCTTAACCTTCGCCGGAGTTTTCGTATTCAACTCACCAGTATTCAAAAAGATTTTAATGATGGAATCCGACGAGCTTGCAGAAGCTTTCGATTGTTGTATCCCTATTCCAATGACCAAAATTGCAGCAAAACATATAACCAAGCGCATCATCCGAACAGCCAATTATAGTCTCCTCTCTTAATGACATTGAATAAGTAGTATATGTGTACTCAAAACATTTGATAGTTATGAACGTCTATTTCATCAACATGTGAAATCATCATCGAAACTATAATTCTATCGTACAAATAAAACATATCTTTTTCAACCGAAAACACATAATAATTTAAATAATTATAACATTAGGTGGACTCAAGTGTGGAACATACTGCCATTTAAGCAATCCTTCCAAAAAATCCAGCTCCATTGGTGTCATATGCATAAAATAGAAAATAGACTTGTAACAATGAGTGCCATGCGAACGAAGGAGATGGAAAATATGAAAAGGAATTTAGGGAAATGGGAGCAAAATGTATTATTACGGCAACACCCTTTAGTCGCAAAATATATTCCGGAAACGACTGTGTACAGCGAGAAAAATTTGGATGATTTATTGAACCGTCATCAGTCTGTCTACGTTAAACATGATACAACAGGACAAGGCAGGGCAATCGTTAATATCCGTAAAGATCATAGCGGAAACTACAACGTGAATGGTTTTACAATTCAAGGAAAACCAATACGAAAAACGGTATCAAGAGTTGAGGAAATTCAGCAGATCCTTCATCCTTTTATAAAATTCGATAGAAAAAGCGGTCTCTATATTATTCAAGAAGATATCCAAACGCATACCCTAAATGGACAGCCTTTTTCAATTCGGGTTCATGTTCAAAAACTGAAAAATAATTGGGTGATCGGCGGGATGTTTGCAACGCGCGGCACTGCTAAAGTCAGTCCAAAGATAGAAAGTGGAATTGTGAATCCGTATCGGAATGGAAAAGTCGTGACCATTTCCGAAGTATTATCACAAACAAAAGTTGAAAATACTCGAATGGAAACAATCAAGAAGATGGAAGAGATCGCAATCGCGGCAGCAAAGGCCGTGCATTCCGTTTTGCCGTGCAGAGAATACGGCATTGACTTCGGGGTCAATCAAGAGGGCATACCTATTTTATTCGAAGTGAATCTGACGCCGGGTATCGACGAATTTGCGCTCATTGAGGAGAAAGCAATTTGGAAACGGATTGTTGAGAATCGAAAGATGCAAGGTGAATTTGATAACGTTAAACGATATGATCGTTGAATTAAGCATCTATACTGATTTGCCTCCCCCGAAATCACTTACTGCCAAGGAGAATACATTCGAAGACAAAACATGCAGCGGCGCCTACTCAAAGACGCCGCTTCTAATCAATGTAAAGTCGATATTAACATTTACTTTCATTTCCTTGTACATTTCACGCCACTTCTCTTCTGTAAGTTCAGAATTACGTACAGAGCTTCTGTAATATTCCCCATAACCAAAAACATCTGAACCGATTTCTTGGCAATAAGCAATTACCCTTGAAATCTCGCTCTTCAGTTTCTTACTGATAGCTTTTTCAAGTTCTTCTGCGCTCTTAGCATCTCCGATATTAATGTTGTCTTTGATTTCCAGTATCCTTGCTTGAATTGAAATATTCATGTCGAATTCAGGTTGTTTTAAATCAACTAGCTTCAAATTTCTGTGCGTTTTAATCGGATCAAATACTAAACTAATTTCATCAGGAGGATCCTTTAGTAACGTAGATGATAACTCATCGCCTTTAACTTTCAGTTCATGTGTTCCATTGTGATAATCATCTCGGCTTAGCTTCACGTAAAAACTGTCATCCACTAAAAGCGTACCTACCATTTTATCTTTTTTAAACAAAGCGATTCCGGAAATATCGACCAACTCCTCATCTCGTTTTATGATGGGCAGCGCAATATCCCTTCCCACGGCATAATAATCATAAGATACTTCGTGAAGCGTGGAAGAAATCACCTGCTCACTTTTAATGTTTTGATCAAGCAGCTTATGAATATGCTGACCAATTTCATCAATACTTGGGTATTCGTACTCAAGTAACGATTTCGTATCACCCTCAACGACCGCCAAAAGCATTCCTTCACTTATAGCAGGGTTTTTTAATGAGGTATCAATGGAATGACCAATGCCTTTCTTGGCAAACTCATCACCGAATAAAACACCCCTCAATTGTCCGGACTCTAATTTCTCAGCTGCCCTGCGATTGACTTTCGCACGTGTACCTTGAATTGTGGCATTTTCAGCGGTAATAATTGAAACTTTACTTTGCAATTCCGTACCCACTTGTCGAATAATCGCTGTACTCTCCACTCCATCCTCTTTCGCCAAATCATAACCAACCAACGTTGTTAACCCTACTTCTTCAAGGATTTTAGTTTCTGCACACCCGCCTAAACCAACACTGACAACTAATAGGACTACAAAAAAATAAAACTGCTTCAATCTACTTGCTCCTTACGTGATTTAAATTTCTTTTTCACCGTAGCAAAGAAGTATAAGATGATCGGATAAATAAAAATGATATAAAACGCTAATTGACCAAAGTAATCATTAAACGTATTGATTTGAAATCGGGTCTTAAATGTTAAACTTACAAGGAAGATAATGGACGAAAATATCCAAACAAACTTTTTTGCACTTATGTTTACTAGGCGGCGAGTGCCTCGAAAAGCAGACCATATAAATAAGCAAAGATTCGGTAAAATAATCAACATCCAAAAACAAACTGCTATATATTCAAATCTTTCAATAAACGGAAATTCAACAATACTAAATAATGACAAAGTAGCCCAGATGGTCTTAGTTAATTGTTCCCCACTAAAGTAAGTTAGGGTAACCAACATGATAGAGAGGTAAATTATACTCGTCGCGAATAATCCAAGATGAATATGTTTTTTTGCATTCTCTTTGTCCTTTACAAAAGGATAAATTACATAAAGTATTTCAAATCCGATAATCGTAAAACTCATGGATTTTAATCCTTTTAGTAACTCACCTAAATTAGCCTCTAAAATGGGAAGAAGATTTCGCGGCTCCATGTACTTCATCGGAAAGGCTATCATCGGGAAAAGCCCTATCGAAAGCACTACACTGAAAAAAGTCATGCCTACAATAACCCGCAGACCACCCGTAAACGTATAAATAATAATAAGCAGCAAGGAAGCCGCAAGGAACCATGTACCCAAATCAGGAAAAACCCATGATTGAACGACATCAATATAGTTCCTTAAAACGGCAAAAAACGAAACAGAACTATACAAAATGTAAATGATATTAAAAAAGTTCCCTATCCATTTACCGAATATATCTTGATGAATACCGTATAAGTCATTTGAACCGTATATTTCCAATGTTTTAAGCATGAATATTGCAATGATATGCGTGGCAAGTCCTGCAAGTATTACAGAAATCCACGCATCATGTTTGGCGTCCTGATACACAATCCGTTGAAACCCTTGTATCCCGATTCCGATTTGAGCAGCATGAATGATGAAAAATAGTAGAAAGGCATTGATCGTATCACTAGGTCGAATTTGGAGGGACTTTTTCACTCATTTCACCTTCTGTTCATTTTTCTCCGGATTTACCGGTTCAGGCTTATATTTGTCTTCATCCTCCGGTCTCGTATTTGTTGGTCTTTTAAATGTAAACGGCAAAGGTAATCTGACAATACTATCCCGCCAATCAATCAGTCGCGGTGGGTAAAAAGGGGCCATGTACGGCGAACCCAAACTTGTTTGGCGTAAAAGGTGGACAAGGATAAAACAAAACCCTAACATAATGCCGTAAAATCCCCAGAGTCCCGCCAATAGTATTAGTGGAAAGCGAATGATTCTGATGACGTTACCCATCATATAACTTGGCGTTGTGAAAGACGATAATGCCCCTAAGGCGACAATTATAATTAAGATATTACTTGTGATTCCTGCTTGTACAGCCGCCGTTCCAATGACGATACCACCAACAATACCAATGGTTTGCCCAACCTTTGTCGGCAATCTGACTCCCGCTTCTCTAAGCAACTCAATAATAAGTTCTATAAGCAGTGCCTCTAATAACGGAGGGAACGGAACCAATGCCCTTGATTCACTCAGTGGGACTAAGAGCGTTTGCGGAATGACTTCATAATGAAATGTTAATGCTGCTACATATAAAGGAGTTAAAAACACAGATAGCACGACTGCACCGAATCTTAATAACCGAAGAAATGTAGCCGTCTGCCACCGTAGATTTTGATCCTCCTGGCTTTGGAAGAACTCAATAAATGAGTGTGGAGAAATGATTGCAAGGGCACTTCCATCCACAATGACTGCTATTTTCCCGTTCAATATTTCAGCGCTAACCTTATCCGGTCTTTCTGTTAGTAACATTTGCGGAAAAATCGATAACGAGTTATCGTCTATCAATTGTTCGAGAATTGAGCTATCCAATACCGAATCGATTTGAAGATCAGCAATTCTTTGTCGCAACGTAGTTACCATTTGGTCGGAAGCGACGTCTTTAATGTATAACATGGCTATCGATGTTTTCGATTGCTTGCCTACTTCCAAGTCTTCCTTGCAAAGGCTTGGATTTTTTATATACCTGCGAATCAACGAAACATTCCTTGACAGGCTTTCATTAAACGCGATTTGCGCACCAATTACTTGCGACTCATTTTCCGGCGCCGATACTTGCCGCGACTCAGGAGTTGGAATCAATGCCAATACAACTTGCGCATACCCTTCAACATGAATAAGTACACACCCATCCATCATCGCTTCCACGGACTCTCTGTTTTTTTGAGCGAATTTCACCTGCGGAACGGATAGAATCGATACTATATTCTCCGGAGATTCAATTGGCTGCTCCAACAACTCCTCAAGAATATGTTTATTTAATGTAACGGTATCCACTAAGTTATCTATATAAATGAGCGTAAGGTTCGGAGGTATTGGTTTAACAACTAAATCAGCTGTATGATGAACAGCATCACTCACCATCCGAATAAAATCAGCCCCTACTGTTGGTACTGAAACTGCTTCCCCTGCATCTTCACTATCCATAGATGCCTGGTTTTCATTGGAAGATGACTTGGATTTCCTTTTAAACATTACACGCACCCCCATGGCAAACTTTGTTAACAGAATTGACTTCTAAAAGACAATCTAAACATTTACTTTGAAGTACGGGATGACTGTATGAAAAAGTGGGGGTAGAATGAGAACTTTTTGCGGGGGAATGAGAACTTAGTGCGGCAGAATGAGAACTCTTTGAGGATGAATGAGAAATCAATGCGGTATGATGGAGTAAAAAAATACCTGCCACCAACACATTTTAAAATCGTGTTGGTGGCAGGCATCTTTTAACATTCCCTGCCAATTGTAACTAGGTTACGCCGGTAGATTCAATTGCCAGGATACACCGAACTTATCGACCAGCCATCCAAATTTCTTGCTGAACCCATAGTTATTGATAGGCATGAGTGCTGTGCCGTTATCCATCATTTTCTCATAAAGACTGTCGATTTCCTCTTCAGTATCACACGTAAGATAGATGGAAAACGACGGAGTAAACGTAAATCCATGGTCAATATCGCTATCTATACACATGAACTCCTGCCCTTTTAACGAAAAAACTGCCTGCATAACCGTACCTTCTGTACCGGGACCGTCCGCGCCGTAACGAGCAATGCTTTTAATTTCCGAATCCTCGACGAGCGATGTGTAGTAGTTCATAGCTTCTTCTGCAATACCGCCTTGGAACATTAGAAATGGTGTTACTTTTTTCATTATTAACTTCCCTTCCTTCAATTAAATGTACTTGTTGATTCCTTAATTAAACAAGTATATCATCTCAGCATTACCCAGCCACGTATCTTCTGAATCGCATGTAACATAAAACAATTGCTACAAGCTCTATCATACCTAAAACGCCTCGGTAAAATTTGCAATAGCAAATTCCCGATTCACGACTTTATGAATATCGACATTGGTACACTCTCAGTAAATTCTAGCTTTAATATTACTATTATTATCATTTTATTTATAATAAGCGTTGACTTGAATGGATTTCATTAAACTCAAAAAGCAGGCATGTATCACTGGCACGCCTGCTTTTTTATGTAATGTTATATCTAATAATAAAACAATACTCTCTACCATGCATAGCTCGTCCTTATATAAGCGGTTGGTTGACAACTTTTTCTGAACGGCTGCCAACCTGGTTCCCATACCCCTTCTGCATTATTCTTCGATCTCCCAACGATCTGAACTCGCATTCCGCTTCATATGAAACACTTTTCCTGCTACGCCTTCTCGCCCATATTCGTAACGGATTTCAACTTCATTGTCAGAAATAGGAGCTGTTTTTCGATACGATGCTTCTAAGAACAGTTCGCCCAACCTGCTCAGTTGTGAGAACAGGGGCGTTTCTGGCAAATTATCGAAGCCCAACAGATCGTCATACAAATACAAATCAAAGTATTGCTCCGGTGTATAGTCATCCGCCAGCTGGCCGGACAAATAATCGATATACATCGAATCGGTGCGCTCTTCCGTTGCTACGCCTACTACTTGCCCGTAAATTTTATGCACAGGTGTAATCGTTGCCCCTTGCACCGTTTCACTTGCCGGGAAATGGTTCAATAGTAAATATTCACGCGCATTCAACAGCTGGTCGTAGCCTCCTAAAATTGTGACTCCCTCTTTTTTGTAACGGTCTGCAAGTTCAGACTGCAACGGTTTGCCGTTTATTTTCAGCTTGCCGTTTTTCAGAACGACCCGATCCCCCGGAACCGCAATCACCTCGTAATAGGCATCCATATACGTTGGTAAATGGCTTGTCGTATTTGTCATCGTCCGTACAATGTCACCCGCCTCATATACAACCTCATCGAATAAATTTGCTTTACGTTCAATGACCGTATGGTAAGTATCCGAACTCCCTTTCAATGAGAACTGATCTTTATCGACATAATGCAGACCATCGACTTCGTCAAAATGGGGAAGCTCCGCAAATCCTTCGTAGTCAACAGCTGACAATTGCTTCTTTTTCTGCAGTGCCGAGATTTGCGCCAAATCATCCAACGGATCGTAAGGAGTGCCTGGCCCCTGATCGGCAGAAAGTAAATTCACAGGGTCAATCGCGAGAAAAAGAACGAGTGCTACGACTGGAAGCGCCGCCGTGACAAACAGTACTTGCCAAGAAAACTTTCTTGCCGGCTTTTGTAAACGTTCACGCACATGATGTTTGATCCGCCTTTCCTGCAGTGTTGTATCGCCCATCATTTGATCGAGCTTTCGTTTGAAATCACTCAATTGCTCTCCACCTCCTCTTCATCAAAAAATTCCTTGAGCTGCTGTTTTGCCCTTCGAAGCCTCGTTTTCACCGTATTTTCATTCAAATCCAGATAAGCTGCTATTTCTGTGATCGATTGCTCGTCATAATAAAACAAGATCAAAGGTTCACGATACTTTAATGGAAGCTGAAACAGATTCTTTTCCAGCGAGGCTAGTCGTTCTTGCTCCAGCAAGACTTCATCTGCCCCTTTATCCGAAACGAAAATTGTATCGAACAGCACATCTTTTTTATGCTTCCACGAGCGCAAATAATCCTTTGCCCGATTGGCTGTCATTTTCGTTAAATAGGTCTTCAACGACGCCTCATTGCGAAACTGATCACTCTTTTGGAAATATGTCACAAATACTTCTTGTACAATATCCTCTGCGGTTGACCAGTTCTTCACATATAAATAAGCGATGCGCACTAAATAACGCGAATGCTCATCTATCACTTCATTAATACTACTCATTCACAACCCTCACCCTCTTCTACGGCCACGTCATGTCCCCCTCTACATACGCAACGAATTCCTCAAATGACTTTTTTTCAGTCATCCCATATCGGCACACTTCATAATTTGATATCTTTCGATTCGCATACCCTTCGGTCGTCGTAAAGCCGATCAACAGCCCTGCCTCTTTCGCTGCTGTGATGAAATCTTCATTATAATGCCCATAAGGATACGCGATTGAAACCGCTGCCGGCACTTGAGCGATATTTTGCTGTAAATCCAAAAGGATCTCTTCTTTTGTATGATCAAACACAACCCCCGTACCCGTATCCTCATTCAATGAATGCAATTCATACGTATGGGCCTCAAATTGGAAAACATCATTCAACTCCTCTATATCTGCAGCGGTGAAAAATTGCAAAGGACCTTCCGCATCAAATAGCTGTGATCCCTCTGCCCGCCCTGTCCGTGAAGAAATGATATGCTGAAGCACCGTAAACCCATATTGCTTTAAAATGGGATACGCATATTCCTTCGTCGATAATAATCCATCATCGAACGTAATGAGCACCGCTTTGTTCGGTACGACAAGACGCCCTTCCAAATAATCATAAAGCTCATGTGCTGTCAACGTCTTGAAATAATGATCTGCCAAGTATTCCATCTGCTGTTCAAAAGACTCCAAAGAAATCGTGCTATTCATCGTCTGCATCAAATCGAGCGGCAACACCTGATGATACACAAGCACCGGCAAACCCGCATCCATTGTAACAGATCGTTTAAGAATATATCCCGGCCGCTCCCCTATCGTAAGGATATACCAATCCCCTTCCTCCCGTACAATCGGATAACGATAGCCTTCCTTCAATTCCATTATAATGTTGCTCTCAATAGTATCTTCTTCGTAAACTGCGGTTTTGTCCAACGCCTGAACAGCGGCGAACCGCTCCGTACGTAGTACTGTCGACAGCCTCTTCTTTTCGACTGTTCCCTGCCCCTTCCGGACATAAGCAGCCATATTTCCAAGCCGCAACTCATAATACACCTCATCCTCACCTGTAATCGCAACCGGCTGATTCGCTGCTAACTCGCCAATCTGCGTCAAAGCAGCTCCCTTCATATAAATCGGCTGTCGTTCCTGCAATGTCAGCACCCGCTCAAATTCCTTCTTCGCGACAAAACGCTCTGGACTTTGCGCAAACACCCTTCCTTGCTTTTCAATTAAAACCCATATCACACCAACACTTATGATCAATACAATCAAGCCGACAACTACCGGCAATTTACTAGTAATCTTCCTCATACCTGTACCTCCACTGTCAATTAAGCAACGTACAGACGGAGATTTACAGTAAAAGTTTCATAGGTTTTTGAGAAAGTTATTTGTCTCACCAATCTAGCCAACTGCAGACAACTTAGAGTTCGAAAACTATTGGGTCCAAGATCATGAAATGACAATAACTTCTGGGAAATGAACGATAAAATCCGTCGTTAATAAAAGAAGGGGGAGAATAAAGAAAAGTGAAACATTTACTGCTCATCATTCGTATAATAGCTAACTGAAAATACGAATAGACGGGGTGAGGGGATGATGAAAAGAAATTCTCGTTGGAAGACTGGGGTAGCCATATGTTTAAGTGTAATCTGTCTTATCTGTACAGGTTGTTCGAAGACCAATGAACAAGATCACATCAAGGAAACAGTCAAAAAGGTTGTCGAATTGCAAATGAATGCGCCCAATGAAAAAGCAATCTTTACGAATTATTTCTCGGATGATGAAGAAAAATTCGAGGAGAAATACGCTCAATACATGGCGTATTTAGAGGAAACGTACGGACCTTATTTTACGGATAGCACGTTCGAGCTATACACTCGAACGAATGAGTTCGATATATTCCATACGGCAGCCGACAGATACGACTATCAATTGATAGTAAATGATGTCAGCGTGGAGCAAAACGAAGTGACACCTACGAATTATAACTTCACGGTCAATCTTGATTATGTAGATAAAGATGGGGAGAAAACGGCAATCGAAGTAACAGGTGTTGCCATTATGCGCGACGATAAAATCGCAAAACTGTCATACCTCGGCGACAAACAATTGTTGAGAAGCTTGCTTAGCGGTGGCCTGGAATGATGAATACTTCCATATTTAAAAATGAGGAACCTATCAAAGTTTAATTTGATTGGGTTCCCCATTTTTATCTAGATATGTTGAATTAAAGTATTCGAACCTGGATTTCCACTTCAGGCGGACGCTTTCCGCGGGCACGGCTTCAGCCTCCTCATTTCGCCGCCTTCCGTTTCAATCCTAGATTAAATCTGAAACATTTTAATTCATTTTATCTAGATAGATTCAGTCACATACACTAGTTTACTTATTATCTCGTTTCCTAGCACGAGCTTCGCCGCCTTTGCGACCTGCTTCTTCCTTGCTCATCTTGCCATCATTGTCATCGTCATCACGTTGGTTGGCGCGAGCTTCCCCACCTTTTTTACCAATTTCTTCGTAAAACTCTCTTCCATGAGATTCAGAAGTAGCTTCTCCGCCTTTTTTACCAATCTCTTCATAGAAATCTCTGCCATGCGTTTCAGCAGTAGCTTCTCCACCTTTACGTCCTGCCTCTTCCACTGTCATTTTACCTTCATCTGATTGATTACGATTATTGTTATTATTATTAGCCAATTTCTATTCCTCCTTTTGTTTTATGGTTACATCTATGTACTTCCCTAGTGATTTTATTTAAAACATCCTATTGTTTGAACAGAAAGACCGTCCAATGCGCTAACATTAGGCGGTCTTTCATAACAAAAAAGTATTAAATTCATTACTTAAATCATCCGTACCTTTTCAAAACAATATCATCCACTATTCTTTAAATCGGTCTTCCAATTCCCTCTCAATCTCTTCATCACTCACCGGTACAATCTCTTCTTTAACCGCATACTTCTTTATAATCAATCGACCTACCTCCGACCGATCAATTCCGTCTTTTACTGCCGCAAAGATGACGATATACAAAATGAATAAGCTAACAAGCCACATTAAAATAACTCCCCATACTTCCACTTATCTACACCTCCTATTATTAATGACCATTTGACTTCATGTTGTGGTTTATTTTATGTATAATAAGAATATAATAAAAGAGAGAAGCGCAAGCCTGCTTCTCTCTGCAACCTCAACCGTCAGGATGTTGGTTGTCAAAATATGTTGTTTTCTTCGATAACCACCCTTTAGCTTGCGACGGCCTAGGGTGGTTTTCTTGTTTTCTAGTACATGTATTCTAAAAAGATACGCACTTACTGCACGCACCATCCCCTTCAGAACTTCTCTTAGAAATTCAAGAAATGTTTCCATGATTATCACCTCCTTTCCTTAACGGAAAGAAGAGAGACAACCAACCACCCTAACAATATTCGGTTACACAATCATTTTATCATAGTT
>NZ_BJYL01000026.1 GCF_007991495.1 Sporosarcina luteola | reverse complement strand
ATTACAATAATAGGGGAATGAAAACGTTTTTTTCAGTATGCTCTGTCATGTATTGAGATGACTTTTGTCATGAATTTAACTCATGCTAAGGGGGACGGTGGGATTTTGATGCAGTGCAGACGGCTTTGGACGCAGAACGGACGGCTTTGGACGCGCGAGGCGGAGTTTTGGACGCAGGACAGACGTCTTTGGACGCGGGAAGCGGGGTTTTGGACGCGGAACGGACACCTTTGGACGCGCGAGGCGGGGTTTTGGACGCGGAACGGACACCTTTGGACGCGGAGACGTGGGCTATCTTAGTATTGAATTCCTTACGTTACGTTGGCATAAAAAAAAGCAGAAGACATCTAATGATGTTCCCCTGCTTAACACTTATAGAACCCGTCCTGTCATCGCCCACACTGAAATGGCGGTTTCCTGTGAATGATTGAAAAAACGATGGGGCGTCGCACTTTTGAAGCGGATACTATCCCCTTCGTATAAGATGTGCTCTACATCTCCAAGTACGATTGTCATCTCACCTTTCACAACATATCCGCACTCTTCACCTGAATGCTCGACAAGCTGCTGATCCACTTGTCCAGGCTCCAAATGAATCATGATCATTTCAATCGTCCCCTCATTTATAGGAGTCAGCAACTCGTATTTTGAATTTGACTGAGGGAAATTGATCGACTTCCGTTCACTTTTTCGGACCAGCTGTACCGCCTGTTCATCGGCACCCAATAATGTAGAAATTGAGACATCCAAGCCTTTGCACAACTTGTAAAGAGTTGTTAACGTCGGATCCACATTCCTTCGTTCGATTTGACTAATCATGCTGACACTGACGCCCGATTTGTCCGAAAGATCTTTCAAAGAAAGTTTCTGTTCCGAACGCATTTTTTTCACTTTTTGACCATCAAACATAGTACCCGCCTCATTTAAATTCATTTACTACATAGTACCATATGAAAAGCCTGGCAGTCTCACTATGCCAGGCTTCCTCTTATAGTAGTGTCGCAAACCATAATCCTAATGTCGTGCCGATGTAGTTGCCAATTATATATCCAATCGTTCCAACTACTAGAATTGGCCCTATTAAGTTCTTCCACCCTTTCGCAATCGCCATCGCGGCTGCTGTTGTCGGCCCGCCAATGTTTGCGTTGCTCACTAGAAGAATTTCCTCAAGGTTATACTTGAACAGTTTCCCTGCTACGAGAGAAATGATCATGTTGACGATAACGATGATTGCAACGAAAATCAATAGCAGCGGTGCGTTTTGAATGATCAAAGGAATGGACGCCGGAACTCCGATAACGACAAAGAATAGATAAATTAGCAGTGTACCGATTTCCTGGCTGCCATTAATCCCCTCAAAATATCTTGGGAATAATGCGAGCGCTAAAAATGTAATCGTCGTCAATACTAAATATTTGTCTCCAAATAAACCATTCAATAAATTCATAAAGAAGGATACATCTTCTCCGGATGGAATAACCCCATCTAAAAATGCTGCAATCTTAAAAGAAACAATTACGAGGAAAAACGCTGTTCCAACGGATAACGCCATGTCCTTTAGCGAAATATCTTTACGTGCCCAAAAACTTTCCGCAAGTGTTTTACCGTCATTCTCCCCTTTTCCAGCCTCGACCTCCAAAACATGCGGATGAGCAAAGCGTTTTCGGAAAAATGCCATCGTCGGAATAATCATTAGAACAACGAAATAAATTGCCATCATTAGATTATCGGCAACAATTGTTGCAGAAACCATTTCACCAGGCGCTTCGAATTTCCCAGCCATCGCAGCAAAGTTGACGCCGCCGCCAACGTATGACGCGCTCATCATCGCACCGATTTTATCTAAATACGGAATATGATCTTTTAATAAGAAAAAGCTGATGATTGTTCCTGCGACCGTTCCAATAGAACTTAGCAAGAAAATAATGAGCATACGACCACTTTCCTGCCAGATCTTTTTGAAGTTTACATGAAAAAGCAATAATGGTATAGCAAGCGGAATAATGAATGCCCATATCGCGTCATATACCGGAGATTCCGTCGGTATGACTCCCGTATTCGATAAAACAATTGCACCGACAAGGGCAATGATCGCCCCTGATATCTTACTCGCCCAACTAAACCGCTGTTCTAAAAAAATACTAACGGCTGCCCATACGACGATAATGCCCCATAGAGTGATCATATCATCCGGTTGGATAAGTGTTTTCTCCATTTTTCATTCCCCCAATTTTTATCCCTTTAATTGCTTGCTTAGAAAAGAAAAGGCATTTGTAAAACTGATGCCTTCCAATTCTTTTGTAGAAAAGCCCCGTTTCTCCATTTTCAATAAAAGCTCCGGCACCTTCTCAACAGTTTCCAAACCTGGCGTCAACCCTTCAAATGAATCGCCAACCTCATGATGTTCCAAAAAGTCAATAAAGTCGAAGCCGAATGCAACATGCTCCGGTCCAATTAAATCAGCGATATAGACGGCATGATCGATGAAACGATTCACTGTTGGGGCTTCTTCATCGATGAACTCGAAATAGGCATTCAAGCCGATAATGCCTCCCCTACTTGCAATTGCTTTCATTTGTTCATCTGTAAGATTTCGATCTTGCGCGCAAAGTGCCTTGGCATTACTATGTGAAGCTATGATTGGCTGATCACTTAAATGATATAGTTCCCAAAAAGATTTTTCATCAGCATGGGAAGCATCTAAAATCCAATTTTGCTTATTCGCCAGTCGTGTCGCTTCCTTACCGTGCTGCGTCAATCCTTTATGTATTGCCTCATTATAAGAGCCAGTTCCGCTGGCAAGAAAATTTGTTTCGTTCCACGCATAAATCGCATGCCTAAAGTCTTTTGCATGGAGTTCCGGGAAAGCGCTTTCTACGTTTGCGTGGAGGTCCTGCCTTCCCCAACTCTCAAGAAAAGTTAGTCCTTCCAACCCTAAATAGATATTGATTTTTCCTGTTTTACAGGAATCTACCATATCGGTTGTCGATACACAAATATTCACATGGGCTGATTCCTTCAAATCTTCCATTACATATTGATAGAGTGCCTTAAACCTTGCAAAAGGGTCATTCCGAAATGCGGGTTCTACCCAAAATACACATATGACGGCATCGACAAACCCATTTTTCAATTTCGGATAATGAATCCGGTCAAACACATGTGTTTCACCCTTCCCCCGCCGATAAGCAATATCGGTAAACAAATCCGAATGTAAATCGAATACTCTCACTCTTACACCTCCTCTCAAAACACCTAAGTTTTAATATAGTATAATTTATTTACTATACTAAAACAAGTGGATTATTTAGAAATATAAAACTGCGAATAGAGGAGGCAATGTAAAAACGGAAGCAAAGGATAATACATCCTTCACTTCCGCTTTTGCAATAGATTATTTTTTCTTAGATGGATGCTTGCGCATTCCTTTTGTAACCTTTTTCCACTTATCTCGTTCAGCTGCTTGCGCTTGACGATTCATTTTACGGTCGAGGAACGCGATTTCTTTTTGGAGCTTAACGTAGTTACCATACCGTTCCCTAGTTAACTCCCCCGTTTCGAGCGCATTCCGAATCGCACAGCCCGGCTCACTTTCATGGCGGCAATCCCCGAATTTGCACGAAGTTGACAGCTCCTCAATATCCTTAAAACCGGAGTCCAGGCTTTCGCTTTCATTCCACAATTGGAATTCTCTCATCCCTGGCGTGTCGATGAGCACTCCCCCTGTTGGGATTTTAATAAGCTCCCGGTGGGTCGTCGTATGCCTGCCTTTTGCATCATCTTCGCGTATATCTTGCACCGCCATCGTTTCTTCACCACAAATCGAGTTGACAAGCGATGATTTCCCTACGCCGGACGATCCTAATAACGCCGCTGTCTTGCCGTTTTCCAATAAGGCCGTTATTCTTTCAATCCCTTCCCCAGTCGTATTGCTCACTGGGAATACATCCGTACCGAAGCAAAGCTCCCTTGCCAACTCTAAATAATGGTCAGGATCATCGCTTACATCCATTTTCGTCAAGACAACAACAGGCGTCGCCCCGGAATCATATGCTGCAACTAGATAACGTTCCAGTCTTCTCGCGTTGAAATCATGGTTCATCGACATGACAAGGAAAACGATATCGACATTCACTGCGATGATTTGCTCGGAAATTGTAGTCCCAGCAGACTTTCTAGAAAACAGGGATGTGCGTGGAAGGATTGCGTGAATGATCCCTCTTTCTTCACCGGGCATTCTTTCAACAGCGACCCAATCTCCTACTGCAGGAAAGTCCCGTCTTTCGAATGCTTCATGTTGAAATGCTCCCGAGCAGACAGAAAGCCATTCCCCTTCCGCCGTAATTACGCGGTACATCCGTTTATGTTCAAGCGTGACGCGTCCTGCAACGTAATTGTCAGCCTTTAATTCATCTTTTAATGCATTCAAATTCTCTTCATGTATTTCATTCCAACCGTATTCTTTTAAATTAATCAAGTGTAATCCTCCTATTATGTTTGTGAATATAAAAAAGCATGGTTCCGGATCGGACACCATGCTTTCACGCGCATAATAGAAGAAACATGCCTATTACGATGGCATGGCAGGTGAAATTATGGGTCCGATCATTTGTGCAATAGCCTTATTGATTTTCGCCATAAAACATCACCCACTTTCTAAAAGTTGTTTTTATCATAACAGAATGACAATACATCGTCAATATGTAAATCGCCTTCCTACACGAAACAATTTAACGATGCCCTTATAGAGAATATACGCCCAATACCCGATCACAACACCGACTGTATTCAAAATAACGTCGTCAATATCCGAACTGCGTCCGATGAAATATTGAATACTTTCAATAATACAAGTAACGCTTAATCCGATGAAGAAGATTACTTTGAACGAGTCCATCCTCCGCCATAACAGAGGTATGAAAAATCCAATCGGAGAAAAGACAAACACATTCCCCAATAGATTGAGATTCGAAATACTATCCCAACCATCTGTATGCTCATTCACTTGCATATAACTGGTAATTGTGTGAAAAGGTGTTGTATTGACATGCGCGAGCTGATTAGACATGTAAACGTCGAAAAAGAATTCGCCTGTACTTACATCTACACCCATATTCCACTTCGGCATGATCGTCTGAGAAGCCAAGCCTACTAGATAAAGAACAAATAGGGCAAGTATTACTTCTTGCGATTTCTTAACCGGCTTCTTTCTTTTTTTCAAAATGACTAGTCGCACAATCAAATACAATGGAAACGCGACAATCATATATCCTAACATGTTGATGACATATGTACTTATTAAACCCATAGCTCCTCCTTCCAATCTAATTCTTCACATAGAGCAAGACGTGTACATGCCAAGAAATGTTGCAGTCTACATACTATATTTGGTATCGTGCCAACCAATAAAAGCATCTATGCGATGAACGCGATAGATGCTCACATCCCTAACATAGGACTATAATTTTATTCGGTGTCGTTTGGGCTGGAATACTTCGGGTCGTTGCACCATAGATGACAACAAGATCACGGTTTGCAGGATACAGTGTAAATGCCTGCCCGTTTTCAAGAACCATCTCTGTGTCCCTTGATAAATTCAATTTCAAACTGCCATCACTGCTAATGAGTTGATTGTTAAAGAAATCTACTTTCACAAATTGATTTGATCGATCTTTAGCCATGACAATTGTACGATACTGTGGAGGATAAATGAGTGGAGCAGGCGCGTTCGCATCATAATAACCTGTTACACGGTCACCCACCTTCACCAAAGCATGGTCTACAAAGTAAGTTTCCGGCTCGATAACAAAATTCACAACTGAACCATTTCGGTCTTGCACTGTAAATAATTTGTAACAGCCAGTTAGCGGATCATTATGCCTGCCTGGAAAGTCGTCTATCCGTATCACTCTGCCGCTGAAAGATTGAAAATCCATCAATTTCCACCTCCATTACTAATGACCATATGCTATATAATATGCAATGTCTAGACGCATTGCTCATTAGCTGAAGATATTCATTAAAGAGAAAAAAGCTGCCGAGGCAGCTTTTCATCCTAAACTTATTTCCCACTCTTGTATTCGAATAATTCTTTTGTATACTTGCTCATTGAAGAAGGTGATACTTCAAACCATTCTGCAATTTCTTTGAAACTCATGGCAAGCGGTTCAAAAAATCCTTGTTCTTGTCCAAATCGGATAGCCCCTGCAGCAATCGCTACTTCCTTCCTTGCATTTGGTTGCTGTTCCACCAAGAAATCTTCTACAAGTTCCAATAGTTCCTCGGAACTTCGCTCGTGTTTCTCTAAAAATTCCATGACATGCACGAGCACTCCAACTTCAAAGTTTGTGAATTCTCCGCCCTCATATCCATCTTCCCCGAGTAGTTTCCAAAATTGAATGGCATTTTCCTTTAAGAATGAGTCGACCGTTTCTTCCGTTCGGGATGCATATTTCGTGGCAAATCCTTTCAGGGCATCAGCATGATCCGTTGGGAAAAAGATAAGACTCGACACTGCCAAATAATGATTTTCCTCATCAGTTCCATCTGGCAATATGAAGCAATACAGATGGACACCAACCGGAACAGGCTTCTCACTTTCCCGTTTCAGACGAATCGTTTCATCTCCAAAGATAAGCTTTACCGTCAGATAAGCATCATCCACCCCTGTAACTTCACCGATGAATGCACGGGGTTGCTGCCAACCGTTCAAAACAGTTAACACTGAAGGACGAAGTTGCTTTTTCTTTTGCTTCTCCAAATAACCTTGCCAAATATCGGGACGATGGTGGAAAAAGAATTCATCCAGAACGATTGCCTCAATCATTTCTTCCGGCAAATACTTTTGTAAAGGTTGTTTCCAACTGTTGACCAACTCCAGATAGCTATGTATGTTCTTACGTTCCGGATACTCTTCATAAAATGTTTGCAATACACGCTCAAGCTCATCCATTTGAACCTTTTCCATCGATACGACTTGCTTTTTTGCACAACACTTCTTATATTTCTTGCCGCTGCCGCATGGGCATGGCTCATTACGACCTACCATATTAACACTCCTTCAAAAAATTAACGACTCTTCTATTTTACCATTTAAAACTGTGTTTACGCACGGCTTCCATACACTTGGTATGTATTCCCTGTATTCTTTCGACGTTTCTCTTGCTCTGCGAATAACAATAGTAGACATTAAGTCCCTTTTCGGTGCTAAATTCGTATATTCAATAGATAAACCGGGTATTGAATTAAATAGTCCGAAAAAAACATTTGACAACTTTGTGAACAAAGTCAATAATAAAGAAAAGGAGTGTTGGTAATGGAATCCAAATTGAAAATATTAAATGCTGTTAAAGTTGTCGGGTTCACAGTTCTTACCATCGGAATCTCCATATTCTTGTACGGTTTTTTCGTAAGCGATTACAGTGCAATCACTGGCATTGGAATCGGTACAGTAATGGGGGCTATTTTCATTTTCCTAATGGGCGTCTTCTTCGTCGCAACAGAAGAAATGCAGGAAAAAGTGAAACGGCAACTTGTCCGATAAGTATTTAAAAGGGAGCACCCATAACGGGCGCTCCCTTTCGTTTTCTAACTAAATTTGGTATAGATTGATTCTAGGATTGAAGCGGAAGGCGTCCGCCTGAAGCGGAAATCCTATTTCAGGCATATATCACATATCCCAAACCATAATCAATAATGTGCCAAAAATCGTGAACAACGCAATGGCGAGGCCATAATAGATGTTCATGTAAATCATCGTTTTATCCTCATTTTCCCCTACATGCATGAACCCGACCAGTTGCACTGCCGCTTGCACGAAAGCCGTAGCCAAAAGAATCGTTATTCCTACCGTAAAAGACACATCCAAGAAATAGACGGTCAAGGCAGCAGCTGTAAGTACCAATGAAAAGACAAAACCCATCACTTGTTTACGCGGGAATAATTCACTCATGTCACATCATTCCTTTCAAGTAGATGAAGCTGAAAATGAAGATCCAGACAACATCTAAGAAATGCCAGTAAAGCGAAAAGATAAATGCCTTATTAGCCGTTTGAGGCGTCAAGCCGCGCTTTTTCACTTGCAGGATAATGAACAATCCCCAGAAGAGACCAATTGTAACGTGAGCTCCATGCGTACCTAATGTCGTCAATAAGATACCTGTGAAAGCACTCACTTGGAGTCCCGCCCCGATATGCGCATAGTGCGTGAACTCATATATTTCAACACCTAGGAACACGAGACCAAGCAACAATGTAATCGAAAAGAATGTAATCATCGCATTCTTTCGTCCAATTCTCATTGCATGAACGCCTAGACCAATCATGAAACTACTCGTTAACAATACAATCGTTTCAATAAGAACCGGCGTAAGTTCAAATATTTCCGATCCAGCCGGTCCGCTTCCCGTACGGTGTTCTAATGTGAAATAGGTGGCGAAAAGTGTTGCAAAGAGCATCACTTCCGCACCGATGAAAATCCAAAATCCAAAAATATTCATCTTATTTTGTTCAGTTCCATATTCAAGAGGAAGCGAGTTATCTATTTTCATCAGCTAACACCTCCCAATCTTTTTCCGTAGCTTCGATTTCTTCAACAGATACGTAATGTCCATCGTCTTTTTCAAATGAACGATGCGCCAAGCAAGCAAAGATGGCAATCGTCGTAATGATAGCAGGGATCCACATGCTAAATACGAGTGAAAAGCCCCACACGAAAAATATGCAACTCATGATAAACGGCATACCACTATTGTTCGGCATATGAATCTTTTCGATTTCGCCTTTGAATAACGGTTTCCCATTTTTCTTATAATCCCAAAATGCTTCGATCGAATCGACCTGAGGCGTCCGCGCAAAGTTATACGACTGGACTGGCGTTTGCGTTGCCCATTCAAGTGTACGCGCATTCCACGGATCAGACCCGATATCGCGAGAAGCATGACGTGTGCTGTAATAGACGTTATAGACGATTAATGCAAATCCGATTGCCAGGCCAATCGCTCCTGCAAAGGAAAGCATATTCAAAGGTCCAAATCCAGTTGCCTCAGAATACGTGTACATCCTTCTTGCTTGCCCATCGAGTCCTGTGAAGAACATCGGGAAGAATGTGACGTTAAATCCAATTGCGACAAACCAGAAAGCCCATTTCCCGATTCGCTCATTTAACATGAAGCCGAACATTTTCGGCCACCAATACGTAAGACCTGCAAGCATCGCGAATACGACACCTGGGATAATTGTGTAGTGGAAGTGAGCGACCAAGAACATCGTATTATGGTATTGATAGTCGGCACTTGCCATACCGAGCATGACGCCAGTAACCCCACCGATTGTGAAGATCGGGATGAAACCTACTGAATACAGCATCGGTACTGTAAATTCGATTTTCCCTTTCCGCATCGTTAGCAGCCAGTTAAAGATCTTTATACCGGTCGGAATCGCAATTGCCATCGTCGTGATAGAGAAAATACTATTGGAAAGCGGTCCTTGCCCCATCGTGAAGAAATGGTGCATCCAAACAAGGAAAGACATGAATGAAATGATCACAATTGAAGCGACCATTGATTTATATCCGTAAAGGTTTCGACGTGAGAACGTGGAAATGACTTCACTGTATATACCGAATGCCGGCAATACGAGAATATACACTTCAGGATGTCCCCAGACCCAGAACAAGTTCGCCCAAAGCATATCCATTCCGCCGTTTGTCATCGAGAAGATATGTGTGCCGAATAGCCGATCCATCGTTCCAAGTAGAAGAGTAATCGTCAGTACTGGGAATGCAAAAACTACAATCGCATTTGTAATTAAAGCAGTCCATGTGAACATTGGCATTTTCATCAATTTCATGCCTGGTGCTCTCATTTTGAATATCGTAGCAATAAAGTTAATACCTGATATCAATGTTCCGATACCGGCAATCTGAATCGCTATCAAATAATAGTTCGTTCCTACGGATTGACTGAAGTCATTCCCGGCAAGCGGGAAATAAGAAGTCCATCCTGCGTCAGGAGAACCCCCGATCACGAATGAGATGTTAAATAACATCGCTCCCATGAAGAACAACCAAAAGCTGAGTGCATTCAAACGTGGGAACGCTACATCACGTGCCCCGATTTGCAAAGGTACAACTAAGTTCATAAGTGCGTATATGAACGGCATTGCCATGAAAATGATCATGACGACCCCATGTGTCGTGAAAACTTCATTATAATGCTGGGCATCTAGCAGCTTGTTGTCGGGTACTGCTGTTTGCGCCCGCATCATTAGTGCGTCAACTCCGCCACGGAACAGCATAAGCAAGGCGGAGATCAAATACATAATACCGATTCGTTTATGGTCAACAGTCGTTAGCCATTCGCTCCATAAATATCCCCATTTCTTGAAATAGGTCAAGCCTATGACTATCGCAATCATCGTTAGACCAATGGCGACCATCGAAGCGTATATTGCGGGGCTTGGATGGGGTATGGCAAATCGATCAAAGTAATCCATTCTTGTTGTACTCCTTTCGAAAATCTTTATAAGTTGAAACAACCCTTGTTGATTTCCGTTCCAGGCGGACGCTTTCCGCGGGCACGACTTCAGCCGCTTCCTTCGCTTTGCTCAGTCCAGGGTCTTCAGCTCGTGCTGTTCCCGCCGGAGTCGCCGCCTTCCACTCCAATCAACGCATAAATCTTCTAAAACGTACTGCTACATTTATTTATGATCCGCATGATCCATTTCACCGTCGTCATGTGCATGTTCGGAATCGTGTTCACTCTCATGATCATTTGACCCATGATGATGTCCTTCAGGCGGTGGCAAAAACTCCAAATGAGTTCCGCTGAATGTTAACTGCCCCAGATGACCCGGTTCTAACAATTCATCAAACTTCTCTTCTGTCAGAGGCTCAGCATTCGTTTTTACGTCTTCTACCCATTTATCAAATTCCTCTGGAGACATAGCCTCGACTTGGAAAATGTTTTCAGCGAAGCCCTTCCCGCTGAAATTCGCGTTTCTTCCCATGTATTCACCAGGAACTTCTGCTGCCAAATGCAACGTGGTGATCATATCGGACATCGCATATTTCTGTCCGCCTAATTGTGGAATCCAGAAGCTTGTGATCGGACCGTATGAGTAAAGCCTGAACTCCAATGGCCGATCTGTCGGGATATATAAATAGTTCACTGTTTCAATATTTTCTTCTGGGTAACTGAAATGCCATTTCCAGTCGGAAGAAGAAGCATAAACGATTAACGGTTCCTGATCTTCATAGCCTTTCGGCGTCGCCTCAACTTCATAGGTTGATTTGACAGTAACAATTGAAAGGAAAATGATGATGATAATCGGAATCGCAACAATGACCGTTTCAACAATCGGATTTCCTTCGATATGTGGAGGTTCATAATCCTCACTTTGTTTCGAAGCACGGTATTTATAAACGACGTATGCCATCAGCCCGAAAACGGCCACAACAACAATTGCCATCGTTGCAATCGATATCCAAATGACATTGGCAGTCGTTTCAGCTTGGGGACCTTTCGGATCCAAAACCATAAGCGGTTCGCATCCCGCTAACACTGCGAGGAGACCTATAACCAAACTTAAAAAAGTCCATTTCTTTCTCATGAAGTTACCCCTTCCTTTTAATCTAGAAGCTGCGGAAACAGATTTCAAAAACAGATTGAATGCGTGCTTTCACACTACTGGATTTATGTTAATATAATAAAAAACCAAAAACAATTATCTTACCCACACTTCACAGAAAGTTCACCTGAAAAAGAGGAACAACGTCACGAAACGTTCATTATTCGGTTATATATCGGACACATCTTGTTTTGATTTCTGAATTTTATTTAATTAAAAAATAATGAACAGGTTGTTTTTATAGGTAAATTCAGCTAACAAAAAAAGCTTCAATGGGCGTCAGCCCTTGAAGCTTTTTTGAAAGTCATATGAAACAATCTTTTGGAATCCACCCAACATCGCCATTGCGTAACTTCACTAACGCGTACCCATCGTGACGGTCGTCGATGATTGAAACGTTGTCCCCTTTCTCAACAGACAAGAAAGTTGTACTTAAGTCGTTTTTACAATTGCCTTCTTGGATAAATTCATTCTTTATCCACTGCTCGATACCAAGGCTCACATTCTCACATAATGTGAAAAACTCCTCTTCTCGAACTACCCGCAATTCATAGTTCGGATAGGTGACTGTACCGACCCGCCCGTTTTCTCCTTTATGATTCCGTGTAATTGTTTTTTCATTCAAATCGTCAACGTGTGTATATGAAATGTCTTCCCCTTCAATAATTAGAGCATTTAATTGGCCGTCTTTTTTGATTTCATTGCCGCCATCGATGGCAATGACCTTCTTCTCCAAGTCAATTAAGGGACAGTTCGAACTGACTGTATTTGCTCGATAATTAACAACCGGCCAATGCCCGACGATAACCGTCTTATCCGCCTGATGCCCTTTCTCGTAAAAAGCTGGGGTATACAAAGCAAATTCACGGCTTGTCTCCTTCCAATCCGGGATATCGTCCACACCCGCGTGGATGATGATGAAATCGTCTGTTTCATAGGCAATCGGTAGATGATCCAACCAGTCCAGTACATCACCAAAATGACGTCGATAAAATTCACCCAGCTCCTGAAGTGTCGCAAAATCGTCTACCGTCTTCCCATGGTGATTGAGCATTTCATTCAAAATGGATCGTTTTCGTTGCTGCATATAGTTTTTAATGCCTTCGACGTCATTGAACACATAATCGTGAACGACATCACAATTCCCTTTCGTAATGAAAACCCGGTCTGACTCTGCGCTTAACTTTCTTGCAAATTCTACTGTCGACAGACTATCCGGCCCTTTTTCACAAAGATCCCCATTGATGAACAAATAATCTTCTGTCGTATATTTCACATTCTCAAGCAATCGCTGAAACAGCGGTAGATTTGCATGAACATCAGACGTAATAATCACCCGTCTGTCTTTCTCCAACTTCAATCCCCTTACGTCGATCATAATGTGATTTCCCCTTTTCTGAACCTGCTATTTCTATAAGAATGACTATACCATATAGGGTTAATCGACAAAAGGACCCCACTCGAAGCGGGGCCCTCGCCTTTAATTGATATACAAAACACTCGTACAGCTGAGGACAATCAATAGCATAAAAAGACTAACCATATACCCGTCAACCTTGCCGACGTGAATGATCGTGTAGAAACTTTTCCGTTTTTCACCTGTGAATCCCCTTGCCTCCATCGCGAATGCAGCCCTTTCCGCCTTTCGGACAGCGCCCGCAAGCATTGGCAGAAGAATCTTCCGCATGTTCAACAGTCGGCGGAATACATTTTTCTCTTGCACCGCTCCTCTGAGACGATGGGCTTGTTGAATTTGCACAAATTCATCTTTCAGGACAGGAAGGAACTGATACCCGACTAAAATGCTATATGCTATTTTCGGAGACAGCCTCATTTGCTGCATTAGGCTTAAAATGAATGAAACTGGATTCGTCGTCAGTGCGAACAGCAATGACAATCCGGAGAATGCCAAAACACGAAAACTTAAAGACAACGCATGGTTCAACTGGACTTCCGTTATGTGCATTGACCAAACTGACAGGACGACCGGCCCTGACTTGTCTTCTGCAAAAACGAGCGTCGTCCAAAAATAACCGAATGCCATAATGACAAATGGAATCATGAATAGCATCCACATTTTCCAATCAATTCGGCTGAAGAGCAGCTGCATCATTATCACGCCCATCCAGACGAAAAGCGGCGTCCATGGGTTGAAAAAGAAAGCTAGTGTAAACATGCAAATGGTGACCAATACGAATTTCACGGAAGGGTTCATGTTATGCAAAGCAGACTTCACGGGCCATCCATCCTTTCGGTTGAAGAAGATGATGCGCTGTTAGTAACTGCTCATCTTCCCATACAGAGTCAGCACTGAATTTTCCCGTCAAATAACCTTTTTTGATTAGCAAAAGCGTATCGGCTACCGCATAAGCAAATTCCATATCATGTGTCACAATTAAAAACGTAGTCCCTTCCCTCGCACGCTCATCAATCAAACCGGCTAATTCCGACAAAGACGCAGCATCCTGGCCGGAAGTCGGTTCGTCCATCAAGATGATTTCCCTGCCGTCACAAAGCATGGAAGCGATGGCAACTCTCCTCTTTTGACCATGGCTGACAGCGAATGGATGGGCTTCTGTTACAGCGGATAGGTGTAACCGTTCCAACAGGATGTCAGCACCATTTCCGCCTCCGAATGATAATTCATCCTTTACACTCTTTGTAATGAATAAAAACTCGGGAGATTGCGGTACATACCCTAACTGTGATGGTTTGACCGTCCCTTTTGAAGGGATTAACCCGCATAGCGTTTTCAGCAAAGTAGATTTGCCGCTGCCATTCGGTCCGGCAAGAACGGCGACCTCCCCTTTCTCCAAGGTGAATGATGTCTCCTGAAGAAAAGAATCCGTCCTCACTTTACAAACTTGCAAAGCTTGTTTTCCCTGTTTACTGATCTCCCTTTTCAATAACAACCCTGCTCCCGGCATACTTTCCAAGGAAATCGATCGATCGAAGAAAGAATCCCATAAATCTACCCTGTGCTCGATCGCCACAATTGTTAAAGATCGCTTCTTTTGCAACTCATCTAGCCAGCTGATGAACTGTTTAGCGGTATATGGATCCAAATGGGAAATCGGTTCATCGAGTAAAAGGACTTCCGGCTCCATGATCAAAGCGCATGCGGTGGCAATCCGCTGCTTTTCCCCGCCGGACAGCTGTTGAATGATGGATTGGCGAAAATCAGTCAACCCCGTCAGCTCCAACACATCCCGGATCCGTTCATCCATTTCTTTGCGATTGACGTTCAAGTTTTCGAGTGTGAACGCAAGCTCCTCTTCGACCGTCAGCATACAGAACTGTGCATCAGGATCTTGGAAAACAGTCGCAATCTTGTGATTCACTTCGCCCGGTTCATAGGCTTCACTTTCTTTATCAAACAACGTAATCGTCCCCTTGACAATACCGTCACAGTTTCCGGGATATAGGCGATTGCATAAATAGAGCAAAGTCGATTTTCCGCATCCACTCGGCCCCGTAATGACTACCCTTTCCCCATGTTCTACAGAGAATGAAAGATCTTCAAAAATCCATTTCTCTTCATCCGGATAGCGAAAACTTACATGATCGAAACGGATTACTTCAAGCACGGGCCTCACCCTTTTTCGAACGAGTAATTGCGTATCCACGCAACGACCCTGTTGCAAGCAATCCATCGACAACCGCCTTACCGCCAACCCCTGCAATCATCGCTCCGCTGACAATCCTCAGACCAAACATGAGCAGTACATAACCCGTACTGAAAACGGTGAATCCCCCCATGAAATAGCCATATACAAAACTGAACACAGACGCACCGACGCCCGCCAACATCAATACCCATATATCAAATCGCCTGTAGCGCGTGGCAGCAAAGGCAGCCTCGGCACCGAGTCCTTGGATGACACCAGCGAGTATTAAGCGAGGACCTACCGCATTCCCTAACAGCACTTCGACAGCAGCAGCAATCGTTTCTGAAATGACCGCCGCGCCTGGCTTTCGAATGATATACATGCAAATGATCGACACGATGAACCAAATGCCAAAAATCCATTCATATGCGATAGGCCCGATAAAGCCTGACCATATATTGCCGACGTGCAGGAACAACAAATAGACAATTCCAAACACGACTGAAAACAACGACATCAGAACGACTTCTTTCAACTTCCATGACTTCAACATCTTACAGTCCTCCGTGTGTTGGACTGTTAATGCTCATCGAGACTGTCATGACCAGATGTTTATGTTCTTCAGAACGCGCATTGCTGAAAGCTTTCTCATAAAATGCAAACACTTCATGGATATCTCCGTGGATTCCGCTTGCATAATGCATCGATTCGTTGAATACTCCCTGCTCCTTCGCCCGGTTCACTTCGCGATAAATGATCTCCATATACTCTGGATTATTCATCGGATAAAGGGCAAATTGGGAAGAGACATATTGCGTCGTCGCATCCGTATTTGCGATCTCCTCGCTCCTATTCAAATACACATCTCCAGCAGTATCACCTGGACAGCCTGCCGAAAAAGTACCTGATAATGCAATATGCTTCCCCGTTTTCGCGGCATGCAGCGCAATCGCCTTCGCCACGTTGAATACATGTATCTGCTTGCCTCGAATAACCGTCGACACATCATCAGTATGCATCCACACATTCGACGTGTCCGTTTTTTCCAGCGCTCCTTTAATCACACTTACAAAATCATCTGCCATCGGATATAACGAAAAACGAAATCCGACGATTGGACTTAATCCACATTCCATTTCCTTCAGCCTCCCGAAATTTTTTCATAAAAAAAACTACATCCCGGAAGATGTAGCACTTCTCCAATATGAAACAATCGGAAAGCCACTACACTTCCCCACGCAGGTATTATCCTGATCGGGTTATAAGGGATCGGAGCAACTGCTCGCATCTCAGCCAAAATTGGGCACCCCTAGTGCAGAAAACGGTATGTAGTTGTTATTTATGCTGCCATTAGTATAGACGAAGAATTTTTCATTGTAAATGAAATCTAGTAAACTCCTACTTTCGTCCATGTTGGAACTTTAAACTTTCCTGCTCAACTTCACTTCAAATTCCGGATGTGTCACATATTCCTTATATTCCACATTCCCGTCAAACTTGAAATACTCCTCAATTCGAGCGCGGATCGCGGGTTGCGTTATATACTCCAATACTTCTTCCTTCGCTACCCACTTGCAATCCGATGTCTCTTCCGATGTACATAATTCCCCGCCGATCGGCTTACAAGCGAAGTCGAACATCACTTTCGTTGGAACGTCCGTCACTCCGTCATACCATTTATAGATCGCCGAGTTTGTGTACACCCCAATGAGATGGGAGACTTCCACATCGATGCCGCTCTCCTCTTTCACTTCCCGGATAACTCCGTCCATCAAGTTTTCCCCAACTTCTACCTGTCCACCGGGAAATACCCATCCCCCATGATGTGTTTTTACGATTAAGATATTTCCTTCAAAATCTTCTACGAGCCCTCCACAAGCTACGATATGTGTCGGCATTGCCATTTCCCCATCCCCTTTTCATGTTAACGATTCACTTACCTAATAGTACCAATATTCCTCACTATTAAAAAGACTTCGATTCAGATTTTATCCCAACCTTCTTAATGTACGATATATTGTACATTTAGTATTTTTGTATAATAAACAAGGATAATCAATTTCCATAAATTCCTCTAACCTCTTATTAAGAGGTGATAGTCATGGCAACATCTTCAAACTTCATAAGACTTGTCGGAGAGCATTTACGATTAGTCAGGGAAACAAAGGGGATTAATCAAGAAGACTTGGCCGCAAAGGCTGGGATTGCCCGCGCAAGAATTTCGGAAATCGAAAATGGCAAAGGCAATGCAACACTGGGGACAGTAGAAAAAATTATGGATGCTCTTGAGATTACGCCTGTAGAATTGTTCAACTTTCAAAATCTCTCGGATACGATGGATATTACAGACAAGAAACTTTTAATTGACATTCACCGCTCACTGTTGCTGGAACGCGATTTAAATGAAATCCAATATGTGATCAATACAACTAGAGAATTTTTAAGAACTGTTGATAAAAAAGTAGATTACGGAAAAAAGTGATAGTGGCCTTGAAAGCGAAACATACCGCTTTTGAGGCTTTTTCTATTCCGTGAGAATGATTTCTCGAATGATTCCGAGTAAATAACCCATCCTACTGGAAGGGAGAACTTTATTCCGAGAACTAATTGGAGTAAACGAGAACTTGGTGAGTTGGAATGAGAACTTCCTTGGAGTTATCGAGAACTCTGTGAGATGTAATGAGAACTGCTATGGAGTTATAGAGAACTCTTTCGTTATAACGAGAACTGTCATGGAGTTAATGAGAACTTGGGGCACTTAATCGAGAACTTTAAAACAGGAGATGAAATCATTCATGAGAAAGGTATTGATGGCGTTTGGTTTTTTAACGACGGTTTACACAGCTTATATTTTGGCTCCTTCCATTACGCCTGCACAACAAGAATCGCCGGCCTATGCCAAATGGGGTCAGCTCGCCGTCAAGGAAACGAGTGCAAAGTATCCACAGGCGAACATTATTGATTACCTGCATATAGGTAGTGAATCGAAGAATGAGTCAACGGTTGAGAAATTCAAGCTTTGGCTGAAAGAGGGGAATCATGAATTCGGTGTTTTCGTAAATATCACCTTTATTACGAAGACGGAGGAAGTGATTACGATCGAGTTAAAAGAAACGCCAAAATGACGGTTGTGCTAGAATTGAAGGAACTTCAAAAGGAGGGACCTTCATGAAAAGATTCGTCATTATGACCGTTGGTAAAACTCATAGCGGAAAAACGACATTCGCCAGGGACTTGGAGCAAAAACTGGATAATTCTCTTGTAATGGATCAGGACAATCAAGCGGAATTCATCAATACATTTTACAATAAACTTCAACCGAAACAAGGGCCAAATACGCTTAAACACGCTATGTCCCGCCTGCTAGTCGAATATGCAATTGAACAGACAGATTTCAATCTCATTATTTGCAATTCCAATCGAAGTCGGGCAGGACGATTATCGTTGTTTGACCAATTGTTTCCTTCAACTGATTTTGTTCGCATCCTTGTCCATTTCGATATTCCGGATCATGTGCTGCATAGCCGGGTTCGTCATAGTGAGCGCAGCACGAATATATTTAGAAGCGCTTCAAATTTTGAGGAAGTACTCATTCGGCAGCAAGCCGATTCCAAAGCGACAGATCCGATCGAAGGAGAGGCAGATTACTTATTTGTGATAAAAGATAATGATGAAGTAGATGGCGTAATCCAAAGTATTTTACATATCGGTCGGGAATGAATGGACCTTCGACGCCAATGAATGGGCTCTTGTAGAAAAGAATGGACCTTGGACACCAATGAATGGGCCGTAGACAACGACAAAAAGAATTTCATTTGTCCAAGTTATGTCGGGCATAACTTCACCGTCAATGGAATAAAGTTGAATATATCCGGTGAAGGAGTGAGCGAGTGGCAAAATGCAAAAAGTGTGGTGCGGATCAGTCCAAGTGCAAAAATTGTAAGAAATGTAGTTAAGCATAGGAATTAAGATAAATCATTATAAAATTCATTTCGTTCCCGAATGGGGACTTTTTTTATTTGGATTCCTTCTCTATTTGAATAGTCGCCGTAATTTCAATCCCATTCAGCGCTTGCGCAGCAAGCCGATCTGCTTCCCCATTTGCTTTACGTGATACCAACTCATACTCAGGTTGAATGCCAAGGTCTTTCATCTTCGTTTCAATCCGATCTGCCCAACCGGTTAAGCCCTGTTCCATGACCGGCCATTCTTCGGTTAAATGATTGATGACGACTCTGGAATCTCCGATAATTCGGACGGGGACATGATGGACATTCAATAGCTCGAGTTCTTGTAAACATAGATGAAGAGCTGCATATTCAGCCTCATTATTTGAGGCAAGCCCTTCGATAAACGCATTTTTTCTTAATCGATACGCTTTCCCGCTTTGTTCATAATAAATGACACAGCCTAAACCCGACGCCTTCGTTGTCAGGTCAAATCCTCCATCAAAGTAAATTACAATATGATGCGGTTCCGTTTCAATCCCTTTTAAATAGGACTTCATTTCCTTAACCGTCCAAGAGCTATCAAATCGGTCGATAAACTGAACTTGCTTCGTACGCCCAGTCCTTTCCAAGTCTTCAGCAATCCGCATGGCTTGTTCAGCTAGCACTTCATCCGACCGGAAGATCATTTCCGTCCCTTTTGATTTGTATGTCCACTCTACGATTACTTTCATCCCAAGCCCTCCAATTTGGATACTCATAGAGATAGTATTCCCCAGTTGCAACAATCATCCTCTATTTCATGAAGTTGCCTGGAACATCAGTAGTTTTTACTGACGTTCAGGCAACCTCCTTTACCGACGTTTAAAAAGTTTTGCAAATAGAGAAACGCGGCTTTTCTTGTTGCTTTTTTGCGGCTTTGGAACGGGCATTTCCTTTTCAACAAAAATCTCCTCTTTATTAATGGCATGGTCATAAGCGAGGAGCAAGCCAATTTCAGAGTTATGATTTTTGTTTGTGACAAAAGTGTAATTAACATTATATTTTGCAGCGATTTTTGTATATTTTGTTAGCACCTTATAGTGAATATTTCCATTCAAATAGAGACGAGCCTCTCTATTTTCCTTTATGGCATCCTCGACTTGTCTATAAATGCCTCTTTCTCTCACTTGTGCCTGTGTTAATGCGATGACAATCCGTTCACGAATCGTTCCTAGAAACTTCCTCCGTTCGTCCGGCTTCGTTTGTCTAGATCCGTAAATACCTTGCTGAATATAGTCGTCAATATTCCCAGACATCTAAACTCCCCCTGCAAACTCATTTAGTCATAAACAAAAAGACAGCTTCAAAAGCCGCCTTTTTGTTTGAATTATAATGTTACACGCGTACCTGTTTTACCTTCAAGCGCATCTTTAAGCTTATCGATTGAAGTAATGACGACATTCTGGCCGCCTTTTTGTAAGAATAGAATAGCTGCTTCGATTTTCGGACCCATGCTTCCTTTCGGGAAGTGGCCTTCTTCCATATAACGAAGTGCTTCTTCAACTGTCATTTCAAGTAAGTTTTGTTGTTGTGGAGTACCGAAGTGGATTGCCACTTGTTCTACACCTGTTAAGATGAACAGGTAATCCGCTTTTACTTCCGCAGCAAGTAATGCGCTTGCGAAGTCTTTATCAATAACAGCGTCTGTACCTTTTAGCATACCGTTTTCTTCCGTAACAGGTATTCCGCCGCCACCAGCTGTAATAACAGTAATTTCTTTGTCCAGAAGTGCTTCGATGGCTTCTTTTTCAACAATTTTAACCGGTTTCGGAGAAGCAACTACGCGTCGGTATCCTCTACCGCTATCCTCAACGTAAGAGATTTTTTCAGTTTCAAGGATTTTGTCTAATTCTTCTTGTGTGTAGAATGGACCAATCGGTTTTGTCGGATTAGCGAATGCCGGATCCTCTTTAGATACGACAGATTGTGTAACAACCGTTGCAATAGGTCTGTTAATATTACGTTCGACCATTTTGTTCTTGAATACTTGCTGAATCAGATATCCAAGGTTACCTTGTGTTTCAGCGTCCAATACATCTAATGGATAAGCAGGAACAACTGAATCCGCCATTTGGTTTTTAATTAATGTATTTCCGACTTGCGGACCATTTCCGTGAGTGATGACAACCGTATTGCCTTCTTCAATCAAATCAAGGACAGGGCCGCTGCTTTCACCGATGTTTTGGATTTGCTCCTCTAGTGTTCCTTTTTGACCTTCTTTAATAATTGCGTTTCCGCCAATAGCAAGAACGATTTTTTTACTCATTCATAACTCTCCTTTAATTAAGAAAAATAACTTCATTCATTTCAACGTTTTTCATAGAAAAGTGGAGAGGAACTAGCTGACAACTATTCCTCTCCACATGAATCCTTATTCCGCTTCGATTAATCCAAGCTTCACTGCATAAGCATCGATCGCTTTTTCAAAGCAAGCTAACGGAGCACGAACTGTACCTGCACCGATTTGACCGACGCCCGCTTCTTTATGAGCTATACCTGTGTTGATAACCGGCTCGATTCCAGTTTCAACTACTTTACGAGCATCAATTCCTAAGCATGAACCTTTGAAGTCCCAAGTTGGAATTGAGAAATTCGGGTTATGGTCGATACAAATTTCCATCATATCGTTACTTGTGTTAACTGCATCGTCCATACCGCCAGCTCCTACAAAGCGTGTAACACCAGGAGCAGCGATCATCGCCATACCACCTACACCGAATGTTTCAGTGATTGCACTGTCACCCATGTCAGGGCATGCCATATCTTGGTCGTAACCTGTGAAGAATAGACCTTCAGGCGTATTAACTGGAGCTGTGAACCATTGATCACCCATACCAGCAATACGAATACCGAACTCATATCCGTTACGGCACATTGCTGTTACGACAGTACCTTGTTGGATAAGACGGGCAGAATCCATAACGGCTTTCGTAGAAGCCATTGCAATATTCAAGAAGTATTGATCTGTATCAGCCAAGAATTGGATAACCTTTTGCTTGTCTGCATCGTCTACATCAGTTTGTAAAATGTAAGGAACGATGTCTTTCAAGAAAATAAGTGAACCAGCAATATTACGTTGGTGGAATTCGTCACCCATTGTAATCGCTCTTGCCATCATAACGTTTACGTTTAAGCCATCGCCTTTGATTTTAAGGGCTTTTGAAAGTGTTGGTCCAAGTATATCTCTGAACCATACAAGACGGTTGATAACTTCTTCAGAGTAAGCACCGAAACGAAGAACCGCACCGATACCTTCATTCATTGTGCAGTATGCACGGTTTCCACCGTCTCTATTTTCGACAACGAGGACTGGCATGTTACCGGATGTGATTCCGCCCATTGGTCCAACAGCATTTACATGGTGGCAAGGAATAAATTCAATTTCACCATTTTCAAGCATTGTACGCGCTGAATCAGCATCTTTTGCCCAACCTTCAAACAACGTTGCACCAATACAAGAACCTTGCATTGGACTTGTCATGTTTTCCCACTTCATTGGAGGGCCTGCATGAAGTATTACTTTACCGTTTAATTCTTCAATTACAGATTTAGCCGGTACTACATCAATTAAAAAAGGTGCACCTGACACAATTTTATCGAGAACCGCTCTGTTTGCTTCGTCAATCGTTTTATATTGTCCGTACATTGTAATTCCTCCTGAACATTCAATGATTTTGAATCCAACTCGATGTCATTATTTAAGGACACTTAGGATCTTGCGCATTCTTGGGTTTCCACCAGCAACTGGACGCCAGTCATATTGAACAACGCGACCGCCATTTGCAGTGATTGCTTCTGTGAATTTCTTCAATCCGACGTTTACTACGCTTGGCTTCTCAGTCAATAATTTCTCAATTGCTTCTGAAACCGTGAAGTCAGCAGTTGCAGTATTTGTAGCTGGAACCATTTCTTTTGTTCCTTCTTCAACTTGAAGGCCAAGCATTCCCAAAGCAGTCAGTGTTGCCTGGTTATTGCTGTCACGCAGAATGACTCCCGCTTTTTCCAATTTTGCCTTTTGATCATCAAGGCCTTGTGGATCTTGATCTGTACCACAAACAGTCGCAACAAAGTAAATGTTTCTGCCGTTTGCTTGAGCTTCATTTTTAATCTTTTCAATGCCAGGGATGAGGGCATCAGCCATATCGTCATGTGAACCATATCCAAGTACAACATCGAATAGGATAATTGCTGTCGACTCATCTTTTGCAGCTCTTTGGAAGAATTGAACTCGTGTTTCCGGATCGATCATTGGGTGCGGTTTACCTTGTGTATAGATATCGTCACCTAGGTCAATTACTTCAAATCCTTCAGCATTTAGAAGGTAGCCAGCTTCGCCATGTGCAGCTTCGCCAAGCTTCAATCCCCTGCTAATTAAAGTCGCAGCTTCATATCCAAGCGTACCGCCGGAATATAGACCTTTAATTGTTTTTTGTTCAGGTTTCAAGTCAACTGCTGGAACTTCGTCTTCCAGATGATTGTAATTTGACTTAATCGCGTTGCCTTTTGCAAGGTCGACAGCGAGTGCAGCTGTTTCTTCAAGCGTGTTTGCATAGTAAACATTGCCTTCGTGGTTATGCGGCTCTTCACCAAGGAAGATTGCAACTACCGGTTTGGAAAGGCTTTGTAGCAATTGGACAACTTCATCGCGCACTTCTTTTGCAGGTGGCTTAGAGATAAGTGTGATCACTTCTGTTTGTCTATGATTTGCCAATGCCTTAATGCCGTCAAGCATTGTGATCGCACCAATTTTTTCGGAAAGGTCACGTCCGCCAGTACCGATTGCGTGGCTTACACCGCCGCCGAGTCGGTCAATTTCAGTTGTTACTTCTTGGATACCTGTACCTGAAGCACCGATTACACCGATTTTCCCTGTTTTCACAACGTTTGCAAATGCAAGCGGAACACCGGAAATAATTGCTGTACCAGCGTCAGGACCCATAACAAGAAGGCCTTTTTCATGAGCTTTTTCTTTGATTCGGCGCTCGTCTTCAGTTGTTACGTTGTCACTAAAAATCATTACGTGCATATCTCTGTCAAGTGCTTTTTCCGCTTCTTCAGCAGCATATTGACCTGGTGTGGAGATGATTGCAAGGTTTGCACCAGGAAGTGCATTTGTAGCTTTATCCCATGAACGTACAGTTTCGAAAGCTTCTTTGCTTCCTGCAATTGCTTGGTTGCTTAAGTAGTTATCAACTTCATCGAGTACTTCTTGGATTTTGTCTTCTTGGTCAGTATCGACGACGATACACATATCGTTGGATGCTGCATTTTCAAGTTCGTCTGTGTAAAGGTCTGCAGCTTTTAGAATATCTTTGTTGGCAGGTGTTCCCATCATGATTTGAACTTTGATGATGCCTTCCATTGTTGAAATTTTGTTTGTGAGAAGCATTAGATTAACTGAATCCTGGTATGAATTCTGTTTGACGATTGTATATAACATGTTTTCACGCACCTCGTTATTTATTTTTTAAGCCATAATGTTGATTTGCGCTTCAGGCGGACGCTTTCCGCGGGCGTCCCCGCCTTCCGCTTCAATCCTACACTGTAGAGTTTATGAAAATCGACATAGGAAAGGGGGTGGCCATTTAGGATGACCACCCTTTATACTTTCATGTTACTTTGCAAAAGGGCTCTTATGATCATATGCATTGTTGTGGACAACATCGGAAGTTAAGTATTCGTATATGTCATCCACGATTTCAATGCCGTTTTCTTCGTATTGCTTCTCCCGTTCAGCGCTTCTTTGTCCAGGATAAGAAACGTGATCAAACCCGGGAGCCGGTTTAATGTTATTAAGATCTTGCATTGTTGTCGCAATGCTTTCCTGGAATGCATTCAACGTTGTGAAGTATTCTGGATTGATTACAATATGAAGTTGTCCAAGATTTCGATATTCCGTTAGGTCGTGGTACATTGAAGAAACTTTATTTCCAAATGGAAGGCCTAGTAAAATTCCGGATAAAACGTCCACCATCATCATGAGTCCGTATCCTTTTGGTCCGGCAATCGGTACTAAAGCGTTCACTTTAAATGGATCAGTTGTTGGTTCTCCATTGCTGTCAACAGCCCAAGTGTCTGGAATGGATTCGTTTTTAGATCGAGCATGAAGAACTTTACCCCAAGCTTGAACGGTTGTTGCCATGTCGAATGTAATGTTTTCACCGTTTTTGCCAGGTGCTGCAAAAGCGATTGGATTCGTGCCGTAATAGGGTTCGGACCCGCCAAACGGAACGACCATCGGATCAGATTGGCATAGTGAAATTCCAATCAGATTCTCATTGGCTGCTTGTTGAACAAAGTAAGAAAGCGCACCACTATGGCCAATTCTTTTGACACCGACAATCGCAATCCCATTTTCTTTCGCCATTTGAATGGCCTCGTCCATTGCCAACTTCGCTGCAACATGCCCTACTCCATTGTCGCCATCGAAAACAGCTGTGCATGGACCCGTTTTTTCAAATGCGAATTCTGGATTGTTATTCAGTCCGCCTTTTGCAATTCGTTCGGCGTAATATTCAACCCTCATTGCTCCGTGGGAGTGGACTCCCCTGGCATCCGCATGAACAAGCACGTCTGCTACGCCACGCGCATGGTCTTCGGTTAATCCCGCTTTGTGCAGTTTTGTCGTTATCAATTCATTCAATTGCTCTTTACTAACTCTCATTCCATTCACCCCTATGAAGTTGTCCTCAATCAATTACGTCCCGTGCCTATATTCAGTAATGAATTATTCAGCGAATGGATTTTTATGGTCGTATTGATTATTATGGATGACATCCGATTTTAAATACTCATAAATATCATCAACAATTTCAATTCCGTTTTCTTTGTAATCCTCGATGACAACGTCGTTATTTTGTCCAGGATAAAGGACTTTCGAGAAGCCCGGTGCAGGTTTGATTTCATTTAAATCTTCCATCGTTTGTGTGATATCATTTTTGAAACCAGTCAATGCAGTGAAGAATGCTGGATTGATGACGATATGCAGTTGGCCTAATTTCCGGTATTCTGATAAGTTTTCATACATAGAAGAAACTTTATTTCCAAAAGGAAGTCCGAGAAGAACCCCGGATAGGACGTCTACCATCATTGCAAGTCCATATCCCTTCGGACCTGAAATCGGCAATAATGCATTTACTTTCAACGGGTCCGTCGTTGGTTCTCCATTGCCGTCAACAGCCCAAGTATTCGGGATTGACTCGTTCTTAGAGCGAGCATGAAGAATTTTACCCCATGCCTGTACAGTCGTTGCCATATCCAATGTAATCATTCTGCCGTCGCTGCTCGGTGCAGCGAAAGCGATCGGATTTGTACCATAGTAAGGCTCAGCACCGCCGAAAGGAACGACCATCGGGTCAGATTGACATACTGAGAAGCCAATTAGATCAGCATTTGCTGCTTGATTTGTGAAGTAAGAAATTGCTCCGCTATGCGAGATATCTTTTACTCCAACAATGGCAACTCCACTCTCTTTTGCCATTTTGATGGCTTCGTCCATCGCTAATTTTGCCGCTGTATGGCCATTTCCGCCGTCACCGTGGAATACGCCTGTGGCTGGGCCAGTTTTTTCGAATTTAAAGTCCGGGTTTGTATTCATCCCGCCTTTTGCAATTCGCTCCGCATAGTATTCCACACGCATTGCACCGTGGGAATGGATGCCTCTTTCGTCGGCAAACGTCAAGACGTCTGCCGCGACCTCAGCATGCTCTGCATTTAATCCAGCTTTTTGAAGCTTTGTTTGGATTAGACTTTTCAAGTCATCTCTTTTTACTCTCATCTTGGCACCTCTTCGCTGGGATTATTATAGTGTTGCGTCCCGATTACAGTCTTTGGAATAAACATATGTCAATGGCTCTCTGCCAACTGCATACGCTGCTTGATGCACATACGGCGCCATGAAAATGTAATCGCCTTTTTTAACTGGAATCCATTCATTGTCAAGATTGTACATGCCTTCACCAGACAATAGGTAAGCGCCATGCCCTTGGTAATGTGTTTCAACGAATGGGTGGCTCGCAGCCGGATCGAATGAAAGAATGTGGAAGTTCATGTCAAAAGCAAGATCCAATGGAAGAAGATCTTTAAGGTGAACGTTTGTCATATCATCGTAATCCATGTACTCGATATCGTTCGCATGACCGGAAACAACCCAAGGTTTTTTCCCTTCTAATGGGTTATGCTTTTGCTTGTAAAGGAATAGACGTGAATCGCCGGACTCCATATTCTCCAAGTACATTTTTACGCCTGGAGGGCAATATAGATAGCCGCTTTCTTCAAGAATGAACTCTTCGTCGCCCGCTTTTGCTTTCACTTTTCCGCTAATAACGTAAACGAAAGATTGTACATCTTCTTCACCGCAATAGCCTTCGCTGTTCTTTCCGCCTTCGTGCATTGTTACAACGTAATCGACAAAGCTTGCTCCAAGTTTCGGTGAACCTAAAATGGAGATTCTGCAATTTTCAAATCCAGGAATAACATTATTAACTAATCCTTCTGGAGCAATAAGAGCATATTGACCAGGTTTGATAATCGATCTGCTTGAAAGTAAATCTTTTGGATAACCCATCGTAACATTCTCCTTCGTCTGTATATAAATATTCAGGTGTCCACCTGTAGGCAAAATTTTTTATTCTTTATATCCTAATTCATAAAGTGCGCCGATAAGCGCTTTAACGCCTTCTGCCAAATCCTCAGGCTCAGTAAATTCAGCCGGATTATGGCTGATTCCTTTAAGACTAGGTACAAAAAGCATGGCTGTTGGAACAGCAGGCGCAAAGATTTGGGAGTCATGTCCCGCACCACTGTGCATCACTTTATAATTGAAGCCGTTATTTTTACATTGTTCCTCGATAAGATCCACTACTTTTTGGTCCATTGGAACCGGATCTTCGTCCATCCAAAGATCGACTTTCATCTCAACTGCATGTTCATTAGAGATTTCCTGCATTCTAGCTGTCATTTTTTCCGTAAAGGAAACAATGGCTTCTTTATCCGTATGACGAACGTCAATTGTAAAGATCGTCTTTCCAGGTACTACGTTCACTATATTTGGATAAGCTTCGATTTTCCCCACAGTTGTTACAAGCGGATCGCCGACTTCTATTGCCATTGAGATAATTTCGTGAATCATATGGCTTGCTGCGAACATCGCATCTTTTCGGTAACCCATCGGTGTTGTCCCGGCGTGGTTCGCCTCGCCTGACAATTCAATGGTATACCGTCTTTGCCCAACAATATTATTCACGACACCAATCGCGATTTTTTCCGTTTCCAGAACACTGCCTTGTTCAACATGAACTTCAACGAAAGCTTTCAAGTCTTTACGCGGCCCTTTTGATTCATCTCTGAAGCCAAAGCCTGCTTTCTCCATTGCCTCAACAAATGGAACGCCCTCGAAATCGTTAATTGTTTCAACATCTTCACGTTTCGCAATCCCTACAATGTTTTTAGAACCCCAAAACGAGTAAGGAAAACGGCTGCCTTCCTCTTCCGCCATCGAAACGACTTCAATGTTTCTAACAGGTTCACCAAAATGCTTTTTCAAATATTTCAACGCGATGATTCCGGCGACTACGCCATACGCACCGTCAAAGCGACCACCGTTTTTCACTGTATCCACGTGGGAACCGGTCAAGATCGTTTCATTTGTATTTTTTCCTTTTAATGTTCCATATAGATTTCCGATTTCATCAAATCGAGCTTCCAGGCCTTCGCTTTCCATCCATTCTTTTAAAGCATTTTGACCTTCTACCCACTCTTTTGTATAAAGTAAACGAGAAACTCCGCCTTCAGGATCTTTTCCGAACTCAGCCAACCATTCAAGTTTGCCGGCAGTTTCTTCAGCTAAAAGATTCAGTTTCTGGATAATATCTTTTGTCGTATCGTTCACTTATTTCACCACCCTTTTCAGCAATTAATTTATCAATAGTGCATTTCTAATTAACGCTAATTATTGTTTGTAATTCATGCGGATAGTATGCACTGAATTAGCTTCATTCACGAATGTCTTTTAGCTCCATCTCTAATTGTAGACTTTATAAACATAATAGTCTTTAGCATGTATAGACAAAGTTCATTTCATTTTTTATCCATAGTGGATAAATCCTTAAAAGTCAATCTTCTATGGCCCTTCATTCGGCATTTTCGCGTTGAATTAGTTCATAAATCTTCAGTCCAACACGTACAGATAACATTTCTTCCGAATCATCAAAATCCATTCCTGTTATTTCTTTAATCCTTTCCAAACGGTAAACAACCGTTTTATAGTGGACAAAAAGAAGTTTTGCTGTTTGAGTGGCGTTTTGATTGCATTCTAAAAAAGTTATTAATGTCACCAGTAAGTCCAAATGGTTCGCCTGTTGATACTCAAGTAATTCCCTAAGAGAGTCTGGAATAAACTGATTTAATGTAGAAGAATCTTCGATATGGCGCAGCAATCTGAATATCCCTAATTCCGAAAATGCGGTGATGGATTCTAAACCGTTCAGCGTCCGTCCTAATTCAAGCGCATCATGGGCTTCCCGATAACTTTTCGGGATATCGAGAATATCACTTACTGCATGTCCAATACCGATCTGAACATCTATGTCATTCACTTGCTTCTTAATGAGCGTTTGAATCTTCTTTGACGTTTGCTTAATTTCGTTCAACCATAAAGTATCCTTTTTGCTCTTATTCTCAACTTTCCATAGGACGATAAATTGATTACTTTTAGTCGAAATAATACCATTCGGTAAATAATGATGAATTGCTTCATTCACAAGGAAAAGACTTCGATCAGAATAGCCCCCATTTTGTTTAACCATACTATCTAGACGATTTATATGAAAGATGACTGCAGCGAACGCCCCTGTGAAATCCCAGCCGATGACGTTCGCTTTTTCGTAGATGGCGTCGATTGATTGGATTTTTCCACTTATGAGCTCCTCAATCAGGTCATTCTTATATTTCTTTTCAACTTCGGCAACCGCGAATTGCTTCACTAGTTCAAGCGATAAGGAAGTTGCTGCATTTTCCACAGCAATTAAATCAAGTTCGCCTAATGATTGATTAATTTCACCGATGAATAAATACATTTTATTATGATTCATTGTTTCAATCGGAACGACGATTTGATGCCCTTTACTATTCTCCAGTTCTGGGTATTTCACAATTTGCCGGTAATGAGGATATTTTATCCCTGAAGTTTGTTCGTAAAAATGGACTTTCTCAACCATTTCAAACTTTTCAAGCTCAGGAGATGTTGATATGATACAACTGAAATTCCGATCAAACAGCGCAACAGGATTTCCAATCAACTCTTCTAATGTATAAATAATTTGCTCAATGCCTTTACCCGCAAGAGATAAGGCTGTAAAACGGTCATGAATCTCTTTATAGTATTGCAGTTTTACGACCTGGTTATTGAAAAGCTCCCCCATGATCGGATACATGACATCGACAAATGGGACCTCTTGCGGAAGCAGGATAATTGGCATCCTATATTTTTCGCTTGCCGTAAGAAGCTGATTAGTTATTCTAGAACTGAACTTTTTAATAATAAGAGCGCTTACTCTCTTTTCTGCCAATTTGGCAATGAACTCCTTTAGCTCTTTTTCAGTAAAGTTCCGAATTGAATAAAGGCTAGTCAGAATTACTTCTCCGCCCTTAATCCACTTTGCAATATCAGGCCCTTCCATAACGGTGACCCCTTCAATAACATTTTGAATATAATTTTGTCCTACTAAAACCTCAGCGTTCTTCATAGGCTCCATTGTTAATAAGTCTTTCACCTTAAATTCCATTCGTCGCAGTCCTTTCCATACATCTTGAGATGAAACAGTGTGTTAAGATTTACATACCCCGGATTACCTTGATATTATTATACATTCGTAAACAATGCTTAACTTTTAAGGAAAGAGTGTGAAATCATGTCGAAAACAACTATTATCTACAAACAAGAAGAAAACTTCGAGCTGAAAGCAGACTTTTACTCCGCTTCAAAAGATGCAAGTCCACTAATTGTCTTTATCCACGGTGGCGGTCTTATTTGGGGCTCACGTGAAGATATGAAATCCGAACAAATTGAGTTTTTCCTGCATGCCGGTTTTAATATCTTTTCGATTGATTATCGTTTAGCGCCTGAAACCAAACTTCCCGCCATTAAAAAGGATATTGAAGACGCCCTCTCTTGGGTTGAAAAAGAAGGCGTTAAGCAGTTTGACTATGATCCGGAAAAAATAGCCGTCATCGGTAGCTCCGCGGGTGGATACCTCGCTCTGTTAACCGGAACATTCACAAATAAACCAAAAGCCATCGTCTCTTTTTACGGTTATGGTGATATTACCGGAGATTGGGCAATAAAGCCAAGCCCCCATTATTCAAACATGACAAATGTGCCGAGAGAGCTTGCCAAAATGCTTGTCTCTAAAGATATCATTTCCGTCGGTCCGATTGAAAAGCGATACGCCATCTATATGCATGCTAGGCAGCATGGCGTGTGGATCGAAGAATTAACTGGGCTAATTCCAGTTCTGGAAAAAGAAGAGCTATCGAAATACAGCCCACTTTTCAACATCCATCCTGACTTCCCGCCAACGCTTTTGCTACACGGAACAGAAGACGAGGATGTCCCTTATGAAAGAGCCGTCCTACTCGCGGAAAACTTAAAAGAAAACGGCATACCAAGTAAACTCATCACCATCCCTGAAGGCAAGCATCAATTCGACAACGACTGGGAAACCCCAATTGTCCAAGACGCTTTTAAAGAAGTACTCTCCTTCTTAGATGATCATTTAAAATAAGTCAAAAGGGCTTGAGACAGAAATCTCAAAGCCCTTTTTCTATATTCATAGTTCATTTAATTTGTAAATCTGTTTCTTCAGGAAGCGTATCTTTATTTTTCTTCTGTTCTTCCACACCGTATTTATCCCACTTAAAGAGATTTTCCAATATAAGCGCCAGAATGATTCCGACTAACAATCCGCTACTAAGAACCGGACGAACAATACTTGGAATCGTAACAAAATAAGAAGCAGGCAGTGTCATTATAACAATCCCTACAAACAACGGAACTGCCGAACGATACACATTGACCGTATTAAACTCAACCTTTTTAAAGAAATTAAAAGAAGAATTCAACAGCAGCAAATAAGAAACAAATAAAGCTGCACTACCAATACTCAACGGAAGCTGGGAGAAAAAGTGGCCAATCGGCGGAATTAACCCCATAACAAGAAACATCAAACCACCAAGAACAAACGGAATCCGTTTTATAATTCCCGTCTGACTTAAAAAACCTATCGATGAAACATAAGGCGAATTTGGAACAAGCCCAAAAATCCCTGCAATCAATGTGAAAACACCTGTAATCGTGAAGGACGCTCTGTATTCGGATTTAGTCGTTTCCACCTCATACATACTTTCCGTCCCTTTTAAAGCACCAAATGTATTTGCTGAGTTCAACAATCCTGCGATCACAGTCGTAATAATAATTCCGATATCCCAAGCAGGCTTCCCTAACGGAAACAACTCAAGTTTAAACGATGTACCACCACTGATGGCACTTTCCGGTTGGAAAATAAGCGCATAAATAATCCATCCACCGATAATCCCAATAAGCAAACCATAACGACGGATACTTGAAGGTGCCTTCACGCTAATCACAATAACAATAATTGCAATAACGATTGATAACAGTGATACAGGTACATCAATATGCGCACCTTCCGACTGGTTGCCGAACGGGATGCCTAACATCCCTTTTAAAAAGATCCCAATCAATTGACAACCGAACAAAAACATAAATACACCCATTACAGCAGGACTAAACAATTTGGCGATACGCGGCCCAAGCCCTGTAACACCAATCAAAAAAGTCAAAATCGACGTAATAATAATCCCAACCGTCAAACTGCCTCCCAATACCGGCAAAGGCATCCCTTGCGCCGAAGCTGTTGCAACAAGCGTTAAAATGACGCCCCACCAAAGCCCGGATTGCCCTTCCATAATGGCACGTTTATGTCCAAAATACGCCTGAACAATACAAGCAAGCCCAGTTACGACGAAGGATAGCTGAAGCATATTGACAATCGTATCTTGCGAAAGTTCAAAAGCTGCACCAACAGTAATTGGGATGACAACAATATTCGTAAAAATAAAAAAGAGCCATTGTAAGCCCGAAATCCAGTTACTTGATTTTACTAACTCTTTAATAATAATCACCTTTCTTTTGTGTATAAACAGCAGCTTTTATACCTAATAACACGCCAACTAACGTATCGGCGCCAGATGTATGTCCAATCTTCTTCATTTCTTCGAGGGCTTCCAAAAATTCGGAACCCCGCGGTTTATTCATTACATAACATAGCCCTAGGAGATGTGAATGAAACTTGTTTTCAGTAGCATACAGAAGATACTCCAAAGCTATATGCGTTGTCCGTTTTCGACCACGTTCCGCCAAATAGGATTTCACATATTGTATAAACGATTGGTCTGTCCCCTCAAAGGCGGAAAGAACCGCGCACATCCCTGTTATACAATCATCCCCGCTAGGTGTAAGTCCGAGTCCTCTTCCAATCCAATAATCGAAGACCTTTTCAGCTTCCAACCCATCGCTGTCATAAGCTAGGATTTCCAAGCTCTTTAACTTATCTAAAACTACACTATCAGTAGAAAGTTCTGGTTCTAAAAGATAACGAATAATCCGTTTCTTCTCTTCTTCCGTTTCACCTAAGCCTGTATGCCAATCATCTTGCAAAAGTTTTTCCGCAATAAAAGCATAATTGTCCTTTACATATGACAACTCATATTTGAATGGTTCCAGTTTTAGATTTGCCCATTCTACATGGCTCAGTGAAAGGGAAATGCCTCTAGGGAAAACAATCGACTTCGAAAGCTCATCCCAAAAAACTTCCTCGTTAACACGAAGTAACTTTGTAAGCAGCTGCGAACTTTCCTGATCCATACCAATCCCGAAAGGTGCAAGCCCGTTCTCTAAAGCGCCAATATGGACAAGATGTTCGCCAAAGGCTAAATTAAAACTACTATTAAAAACACTATGGACATAACCCTTGGGGCTCTTTTTCAAGATTAGATGAATATCATTACTTGCTGCAAGGGCAGTCATACCCGTCGAATAAAACAATGCCTTCACCCCTGAACTAAAATGATAACCATTATATATCTTTCCTTATTTTCTTCACTCACTATTCCAGTCTACAATTTTTCATAAAAAATGTCATTGTTTAAAGTGACTAATTTATACTTTGATTTTTGTTCACTTTTCACGTATGATAAAGAATGCTCGAATTCATTCAATCAATGAAAACTTTTTAAATAAATGAGGTATCCATATGAAAACCATAAATGATTTATTAATATTGGAAGGGATGAAAGAAGGTATTGTTCTAGCAGGCCATCGTGGATTAACGAGGAACGTGCAATCTGTTAACATATCCGATACGCCCGATGTCATCAAATTTCTAGACAAAAACCATCTTCTCCTCACTACCGGATACGCTTTTAAAGATGATCCGGAAAAGTTCTGCGAATTAATCCAACAAATGCATGATTTGAATTGCTCAGGCCTTGTCATTAAAATTAACCGTTTCTTCAACGTATTGCCTTCCGAAGTTAAATTGCTCGCTGACGATCTGGCCTTTCCAATTATAGACTTACCAACAAAGCATACATTAGGGGAACTTTCCCGCCATATTTTAAATTATTTAAATGACCATGAAGCAGAGCAGCTTTACTATGCTTTGCACGTTCAAAAAGAGTTCTCCAATATGCTGATCAAAGGATACAGCTTAAACGCCCTTTTGGAGCAACTCGGCCATTCTTTATCGCGGCCGGCTCTTTTACTGAACCATCGTGGAGAAAAGATTGCGCAAAGTCATGACTTCCAAAAGGAATCAATGAAAAAGATTGAACAGGAAATTATCCAAAAGGTGAAAGAAGACTTACCTACCGCGCGGCAAGGAACCGTCTTTTCAATTCCATCGAAGGAACATCAATCCGTATCCACATTCCCTGTTCAAACGAAGCGTCAATATCCAAGCATGCTTGTCATTTCCGACTCACTCTCATTGCCATACCCTTCTTCGCAAATGGCAATCGAACAAGCTGGCAACGTCATTTCTTTTACGATTATTAAAGAGCAGGCGATCGAAGAAAACTCCAGGTTATTGAAAAATAATTTTTTTGCAGATTTGATTGAGATGAAAATTCATTCTGATGAAGAGATTTTTAGCCGATCCAACTATTATGGATTGCAAAAAGATATGGAGAATGTTTGTGTCGTTTGTACAATTGATGAGCAGGGAGAAACATACGAAACATTGCAGTTATACGAGAAAAAAGTCGGAGAACTGCATAATAGCGTTTATGACCAACTTGAAGATGAACTCATCGACGGAAATTTAGAAGCCACTTTGTTCACAAAGGGAAAATACTTCGTCATGATTTTACAATTTCCTTCTTACAGTGAAATCGAAGTTGAAGCGATTACGAAATTCGCAGCCAACGTCCAAGCAAATTTCAATGGGGATTTCAGTCTTTCCTTTGGGGTGAGCCACTCTGTACCAACTCTAAAGGAACTATCGACGGCTTATGATGAAGCAGTGGAAGCGATACTGACTGGATATGACCAAAACATGAAAGGGTTCATCAAGTACTATAAAACAAGAGATTTAAAGGAATTGCTAAACACCCTTCCCCGTAAAGATTTAAAGGCACTTTACGAAAATGCATTAAAGTCATTAGCTTATCCGAAAACGAAGGAAGAGCAGGAATTAGTGAAAACGATTCAAGTTTACTTAGATTCACAATGTGAGTTTTCGGAAACTGCCAGAAAATTATTCGTCCATCGGAACACGGTCAAATATCGAATTGAAAAAACTGAAGAACTGTTAAACTGTTCACTCCGCGATCCTGCCGATTCTTTGCGAATTCGCGTAGCTCTTATTATCGGTACGATTTTAAAAGAAGATGAAAACATCTAAAATGAAAACCCCGAACCATGTCAGGTTTGGGGTTTCATTTTGCATTTATTTTGCGGAAATCAACTTCCCGACAGGTTCTCCTACAATTCCTTTTTCCAATTCAAACACGACATGGCCGCGCACGATTGTTTTTGTTACACGACAGTCGATTTTTCTGCCTTCGTATGCACTATGTTTATTTTTGTAGTAGAGATCTTCTCTTTTCACCGTATACGATTGGTTAGGATCGACTAAGATAATATCCGCATCTTTTGAGACAGCAATTTCACCTTTATTCGGTATGTTGAAACGCTCTGAAGGATGTGTTGCAATCAGTTCCACAAATTTGTGAACAGGTAGGCCATGTTGTTTAACAGCCAAGTCAAACATGAGGTCGACGTTGTTTTGTGCTCCGCTTATACCGCCCCACGCTTCCCAAAGAGTTCCTTGTTTTAAGTCTTCAGTACAAGGGGAATGGTCGGATGTTATCCAGTCGATATTTCCATTCAAAAGCTCGTCCCATAGCCTTGCTTGGTCTACCGCTTTTCTGATTGGAGGCTGACATTTTGCTCTTGGACCAATTGCATCCACTTCTTCAGCAGTAAAGGCAAAGTAGTGTGGACATGATTCAACCGTTACATCTACACCTTCCCTTTTCGCTCTCAAGATCGTTTGAATTGCCTCTGACGTACTAATATGTACGAGATGCAATTTACAGCCTGTTTCTTTAGCAAATAGGATTGCACGTTGAACAGCTTCCACTTCTGTAAATACAGGGCGTGATTCCGCGTATTCCACACCGGAGTTTTTGCCTTCTCTTGCAAATTCTTTCGCAAGTCCAGATGGAACAGCCGAGTTTTCTGCATGGATACATAGAATTTGATCCAACTCAGCCAACTTTTGCATACCTTTGTATAATGTGAAGTCATCTACGTTTGTGAAATCATCCGGAATATCACTTGTGATGTCAGAAAGGAAGCATTTGAAAGCGAGAACGCCAGCGTCAGACATTTCCTTTAGCTTATCTACGTTCCCAGGTACGAGACCGCCATAAAAACCGTAGTCCACATAGTTCTGATCCACTGCTGCCTCAAGCTTAAGATCTAATGCTGCTTTATTGGTTGTTGCCGGCAGGGCATTCAACGGCATTTCAACATAACTTGTCGTTCCACCCGCTGCTAATGATTTGGACCCAGTTTCGAAACCTTCCCACTCCGAACGTCCAGGTTCACTAATATGGACATGTGTATCGATCATTCCCGGCATGACGTATTGTCCAGTTGCATCGATTATTTCTTTCGCGTCATCGGTGATGGTTTCAGCAATACAAGAGATTTTTTCATTTTTAATACCGACATCAACCTTGTAAACACCGTCACGCAATACAACATTTCCGCCTTTAATTATTAAATCAAATTCCATTTGAATTCCCCTCTCAGTTAGCATGTTTATTAACCAAACTATAGTTTTCGCCATTTCTTCAGTGCATATTCATTAATGAAAATTACCCCATGAAGAAATCATCATGAGGTAATCGTAATAGAAAATTATTTCTCGAAAATTGTTCCTTTTTTGAAGCTAGAACCTTTAAAGGCATATTTCGAGAGTAAGTAGTATGCAGTACCTGCTACTACAACTCCGATGATCCAAGCGAGTTCAACCTCTATAAACGCTGCAGCTGCACCGATAAACATCGCAAGTAAACCTGCCGGATTATATCCTTTGAAAGACCCTTCATCGTTGTACAATTCAGCAGTATTTACTCTTTGTTTTCTTAAAATATAATACTCGACGATTAGTATTGAAATAACCGGTCCTAAAAATGCTGAATAGATGAGAATAAACATATTCAAACCAGTTGCCGATGACTCTTGAACGAGCAACCAAGGGAATGCAGCTAGAGCAAGCAATCCTGTTATGATTGCAGAAGTTTTATACTTCAGTTTTGTCAATAATGTAATGACATATACTGGCGGAATGATGTTTGCCACCATATTTGTCGCGATTACCGCAACGACGATAAATACAGAGACAAAGACAGAGACATAGTCATTATCCAGGATGATTGGAAGCGCTTGTGCCGGATTTGTTACACCTGTTGCAGCTGCAAGCATTGCTCCAATTACAATAACAAAACCATACGAAATTGTAATCGGGACAAAGTATAAAGCTCCACGCTTCTTATTACTAATACCCGTTTTAAGCTCTCTGGAATAGTCTGCAGCACTAACGAAGATACCAGCATAGTTACCCAAGAATACCATGATGAGCCCGAAGAACGGTAAGCCCCATGAACCTTTAACATTTACCCAGTTTTGGGCAATGTCAGCTGTATGCGATGTCATAAGAAGACCGAAAACATAAATAAGTGCGATCATGAACACAACAGATGCAACCGTCTCTACCCATTTAACCGCATGGAACCCGAATAACGAAAGCACTATCTGAACTAACTGAAGTGCTATGAAACATATAACAACATTATTAAATGATCCATTCGTAACAATCTTTGCAATTTCATTCAAGGCGGTTCCACCGATCCAACTTTGAACCCCATACCAGACGATGGCAGGTATACCGCGTAATAAGGATGAAATGACTGTTCCTTTTGTACCAAATGACATTCTAAGTTGAACAACGTAAGGCACACCTTCTCTATAGCCAAGGCGATCATTTAACGCGAAAACAGTTGAAATAATCCCGATTGAAATCAAGGCTGCGAGAATTGTTTGATAGACATTCAATGTCGCAATACCTGCAACAATTACGCTGGCCCCTAACGTCATGTTTCCTAAGTTAACCCCGTCACCCATCCACATAAAAATGTAGTGCCTTGGGTTGACCGTCCGATCCTTGTCGGATTTTGGATGCAGTGATTCATCCATTTTTGTGGTGTGTTCAAGCTGAACTGCTTTTGTATCTACACCATCATTCAATGCTGACATTTTCTATACCCCTTCCGGTATCTTAATTGTAGATGTATTTATTTTGCCCAATACTAACATTTTTACTACTGTAGAAAATAGTTAGATTGTCGTTTGTTTTGATTCCCCAAAACGGTTTCATTGTGAACAATATTGATTATACATAGCTTTATTTAAAACGTCTTTATGTCTATTAAACAAAATGTACAAGCATTGACTATATACTGTGCATAATGATTTATCCATCAACAGCCCATTTGAACAATCGTTTGTGCACATTGCACAACACACAAAAATAAATCAAGAAAATAAAAAAGAACAAAGGCCTTTATGGCCTTGTTCTTCCCTTTTATATGGTCTTAGTAAACATTTCACGAAAATCTTTGCACTCAGATGGTTAGAGAGCCGCGGAAACCCCTGGCTGCATAATATGAATCCGCGCCATTATGGTACATGAAGACGGTGTCGTAACGCCGATCACAGAAAATCGCTCCGCCGAGTTTCCGTATATGAGCAGGAGTCTGGACCCAGCTGGATGTTTTCATATCGAAATTTTCTAGCTGCTGCAACTTCCAGTATTGTTCCTCTGTTAGAAGTTCAATGCCCATGTCAGCCGCCATTCCCATTGCACTATTCTCCGGTTTATTTTTCTTCCTTTTCTCCAGTGCTTCATGGTCGTAACAAATACTTCTGCGACCGTTAGGACTTTCTGCTGAACAATCATAAAAAATGTACTCGTCCTTCTTTTCGTCATAACCAACAACGTCCGGCTCGCCTTCAGTTCTTTCCATTTCATTAAGCGACCACATTTTTTCAGCATTTAACTCCAGCTTCTTCTGAATTTCAGCCCATTCAAGCCCTTCGTGGCGATGCATGTTTTTCTCAAAGCGGGCTTTCAATACATCGAGTAATTCTTCGCATTGTTCTTGCGATAATTCCTTTTTCCTATTTGTCATATCAGGTCCACCTTTTCTTCGAAAATAGTTTTTACCAATTATATACTGCGTACTACAATCATCATAATATATACATCCAATTAGGAAAACCATAAAAGAGGATTTCGCGGATCAAGTCACGAAACTAATACATATAACAAAAGGAGGAATTTTAATGAAACTACCCATAGCAAAACGCATTCCTCATCCCCACGAGTTACATGGCGATGTGAGGGAAGACGATTATTATTGGCTGAAGGATCGGGATAACCCAGAAGTCATCCAGTATTTAGAGGAAGAAAATCGGTATTACGATGAAATCATGCGACCATTGCAAGAGCAAACTGAGCAGATTTATGAAAGTATGGTTGACCGTGTTCCCGATTCAGAGATGAAAGTGCCCGTGCAGCATGGACAGTTCTTCTATTATTCCCGCTTGGACAAAAACAAACAATATCCGATTTATGCACGTAAGCAAGCAGCTAGCCGGGCACTTCTGCAAGATGCAACGGAGGAAGTTGTCCTTGACCTGAATGAATTGGCTGAGGAAGACGATTATTTAAGTGTAACCGTACAACATATGAGCACTGATCATAGTCGTCTCGCCTATTTGGAAAACCGCGATGGCACAGATAGGTATACAATTTATATCAAGGATTTGAATACGGGCGAACTTCTGTCCGATCGGGTTCCGAATGTCTATATCTATGGCAGTATGGAGTGGAGCCGGTGCGGCGATTTTATTTTTTACACGACTGTTGATGAGCATCAACGCCCATGTCAATTATGGAGGCATCGTTTAGGCAGTGACGTGGAAAGTGACGAATTGATCTTTGAAGAAAAAGACGATACGTTTACATTATTTATTAGTAAATCGCAAAGCGGGAAATTCATCTTTGTCTATTCAAGTTCGAAAACAACGAGCGAAATCCATATGATTGACACAGATAGTCCGTTATCGCCTTTACAACTAGTCGATGAACGGCGTGACGGAATCTTATATGACGTCGAGCATTGGGAAGATGATCTGCTTATCTTAACGAACGAAGGGGCACTTAACTTCCAACTTCTTCGGTGCCCTCTCAATGACCTCTCTTCCAGAGTGAATGTCGTCGAGTACAACGAAAAGCGTTATCTTCAAGAAATGTATCCATTCCGCGACAAACTGCTCATCGCTGGCCGGGAGAACGGTTTGACGCAAATTTGGGTAGTACATGATGGAGAACTTCAACAAATCAGTTGGGATGAGCCTCTTTACACAGTCGCGGTTTTATCCGAGCAAAGCTATGATACTAATGAAGTATTAATTCAATACGAGTCTTTGCTCACTCCGAAAACAACGTTCGGACTGAATCTGCAAACTGGCGAGAAGCAATGCTTGCAAGTTGCACCTGTCAGCGGTGAATATGATCGTTCCCAATTCCGCCAGGAGCAGTTATGGGCGACAGCCGAAGATGGCGTCAAAGTGCCAATGACCGCTGTCTATCTTGAAGGTGCGCTCGATAATGGGCCTGCGCCGCTAATTCTATATGGATACGGATCGTATGGTTCAAACAGCGACCCGCGTTTTGACCCGTACCGTCTACCACTGCTTGAAAAAGGGATTGTTTTTGTTACCGCACAAGTGCGCGGAGGATCCGAAATGGGGCGAGGTTGGTATGAAGACGGTAAGATGCAAAATAAGCGGAATACGTTTACGGATTTCATCGCCGCTGCAAAGCATCTCATTGACCAAAATTATACATCGCCGACCAAAATGGCTGCACGAGGCGGCAGTGCGGGAGGCTTGCTCGTTGGCGCAGTAGCCAATATGGCCGGAGACTTGTTCAAAGTCATTGTTCCGGCAGTGCCGTTCGTCGATGTTGTAACGACAATGCTCGATACATCTATTCCTCTTACGACCTTGGAGTGGGATGAGTGGGGCGATCCAAGAAAGCAAGAAGACTACTTCTATATGAAATCATACAGCCCTTACGACAATGTAGAGGCGAAAGACTATCCGCATATGTATATTACAACAGGCATTAACGATCCCCGCGTCGGGTACTTTGAGCCCGCCAAATGGGTTGCACGCTTGAGGGCGGTTAAAACAGATAACAACACGCTTGTTATGAAAACAAACATGGGCGCCGGCCATTTCGGTAAGTCAGGCCGTTTCAATCACCTGAAAGAAGCTGCGGAAAGCTATGCTTTCATACTTGATAAGCTTGGTGTTCCTGCAGATGAAAAAGTTTTAAACCATCAATAAAACCAAATTTATGAAAAAACCAGATGAAGGCAGGATTCCCTTCATCTGGTTTCATTTTGTATATCTTCAATGTGCATAGTCACAAGGCTTAGGCCTTTAATGCTTTATTCACAATACGTATAAGTTCAGTGGCGTAAGTTTTCACATCAACTTTCTTTGACAACGCCTGATTGAACATATACTCTCCGACTGCTCCTTGGATCATATTTGCCACAACGTCTATATTACAATCTGCGAATACGCCCTCATTTCTACCCGACAGCAGGATTTTTTGGAGTTCATCCAATAATATATTTTCATCATCGTCACCTAATTTATAATAAGGCGTGTTGTCGGGCGTGCGGGCATTAAAAATAATTTCAACTAACGCAGCATTACGGGCTGGATGGGCATCTTGGTATTCTAAACTTGATTGGATGAAAGCAGCTAGCTTTTCTTGTGTTCCATTTTCACGATAAACCTGTCCCAATATATATGCATTTGTTCTTTCTAATAAATTCATTAATAAATGATTCATTAGATCCTGCTTATCTGTGAAATGATACGAAATAAGCGCAGTGCTAATTCCCGCTCTTTTTGCGATTTGTGCAAGACTTGCCTTGACGTAACCAATCTCGTCTAATGTTTGGATGGTCGCTTCGATTATTTGATCCCTTCTTGCTTCAGAGATAAATGATTGTTGTTTTCCCAGGTTCATTTATCATCACCTCTTACCATGCGTACATACTGTCTTTCATCTTTATCATGAATAACTATTCCTAAATGAGTCAAATCTCTTCGCAACACTTCAGCTTCATCGGACTCCCCTTTCTTCAAAGCACGTTCCCTCACAGACAATAGGGTATTAATATGTGCTGTAAAGTCTGGATGATCATCTACCCACCTGTAATACTGGTTTTCAAAAGGATCTTTGTTCGACCATGAATAGCCATGGTGCGTGAAAGCTTCTTCAACAACCTCTTTTTTTGATTCGCATTCCGCTCGGTAAAGCTCCATCCCATCTAGCCCAAGTATAATAAGTTGCTTGGCTCTCATGAAAACGGTGGCAACATCTTTTTTCTCAAAAATTTCAACTCTGTCTTTAATTAGCAATTTTACATTAAAATCAGAAACAGTCACTTTTAGCGTTTCAGCAAAAGCATACATCGTAAAAAGTATGCCTGCAATTACTCCTATAGCCAGTCCAATAATTGATACCAAAAAGCCATCTAATGACGCCAACCATTGAAAAAGCTTCTCTAGGGGAATAAATGGAATCTTGATAAGCCATCCGGCAATCGTTGGTATAAACCATCCAATTAACGCTCCAATAATTGGAGGAAAAACAATGATAATCACTTTATCGCTTCTAGACAAACCTATTACTGTTTCGTTGTTCAAGTTTCATTTCCCTCTCTATATTAAGATTCTATATATATTGTTTGATTGAGCAGTTATTTGATTGACCGATCAATTAACTTTATCATGTTGTAAAATTTGGTGCAACCGCACGAGATGTCTTTCTCCATAATTTCAATCTGCATGCATAGAGGCCCGGCCAAATGTACTTCGTTGCGAGTATACATATTTGTAAGTGCCAAAGGAGGTGATTTGAGTGGAGGAGAAGATGAGCCGAGAACAATTGAACGGACTTTCAAGCCAGTTAATGGAGCTGTTTGTATCTGATTTATTTACAAAAAACAACGTTGATGTCCAGCAAGCAAAGGAGCGTTTAAGCGAAGAACAGCGGGAGAGTTTGAAACAGACAGTGGAACAATTAAAAGCTCAAGTAGATGGATTTCTGGAATCGAAAGCCGTTTACAAAGTCACAGATTCAGCAGAAAAAACAGTTGGACAGGCGGCACATCCTTTACGGGATGCCATCATTCAGAAGAAAAAAATGAAAGAAATAAAAAAGTACGGACCCAATAGATAGTTTGTCCAACTCAAGATCTTTTCGATACATGTAATAGGAAGAGAGAGGGGGGAAGAAAAAATGGGCTATAATTATTATGCACGTCAACAAGGTCAACAAGGTAGATGGTCTGCCTTAAATCCAACTGCAACACACCCGATGGCTCCTTGTCGAAAAGAAGCTGAAAAATCGGATGCAGCAGCACAAGTCAACTCTGATATTGATCAGCTTTCTAGCGAACTGATCGTCATCCGTGACTCCTGCAATATCACGGTTCACACGACTGATACGCAAATTGCCGCGTCCTTGCAAGCAGCACTCCAAGTGGCCATCGCAATCGTTGTCAATATCTCGATAGCTGATGGTGCAAGAGCAGAGCGAGTAACAACGGAACTACTGGAACGAGCTCAAATCCGACAGACCAACCGTCAAAGACTAATTATCGTCAACTCCCGTGATGTCGAGGTGACAACTGAAGATACAGACGTAGCGATTTCCTTGCAGCTATTGCTACAAATCCTCTTGGCGTTAATCGTCCAATTGGACATCCTGTAAGGCCGAGAGAAAAAGCTCAATAAGATTGACCACCCCCGCGACTCCCTTGTTGGCGGGGGTGGTTGTCTGCAAGGAAACCCCTTTGCCCTAATGTATGCGGTTGCCCCCGTTGTTGTTACGAAATATAACCAACAGCCGTCCACTCACTACCAGCTGCCTTCATATTGATCCTTCACATTTAGCATATAACTCCACTTTTCATTGTCGGTTAATTCGTTCATATCCACTATAAAATTGCTGCCTAAATAAACATTTTCCCCTTGGATGGCAACAACCATTGCCTCCAAGATAGGATTACTGTCATTTTTTTGATAGATATCGCCGATGCTAGGTGTGTATTTCTCTGCTAAATCGACTTCTGCCTGTTGTGATTCCTGGTCCTCAATCATTTTCGCATCCGGATCTTGTAAGTCTATAATCGTCGCGCCTTCTTCAAGTCCAGGCACCATCACCCAGTATTCCTGATGTTTGATACCGTTTGACTGATTACTAATCACGCCATTTCTTTCAACCGAGGATACGATTTCAATGGCGTTGAGATAGTGATGATCCAGCGAATCAGGTTTTGGATTGATCACTAAAATGTAATCGCCCACTTTAGCCTTAACGTCTTTATTAAGTGTATAACGTTTCTGTTTGTGAACAAAACTGTCTAAGTGTTTAGGCTTATAAAAATCAATTTCTTTCGCCATAGCAAGCTGTTGTTTAAAATCCTCCAGGCGAATGAGGTGAATTGATTGTTTAAAAAATGCCTTTACAGAATACACTTTATGCAATTTGTTTTGATAATAAACAAATTGGCCTTTACGAACGTTTACTAACTTCATTTATCATCCCACCTAGTTGTAAATATTGTTGATCCGCAATCACTCGGTTCGTTTGATTGTTTTGTAAAACGATACGACCATAAGAATAAGAATAATGGAAAAAGGAAGTGCTGCGATTATGAGCATATTTTGGAAACCATCAAGCCCACCGGAGTACAAAACAATTGCAGCCATCGCAGAAAGAAGTAGTCCCCAGACAATTTTCACGACGTTTGATGGATTCAGTTTACCTCCTGTACTAAACATACCGAGTACGAATGTGGCTGAATCGGCGGATGTAATGAAAAATATCGCAATCACAACTATCGTCAAAAATGAGAGTATCATACCAATTGGATAATGTTCATACATGCCGAATGTCACTGTTTCTGTAGCCAACCTTGATAGTTGAGCAATGCCGTGTTGTTCTAAATTCAATGCTGATCCACCAAAAACAGCGAAAAAAATGAATGTCACAAGGGTAGGGGCGATTAATACGCCAATTATAAATTGTCTAATTGTACGTCCCTTTGATACACGTGCAATAAACATTCCAACAAATGGTGCCCATGATATCCACCATGCCCAATAAAAGATGGTCCAATCGTTAACCCAATCCCGCTGGGCTTCGTTTACTGGCTTTAAATCGAAACTCATTTGAATAAAGTTACTTATATAATTACCGATTGTCGTTACAAACATATTTGTAATATACATTGTTGGCCCTACGATAAAAAGTCCGAGCAGAAGTACGAATACGAGCCACAAGTTAATCGAACTTAGATATTTGATGCCGTTTCCAATACCAGACCAGGCAGATGCGATGAAAATGACAGTGGCTACAACTAAAATGATCAGTTGAAACCAAAAAGCATTTGGCGCGTTAAATAAAAAGGTTAATCCACTGTTGATTTGAGCCGAGCCAAATCCAAGTGTGGAGGCTACGCCGACCACTGTTGCAAAAATAGCAAGTGTATCGACTAGTTGTCCGACTGAACCACGCATTATTTTTTTGCCAAATAACGGTTCAAGCGTTGCGCTGATTAAACCGGGAGCGCCGACACGGAATTTAAAATAAGCGAAGATCAGCGCGACTACAGCGTATAATCCCCAACCGTGAAATCCCCAATGTAACGAAGTGTATTGAAGAGATTCCAAAATCGCCTGTTCTGAACCCGGGTCCCCGTTTGGCGATTTAATGAAAGCATGGGAGATGGTCTCTGCTGTTGTAAAAAACATAAGTCCGATACCCATACCCGCACTAAATAACATCGCAAACCAAGCAGTCAAACTGAAATCCGGCTCATCATCATCTTTTCCCAACTTAACATGACCAAAACGTGAGAACATCATATATATACAAAAACTGATCAGCGCTACGATAACAAGCGTGTAAAACCAACCGAATTGATTGGAAATAAAATCGGTCACAGATGTGGTAAATGCGTTTAAATGGTCGGGAGCAAGAAATCCCCAAAGCACAATTGCAATACATATAGTGACGGCATACCAAAATACTTTTGTAATATGCAATAAAACTCCCCCATTCTTCACTAAAAATAGAGTGTGCATATTTATCTGTCGCTATTCAAATGACAAAAACATTACAAACAACATCATTCTTACAAACTCGCCCTAATCAATCCCGCCGACGATTGCCTGCGACCTCCAGAACATTTTTACAATAAACACAAAAAAATTCGCCAAACACGCAGCCATACGCATTTGACGAATATCAATAATCTAAAATATATTGGGTCAACCACTACAAACGATAAACCACCTAACCATACCTACTCCCAACTTAACTGGCAGTTACCATACGATTTTCATGTTATCCATCTGTTTCGCGTGAACCGTTCCGTGTTTGACAAGATAATCTGCTATTAGTTCTGTCATATCCGTCTGTATATCTTTTACAACAGGACAATCCCTAAAGTAGTCAAAATTCCCCGCTCCGGTCGCTCTGTAATTGTTCATAACGACTTCATACGTTTCGTCCGCCTGTAAAGGTTGTCCATTATACAACACTTCTACCACACGGTTTCCTTTGGGTTTGCGTAAATCGATTGTATAGTCGACTCCGCTCCAAAGATCATAGTTATACGGCTCTTCTTTCGGTATACGAAAAGCGTCCGAAACTACGGGCTGGCCATCTACTAAAGTAAAATACGTTGCTGATTGTTCAAGCGCTTTAACAATGTATTCACCTTTCACTTTCAATACCTTTAATGTATTCGGAAAGATATAGTTCGTCACGATATCCCGCATCGTTACATTAGGATTGAATCCTTGGCAAATATCATTAAAGATCGCCATGCAGGAAATAGACGTCCCACCGGCTTCATTTTGAACACGGTTAATAAAATCAACATACGGATGGCCATGTAATCTGGCGTGAAAAGGGCTATCAATGATCATATCCCCTTCTATTTTACCGATGCTTTGATCAAGCCAAATCTCCGTTTCATTATGAATAGGTGTTATTAGATCTTTTACCGCATCGTTCAATGGAACATCATTCACATTGATGAGAGACGGTTCAGTTTTTTCTAATGTACCGTTTTCATTTATTGTCAGTTCAATTTTACCTAGGCATACTCCTTTTGTACCCGGCTGCACGATCGCCTTGCCGAATAGATGCTGGGCAATCTCACGATGTTGATGGCCTGTAATTACAACATCTACGCCCTCAATATCCTTACAGATTTTATAGCCTACGTTCTCCCCTGACCTTTCAAGTGTTTCGCCTGTTTCTAGATCACTTTCAAATCCTCCGTGATAGGCAATCATCATAACATCAATTTGATGATTGGCATGTAACCATTCGACTTCTCTTTTTGCAGCTTCAAAAGCATCTTCAAAGACAAGTCCTTCTATTCTGCTAGCATCTTCCCAAATTGGAACGAACTGTGTCGTCACGCCTACAATAGCAATCCTCACGCCATCAATTTCTTTAATAATTGAAGGCTTTGTGAAGAACGTTCCATCCTCCCAACGGATGTTGGCGGCAAGCCACGGATGATTGGATTCTTCAACGACTTTAGTTAGTACAGGCAACCCGAAGTTGAATTCGTGATTCCCAAATACAGCTACATCATAGTTCAGCGCATTCGCCAAACGAATCACTGAATTACTCTCTCCATTTTTAAAACTTTGTTCGTAGTAGGTTAAAGGACTCCCCTGAATGAAATCACCATTTTCTACTAATAAAACGCTGTTACGTTTCCGTTCTTCCTCAATAACTGTTGCAATTTTTCCTAATCCCAATGGTAAATCCAGATCACGAGAAAAGTCAGTTGGCATAATATATCCATGAACATCACTAGTGACTAAAACAGAAATTTTCTTCATGTTGCACCTCAATTTCAGCATTTTACAGATAATACATAATAAATACAATATGAAAAGACGAAATTTTTACTACCCAATTCTAGCAAAACAATTTATACTGGTCTAGTGTGAAAACTTTAGGAGGGTTATTATGAAAAAAATACTTACATTAATGCTTGTATTAGTAATGGGAATTTCCCTTGCTGCATGTGGCTCTGACAAAAATGCCAAGGACGATACAGACGACAAGACAATCGACAAACTTTCCATTGCTTTCGTCCCATCTCGTGACCCTGAAGAAATTATTACAGCAACTGAACCACTTAAAGAACTATTGAAAGCAGAGCTTACTGAACAAGGCTATGACGTCAATAAAGTCGAGATCACAGTAGGAACAAACTATGAAGCTGTTGGTGAAGCACTATCCGCTGGCACTACAGATATCGGTTTAATTCCTGGTGGGACGTATGTGCTTTATGATGATGGTGCGGAAGTCATCTTGACAGCTACGCGCGCAGGTTTAAGTCTTGACTCTGACGATCCTGCTGAATGGAATAAAAACAAGCCGACTGAAAAATCAGAAGTACAAGCAAACTCTTACCGTGCACTTCTAATTGCCGGTCCTTCTGAAAAAGGTCAAGCGCTTGCTGAAAAAGTAAACAACGGTGAAAAATTAACATTTGACGACTTAGACAATGTTAACTGGAATGTTATGTCCTCTTCTTCTCCAGCTGGTTATATTTATCCAGCATTATGGTTAGATGAAAACTTTGGAAAAACGATTACGGACCTGTCTAAAGTCGTTCAAGCAGATTCATACGGAAGTGCATTTGCCCGTCTAGCTACTGGTCAAACAGATGTACTTGTCACTTATGCTGATGCACGTATTGACTTTGAGGACAAGTGGACTTCTGAGTTTGGCCGTTCCACAACAATCTGGGATGAAACAAACGTCATTGGTGTAATGCCTGCAATCTACAATGATACAGTCAGTGTTAGCAAGAACTCCGAGATTATGAATGACGACTTGAAAGCAGCTCTTCAAAAAGCATTTATCAATATCGGTAACTCTGAAGAAGGTAAAGCAGTCATTGCTATTTATAGCCATGACGGTTACCAAGAAGCAAAAGACTCCGATTACGACAATGAACGTAAAGCACAGAAGTTAGTGCAAGAACTTAGTTCTAACTAAATAAATTCAATAAAGAAGGGGACATCTTGTGTGTTCCCTTTTTTAAAGCAAAGGTAGTGTATTCCGCATGATAAAATTCCAAAATGTACAGAAAAAATACGACAATGGCTATGTTGCGTTAAAAGATATCAATTTAACCATTGACCAAGGGGAATATGTTGCAGTCATCGGGCTATCCGGAGCCGGAAAATCCACCCTCCTCCGTTGTGTAAACAGGATGCACGATATTTCAACGGGCTCTTTACTGGTGAATGATGTAGAAGTTTCGAAACTTAAAGGTAGTGAAATTCGAAATCTTCGCAGGGGAATCGGAATGATTTTCCAATCATTTAACCTCGTTAATCGTATTTCCTCATTAAAAAATGTCCTTGTCTCGTTTGTCCCCGATATGCCGATGTGGCGAAAAGTCCTAGGCTTATATACGAAACAGCAAAAAATTGAAGCATTGGAAGCACTGGATCGAATGAATATTTTAGACAAAGCTTTTATCCGTGTCGATCAGCTATCCGGCGGTCAGCAACAACGTGTTGCGTTAGCTCGGACATTAGCTCAAAAACCAAGCATTATCCTGGCGGATGAACCAGTTGCATCACTTGACCCGATAACAGCGAAGCAAGTAATGACAGATTTCCAACGAATCAATAAGGAAATGAATATGACAGTCATTATAAACATTCACCACGTAGATTTAGCGTTGGAATACGCTACACGCATCGTTGGTATTCGAAGTGGTGAAATTGTATATGACGGACCGGCGAGTGAAGTGACGGACGAAATCCTGGATCACATCTATAACGGAAAGCTTGAAGAGGAGCTGACGGGTAATTGAACATGTTAAAAGCAAAATCAATTACATTGCCAAACGGTAAAATTGTTCCTTTTAAACGCTCAAAAGCTCCCTGGATTATTTTGGCTTTACTCATTTGCTTCTATTATTCTGTTCAAATCACTGGTTTTGATTTGCAGATTTTAACGAAACGAATCGGTCAGTTTTGGGTGATTATCGGCGACATGATTCCACCGAACTGGAATTATCTAAATAAACTCTGGCAACCCCTTTTTGACACGATTAAAATGTCGTTATTAGGTTCTTTATTGGGGTCTGTTTTTGCACTGCCGCTTGCCTATTTCGCATCATCTAATATTGGTAAAAATCAATTTGTAGTTACAGCAACCAAATTTATTTTAAGCTTATTGCGCACATTGCCTACACTTGTTGCTGCCTTAATTGCGACGTTTATCTTCGGCATTGGAACAATGGCAGGTACTGTTGCTATTTTTCTCTTTACGATTGCCTATGTCGGGAAGCTTTTGTATGAGCAGATTGAAAACGCAGATTTAAAGGCGTTTGAGGCGATGCAGTCGATGGGTCACTCGACCTTTTCAGCATTTCGATATGCGATAATGCCACAAATCATGCCGAACTATCTCTCGAACTCCATCTTTTGTTTCGAGGGAAATGTACGTTATGCTGCTATCTTAGGATACGTCGGAGCGGGCGGTATCGGCTTATTGCTCAATGAAAGCCTTGGATGGCGGAATTATGCAAATGTCGGGATGATTTTACTTTTACTTGCGGTCGCTGTTTTCATCATTGAAAACGCTAGTGAATACTTACGAAAGAAATTATTGTAAAGGTGGTCACAATGAACACTGTCGAAAAGCAACTTTTAAACGAACCGAAACGTATTGTCCAAAATGTGATCACTGCTGTTATTGTAATCGTCTTTCTCATGTGGTCTTTAACCGCAGTTGATTTATCCAATTTCACTAGCAACGGTGTGGATATTGCCAAGAACATTTTACATGGGATTGTAACTCCCAATACTGATTTACTCTTCACATTCAACACAAATGGTGTCCCTTACTTGCTACTCGAAACAATGGCTATTGCCTTTTTAGGAACGATCGTTGGAGCCATATTGGCAATCCCTCTTGCCTTTTTGTCGGCATCAAACATTGTTCCAAAGCCGATTGCTTTCATCATTCGTTTGCTATTGATTTTCGTCCGTACGATTCCTGCAATTGTATACGGTTTAATGTTTATTCGTGTAACAGGACCGGGTCCTTTTGCCGGAGTTTTGACAATGGCATTAACTTCAATTGGTATGCTTTCCAAGCTATTTGTAGATATCATTGAGGACTTGGAAGTCAATATACTGGAATCACTTGAGTCAATCGGATGTACAACTTTTGAAAAGATTCGATACGGGATCATCCCGCAGTTATCTGCGATGTTCTTGTCAGTTGCCATCTACCGTTTTGATATGAACTTACGTGATGCTGCCATCCTAGGTTTAGTTGGAGCGGGCGGTATCGGTGCTCCATTGATTTTTGCAATGAATGGCTATAAATGGTCTGAGGTTGGTTCCATTTTAATTGGATTGATGGTATTGATCTTACTCATTGAATTTTTCTCAAATAAAATTCGTAATAAGATTGTTAGAGGATAAAGCAGAAGGCCGATCACATTTGATCGGCCTTCTTTGATTTTCCAAAAATCAATAATATATTCTATTAACTTTCACTTTCAAGCATATGTCTTGCTGCCTCTTCCATGTCTTTCAAACCTGATACTTGTGCGTATTCAGCAACAGTGATGCCACTCGTTGTTAATAATTCAACAATATGTTCAGCCATTCTTGGCCAGGTTTTGCCTCCAGCATTATCATAAGCGTCAATTAACTTTTTCAGTCCCTCTTTCTCAAAAAGTAGTTGGTGCGATAAGAAATCTACAGACACATCACCAATCCCCACTTCTGTCCAATCAATTAACCCTTTGACATGATTGTTTTTATCAATAAGGATATGGCCTGGATGCAAATCTCCATGCCTTATCCCTACATGAGACGGCCAAAAAGACTCATCTGCTAGCCATGCTTGCCAGCGGTCCCATAAATTTGGATTGACATGATATTTTTCTTTCACACGGTTCATCCGCTGTTTCATAGAGGCTCTTAACTCATTTGCACTAAGAATTTCAACTCCGATATTTACAAATTCCTGTTGGGGCAGTGAGTGTAACTCTGCCAGTGTTTTTCCTAGTGAGTAATAATATTCGGATGGTGCATTGATTTCGTCAAAGCTCCATATATAGGCTTGTCGTTCAACATCGATTGTTGCAGCAGGAACTCCACTTAATTGTTTATAAGCAATTAAGCCCTCTGAAAAGATAGACCAATCAGGAACTTCAAAGCTGACAAGGTTATTAAGTATATCTAACGCTTTTTTCTCTCGTAGCGCGTGTCGCATCGATTCTTTTTGACGTGGCATTCTTAAAATCCACTTATCACCATTAACATCCTCTGCATGTGCGACTCTAAAATCGACACCCGACTCATTAATTTTTAATGTTTCTTCTACAATATCTAATCCTTCGTGCAGTGCAATTTTTTTAACATCATGTTTGTTCAATCTTAAATTCCTCCATAGTTCTGTATATCTAGTTTGTGGTTTGTAAATAGATGATATACCTTTCTGTTCCATGTACACGAATTTGTTGTCCCTTTTTTATCAGTTTTGTAGCATCATCCACTCAGACTAATCCAACTCTAAAAAAAATAGCAGACTGTGCATTCACAGTTTCGCGTGACTAATACCTGAATAGACCGATAAGCCATCTTTAACGCAATAAATATATAGTTTCCCACCCGCTATTATCGGAAACCTGGTCGTTGGACTTTGTTCCGGATAGAGGCGGTTAAAAAACACTCTGTCGCTTTTCACTAATGCAACAAAAGAAATATAATGTTCTTTCGTCATCGGATGCTCAAAAGTGATATAGTAATCTGTATCCATTTCCTCTACTGTAATTTTAATTGCTTCAGCTGAACCCATCGGCAATATATATTCCAACTTTTTCCCACAGCAGAAAATAGAGGCACTTCCTGTGCTGATCAAAATATTGCCACAGGAAGGACAAACATAAAATCGAACCCTATCAATATTCCCGACATCTGGCTTATTTGGCGTGATTTCACCCTCCATCATCTGGATGATATCAACACCTAAAATATCAGACAGCCCCGGCCACAGAGATAAATCTGGACACCCTAAACCACATTCCCATTTAGAAACGGTTTTACTTTGAACGCCTAACTCATCTGCTATATTTTTTTGTGTAAGATTTTTTTCCTTTCGGAGTTCGGCAATTAATTTACCTATCTTCACAGTGTCCATTTCGCCACCACCATACCTGTGTATATTTCAAACTATAGGAGTCTTGCGATCACTTGAACCAACCGTGCTGGAAGCTGTTTTAAATCGGTAATATCCAGTGTGTTTTCAGCGCCGTAAAGATCACGGATCGAGTCCTTATCTTGTCCAATAGCTGCAGCTAGGAACTGGATGCCTTTTTTTCTAAATTCCTGCAATGTCTCTATCATATCATTCTTGGCCTTTGCACCGGTATAATCAGGCATCGCTTTAGGCTGTCCGTCACTGATGCTGATTATGAATTTAGTCTTTTGACGGGCTTTTAGCAACCTTTCAGAAATAATCCTTAGTGCCATCCCATCTCGATTGTTACTGCGAGCTTGAATGTTCATTAGAGAATATTTTTCATCGGGATCTTTACTTTCAAAGTCTGTATAGGCATAAATGGACATTTGCTCCATTTTGGAGCGATCTGCAGTGTCCCCGTAGACCATGATTGGAATACCGCATCCTGTGCAAAATTCATATAAAGCAACAGCAGCTTGTTTTGCAGCTTCTAATCGGCCAAAGGCTGACATTGAAGCCGATTCATCAATCCTGAGAGCAACCGCAATAGAGGGTTCTTCCTCAGGAGGACGCTTGCGGGCAAACGTGCGAAAATCCATAGCGGCAACCTGATCCGCGCAAAATTTTGTGCCATACAACTGTGATTTCGCGAATTCAGCAGATAATTCATGCTCCAAAAGCGGATTTGTTTTTCTGATTAATTCCCAAATAACTGGCATCAACGTTGTCATCATACGGTTATACTCTTCTCTGTTCTGGTCGGTAACTTCCAGACGGTGGACAATCAACTTAATATCTTCTTGGACACTTCCTTGAACACTTTGCCGTGCTTCCCTGTTCAACTGCTTACGAAATTCTTTTTTTTGTAATTCGTTTGTATCTGATTTATCGAGCTTATGATAGAATGGAGTGCCATTTTCTCCATTATCATTGCTTGGAATATCAGTATTTTCATCACGACTCGTATCAGAATGCCCCTCACTGTCTTCTGATTTTCTCAGACGCACCGCATTTTTATCAGCTTGATCTGTCTTAGTAGAGAATTCTCCATTTACGGAAATATTGAGTTCCATTACTTCAGGATTTTCTCCGTCTTGTTGCGATTGACAGATGTGATCCATTTCCTCAAGCTTTTCTGTCAAGCCATGACTAGCCAGTGCCTGCTCTAAAATAACAAGCTCCTGTGGATCGGTCGTGATTTTGTATAATACCTTATAATATAAACTTTTTTGGATTGAGGCACCACTTTGAACGGCATCCACCCAAAAGATATAAGAACGCATACCAGCCACACCTTTAATGGCATTGGCGCGCGCTGTCTCATCCAGCACCATAATCGTTTCAGCTAAAAGAGATAGTACAGGTTCAGATTCATAACCGGTCTTAGCTTTAGCCCGCTCCATCATCACTTCTTTAGGCGGTAAATCTAGTTTTTCTGCATGCTGCACTCGATCTCGCAAAGCCTCATTTAAGGGCCGGAAGCCATTGTAACCGCGGTTTGTTGTGATAACCGCAATAAAATCAGGGTGACGATGCGCGATACGAGTTGGCAAGTTTAGACTGCCATCTGGTTCTAATGCGGAATTTAGCGCCATTAAAACAGCGGCATCCCGAATCACCGTCGGTTCCTGAATCTCCAAGAGCCATCCATTTTCATATGCACGAACAATTTCAGAAGGATAATAACGATATTCAACCTTATCTGAATTACCATCTTCCTCTGACAGCACCGGAAGAATCGAACCCAGGACATCAGATTTATCCATATCTGCAAAACAGGTTACTTTCGTATAAGGCAGGTTAAAATCAGAAGATAAAGCTTTGGCAATCTGGGTTTTTCCCGAACCAGCATCCCCCTCCAGCAAAATGGTGCTAATTTTCATTTCACCGTAATTCCAATTTCGTACGATTTCTTCATATATTCGTTTTTCTGCTTCACTTTCAATATGTGAAGGCGGCTTTTTCCAGACAAGCGATTGTTCCTCTTCAGTCAGCTGTCTGTCCGGTGACAAAATACAAGTCTTTTTCATTGTTAGTAACACTCCAACTCTTCTAGTATGCGGCTAAGCACTTGCCAACTATACGACTATACGCTCATAACCATTTGATACCATAACAACTTTTTCATTCATCGCCATATCCTCCTTGCATTTGGATCAGCAGCGAGACACTGTTCTCTCAAACTTTCTAATTTTGCTGTATGATCTTCATGTGGGTCATCGTACTTTAACACTTTAATAACTGATAGTTCAAAGCCTTCCGAGCCATATTTATTCCAGAGTTCTTGTAATCGTTTATTAGGATGCCAGTTTGCTGCCAATTTCATATTATTGCTGTTAAAGCCTGATTTTGTATCTTTGGAGATACCCAAAAAAACCTCACCACTTTCTCTACAACGGTAAGATATTACTCCCATTTCAGGATGTCTGTTTTTATAGGCTTCTAAAAGCTCTTTTTTTCTTTTTGTATCCATCATTTTCACCTCGACTCTAGTATAAGACAATGTATCCCAAAATATAATCTACGCTCCGTAGACCATATGAATGCATAATTATCCAATAGACCGTATTTCATAAAAATGATAGCTTGTGTAAATTTATTATATATGGGAAAAACGACAGTTAGAAATAAGGTTCGTGGGGTTACATAATGGGGAACTTGATAGAATTTTCGATACAGGTAATGTGCGGGAAGACTAAATAATACATTTCCTCCGTCCTCAACCCCATCGCTTTCTAGGCAATTGATTGTTTTCTAAATAAATAAAAATAAGGGTTTCCCGACATAAGCAACCTCGGCAAAGTTGCCGAGAGAAAAAAGCAATGTCGGGAAACCCTTCATTTATCAGTGTTTGAATAGACCTTATTTATCCATCTGTCCTTTTATTTTATAAACTTCCGAAAACACACCCCGCCAACCCGCATTCCTTCGTTCCCTTTTAAAATATAGTCTTCCGACAAAACCCGATTTTCACCCTTTTTGGTTCACGTTTTGACCGTTTTTCAAGCTTTTTTCCCCATTTTGTTCACGTTTTTCTCACTTTTTAATAAAGATTTCCGAACCCAGTCTTTTGCCAATTGTTGTGGCGGAGGGCTTTCCAGGCATTTTTCACGCCTTTTACGAAAACTTTATTCTAAAATTGTGGCGGTGAAATCGGAAAAGCTTGTTTTAAATCGGTAATTTATTTTGCGGGGTTACACCATCCTTGACATCAAGGCAACACACTCCACATGACTGCTTTGCGGGAACATGTCCACCGGTTGGACTTCCTTCGTCCGGTATCCCCCGTCTTCCAAAATCCGCAAGTCGCGCGCCAAGGTTCCTGGATTACAGGATACATACACAACTCGTCTCGGCTTGTATTCCAAAATCGTCTGCAATAGTTTCTCGTCGCATCCTTTGCGCGGCGGATCGACGACTAAGACGTCGAAGCGTTTGCCTTCTGCGTACCATCTTGGGATGACATCTTCCGCTGCACCCGCTTCAAAGTTCGCATTTGTGATACCGTTCAATTCTGCATTGCGCTTCGCATCCTCGATTGCTTGTGGAACGATTTCGACACCATACACTTCCTTCGCTTTTTGTGCAAGGAACAAGGATATCGTGCCGATGCCGCAGTATGCATCGATGACCATTTCATCACCCGTCAACTGTGCGTAATCGAGCGCTTGCTTGTAGAGCACCTCGGTTTGAGCAGGGTTCACTTGATAGAAGGAGCGAGCAGATATTTCGAACTGGATGTCGCCGATGTTATCGATGATGAACGACTTGCCGTATAATGGGAGCGTTTCATTCCCAAAGATGACGTTCGTCTTTTCTCCGTTGACGTTTTGCATGATTGATGTCACTTCTGGTACGACTCGTTTAATCAGCTCGATGACTGCTTCTTTCTGCGGGAACTTCTTTTTAAGTGTCACGAGGACAACCATGATTTCCCCTGTTGCTTTTCCTTTTCGGACGATGAGGTGCCTTAGCATGCCACGATGCGTCTTTTCGTTGTACGCATCCAATCCAAGCGCTTGCATTTCATGCTTCAACGTGGACATGAGCTCATCCGCTTCTTCACTTTGGATGATGCAGACGTCTGTGTCGACGATGTGATGGGTGCGTGATTTGTAAAAGCCTGAAACGACTTGCCTATCTCGTTCGCTGAAGGGGATCTGGGATTTATTGCGATAACGCCAAGGGTCTTCCATCCCTTTGACCGGAAGTACTGGCACGTCAGGCAACTTCGCGATACGGTCGATGACGTCACGGACTTGTTTTTGCTTTTGGATAAGCTGTGCTTCGTATGATAAATGCTGAAGCTGGCAACCGCCGCATTCCCAGAACACGTGGCACGGTGGCTCAATGCGATCCGATGATGGCTTTGTCACATTCAACAGTCGCGCAAATCCGTAATTCTTTAACGTTTTCCCGACTTTGACTTCGACTTCCTCACCAGGCAATGCACCAGGTATGAATAGTGGATAGCCTTCCACTTTAGCAACGCCTGACCCGTCATGCGTTAAGTCCTCCACATGGACGATAAGACGATCATTTTGATTAACAATAAAAGACATGATTTTTCCTCCAAATTTCGTATGCTCTCAGTTTACCATAAAACAATGATGGTAAATGGTCGTATATAGAGTAAAAACAGACGCCGGGTTGACGTCTGTTTTCCGTTAATCTTCTTTATTCACTGCCTTATCCATCGGCGCGATGAGAAAGGCAACGACAATGGCGGCAATCAAAATGATGAATGGCGCATAGAAAATGATGAATTCAACCATATTACACTCCTCCTAAACGTGGAAATCGTCTTTTCCACGGACGTAATCTTTATTGAACAGGAACAAGCGCATAAGCAGCACGAGCGATGGGATTAAAAGGCCAAGGCCGAGAATGAACGCTATAATGAGCGCAATCGCCATCGCGGGGTTCGTGAAACTGTCGTACAGTGTCAAATGCGGATAAAGCAAATACGGATAATGGGATGCACCGTATCCATAAAATGCGAAGGCGAATTGACCCGCAAGCAAACCGAATGCCCAGCCGTAATTTCGTCGTGTCCAAAGTAGCCATACCGTTCCGACGAATAGGATGAATGAAAGAAGGAACATCGGCAAAAACGTTTGGATGTTCGTATAATGATCAAAATTATGTCTTCGCAGCTCGAAAATGATGCCGCCCGCCGTAATGATTGTCGGCAGCGACCAGATGAGCGCATATTTCCGAAGCAGGTCTGTCGCTTCGATGTCTCTGGCTTTATTCGCATACCACGTAAGGAAAACCGCCGAAATATAAAGGGTTGCGGATATGCTTAGGACGACGATTGACCATGTCAGCGGGCTTGTGAATAAAACCCAATAATCGAGCACCGGACTTCCATCGACTATTTCGATGAAACCGCCCTCCGAAATCGTCAGTACGATCGATAACGAAGCGGGAATTAACAGACCTGCAAGCCCGTACATAAACGAATAGCCTTTATGTCCCCGCGCGCCGTATGTTTCGAACGCATAATACGAACCGCGTATCGCGAGGAGAATGACGCCGATGCTGACAGGCACTAATAATGTCGTGCCATAGTAGAACGCCGTCTTCGGGAAGAACCCGATGATTCCGACGAAGAAGAAGACGAGGAATACGTTCGTCACTTCCCAGACAGGCGACAAGTAGCGCTGGATGACCTTTGTTAAGATCCGTTGTTTCCCTGTCAGCAAACTGTATGCATTGAAAAATCCAGCTCCGAAATCGATAGCACCGACGATAATATAACCGAAGAGGAACGTCCAAAGAACCGTGATCCCTAAGATTTCCAAGTTCATTGAATATCACCGCCCTTTTCCGTTTGGCGATCCGCAAGTTCCCGTTCGACCGGATTTTTGCGGAACATCCTTCGTAAGACGACGATACTGCCAATACCGAGAATGAGATAGAGCAATGCAAACAGCATAAGCATTAAATCGACTTGCCCGCTCGTCGTCGCAGCATCCTCAACACGCATAATCTTCCGGAGAATCCACGGCTGCCGTCCGACTTCTGCCAGCCACCATCCCGATTCGATCGCGATGAATGATAAAGGCGCGCCAAGCACGATCAGCCAGCGGAACCATCTTGTCGACACGCTTCTCCAATTGCGCTTAATGCCGACCCAATACCAAATCGAAAGCAATACCATCCACATGCCGATGAACACCATAATGTTGAATAGATAATGGATGTAAAGCGGTGGAATTTCATCTTCCGGGAATTGATCCAATCCAATCACTTCCGCACTCGGATTGTTATGTGCCAAAATGGATAGCCCGAACGGCACTTCAATGGCATACTTCACTTCCCCGTCACTCATGACTCCGAGCAAGACGAGCGGCGCATTTTCCTGTGTTTCAAAATGCCATTCCGCTGCTGCCAGTTTTTCAGGCTGGTATTCGGCTAAGTATTTACCGGAGAAATCCCCGATGATGGCGGTGGCAATCGCGAACACAAGTCCGAGTTTCATTGTTAAATAAAGAGCTTTCTTATGATAAATATGGTCGGAGCCTTTCAATAAACGGAACGCTGCAATGGCGGCCAGCACAAATGCCGCGGTCATATATGCAGTAATGACGACGTGCGCCACTTTCGTCGGCATCGCCGGGTTGAACATCGCAATAATTGGGTTGATGTTGACGAGTTCTCCATTTACGATGTCAAACCCTTGGGGAGCATTCATGAAAGCATTCACCATCGTAATGAATACGGCGGAAAACGAAGCACCAATTGCAACTGGCACTAATAGCAGCAAATGCTTTTTCTGATTTTCGAACCGATCCCAAGTGTATAAGTAAATGCCTAGGAAAATGGCTTCAAAAAAGAAGGCGAACGTTTCCATGAATAGCGGCAATGCAATGACATTTCCCGCAAGCTCCATAAAATTTGGCCATAGCAAGGACAATTGCAGACCGATCGCAGTACCTGTCACAACTCCGACTGCTACTGTAATAACAAATCCACGCGCCCATCTTCGAGCGAGCAATATATAATGTTCATCGTTTTTCCGGATGCCCACCCATTGCGCGATCATAATCATGAGAGGGACACCAACTCCGATTGTCGCGTAAATGATATGGAAGGATAAAGTCAGTTCCGTTAAGACACGCGAATAAAAGACAGCTTCTTCATTCCCCATCTATTCTTCCTCCTTCAACTTCCAAAAATTCTTCCTACAATGGACACCAACATAATCCCCGCTACGATAAAAACGAGCCACATGAGCCTTTTTTCTTGTTTTTTATACACGGATTCTGCGCCCTCCTCGTCAAAAAACGTCTGTTACTATTTAGTAGATGACTGTTACTTCTTACGTTTCCCTTTTTGAGATCGAAATAACAATTTTGTCACAAGCACTGTGAACTTTTTTTGACAACGTCCCTCTTGAGAGTAGTTAGAATGTTATGTATAATAGAGGGATTAAAGAGAGGTGGACACAATGGAAGTCAAACGAAAAGTTTTAGCTTATATCACTAAAGGAGAACAGGCCGAACGCAAAATCCTTGTGTTCGATCAAGAAGGAAATCCTGAGGCAGGTTTGCAAGTGCCCGGGGGAACGATTGAGGATGATGAATTACTGATCGATGCGCTATATCGCGAAATTGAAGAGGAAACCGGTATCTGTCGGGATCAGCTTGAGTTTAAGGGGAAAGTGCATAAGAAAAATTATTTTCCTGAACACCGTGAAGACGTCATTCATGAACGTAATATCTTTCACCTCGTTTATACCGGCGACGATGAGCATGATTGGAATAATCGTGTTCAAAGCACAGGCAAAGACAACGGAATGGTATTCCATTGCCAATGGATGCCGATTCAAGATTTGCCGGAACTTGCCGCTGGGCAGGATGATGATATTGAGTTTATTGTATAGCATGCAAAGCAGTTGGAACGATTCAGTTCCGACTGCTTTTTCATTTTGATGCTGCGAAGGATGACTGCTTTGGACGCACAGTTGCTCGCTTTGGACGCGCGGCGGCTCGCTTTGGACGCGGCATGCTAAAATAAAAGCTGCATGGATTATTCATCCAACGCAGCTTTTTCATCGTTTTCGTCCCGATCAATGCGATCTTGCTCGCGTAGTTGATCAAGTGGAGCGAACATTTCAATGTGACGATATTTAATTTCAAATGCGGCAGGAAGGGTTCCCCCATATTCGCCGTCCAAATTCAGTAATACTTCTTCTGATGAAGTGATTTTCACATTTGCCGCTTGGGAGGAAATGACAAGTGGATCGTCTAAATGTTCTCCTCGTAACGCTAAGCTGACAATCCGAATGAATTCGGCGATATTACATTTTTTCAAAATAAGCAACGTGAACTTTCCATCATTGATGCTTGAGTTTGGCGCCAATTTTTCCAGGCCGCCGACGGAATTGGTAAGACCGACGAGAAACAGCATCACTTCCCCTTCGAATACGTTATCATCATACTCGATTTTCACGTTACTCGAATGGATGGAAGGCAGCATCTCGATCCCTTTCAAATAATAAGCAAGCTGCCCGAGCACAGTTTTAAGCCTGCTTGGCACTTCATATGTCAGCTCAGTCATTCTTCCGCCACCAGCTATGTTAATGAAATGGCGGTCATTCATGAGACCTACGTCCACCGGAATCGTTTCGCCTCTTATAATAATATCAAGCGCATCGTCAATATCTCTAGGTATGCGTAAAGCCCGCGCAAAGTCGTTTGTCGTTCCGGTTGGAATAAGACCAAGTTTTGGACGTTTCTCAAAAGACGACACGCCTGCAACGACCTCATTCAACGTCCCATCGCCTCCTGAAGCAATGATGACATCGAAACCACGTTCCACTGCCGCTTTCGCTGCCTCTGTCGCATCGCCTTCAGCAGTTGTCGCATGCACCGATGTTTCATAACCGGCCTTCTCCAACTTCTCAAGAACTTCAGCGATATGCTTCCGAAATATCTCACGTCCCGCCGTCGGGTTATAAATGATTCGTGCACGCTTCATACATGTTCCCTCTCAATTCATACAAATTCTTACGCTTTGCATATGCGTTACTGATCCAACTATAGGACGCTTACTTTTGTGAACTAGTTGCCGATCCGGTCTTAATTGGATTTTTGCAATGCAGGCATGAACGTTTTTCGAATGTCTTCATATACCGTCAGCCATAGTTCGGGCTGTGTTGTATATTCCTTCATTAATTCCTCAATGAACGCTCGTTGCTTCTCTTCGAAATCAGGTGCTTCCTTCGCAGGCAATTGCTTGCGTCGTTCAAGGACGTCCTCCTGGATCGATGCAGCACGTGGGCCCCATTTCGCTATTACTTCACCTTCATCATCAAGCAATAGGTAAATCGGAATCGATCTTCCACCATTCGTCAAATGTTTATCAATTAAATCGGTATCCTGATCGCGGTAGGCAGTCCGTACATCCAATTGTGCAGCTTCAGCAATTCTGCGCAAGATTGGATTATTCATCATCGCATCGCCACACCAATCTTCTGTAATGACCAATACAGTAGGCTTTTCCGCTTTTAGCATCTCGATAAACCCATCATCTTGCGGCACTTCGAATTTCTCATAAATGCTAAAGCTATTGTCTTTATGTTTTTCCATCCGGTTCATGTACTCTTCTAAAGAAATGGCTTCGTCAAAATATTGTTTTTCGGTTTTCATTCTCACACACTCCTTTTCTTAAGTGTACGGCTATTTGCTGCCTGAATCAAACAAATGAAAACGCCCTATACGGAGACTTCTCAAAGACCCGCATAGGACGTTCACCAGTTGTTAACGCTTATTCATTTCCTCAAGGAGGATTTTATTGACTAGTGGCGGGTTTGCTTGCCCTTTTGTTGCTTTCATCACTTGTCCAACAAGGAATCCGACTGCGCGGTCCTTACCGTTTTTGAAGTCCTCAATCGATTGCGCGTTCGCATCCAGAATTTCCGTTATGATCGTACGTAATGTACCTTCATCGGAAATTTGTACAAGTCCTTTTGCTTTTACGATTTCTTCAGCGTTTCCGCCGTTCTCGATCAGTTCCTTGAACACTTTCTTTGCGATTTTGGATGAAATCGTACCATCCGCAATCAGCTTGATCATGCTGGATAAGCCTTCAGGAGCCAGCGCCGTGTCGTGAAGCTCTTTTTGCTCTGCGTTCAAGTAGGCCGATACTTCACCCATCAACCAGTTGGAAGCAAGTTTCGCATCCGCACCTGCTGAAACAGTCGCATCAAAGAAATCAGACATCTCTTTTGTCAATGTCAATACATGTGCGTCATATTCAGGCAAGTCCAGCTCTTGGACGTAACGGGCCTTACGAGCATCCGGAAGTTCAGGGATTTCTGCACGTACTCGGTCCATCCATTCTTGATCGATATGGATTTCAGAAAGATCCGGGTCATTAATGAAACGGTAATCGTTCGCACTCCCTTTAACACGCATCAAGACGGTTTGCCCCGTCGTTTCATCATAACGGCGCGTTTCCTGTACAATCTTCCCACCCGAAAGAAGAATCTTTTCCTGACGCTCGACTTCATTCGCAATTCCTCTGCGGACGAAGTTGAACGAGTTCAAATTCTTCAATTCCGTTTTCGTTCCAAATTCCTTCTGACCGAATGGACGCAATGAAATATTGGCATCACAACGCAGTGAGCCTTCTTCCATACGAACATCGGAAACGCCTGTATATTGGATGATTGCTTTTAATTTCTCAAGAAAGGCATACGCTTCTTCAGGAGAGCGGATATCCGCTTCCGTGACGATCTCAATAAGCGGCGTTCCTTGTCTGTTCAAATCGACAAGTGAATATCCGTTATCGGAGTGTGTCAATTTCCCTGCGTCTTCCTCCAAGTGAACACGCTCGATACGAATTTTCTTCTTTTTGCCTTCGACTTCGATTTCAATCCAGCCATTCGAGCCGACTGGGCGATCGTCTTGGGAAATTTGATAAGCTTTCGGATTATCCGGATAAAAATAATGTTTCCGGTCGAAGTTCATGACTTTAGCGACTTCACAGTTCAATGCCATGGACGCCTTCATACCGAAATCGACTGCTCGTTTATTCATCGTTGGCAGCGTACCGGGATAGGCCAAATCCGTGACATGGATATTCATATTCGGCTCTGCTCCGTAATGGGACGGTGCCGGTGAAAAGATTTTCGTATCAGTTTTCAATTCAACGTGGACTTCAAGTCCGACTATCGTTTCAAAGTTCATTATTCATTGCCCTCCCCTACAGATGGAGTGTGTGTATGAAAATCAGTCGCTTGCTCATATGCGTGAGCTACTTTGTATATAAGCGCCTCATCAAAGTGCTTGCCGATAATTTGAAGACCGACCGGCAATCCATTGGAAAGTCCGCATGGAACAGAAATAGCAGGCACGCCAGCCAAGTTCACAGATACTGTTAATACATCATTCGCATACAATGTCAATTGATTTTGTACTACACCGCCTATTTCGTAAGCAGTTGTTGCGCTGGAAGGTCCGATGACAACATCATACTTTTCGAATAAAGCAGCAAAATCTTGTGCAATGAGGGTACGAACTTTCATCGCTTTGACGTAAAGGTCTTCATGATGGTCTGCACTCAATGCATAAGTTCCATAAAGGATTCGCTTCTTTACTTCAGTGCCAAATCCTTCAGCACGAGAACGCAAATAAATCTCTTCCAAGTTTTTCGCGCCTTCCGGATGATAACCGTAACGGATTCCATCGAATCTTGCGAGGTTGGAAGAAGCTTCTGCAGTTGCGATAGCGTAATAGACCGGGGAAGCATATTTGGAGTGTGGAAGCGTCACTTCCTCCCAAGTTGCGCCTAGGGATTCAAGGACTTTCAATGCTTCCAAAACGGACTCTTTTACATCCTCGGCAATGCCTTCTCCTAAATATTCTTTAGGAACTGCAATTCTTAATCCTTTTATGTCTCCTGTCAGTCCCGCACGGAAATCAGGTACTTGCTGAGAAGCTGAAGAGGAATCTCTATGATCCACACCAGAAATGGCGTTTAAAAGAAGCGCATTATCTTCTACAGTGCGTGTGATCGTTCCGATTTGATCCAATGAAGACGCGAATGCAACGAGTCCATAACGGGATACCCGTCCGTATGTCGGTTTCATCCCGACGACGCCGCAAAATGCTGCAGGTTGACGAACCGATCCGCCCGTATCCGTACCAAGCGCGAAAGGTACTTCGCCCGCCGCAACAGCAGCAGCCGAGCCGCCTGAAGAGCCACCCGGTACACAATTCAAGTTCCACGGGTTATGTGTCGTTTTAAATGCAGAACGCTCTGTAGTTGAGCCCATTGCAAACTCGTCCATATTCAATTTACCAACGTTGACCATACCGGCTTGGTTGATTTTATCCATGACGGTTGCATCGTAAACAGGGACAAAGTTTTCCAACATCTTACTCGCACATGTTGTTGTGATACCTTTTGTAATGATGTTATCTTTGATTCCGATTGGCAGTCCGAACAAAGGGCCGCGCTTGTCCATCGGTTCGTTATCCAAAGACTCTGCTTTCGCGAGTGCTTCTTTTTCAGTCACCGCTAGAAAGGCTTGCACTTTTCCGTCCAACTTCGCAATTTGTTTAAATGAATCTTCGGTCACTTCTTTGACAGAGACTTCCCGGTTATGTAAAAGTTGTTGAAGTTCTGCTGCCGACTTTTTCATTAACGTCATTCTGTACCCTCCTAAAAACCCGTTCTCACAGGATATTCGGAACTTTTATCATTCCGGCTTCATGCTCTTCTACGCTTGCCAACATTTCTTCCCGGTCAAGTATATCTTGTGGGACATCTTCCCGAAGCACGTTGAATAGCTGCAACGGATGAGTCATCGGCTCTATGTGATCTGTTTCGACTTCCTTTAAAGCATCGCCGAATCCGACTAAATCGGAAATAATATCCGCAAAAGTTGTAGCTTCTTCGTCTGAAATGGCGATTCTTGCAAAATTCGCGAAGTATTTTACATCTTCTTCCGTAAATTTCGTCATTTGATTTCCTCCCCACTTGCAATTGTACGACTAATCATACCACCTAACGGTTTGGATGAAAAGTATATGAAAACCTACTGTTTTGGTAATGTTGATTTCCGCTCCAGGCGGACGCTTTCCAACGAAAAGCGGAAGGCCCTTGCTCAGATGCGACAGGCATAAGGCGAAGATGCGGCGTGGCGGTCTTTGCCACAGAGCAGCTTTGACTTATGACCCGAGCAAGTCGAACTGCGCAGGGTTCGATTTGCCGTATTTCTGCGGTTTTTGCAGAAATTAAGGCATCCCCTTAGCGCCTGTAGCTGGACAGACAGGAGTCGCCGCCTTACGCTCCAATCAACGGTGCATGTTACCAACTTATTTACACCTTATTAGTACCCATAAATATGAACGTATTCTTCTTCTCCTGCTTTTTTGACAATTAATGCTTCTGGACCGTTTACTGAAGTGACGCTTACTTCGATGTCGATATCGGAGTAGTAGCTTTTCACTTTGCCAGTCAGAAACTGAGTGAAACCGATGATTTCACTTTTGCCGAAAAATTGGATCGGGATACTGAAAGAGATGGACTGCAATCGATTATCTTTGTAGAAACTGGTGCCTACTACGTTGACGAAGCTTGGGAAATATTCGTCAATGTCCTGTTTAAATTTATTGTACGTCGTATTGATGTCGCGATAATTGTCGATATCTGACGAAACGGGCAACAATGCGTATTGCTCGTTCACTTCTTTCCACCCCGCCGGTGCCGATTTACCTTTGTCGGCGAATGCTGTCGCAAAATATGTTCCGGGTACAATTGAATTTCTTTTTTCTTGCTTGAATAGGCCAACGACTATGGGAATGTCTTCAAATCCCTCTTTCGACCGAAGCCTTGTCACAATTGTAGAAGCCATTTCCATCCCTTGCTTCTCAAGTTCTTCGTCTGTTATTGTTGTTTGTTTGCCATCCCTGCTATAGTAGACGGAATTCAATGCAAGACCTATGGACATGCCGGATAAGCGAACTTTTTTTTCATCAGTCAGCGTCAAGTAGTTTTGTTCGATAATATGGGCCAAGTAAATCGGTTTCTCTTCTGCATCCTCCCCTTTTGCTTCGGGTGGATTTAAGCCGCTCGGATCAGCCGAATTTCTTGCGAGCCAAGCACTTGCCGTATCTTTATCAATATACTGACCTTCTTGAAAAAAGTTGGTCTTCGGGTCGAAGTGCTGGGCAGAGAGACGCATTAACCCTTCTTCAGCTTCCTGGACGTCATACTTGGTATAAATATTTTTTACGACAAGACCTCGACTCGCACTTTTCTTAAATGGAAGAAGTGGCCTGTAAAATTCATCCTTTAATTGAACATCAGGAATCATGACGGTTTCCTCAGCCATTTCTTCAGTTTCCTGAGTGACTTCCTCTTTGTCAGGGCCGATTGACGGTAGACAGCCGCCCAATAAGAGGACGGCCGCCATACCGGGCAGTACTAATAACCTTTTCATTGAATATTACTCCTTTTCGCCGAGCGCATCGACCAACTCTGTTTCATTCCAAACTGTAATGCCAAGCTCCTGTGCTTTCACAAGCTTGGAGCCCGCTTCTTCCCCGGCAATGACGAGGTCCGTCTTCTTACTGACGCTTCCACTCACTTTGCCGCCTAAAGCCTCTATTTGTTCTTTCGCTTCATTGCGCGTTAAAATCGTCAGTTTCCCCGTCAAGACGACCGTCTTTCCAGCGAAAGGTCCTTCTGTCGGAATCTCTTGACGCGTTCTACCTTTATAATCCATGTTCACACCGTAGGACTTCAGCTTGGCCAAAACTTCCAGTACATCTTCATTGTTGAAAAACGTAATGACAGCATCTGCGACCTTTTCTCCAATTTCATGTATTGATGTGAGCTTTTCCGCATCCGCCTTTGCGATTTCATCCATCGTACTGAATTCCTCTGACAAAATATGCGCTGCCTTTTCACCAACATGGCGGATACCGAGGCCAAACAACAACTTTTCCAATGAATTCGCTTTCGATGCTTCGATCGCTGTCAATAAATTCGTTGCGGACTTCTCCCCCATCCGTTCTAATGAAAGCAGCTGTTCTTTCGTTAAGCAATAGAGATCTGCGACATCATGAACGAGACCGGACGTATATAATTGATCGACGACCCGTTCACCAATCCCTTCAATATTCATCGCATTTCGGGAGACGAAATGGATGAGTGCTTCCTTCATTTGTGCTGGGCATTGGGGATTGACGCAACGCAATGCCACTTCCCCTTCAATCCGAATTAGTTCAGAATCACAAACGGGGCAATTGTCTGGCATATGATACGGCATTTCATCCCCCGTCCTTTGTTCAACAAGGACGCTGACGACTTCCGGAATAATATCACCTGCTTTACGGATGATAACGGCGTCTCCGATCCGGATATCCTTCTCGCGGATCAGATCTTCATTATGAAGGGAAGCCCTTGCGACTGTCGTTCCGGCAACACGAACCGGTTCCAAGATGGCCGTCGGCGTTACGACACCCGTCCTGCCGACACTCAGCTCGATATCGAGCAACTTCGTATGCACTTCTTCAGCTGGGAATTTGTACGCTGTCGCCCAACGTGGACTTTTCGCCGTAAATCCAAGTTGCTCCTGGTCTTCATAGCCGTCCACTTTAATGACGATCCCATCGATTTCATAATCAAGATCCTGCCTGCGTGCCTGCCAGGATTCAATAAAGTCGATAACTTCATCAATTGTTTTACATCGTTTGCTTTGTTTATTCGTTTCAAAACCGAGTGACGCTAGATAATCGAGCGAATCCGAATGACTGTCCTGTCCATATGCGCTGCCATCTCCTCCGATTCCATAAATAAAGACGGATAGATTGCGGCTTGCGGCTATTTTCGGATCAAGTTGCCGCAACGATCCTGCAGCAGCATTTCGCGGATTGGCGAAAGGTTCTTCCCCGTTTTCATCACGTGCTTCGTTCAATTTCATGAATGTTTTCTTTGGCATATAGGCTTCGCCGCGCACTTCGATTGTAATTGGCTCTGTCAGCTTCAATGGAATGGCTCGGATGGTTTTCAAATTAGCCGTAATCTCTTCCCCGATCGTCCCATCCCCGCGAGTCGAGCCTTGAATGAATCGCCCATTTTCATACTTCAATGAAACGGCAAGACCATCAATCTTCAACTCGCATATATAGGTGATGGAATGGCCCGCACCCGCCTGTACCCTTCTATCGAAATCTCTGATATCCTCTTCATTAAACACATTCGACAAGCTCAGCATCGGGAATTCGTGGACCACTTTGCTGAAACCTGCAAGGATTTCTCCTCCAACCCGTTGTGTCGGGGAATCAGGGAAAATCAAATCGGGATGCTCCGCCTCAATGGACAACAATTCCTGCATATGTTGATCGTACACAGAATCGGGCACAATCGGCCGATCTAGCACATAATAGGCATGGCCATAATCATTGAGCAGATCATTGAGTTCCCGCACACGCTTTTCAACTGTATTTCGATCCATCTTTTCCTCTCCCTATGCTTTTTCTATTGGAGCGAATTTGGCGAGCAGCCGTTTAATGCCGACTGGTTCCGGGAATGCGATGTCGAGTTCAAGATCATCTTCTTTCCCTTTTACGCTAACGACCATTCCCGTACCCCACGACTTATGAGTCGCTTTGTCGCCCGCTTTCCAGCCCATCTTCTCCCCGCCGCTCGATTTATAAACCGGCTTCTTGACCGCAGGTCGTACAGGAGTTTCCGTTCTTGCATATCCGCCATACGAAAATCCTTGATTGTTATTGGAAGTCACTTCGATGATGTCATCTGAAATTTCCCCTAGGAAGCGAGAAGGATTATTGAAACTGGAACGACCGAATATTGTTCGGTACGAGGCGCAAGTTAAATAGAGCATCTGCTCTGCACGTGTAATCGCCACGTACGCAAGTCTCCGTTCTTCTTCCATCTCTTCATCGTCCCCTATCGATCTTGCATGCGGGAAGATATTCTCCTCCATACCAATGACGAATACGACAGGAAATTCGAGCCCTTTTGCCGCATGCATCGTCATAAGGACGATTTTTTCGGTAGATTGGTTCTCTTCTTTATCCAAAGAATCAATGTCCGCAATGAGCGCCAAATCAGTTAAGAATGCAACGAGCGAGCGGTCGCCTTCCTCTTCTTCCGCTCTTTTTTCAAATGCTTCCGTAACGGAAAGGAACTCTTCGATATTTTCCAACCGGCTTTCCGATTCAATTGTTTTCTCACGAATAAGCATATCTCGGTAGCCCGTCTTCTCCAACACTTGTTCCACTAGTTCCGTGACGGACAAGTACTCCTGCATTTGCGTGAAACCATGCATCATATCCCTGAACTTGACTGCTTCATTCGCAGCTCTAGCTGTCAGCCCCATGAAGTGGACCTCTTGCAATGCATCGAAAATCGAACGGTCATTTTCAATCGCAAATTGTGCCATCCGTTCAAAAGAAGTGGCTCCAATGCTACGTTTCGGTTCATTGATGATCCGAGCGAGTGCTAAATCATCATCGTTGTTGGCAATCAGCTTCAAATAGGCCAATAAATCCTTGATCTCTTTCCGATCGTAGAACTTCGTGCCTCCGACGATTGTGTAGTCCAAATTGGATTTCACTAGATATTCCTCGATTACACGGGACTGCGCATTCGTCCGGTACAAAATGGCAAATTGATCGAGAGATAAATTTTCTCGTTCTTTCAGTTCGATAATCTGTTGGACGATGTATTGGGATTCGTCCTTTTCGTCCGTTGCTTTATAGACCGTAATTGCATTACCATCTGCGTTTTCCGTGCGAAGCTTCTTGTCGTAGCGGCTGCGATTGTTCTGAATGACATCATTCGCGGCCTGTAATATCGTTTTTGTCGAACGGTAATTTTGTTCGAGTAAAATAACTTCCGCGTCTTTATAATCCTTTTCGAAAGAGAGGATATTGCCGATATCCGCCCCCCTCCATCGATAAATGGATTGGTCCGAATCTCCGACGACGCATAGATTGCGGAACTTCGCTGCCAGCATTTTGACAAGCCTGTATTGGGCATTATTTGTATCTTGGTATTCATCAACATGGATATATTGGAATTTATTTTGATAAAATTCGAGGACTTCAGGGACGCGTTCAAATAACTTCAGAGTCATCATAATGAGGTCGTCAAAATCGAGTGATTGGTTTTGACGCAATTTCTTCGAATAACTTTCATAGACGTCTGCAATCGTTTTTTCATAAGGGTTGTGTGGATTGATTTGTCCTTTGTATGTTTCCGCATCAATGCATTCGTTTTTCGCTGAGCTGATTGCGCCGAGCATTGCACGCGGATCATATTGTTTCGGGTCTATGTTCCGTTCTTTCAGGACATTTTTAATGACTGTCAATTGGTCTGAGCCATCGAGGATGGAAAAGCTTTTCGAAATTCCGATCCGGTCGATATTTCTTCGTAAAATGCGGACGCACATTGAGTGGAATGTGGAAACCCACATCCGCTCGCCTGTTCCCGGTCCTAGCAATCCGTCAATCCGGTCACGCATTTCCCGTGCTGCTTTGTTCGTAAAGGTGATTGCTAGTACATTGGAAGGGTAGACATTCTTTTCGACGATTAGATAGGCGATCCGATGTGTCAATACTCTCGTTTTTCCGGAGCCTGCTCCTGCCATGATGAGGAGAGGTCCTTCTGTCTTTTTCACTGCGCGGGCTTGTTCGGGGTTCATGCCGACAAGCAAGTCTGCCGCTATTTTATCCAAATTGGATCCCGCCTTTCGTGGAACATTTGTTCTTTATTATACATTAATTCAATATGAATTGGGTACTGATTTTACTGCTTCAACTGTTGTTAAGGCTGCTTCGATGTCTTCGTAGATAATATTGCCGACGATGATTGTTTGTGCGATGGCTGCCATTTGCTTTGCCTCTTCTGCAGTTCGGATGCCTCCGCCGTAGAAAAGTCGGGTTTTATTCAACACGCGGGCGGCTGCTTTGACGATGTCTGGGTCGCCGTAAGTGCCGCTATATTCCAGATAGAGAACAGGCAAGTTAAATAGATGCTCTGCCATCCGCGCATAAGCGACGATGTCTTCTTCATCAGGCACTTCTTGCACACCGGTCAGCTTAGCTGCTTTGCAATCTATGTTAAGGATGCAATAACCTTCTGTGATGATCTCATCCCAATTCATCATATGGCCGTATTCTTTTAGCGCCGCGTGATGGATGCCGTTTACCCATTCCGTCTTCGTAGAGTTCAGGACGGTTGGGATGAAATAATAGTCGAATCCAGGTGTAACTGATTCGACCGTTGACACTTCAAGTGCGACAGGAACAGAATATCTGCGTATACGTACCAATAAATCGAGGACGTTTTCAAGCGTCACACCGTCTGTTCCGCCGACAATCAGGCAGTCTGTTCCCGACTCGGCAAGCCTTTCCAGTTCATCATCCGTCAACGTTTTTGCAGGGTCCACTTTAAAGGCGTGGCGCCATTGTTTATAATCCATTGTTTTACCACCTAATCCGTCAAGTTACGTTGTTTGTTTTCTATCCTCCAGTATACCAAAAAAACAGACGGAAAGATTCTCCGCCTGTTCACTTCTTTTCACTATTCTCCGTTAGCTCCGGATAGAGGCGGTTCAATACTGTATTGTAGCCTCCCGATCCGTAGTCGACACAGCGTCTGACGCGTGAAATCGTCGCTGTGCTCGCGCCAGTTTCACTTTGTATTCGATCGTATGTTTTTTTCTGTTTCAATGCATGCGCCACTTCCAAACGTTGCACCATCGATTGCAGCTCGCTCATCGTGGATAAATCATCAAAAAACATATAGCATTCCTCGAGATCCTTCAGTTCCAATATGGCTTTAAATAGCTGGTCCGTCTGCTCACTTCGGATTTTATCGATTTGCATGTATTCCCCTCTTTCCTCTACTATGTTCAAGGAGTATATGTTACAGATTTTGAAATGCCCGAATACGATGGAATGACGTGGATCCATGTCTTCCCGGGTATCAATTTTGCAGGAGCTCCATTTTCGATTGGCACTAAAAAGCCTTCGATATTTCTCCATTCAATCTCTTTTGCAATGCCGGCGTGGAAGAGGATTGCTTTTCCACCGTTCTCTATATCGACAGCTTGTCTGCCTACACTGTCAATTGTACTATGGTTTGCCTCAAGAACTAGTATATTGGATAGTTCAACCGGCAGATCGTTCGCTTTGTCCACTGTTTGGATGCCATTTACTACTCGATTATACATTTCCTTTTCAGCATCATATGAAAATGTACTGATGAAATTCCGATCAGAACTGAAACGGACATCAATCGTTGTTGCAATATCCCCTATTCTAGCATCCTCGCTAGATTCGTGGAAAGAAAATTGCGGAACCTTTGTTATTTCTGTCGCAGAATTCGTCTTTTCCATCGCCGCTAAAATGTTTTCCCCACTTATATAGGAGTTATGCGGCGCCTTTCGATCCGTCGACCTTTTGAATAAAGTGCCGTCATATTGCATGCCATTCACGTTATCGACGTACCTGCTTGCCAACAGTTTTTGGGCATCGGGGCTATAACCGTGTGCCACGTAAAATGCATCCATCCCTTTCGCCAAATGAACGAAATAATCGCGGGCGCTTCGGATCGGACCAACAGTGTCCGGAAGCTCGCTTTGGAACAAGGCTAAAAAGCGTGTCATATTCCCTTCTGCCAGGAATTCATAAACGACATCCGCTTGACTGATGCCTGATTGCGGCCTCGCCTGAGGGTGATTATTGATCGTTGCAAGCACCGGTCTCGACCACGGCTCTTCCTCCGTCAAGACGCCCGTAAACGGTGCTTGAAAATGGAATGCTCCTTCCTCAGGCTCTTCTTCTGGTTCTTCTTCCACTTCGACTATCTCATCATTCTCTTCAGGCAGCTCAGGATTAACTTCCTCTGCACCTGCCTTCTCTTTTTTTGAACACGCTGATAACAACAGCAACATAATGGCCATTCCAATGAGCCATCCTCTCGTACTCCCCTTCATCAGGACCTCCTATCTTTCCACCGATGGAATGATTACTTCATTTTTCATAACATTGTATAACCCGATCTGTGTTGCTCGTACGTAAGGCAAATGAGTCGATTGGAGGAATAAGAATGTATAGACGGCATCCCCATGCTGATATCCCCGTTCCGTCAATGACTTCTTCAGCTCGATCTCCTCTTCAATCAATGACTCAACATTCGTTGCTGATAATCCCCCGCCGATTGGAAGTGGGATTGAGGCGGCTACTTTACCGAATTCAAGCAATACCATACCGCCTTGCATCCGTTTCATTTCATTGAATGCAAGCAACATTTCTTTTTTATCCTTGCCTATTAAGATGATATCTCCCGTATTCGAATAGGAAGATGCAAATCCCTGCACCTTATCTGCGAATCCTTTGATAACTGTATTCACACGCCACTTTCCATGTCGGTCGATCAACATAAGAAAACTTTCATCATGCTCATCGGACAACTTGTCCACCGACAAATCGAGCGTTACTTCATATGGTTTCGTAATAACGTCATTCACCATTTCAATTCCAACTGGATGATGGAATTCAAAATCCGATTCAAGCAATTCAAAGTCCAATTGGATGTCCGGAACGATTGACCAATCGACTTTCGTAAATGGCTCTGTCGGTTCGTTATTGCGTCTCAGCCATTTGCCTTTGGACAGGACGTCAGTCGGAACAGGATTTGTTTCTCTGTCAAGGAAGTTCAGTGTCGCATATCTGCCCGTAGCAATGACACCGTGCAAGTCGGAGATGTCATAGTAGCGCGCGACATTATAAGAAGCCATTAAATAGGCATCTATCGGTTTCACACCAGCGTCGAGTGCAACTTGGATGCATTTATCCATCACTCCATCCTTGTGGAAAGATGGCGTGGATCCATCTGTCGTCATCATGAGATGGTCAAATACATCAAGTCCCTTTTCAATGATGCCCTTTAACAAATTCGGCAAGTCAGGACGAATGGATGAATGACGAAGTGTTACCGCATACCCTTGCAGCAGGCGCGCCTCTACTTCCTCCACGGTCATTGCTTCATGATCGCCGTCCACTCCTAACAGTTTCATTCTGGCGAGCGTTCTTTCGGAAGATCCAGGGAAATGCCCTTCAATCTTTTTACCCGCCTTTTTTGCAGCGATGAGTGAAGCGAGCATATCTGGATCGCCATTCATCAAACGCGGCCAGCCCGTCAATTCTCCGCCCATTAGAACGTCGTCACGTTTTAACCATTCTGCAATCGCATTCTGATTGAACACTTCTCTTTCATTTTGCAATACTGTTTGCGAATCAAACCTCGCCCACCAATAAAACGAGAATGGCAGCTCGCGCAATTGTTCAAGTATGTTGAAAGCCCTTTCATTCCCTAGGAGCATGAAAAACGTCATGTTATCTGATAGAAATGTCGTCGTTCCTAATCTTCCGGCGTATTCTGCAAACGTTTCAGGATTGTACAACTGGAAAGGATGGACATGAGGCTCGATATAACCTGGAACGATTTTTTTCCCCGTAGCGTCAATAATTTCCGCTCCTTCTGTCATTGCCGGCATCCTGTTGCCGACGTAAACAATACGGTCTCCGTGAATCCATATGTTCCCTGTCAACCATTGTTTATAAATGGAATGTAGATACGTAGCATTTTGAATGATCAGATCCGGTGCTTTTTTTCCGTTAATAATTTCAAGTTGCTTCTGAATTTCTTGTTGACTCCACATACGCGACAAACCCCTTATTAAAAAATTCTATATACTTTATCCTAGCATAGCGTCGCTCTGAAACATAGTAGATTTGCATTCTTTTGTATGAAATTTCAGTCGTTCTGTATGTATTGATTCATTCATTTCGGGAACGCTATATTCGTAAGTCTCATATGAATGGAGAGTTGCAGATGACTGGACAACAGGCCCCAGCAATATTCGAAGATCTCTCGGAGCAATTCAAGCCGTCAGACGACATCATTCAAACGCCGTTGCAAATTAAAGGTCAGTATGCATTCCTTTTCTATTTGAAATCTGTGGTGGATGGAAACACACTCCAGCAAACGGTTATCAAACCTTTTTTTGAAATGGCCTCTGAGGAAGGTTTCGAATCATATATCCAATCCCTGCCGAACCGAATCGAAGTGCCCTCTAAAGAAAAATTATTCATTCTAATAAGCGCTGGATTTGTTCTGATTGCCATCGGTGATCAAACATTTTTACTAGATATTCGCCTTGTAAAAGATAATGAAATCCAGGATACCATAATGGAGCCGACGATTCACGGGCCACAAAAAGCATTAAGTGAAGATATTGAGGTATCTATTAATATAATCAGACAACGGTATCATAACCCCTCTTTAAAAGTCGAAGATATTATGGTGGACGATTTATCCAACCGAGCAATATCTTTGATTTATGATGGTGAACGCGCAAACCCTGAAATGATAAAAAAGGTAAAGAAGCAACTAAAAAATCTTAATACCCCTTTATTCCAATCAGCGGGTGATCTTCAACACTTCCTTAACAATAGTAAATTCACTCTTTTCCCTACATCGATGGTGACAGAACGTCCTGATCGCATTGTCTATAATTTGGTTGGAGGTAAAGTGATCATCTTAATTGACGGTAGCCCGAATGTCATTATTGCACCCGTCATCTTTTTCGATTTCATGTCATCTATGGAAGATAATTACCATGTTTCAATCGTTTCGTTGTTTACAATTGTGTTGAGGTATATAGGCTTATTTACCTGTATTTTACTTCCAAGTATGTATGTAGCAATGACATCGTATAATCCTGATATTCTTAGAGTCGAACTTGCGCTTACCGTTGCGGGAGGCAGAATCGGTGTACCCTACCCGTCATTTGTTGAAGTATTATTCATGTTGTTCTTCACGGAATTATTAACCGAGGCAAGCATGCGACTGCCGAAAGCTGTCAGTTCTACCGCTACTACCGTTGGTGGACTCATTTTAGGGACAGCGGCTACAGAAGCAGCCCTTGTTTCAAATATTATGATCATAATAATCGCCGCTGTCGCTATTTCCACTTTTGTAATACCAATCAATGAGTTGAGTTTTGCGGTAAGGGTTATTAGGTTATTTCTACTCGTTTACACAGCGCTTTTCGGGATGGTCGGTTTACTCATAGGTTTCATCGGAATTGTTATGGTTTTAACGAATAAAGATAGCCTAGGCGTTCCTTATTTACAAATTCCTTGGATGGGTAAAAGTGATGAATTGAGGATGGACAATCGATGAACCGTTTCTTATTCTACCTAATTTTAATAAGCATGATGACATATATGGTTTCCACTACGCCAAGGACATTAATTGAAGAAAGTGCGAACGGAACTGTCCCTTCCCTCTTTCTTGCAATTATTGCAGGCATGGTGGTGACATATATTATAATTTCCAAGTTCAGCCATTTCCCCGGTCAAGGTTTACCTGAAATTTTAAAATCATACACACCTAAATGGTTTGCAATGCCTATACTTTTTATTTTTTCTATAGTTTGGTTTTATGTAGGCCTATCAACACTTATTACCTATACTTTTATTATTAATCGATTTCTATTGCCTGAAATGTCCATCTACGTTGTTGTATTGACCTTTGTTCTAATTATCACATACGGAATTTTCATGACTACAAAAAGTATCTTCTATATGAGCGAAATCATTTTTCTTATCGTTATCCCTTTTATCCTTTTCGTTCAAATAAAAGCTTACTTCAGCCTCCATCTTAATATGGACTATATAAGAATTGCCATCATGCAAGTTAATCAGTTGCCTAATTATAAATCATTTACAACCGCAACTTTTATTGCCATGGGGGCCGCAAATTTAGTCATTTTCAATCGTTACTTCAAAAAGCTGAAAAAGCCGACGCGAAAGGGAATGTCACTACTAACATTATTTTTCTCATACATTCTACTTACAACCTATTTCTTACCAATGGGCTTCGGAGGATTTGACTCCCTTGATAATGCACTATACCCTTGGATTTTGACAAGTGATTCCATCCGGATGAAATTTGGGTTAATTGAAAGGATTGTCTTTATATTCATCGGCGCCTTTTTGGCTCTAAGCGTCGTTACCATAACGATGCAGTGGCATATCTCCATACAGTTGCTTTCAAGCGTATTTTATTTTAAACGCTTTAAATGGAAATCGGTTAATCTCACTTTGCCTTTTTTTGCACTTTGTTTTTGGGCTTTCAGTATATATAGAGCAAAAACAGTAACATCGGATGCATTATATAGAGGAGTCGAATTTTTCGATATGGTTATACTTCCGATTACTATCACCTTGCTTATCGGGAGTTTATGGTTGGCGAAGAGAGGGGCTGCTTCCAAATGTCCAGATACAAAAAAATGATTAAAAGAAGCTTGATCCTTATCCTGCTGCTTCCCTTACTCACACAAGCCGGATGTGCATTCAAAGACATCGACAAAAGAGTGTTTGTAGTGGGAATCGGCATTGATCCTTCCGAAAAGGTGAGGCATGGCTTCAAAGTGACATTGAAGATGATTAAGCCCGTCGGCGACGTAAAATCAGTCCCTTCCCAAACATATGCCTATTTAACCCATGAGTCCGAATCGGTTGCAGAGGCCATCCGTATGCTAGAAACACGCGTAGATAAGGTTTTAGATTTGGGACATAATCGAATCATCCTTTTGAACGAAAAATTGCTTTCCAAAGATATAGATACGTTCATGGATTTTTTCACACGGCGCGGGGATATCCAAATGATCACATATATGGCGGTAGCTGGAACTACAGCTGAGGAAACAATCAGCTTTGAACCAGAAACGGAAACGCCTGCATCTATCGCTTTATATAACTTTTTCGATAATACGGGAACGGAAAGCCCATATGTATTGACAACATTTCTTTTCGAATTTAGAAGACAGGTGTTAAGCAAGGGCGTCAATGCGATTTTACCTATCATTGATATTAATGAGGACAAAACAGCGTTTATCATCAATAATGCAATTGTCTTGAAATTGGAAGAGAAGCCAGTAAAATTATCCGAAGTAGAAACGAAGTATTTCAATTCGCTCTTGTACAATGCATCCGGCTTTAGTTATAAAATTGAGAAAGAAGACCTCATTATGGTGTTGAACATCGACACAGTCAAAATGAAGTATAAAATCGTACTCGACGAGGGCCCCCCACGGATTGACATGAAAGTAACAAAGTATGGTGTTATCGGAGAATCCAATAAGCGTCTGGACATTAGTAATTTGAAAAAATACGACAAAACCGCAGCCGAGGAAATGAAAAAGAAAGTTATTGAGTTATTGACCAAATTACAAGAAAACGATATCGATCCTTTTGGATTTGGATTGCGCTATCGTGCGACAAGATTGTCGCGAGAAGGACTGATGGATGAATGGGATCGTATTTATCCTGAAATTGAATTTAATGTAACGATGGATGTCAACCTGAAAAGCACGGGAGCGGTTGAATAGAAACAAAAGCAAAGGACGCCCAAGAGCCTAGATGAAAAAAACAGACCACACACAGCAAAATTGTGTGGTCTGTTTTCATTTATTTTGGAATGTTCGCCAACCGATATCCGTCCGGTAGAAGAATCCGTTCCATTCAGTTTGGTTCAACCCTTCATACACTTTGGCTTGGGCTTCTTGTAACGATTCGGCTTTAGCCGTCACTAGTAGGATGCGGCCCCCATTTCCGATGAAGTGATCGCCTTGTGCTTTCGTCCCAGCATGAAAGATATCCAGATCTTTTAATTTTACAAGATCCGGCAATTGAGTTCCCTTTTTGACGTCTCCCGGATAGCCGTCCGCTGCTATGACAACGCCAAGTACTGCATCATCATGCCACTCCAAGTTAAAGTGAGTTTCATTCATAAGTGCGGTCATGAATTCTCCGAAGTCTGAAGCCATACGGGGAAGGACGACTTGGGTTTCAGGATCACCGAACCGCGCATTGAATTCAATTACTTTTGGTCCGTCCTGTGTGAGTATTAATCCCGCATAGAGAATGCCTGTGAAGGGCGAGCCTTCTTCGGACATTGCTTGGACTGTTGGAACGACTACTTTCTCGAATGCCACTTGGACGACTTGCTCCGGAATTTGCGGTACCGGTGAATATGCCCCCATTCCACCCGTATTCGGTCCCTTGTCGCCATCATATGCCCGCTTATGATCTTGGGCGATGACCATCGGATAAATCTTGCCCTCATGGACGAACGACATATACGAGAACTCTTCCCCTTCAAGGAATTCCTCGATGACGACTCGTGTTGAGGACTCACCGAATTTTTGATTTCCAATCATATCATCAACTGCTTCAATCGCTTCTTCCACAGTCAATCCGACGACAACGCCTTTCCCGGCAGCGAGCCCATCCGCCTTTACGACGATTGGCGCACCTTGTTGTCTAATATAAGCCTTCGCTTCTTCAGCATCGGTGAATGTTTCATACCTAGCCGTTGGAATCCCATACTTTTTCATCAATTCTTTTGCAAATGCTTTACTGCCTTCTATACGTGCCGCAGCTTTTGTTGGGCCAAAAATTTTCAACCCTCTATCATTGAAAAAGTCGACAATCCCTTCAGCTAAAGGTTGCTCTGGACCGACAAATGTCAGGTCAATCTGCTCACTTTCAGCAAATGATGCAAGTGCCTCGAAATCAGTTGCCGCAATCGGAACACATTGAGCATCCGCTTTCATTCCGTCATTCCCAGGAGCTACGAAAACTTGGGTAACGGACGGAGAGAGATTGAATTGCCGTGCAATCGCATGCTCTCGCCCTCCGCTGCCAATGACGAGTACTTTCATTTATATGTCCCCCTTAATGTTTGAAGTGGCGAATGCCAGTAAACACCATTGTCATTCCATACTCATTTGCTTTTTTAATGGAGTCTTCGTCTTTCACTGATCCACCTGGCTGGATAATTGCTGTTATGCCCGCTTTTGCAGCCGCCTCAACTGTATCGTCCATCGGGAAAAATGCGTCAGATGCAAGCGCAGCACCTTTCGCCAAGTCGCCAGCTTGTGTCAGAGCAATATTCGCGGCACCTACCCGGTTCATCTGACCAGCGCCGACTCCTAGCGTCATTTGGGAATCTGAAACAACAATTGCATTGGATTTCACATGTTTCACGACAGCCCAACCGAGCTTCAATGCTTCCCATTCCGCTTCCGTTGGTTCGCGATCCGTTGCAACACGGATATCCGCGTCTTCGAAACCATGCGTGTCAGGCTCTTGGAGAAGAATACCGCCTTCCACGGACACCGTATTCCAACTATCTTTTTTATGTTGATTAAACGGGATGGTTAACAGACGGATGTTCTTCTTTTTCGTCAGGATCGTTATCGCTTCATCGGTGAATGATGGAGCGATTATGATTTCAAGGAATATCCCCGATAGTTGTTCCGCTGTCATTACATCCACTTCACGATTCAATGCTACAATGCCCCCGAAAATAGATGTTTGATCAGCTTCGTACGCTTTTTTGAATGCTTCCCCGATTGTCTCACCTGTTCCAACACCGCAAGGATTCATATGTTTAACTGCTACAGCAGCGGGTTGCTTGAATTCCTTCACGATCTGGATTGCCGCATTGGCATCCTGAATATTGTTATAGGAAAGTTCCTTGCCATGTAATTGCTTTGCTTTGGCGATGGAGAAATCCGAACCAAGCGGACGGCTGTAGAATGCAGCCTTCTGATGTGGATTTTCTCCATAGCGAAGCGGTTGTTTTAATTCGTATGTATAAGTGATTTGCTCCGGGAATTCTTCCCCTGCAAGGTCTGTTAAATAGCCTGAGATGAGTGCGTCGTATGCTGCTGTATGACGGAAGACTTTAGCTGCAAGGTGACGGCGAGTTTCTAGAGTTGTTTGTCCGTCAGCTTTTAATTCCGCCAATACTTGCTCGTAATCTGTTGCGTCAACAATGACCGTTACGTATGCATGATTTTTCGCGGATGCACGGAGCATTGCCGGGCCGCCGATATCGATATTTTCGATGGCGTTTTCAATGGAAACATCCGGTTTTGATATCGTTTCTTTGAATGGATAGAGATTGACGCAAACGATATGGATCGGTTGGATTCCATGCTCTGTCATTTGCGCTTGATGCGCAGGATCGTCTTGTTTTGCAAGAAGGCCGCCGTGAATCATCGGATTAAGTGTTTTGACTCGGCCTTCCATAATTTCAGGGAAGCCTGTCACTTCGTCTACTGCGGTAACTGCGACGCCATTTTCTTTCAAATGCTTCATCGTCCCGCCTGTAGATAAAATTTCATAATCAAGTCCTTCAAGTGCTTGTGCAAATTCTAAAATCCCACTTTTATCCGACACACTAAGTAACGCACGTTTTTTCACGAGTGATTCCCTCCATTTTTTTGGTGACAGGCACCGAAACGATTCTGAATTCATCGGGTGGCAGGCACCGATTTAAATAGATTCTGCAATGTTTCCTTGTACAAGATGTGTTCAACTGCGTGTATGGATTGCGCGGTCATCGCTGCATCGCCTTCTACGACCGAAACAGCAGCTTGTGCTAAGATTGGTCCAGTATCCATTCCTTCGTCTACGAGATGTACCGTGACGCCCGTTACTTTCACGCCATGAGCGATTGCTTGGCCGATTGCGTCTTTGCCTGGGAAAGCTGGCAACAATGATGGATGGATGTTGACGATGCGGGAAGGGTAGGCAGCTAATAAAGTTGGACCGATCAGCCGCATATAACCCGCAAGCACAATCCATTCGACGCCTTCTTCACGTAAAATTCGGAGCACTGTTTCCTCAAAAGCCCGCTTCGTCGGAAAAGCTTTCGGCTCCAATGCGACAACTCGGATTTCTGTCTGCCTTGCGCGTTCCACGACGAAAGATGCGGGCTTATCTGTCATGACTAGCGCAATTTCCGCATCCAATTCTCCTTCGCGACAAGCCCTTTCAAGCACTTCATAGTTGCTGCCGCTTCCAGAAGCGAAAATGGCTATCTTCGTTTTACTTATCATTCCGATAGACTCCCATCATGGCTGCCAATGAAAGTGACATCAGTTCCGCGTACGACTCGGCCGATTTCATATGCATCCTCGCCATGTTCAGCTGCTATCTGAATCGCTCGTTTCGCTTGTTCAGCAGGAAGTGCGATGACAAATCCGATTCCCATATTAAAGACACTATATAAGTCTTTATCCGAAAGTTCACCTTTCACTTTCAGCATTTTGAATACCGGAAGAACTGGCCAAGAGCCAAGATTGATCTCCACTCCGAAACCTTCTCCGAACATTCTCGGTAGGTTTTCATAGAAACCTCCACCTGTAATATGTCCCATCGAATGGACGTCAAGTTCTTCGTGAATTTGCAAGACAGGCTTCGCATAGATTTTCGTCGGTTCCAACAACGCTTGCCCTACTTTCCCAAGCTCCTCGAATCCAGCGATATATTCATCGATTGCATAACCTTGCTCCTCCAAAACGATTTGGCGGACAAGCGAGAAGCCGTTCGAATGGATGCCGCTTGAAGTGATGCCGATCAGCACATCCCCTTCAGCCACTTTTTCACCAGTGACGACTTTGCTTTTTTCGCAAGCCCCCACTGCAAATCCCGCCAAGTCATATTCATCCAAATCGTAAAGCCCTGGCATTTCTGCCGTCTCTCCGCCAATTAGCGCAGCTCCGGACTGCACGCAACCGTCGGCAATCCCTTTAACAATTGCTTCAACTTTCTCGGGAACCGCCTTGCCAAGCGCAATGTAATCTAAGAAATATAACGGTTCAGCCCCTTGTGCAACAATATCGTTCACACACATCGCAACACAGTCGATGCCGATTGTATCGTGTTGATCCGCAAGAAATGCCAGTTTCAATTTCGTGCCGACGCCGTCAGTTCCAGAAATTAGCACAGGCTCTTTATAGTTAAGCTCGGAAAGATCGAACATCCCCCCGAATCCACCGAACGCCCCCGCGACACCAACACGTGCAGTCCGCGCGACATGCGATTTCATACGTTCTACCGATTCGTAGCCCGCCTCGATATTGACTCCCGCCTTTTCATACGCCTTTGACATGGAATGTCCTCCTTTTGGAATGGTTAAATGAACGTTTTTCGACATTAATGAGAACTCTTTTGTAATAAACGAGAACTCCTAATGCAGGAATGAGAACTCTTTTGCGATAAACGAGAACTCCTAATGCAGGATTGAGAACTCTTTTGCGATAAACGAGAACTCCTAATGCAGGAATGAGAACTCTTTTGCGATAAATGAGAACTCCTAATGCAGGATTGAGAACTCTTTTGCGATAAATGAGAACTCCTAATGCAGGAATGAGAACTCTTTTGTAATAAACGAGAACTCCTAATGCAGGAATGAGAACTCTTTTGCGATAAACGAGAACTACAAGCACGAGAATGAGAACTCTTTAATGATAATCGAGAACTACAAGCGCTGGATTGAGAACTCAGACTGCCGCAACTATAACTGCTCCTAGTTGAATTACGGGCATCCTTACCGTGCAAGCTCCTTCTCATGCGGCAACACCGTATCCGCATATATATCTGTCGGATATTCGCCTGTAAAACAAGCCAGACATTGCCCGCAGTTCTTCATTTCTTTCGGTCTGCCGATTGCCTTCAACATCCCTTCCGCTGAAAGGAATGTCAGTGAATCAGCGCCAATCAAATCACATACTTCCGTAGCAGTTCGTCCGGTTGCGATTAGATCCGAATCCGTGCTAATATCTACGCCGTAGAAGCAAGGACTAACTAATGGGGGTGCCGCGATGACGACATGTACTTCCGTCGCGCCTGCATCCTTTAACATTTTGACGATCCGTTTCGACGTTGTACCGCGGACGATTGAATCATCCACCATGACGACACGTTTTCCTGCTACGACTTGGTGTACCGGCGAAAGCTTAAGTTTGACGCCTCTCTCGCGCATCGCTTGCGTCGGTTGGATGAACGTCCTCCCGACATAACGATTTTTAATCAATCCCAATTCATAAGGGATGCCGCTTTCCTCAGAAAATCCGATCGCCGCCGATATGCTGGAATCCGGAACACCCGTCACGACGTCTGCTTCAATCTTGACTTCCTTTGCCAACTGCTTTCCGCATCGTTTACGTGCCATATGGATATTAATGCCGTCAATATCTGAATCGGGTCTTGAAAAATAGACATATTCCATGGAGCACATTGCGCGATCCCCCGCTTCTGCAAATCGGTCGGACTGCAAACCTTTTTCATTAATGATAATCAATTCACCCGGCTCCACCGATCTGATGGTTTCCGCCCCGATTAAATCGAACGCGCATGTCTCGGATGAAACGACCCACGCATCTCCCAATTTCCCAAGAGACAGAGGACGCATGCCATTCGGGTCCTGCGCAACCATAAGCCCCTCTTCCGTCAACAGCACAAATGCGAATGCCCCTTTTAACATCGACAACGCCTTTTTTACACAGTCACGCTGTGTCAACGCCCCTCTGCCACTTTTCTTAATCAAATGCGCCAACACTTCCGTATCGGACGTCGTTTGAAAAATGCTGCCTTGTTTTTCAAGGTTTTCCTTCAATTCTTTTGCGTTAATCAAGTTCCCGTTATGCGCAATCGCCATGCTTCCCGTCGTCGAACGGAACACGAGCGGTTGAACATTTTCAGCGCCTCTTCCGTCCTCCGTCGTGTACCGGACTTGCCCGATTGCACTACGACCTGTCAATCCTTTTAAGGCATCACCGGAAAACACTTCATTCACAAGGCCTTCGCCTTTCTTGACGAGCAAACCTTTGCCATTTTTTGTTGCAATTCCCGCTCCCTCTTGCCCGCGATGTTGCAACGCATGCAGCCCATAATAACTGAGCTGCGCTGCGTCTTCATGGCCCCAAATTCCGAATACACCGCATTCTTCATTTAGGCCTCTGAGTTCAGCAAGCATGGAATAGCCCCTTTCCAAGCGGTACGAAGTTCATCCACCGACCCGTCGATCAACACTTCATCTTCATCGCCTTTAATAACAAGACGATCGCCTGCCGTCACTTTTCCGATTCTCACAGCATCCCCGACAAGCGCCTCAAAAGCTGTCGTAAGCTCCTCTTTTACTGTTACGAGGAAGCGCGATTGCGTTTCGCTGAACAAAGCAGTCACCGCTGAACCTGAAATAGTCACTTCAGCGCCAAGCTCTTCTGCATCGAACGCCTTCTCGCAAAGCGCAACTGCAAAGCCGCCTTCCGATAGATCGGTAGCCGATTGGACAAGTTTGCTTTGAATCGCTTGTAACAATGATTTCTGACGGGATGCTTCCACCTCAAGATCGATTGCAGGCACTTTCCCAAAAATCTTGCCCTCAATCATTTGTTGAAGCTCGCTGCCACCAAATTCAGTTGCCGCTTCGCCAATCAAGTAAATAACGTCGCCCGCCTGCTTAAATGCAGTTGTCGTCACTTGCGAAAGATCATGAATGATTCCGACCAAGCCCATCGTCGGCGTCGGGTAAACCGGCACGCCATTCACTTCATTCGACATCGACACATTCCCCCCGATAATCGGCGCATTCAATGTACGGCAAGCGTCGGAAATACCATCCGCTGATTTCTCGATCTGCCAAAACACTTCCGGCTTATCCGGGCTTCCGAAGTTCAAACAATCTGTTGCCGCAATCGGTTCTGCGCCTGAACAAATCAGGTTACGAGCCGCTTCTGCAACTGCAATCTTCCCGCCTGTTTCAGGATCGAGGTAAATATAGCGAGAGTTGCAATCCGCTGTCATCGCAAGCCCCTTATTTGTCCCTTGCACCCGGATGACCCCGGCCGATGAACCTGGTGCCACTACAGTATTTGAACGTGCTTGCGTATCGAATTGATTATAAACCCATTCCTTGGAAGCAATCGTCGGACGTTGCAATAAAGCCGTCAACGTATCTTTCAAATCATCGACCGCCGGTTCAGCATTTTCCATTCGCTGATACTCTTGGAAATACGCAGGCTCTTCCGACTTTTTGTAATAAACCGGTGCGTCCTCAGCAAGGATATCCGCTGAAATTTCTGCTACCACTTCACCTTTATGAATGAGACGAAGCATTTTATCATCCGTCACTTTTCCAATCGCAACCGCTTCAAGTCCATATTTCTTACACAATTCACCAATTTCTTCTTCACGTCCTTGCTTCACAACGACGAGCATCCTCTCCTGAGATTCAGAAAGCATCATCTCGTAGGCGGTCATTCCTTCTTCACGTTGCGGAACGAGATCCAAATTCAGTTCCACTCCGTAGCCTGCCTTCGAAGCCATTTCTGCAGAAGACGATGTAAGACCAGCCGCCCCCATGTCTTGAATCCCGATCAACGCATCAGATTTCACTAGTTCAAGGCAAGCTTCCATTAGCAATTTCTCAAGATACGGATCTCCCGCCTGCATCACCGGCAACTCCGCCTCTTTATCGACCGCGACTTCTGATGAGGACATCGTAGCCCCATGAATTCCGTCCCGGCCCGTTTTCGCGCCGACATACAAAACCGTATTTCCGACTCCAGACGCAAGCCCTTTCTGGATATCTTCATGATTCAACAGACCGACAGCCATTGCATTGACGAGCGGACGCTTTGAATAACAATTATCGAACTGGACTTCCCCTGCCACTGTAGGAATCCCGATCGTATTTCCGTAGCTCGCAATCCCTGCCACAGCCTCTTCGAATAAATAACGGTCGCGCGCTTCCGACAAATCGCCGAAACGCATCGAATTCACAAGCGCAACAGGACGAGCCCCCATCGAGAAGACGTCACGGATAATTCCTCCAGCCCCAGTTGCAGCGCCAATGAACGGCTCGATAGCGGATGGTGAGTTATGTGATTCCATTTTGAATACAGCAGCCTGGTTGTCACCGATATCGACGATTCCAGCGCCTTCACCGGGACCTTGCAAGACACGTGCCCCTTCCGTAGGGAACTTGCGTAATACCGGCTTCGAGCTTTTATACGAACAATGTTCAGACCACATCGCCGAGAACAATCCTGTTTCCGTGTAGTTCGGAAGACGTCCGATCATGTCAACGGCTCGATCGAATTCCTCGTCCGTCATCCCCATTTGGCGATAGAGCTTTTCATCTTTGATTTGCTGAGCTGTAGGTTCATGCATGGCTGACATTCTTCTCACTCCAGTTCTTCAAAATTGATTGGAATAAAGGCAAACCGTCCGTTCCACCGATTATCTCTTCGACTGCACGTTCAGGCAACGGCATCATCCCAAGAACATTGCCTTGTTCATTCAATACGCCTGCGATTCTCTCCACACTGCCGTCCAAGTTTCCATCTTCATATGTAAATATGATTCGATCTGTTTCCTTTAGTAGACGCGCTGTTTCCCGGTCAACAAAATAATTGCCATACTCATGCGCAAATGGGATTGTAAGCAGTCCATCTTCTTCATAATTGCTCGTGAAGTAAGTTGATGCATTTCGAACAGCAAGCTTCGCTTTGCCGCTTCTGAATTTCAAGCTTTGATTCCGCAGGAAAGCTCCTGGCAAGATGCCCGCTTCAACGAGAATTTGGAACCCATTTCCTACGCCAAGCACCGGTTTGCCGGACTTGACAAATGTTTTCAAACTCTCGATAGACTCGGAGCTTTGTGCAAGTGCGCCTGGACGTAAATAATCCCCATAAGAAGCACCTGTCGGAATCAATACAGCATCGTAATTTTCCAATTTCGCATCTACGTGGCTGATGATTTCAGCACCCTCACCTACGATATCTCTAACCGCATGGAGCATATCCACGTCACAACTTGATCCCGGAAAACTTAAAATGGCGAACCTCATTTGCCCGCAACCTCCCCGATTTCAAAGCTATACTGTTCAATCACTTTATTGACAAGAAGCTTATCGCACATTTCCGTCACACGCGTTTCGATTTCAGCTGCCGTCCCTGCAAGTTCAAGCTCTATCAGCTTTCCGATACGAACGCTTTCCACTTCATTGAACCCCATCGTTTGAAGTGCTTCCTGTGCAGCAATACCTTGTGGATCTACAACACTTTCGCGTAATGTTACGTAAACTTTCACTTTTGTCATTTTGGTTTCCTCCCAATTGAAATCGGTTTAGTTTGATTGATTAACCCCAAATGCCTGTTGAATCTATATCCTGGAGCGTTTTCTCAATATCATTTGTCATGATTGTGATATGTCCCATTTTTCGTTTTTCCTTTGCTTCCGCTTTGCCATAAAGATGAATGGACCAGTCCGGGTAATTCATGATAACTTTTTTTAGCGGAGCCACATGTTCCCCGAGCACATTGACCATTATGGACGGAGCCCAAAGCTTTGGCTTGCGAAGCGGCCAGCCGCATACAGCGCGGATATGTTGATGGAACTGCGAAACATTGCATGCTTCAATCGAATAATGTCCCGAATTATGGGGACGTGGCGCCAATTCATTAATAATGATGTCATCGTTGTCGAGCACGAACATTTCTACCGCCAAAGTTCCGACGAGAGCGAGATGATCGGCAATCTGTTTTGCGGCTCCCTCCGCTTTCTCGATAACGCTAGGATGGACACGCGCTGGCACAATCGACTCATGAAGAATATGATGTTGGTGGATATTTTCAGAGATTGGCAGGCAGTACGACTCCCCCTCCGGATTTCGTTGGATAATAACTGAAATCTCTTTTGAGAATGGAACGAATGCTTCCGCAATACATGCTGAATGCTTGAATAGATGCTCAGCCTCTATCATCTCTTCTCGTGAATCAAGCTTCACTTGCCCCTTGCCGTCATATCCACCAAAAGCGGTTTTCACGATACAAGGAAAACCGATGCTGTCAATATTCTCCGTTAACTCTTCATAGGTTTCAGCTGTCACATAGTTTGCAACAGGAGCGCCCGATGCCTTAATCTCTGCCTTTTCCGCTACTCGGTTTTGTGTAATCCTGACGAGTTCGGCCCCTTGAGGTACATACGCGATTTGGGTAAGACGCTTCAACCCTTCATAATCGATATTCTCGAATTCGTACGTAATGACATCACTTACTTCACCGAGTTCTTCTAAAGCCGCCTCGTCGTTGTAAGGAGCAACAATTCTGATATCTGCAATTTGTCCGCAAGGCGAGTCCATCGTGGGGTCAAGCACAGCAATTCGGAATCCCGCTTCTTTCGCAGCAAGCCCCATCATCCGGCCAAGCTGCCCCCCGCCGATAATTCCGATTGTCTGCCCAGGCAATAGTGTCTTCATTCCAATTCACCACTGCTTTCAAGTGCAGCATTCCGAGTTCTTTCTCGTCGCTCTTGAAGACGATTACGCAACTCTGTATGATGAACTGCTAAAAACTGAGCCGCAAGAAGACCTGCATTTGTAGCTCCCGCGGTACCAATTGACACTGTAGCAACCGGCACACCACCTGGCATTTGAACGATAGATAATAACGAATCCATCCCATTCAGTGCTTTTGATTGAACAGGAACCCCGATAACTGGCAGCAGTGTCTTAGCAGCGACCATTCCCGGAAGATGGGCAGCCCCACCAGCCCCGGCGATAATGATTTGAATTCCCCTGTCTTGCGCCTGCTCCGCATACTCAAACATAAAATCCGGCGTACGGTGAGCTGAAACGACTTTCTTTTCATATGGCACTTCTAGTTCATCCAATATATTGCAAGTATGCTTCATCGTATCCCAATCACTTTTACTTCCCATGATGACGCCGACTTTCGGTTCCACAGACCATCCGCTCCTTTTGAAGTAAAATAAAAAATCCTTGAACAAACCGTTTTCCACATACATGGAAAGCAGTTCATTCAAGGATAGATGTTAAGATAGCTAAGAATGTTTGTACCCATTTAAAACGGCACATCCTTCGCTGAATCCTTAAAATCGCTTTCCCGCATAGTCCGGACATTACGGTGTCCTGGTAGAAACGCTGAAGCCAATCCTTCAGCATATATGTGGGTGACTAATCATTACCTCTATAGTAACAATTGAAAGTATTCAAGTCAATAAATAAATACGAACAATAAATAAAATAGATTATTCATCGTTCGTATTTAAGGCGTTTATTCAATTAAAATCCCTTTGAATTTAATAATTTGACGGATTGGGACATACTCGCCGTCCACTTCCTGAAAAACCGGCTCTTCCTTTCGACCTGCCACGGAATAACCTGCCGCAGATAGACGTTGCAAGCAATCATTAATCGTCTCTTCCTCTTCAACCTCAAACCAAACCGTCTTTTTCTTTGCATTCATTTAAACAATTTCCCTCTCCTTACAGACTTCACCCAAAATCCGCCGTGTATCGTCTTCGTCTCATATACAATAATAAACGCCTTCGGGTCGAGCTGTTTGATTGTATCATAAAGCTTCAATTCATCTTTACGTGGCGTTAAAATCTGCATAGCAGAGCGTTTTCCTTCTAACCCATTAGCAGACCAATCCGTCACTCCATACCCTTTTTCACGCAACAACCTTGGCATTTCATAATCTACATCCGCAGTGATCACGTTAACCGTAATATAACCAAGAGCAAGTTTCTCTTCAATTTTAGACCCAATAATAACACCGATTCCATACCCTAACGCATACGCAATGATATTTTGTATTTCATTCAAATTATCCAATACTAAGCCAAGTCCTACAATATAAATCACAACTTCAACCATACTCACGACAGCAGCAACATATCGATAGCCCTTAAGAGTAAGAATCATACGTATCGTAAAAAAAGACACATAAACGATATTAATTACAAAAATAATCAAGACCATCGTCATTTTGCTTCAACCCCTTTCTACTAGGATGACTTTCATCTTAACGCTCAATTCGGACGAATTCAAGAAACTGCCATCAAGACAAGTCTAATCACAACAAATACTTAAAATTCCAAAGCGGTTCAAGTGAATGCAACTCACAAATTTGTACATTTCGTTACAGACGATGTACCTTTTGTTCTACATAAGTGCGCTTTGTTATGAAAACAACCAAGGTACTATTTCCCCAATTATAATGTATTTGTATCCCAAATTATTGCATTTATTTGGTTATATAATTCACATTTGGAGGGTTCATCGTGCGAAATACAGAGCAGCTGAATATAGAAGGGCAGCAGCCAGGAAAGAAAAAGAAGAAGTTTGAAATGCCGCATATTTACGTAATTTTATTTGTCTTCAGTGCGTTTGCGGCTTTGACAACTTATTTTATTCCGGCAGGGGAATTTGAACGTGTACCAGGACCCGATGGCAGAACGACCATCGATCCAAATTCCTTTAACTATGTTGACCAGACTCCGGTTGGCATTATGGATTTTTTAACGGTTATTCCGCGAGGGTTGATTGACGCGGGAGAAGTTGTATTCTTCACGTTTATCATCGGTGGAATGTTCATGGTGCTTAGGCGTACCGGAATCATTGAAATTGCTGTTGACAAGCTTGCAAGGAAGTTTGCACATAATAGTATTATGCTTATCCCTGTCCTAACAACGGTATTCGCATTGATAGCCACATTGATCGGGACAGCTGAATTATCGCTTGTTTATATCCCGGTCATTATGCCGTTGATTATTGCGCTTGGCTACGATTCAATAACAGCAGCAGCTATAGCACTTTGCGGTACCGTTGTTGGGTTTACAGCAGGTGTATTAAATCCGATTAACACAGGATTAGGACAAAAGTTATCGGGTCTACCGGTTTTCTCTGGACTTGGATTACGTTTAATCGTTTTTATCGTAGCAGTTGCGGCAGCAGTTTTATTTGTTACCCGTTATGCAAAAAAAGTCAAAAAGAATCCAATGCACAGTCTTGTGTATGAAGACGATACAGAAAAACGTGCCTTGTATAACAATGTAGGGAAAGCCGAAGCCGTCCCTGCAACTGGACGGCAAAAGTGGGCGGCAATTGTAGCACTGTTGTTCTTCGCTGTCCTTGTTTACGGTGTCATTTCAAAAGGCTGGTTTATGGTTGAAATGGCGGGACTCTTTATCATTATGGGAATCGTTGTCGGGATGATCGCCGGTCTTAAAGTCGGGGACATTTGCGAAGCATTTAACCAAGGTTTTAAAGACGTCTTAATGGGGGCATTCATCGTTGGGCTCGCCCGGGCAGTCGCTGTTGTACTTGAAGACGGTAACATCATGGATACGATTGTCCATGCACTTGGTGCAGTCGTTGGTGATCTGCCACCTGCCTTAGCAGCAGTCGGTATGTATGTCGTACAAGTTCTTATTAACTTTGTTATTTCGTCCGGTAGTGGACAAGCGCTCGTCACAATGCCAATTATGGCGCCACTTGCTGACATGGTTGGAGTGACAAGACAAACTGCAGTTCTTGCTTATCAGCTCGGAGATGGATTTACACATATTTTCTACCCGACAAGCGGGTATTTCATGGCTGCATTAGCAATTGCCGGTGTAAAATATCAAACGTGGATTCGTTTCTTCTATCCACTATTCCTCATATGGGCTGGAATTTCTATTGTAGTACTTGTCATCGCCCAATTCATTGGTTGGTCATAATAAATAGAAATAGCATCCATACGTATGGATGCTAC
>NZ_BJYL01000025.1 GCF_007991495.1 Sporosarcina luteola | reverse complement strand
GATTGGTTATAAAATTAGTTCCATACAATTAAGGAAAATGGCCAGTTAGTTTAAAATTTTTTGTTGAATGGTCATCTATAATACTCTCCGTTGCTTGTAGTGCAGGCGCCGACTCCTGCGGGAACAGCGCGAGCTGAAGACCCCACAGGAGCATGCTCTTCGCGACGAGGAGGCTGAAGCCGTGCCCGCGGAAAGCGTGCGCCGGAACGGAAAGCAACAGTTTAGTTGTAGATAATCGTCCCTTTGTTGAATAAGCCGACTACTCAAAATCTATTTTAGCACAAAAACTCCTATTCTTTTCAATACTTTTATTCACTTCTGAATTCTCCGCGATGACTATTCTACACACTGATTAACATCAGCATGTAAATATATGTGATGTCGTTAATTCGCTAACCAAGCGTTGTAAGGTTTCATAAACTTTGTTGCAACAACAAAAAAGGGACACCAATCCATATGCGGATTGTGTCCCCAATTGCTTTGCTTTTAAATGTTTATTAGTTATTTTTCATTTTATCACGAAGAACCATTTGAAGGATTCCGCCGTGACGGTAGTAGTCTACTTCTACGTCAGAGTCGAAACGTGCTAGTACGTCGAACTCTTTCACAGAACCGTCTTTAGCTGTTGCTGTCACTTTCAGGATATCGCGTGGTTTTACGCCTTCCGCGATGTTTACGCTGATTTCTTCTTCGCCTGTAAGGCCAAGTGTTTCAGCGCTTTCCCCTTTCATGAATTGAAGAGGAAGAACACCCATCATGACAAGGTTTGAACGGTGGATACGCTCATAGCTTTCAGCGATGACTGTTTTGATACCTAGTAATGAAGTACCTTTTGCAGCCCAGTCACGTGAAGAGCCCATTCCGTAGTCTTTACCTGTAATAATTGCAAGACCTGTGCCGTCTTCTTGATACTTCATCGCAGCATCATAGATTGGCATGATCTCTTTTGTCGGCCAGTACGTTGTGAATCCGCCTTCTGTGCCTTTTGCAATTTGGTTACGGATACGGATGTTTGCGAATGTACCGCGCATCATCACTTCATGGTTACCGCGGCGTGAACCGTATGAGTTGAAGTAACGTGGCTCTACACCGCGTTCGCGCAAGTATTTACCAGCTGGTGTATCTTTACCGATCGCACCTGCAGGAGAAATATGGTCCGTCGTAATGGAATCACCGAATTTCCCGATGACGCGAAGTCCGCCAAGAGCTTGAATATCAGCAGGCTCTTTTGAAAGACCTTCGAAGAACGGCGGGTTTTGGATATATGTCGAGTTTTCATCGAAATCGTACAAGGAATCATCAGTTGTTTCGATTGCATTCCATGCTTCGTTTTCAGTGAATACGCGGGCATATTCTTTACGGAATAGATCAGGTGTTACTGTCGATTTTACGACTTCCTTCACTTCTTCCGATGTTGGCCAGATATCTTTGAAGTATACATCTGTGCCGTCTGATGCTTTACCAATCGGATCTTTTTCGAAGTCGATATCGACAGTACCAGCAAGTGCGTAAGCGACAACAAGCGGTGGTGAAGCCAAGTAGTTCGCTTTCACGAGTGGGTGGATACGTCCTTCAAAGTTACGGTTACCGGAAAGTACGGAAGAAACTAATAGGTCGTTTTCTGTAATCGTTTTTTCGATTTCAGGAAGAAGCGGACCGGAGTTCCCAATACATGTCGTACATCCGTAACCGACTGTGTTGAAACCGATTTGATCCAAGTATTTATTCAGGCCTGAATCTTGCAAATAACCTGTAACGACTTTCGAACCTGGTGCAAGTGATGTTTTCACGTATGCAGGTGGTGTAAGTCCTTTTTCGACAGCCTTCTTCGCAACAAGTCCCGCACCTAACATAACGTAAGGGTTGGAAGTGTTCGTACAAGAAGTGATTGCTGCGATTGCTAGATCTCCTGTTTTCATGCCGACCGTACGGCCATCCGTGAACTCGACAGTACCTTGCTTTTCGAATTCTTTCGGAGTCAAACCGAAGCCTTGATTACCTTCAGGAGCTACAACGGAGTCTTTGAATGAACGTTGTAATTCTGTTAGCGGAATCATATCTTGCGGACGCTTAGGACCCGCAAGGTTTGCTTCGATTTTTGCAAGGTCGATTTCAAGAACTTCCGTATACGTAGGCTCTTCGTTATCGACTGTAAAGAACATATCGTTCTCTTCAAGATATTTCTTGACGACTTGGATATGATCTTCGTCGCGTCCTGTTAGACGCATGTAGTCAAGAGACTCTTCATCAACTGGGAAGAAACCGCAAGTTGCGCCGTATTCAGGAGCCATGTTCGCGATTGTCGCGCGATCTGCAAGTGGCAGTTTCGATACGCCAGGACCGAAGAACTCAACGAATTTACCAACAACGCCATGTGCACGAAGTGTTTGTGTCACTTTAAGCGCAAGGTCTGTTGCAGTTGTGCCGTTTGGAAGTTCTCCAACCAATTTCACACCGATAACTTCAGGGATTGGGAAGTAAGAAGGCTGTCCAAGCATTCCTGCTTCAGCTTCGATTCCACCAACACCCCACCCAAGAACACCGATACCGTTGATCATTGTTGTATGGGAGTCTGTTCCGACTAAAGTATCTGGGTATGTTTCGTATGTGCCATCTTCGTTTTCAATTGCGTGAACAACGCTTGCAAGGTACTCAAGGTTAACTTGGTGAACGATACCAGTTGCTGGCGGCACTGCGCGATAGTTATCGTATGCTTTTTGTGCCCAGCTTAGGAATTGATAACGTTCAGCGTTACGTTCGAATTCAAGTTCCATGTTCAAGCGAAGTGCATCGTCTGAACCGTATCGGTCAACTTGTACCGAGTGGTCGATGACGAGGTCAACCGGGATTTCGGGATTGATTTTATCAGGATTTCCACCCATTTCAGCCATTGCTGAACGAAGGGATGCAAGGTCGACTACTACTGGAACACCAGTGAAGTCTTGTAGGATAACGCGTGATGGTTTGAACGGTACTTCCGCATCTTTATCCGCGTCTTTGCCCCATTTTGCCAAGTTTTCAACGTGATCATCTTTAATAACATAGCCGTCGTATTGGCGTAGGACGGATTCAAGTAGCACTTTTACTGAATAAGGCAGTTTGGAAATATTCGCAACGCCTGCTTCTTCCAGAGCTTTCAGATGGTAATAGTTATACGTCTTACCGTTTAGCTCGAAAGATTTGCGGCTGTTGTGCAAATTACTTTTCGCCATTTGTGAATTCCTCCTTTATCTACTGAAAAGGTCGTGAGTAAGCATCTTTTCTCTACTCCATCATATTACAGCAACGTTCATAAGTAAAATACTTATAATTTATAGTCTTTCATAAGAAAACATAATGACCTCTTAATCTCTCCAAAGCGAACTAAAGAAATGATCCTAAACAAGTTGCTTACTTTATCCAATTAGATTTCTAAAATACCGCGTGTAAAACACATTTTCGGGATCATTTTCCTGCCTGATTTCATTGAATCGGTCAAGGTTTGGATAGAGGCTTTCCATTTCTTTGGCGTTCAAGTTATTCATTTTACCGAAATGCGGACGGCCTCCGTATTTCTTCATGATGGATTGCACCCATTTGAAGTATGGGCGATTGTCCATTCCTTTGTACATATGAAAAGCCAAAAATGCTGACTCTTTTCCTTGTGTCGGACTTAGGAACGCATCTTCACCTGCTGTTACGCGGCATTCAATTGGAAAATGGACATAAAAAGGATGTGCCTTCAGGAATTCGTGCATTTCCTGCATGCATGCTTCAAAGGATTCGAGAGGGATGGCGTATTCACATTCCGTGAATTTGACAAGCCGGGGGGATGGGAATATTTCATGATAATATCCCTCGGACACCCCCGTTGGAATGTTCGTTGCCGCAAATTTTGTCATTATCCTCGAAAATCTTGGTCTGAGTCGTACAAGTTCAGAAATTGCTTTAAAGCCTACCGTTTCGATCATGCCATTTTTAAACAGATCGATGGATTTGGATGAAAAGCTTTTTTTCACCAATGAAACCTGGTCCATTTTTTTTACTTGGACCGTGTCAACCCCGGGGAAATAAAACCACTCCAAGTGTCTATGTTTGCTAATATTGAGATCCCATTCCGTCATTGCGTCTTGAAAGCCTCTGCGTTCATTCGTCACAGCTAAACTATAAAGCGGAACGGTACGGATGGTCACTTTGATGAGGACGCCTAACATGCCAAGAGAAAGACTGATCGCTTTGGAAAGATCATCATCGTCTCGCCTATGATGCCTTACTGTTCCTGTTCCGTCAATCCATGTCCACGCTACAACTTGAGAGGATAAAGACCCGAATGCCTTCCCTGTTCCGTGAGTTCCTGTACTGATTGCGCCGGCTATCGTCTGCTCTTGTATATCCCCCATATTCTCCAGAGCCATACCGACAGATGCAAGCAACGGTGCTGCCTTATATAGGTATGTCCCCGCCCAAAACGTCGCTTCGCTCGCTGTTCGATCAATTGACAGAAGTCCTTGTATCCGGTCCAAGGAAAGGGCTTCATCATCAGGTTTTGCAACGGGACTGAAAGAATGCCCTGCGCCAACGACCCTCAAAGTCTTTCCCCGTATACGACAGCTATCCACAATTTGTTGAATTTCGCTTATGGATTCTGGATAGTGAAAGTATTCTGGAGTGGCAACGATATTCCGTGACCAATTCATCCATTTTTCACTCATAACTTCTTTCATAGGAAACATCCGCCTTCTCCCCTGTATGTTTTATAAGATTTCACATAACGTTCTCCACGCCTCGCATGTAATTCTGTGAACCGTTCACATAATTCCCCGGCTTTTGCATGACGGAAGAACACTGTATCCCCTATTTGCAGTTTCCTGTCTTTATCTGCTAATGGAGTCTGGACTTCTCCGGCTCCTTCATCTCTCAACAACGCTAGATTCGCAGGCCAAATAGGGACAGGCGCTTTATCGTTTCCACTTGCTCCCGATGCAATATACCCTCCGCCATGGCATACAATAAATCCATCCGTTGGCTTCCTTGTCACTTTTAACGCAAACGCAGTCGCAGGCTTAAACGGCGTCTCATCATATCTTGAAAATAATGAAGGGAAGTAAAAAGCGGAGCCGACTGTCACCTCAGTCACCTCTTCAGCTTGAGGGGTGAAATCGAGGCTTCCGGAACCTCCGCCATTAACAAAGCGAAGCGTTTGGCATGTTTGCCGGATCATTTCAACGGCTGCTTTCCGATAGGCGCCCACTTTTTTTGTTGAACTTTTTTTCAATCTGCGAATGACAGGACCTTGCCATTTGACGTTTGGTCTGTCCGGAACACCTGCGATCTGCGCTTCATAACCCATTACCCCTACAAGTTCAGTCGATGAAAACCCGTTACACTTCTGTAACAACATTTCTACATCCTTCAAAGATTTCAATGAGGAGCGACGTGTACCAAAATAGATCCACTTTAAATCATCCGACATGTTCAAGTCAATGCAAATTTCTAATTTAACACTAGACTTTTCGCCAATGTCATTCAAAAACTTCCATTGCTCTTCACAATCGACCATAAAGACCACTTTCGAGCCGTTTTCAATGTATGGAAGCAGTAACAGAACCGATTCCCTTTCCATTTGTGGATAACCTAACAATAGATGATCAAATCCTTTTTCAAGCAGGAAAAGTGTTTCAGTACAATCATATGTCATCCACCCGTTAAAATTAGGTAATCTTTCAGCTATGTACTGCATGAGCTCGACAGAACGGACCGATTTCGTAGCAATCCGAATCTTTTTTGATCCGGCAAGTTTATTCACCATACTGATATTCCAATCCATAGCATCCAAATCGATGCAAGCAAATGGCCGTGCAATGGAAGCATATGCATTCAATGCAGCATTCACAATTCCCATCCCCTTATGAATCTTCTATTTAGTCAAGTATATTCTGATAACCAATTCAACGCAAAGATTTGACAGCCGAAATTTATTGCTGAAAAGTTTAACGAAATATGTCATGATAGGTGTATAGACAAGTAGAGAGGGTGTACATGTTGGAGAAGGCTTTATTAGTAATTGACTATACGTACGATTTCGTTGCGGAAGACGGGGCACTGACATGCGGTCAGCCAGGTATTGATCTTGAGGACTATATAACGGATTTAACGAGAACATTTCTGAATGAAGGGCAGCTTGTCATCATGCCTGTGGACGTCCACGAGAAAGACGACCCATTTCATCCGGAGACCAAGCTATTCCCTCCTCATAATATTAGGGGAACAGCAGGCCGTGAACCATTTGGCTCGCTTCGTACATTGTATGAGGAAAATCAGGATGAAATTCTTTGGATGGACAAGACACGCTACAGTGCTTTCGCAGGCACTGATCTTGAAATGCAATTACGAGCACGCGGTGTAAACGAATTGCATTTGGTTGGTGTATGCACCGATATTTGCATCCTCCACACATCAGTAGATGCTTATAATAAAGGATTTGACATTGTCATCCACGAAAAAGGCGTAGCCAGTTTTAATCCCGCGGGCCATGAGTGGGCGCTCAGCCATTTTGAAAATACATTAGGGGCTAAAGTCATCCGCTGAACCATCTCTTTTTAGTGATTTTATTGCAGAAAATGTTTGAGGTATTGAAATATCGGATATTCATATACTACAGAAGCAATTATGAATCACTAAAAAGGAGATGGAGTAAATGAGCTTTATTTGGTTTTTAATTATCGGCGGTGTTATCGGTTGGCTCGCGGGCCTTATTTTAGGAAAAGACATTCCTGGCGGTATTATCGGTAACATTATTGCAGGGATCGTTGGTGCTTGGATTGGCGGAATGCTACTTGGATCATGGGGACCTAAAGTTTCGGACTTCTATATCCTACCCGCATTGTTAGGCGCGATCATTCTCGTATTCATTGTGAGCCTGATCATGAAATCTATGCGCAAAGCGACTTAAATGTAAATAAGAAAGAAAAAGAGCGCCGAGGGATTTCTCCCTTGACGCTCTTTTTCATTCCTCTGCCAGCCTTTGGGTTTCAAACTCATTGAAAAACCAAAGGACGTCTTCTACATACTTATCGCTATGATTATAATGGAAAATCGCTTTTTCAATCTCTCCGTCAGCAGCCCCGCTCTTCGATAAATAATTGGCGGCACTGAAAATCGCATCTTCAATATCGTACGGGTCGGCAATTCCATCCCCATTGGCATCAATGCCATAGCCGCCATACTTTTTAATGACTGCTGGATCCGTTTTGTCTTTTTCAGGGATATCCCCTTTCCCGAGCCCTTCGCAACCGGGATAGCTCCATCCAACAAATGTACATGGCATGAATTGCATATGGCCTTCCGCTCCTGCCGGAGATAAAAGTGGATCCATCGTTGAAAAACGTGTTTCAATCCGATGATGCGCGGCTAAAAGCGTCCAAGGGATTCCGTATTCATCCGCGGCAGCTTTGTAAATAGGAAGATATTCTTCAGGAATGACGGTTGCGATATGCCGATCTTGAAAATCAAGCAACGTACTTGCGGATTTCTTGATAAGTTCAGGATTTTGAATGCCTGTCCATATAATTGCCGACAACGTGAAGGTGATGACAGCGACGGGAATCAGTAAAACGATCATGAAGATTTTCGTTTTGATTGATAGACCCTTTTTCTTCTTCTTCACTGCACCACCCTTTTCTGTTTACCCTTTTAAGATTTTGGTTCCTCTTTAATGAGGGCTTTCATGTCTTTGACGATTTGGTCATAAGGGACGTCCTCTGCTCCGTTATACGTTTTAACAGATACTCCGTCCTTATTGACTAAACTGTACGCAGTGCCATGGGTGACTTGGTCCACCCCTTGCGTTTTACTTACAAACGTTTTGAATGATCCGATTGCCAAGCCTTCAATTGTATCTTGGCTGTAACCCGTCAACATTTCCCATTTGCTTTGATCAACTGGATCGAATGCATCCAAATAGGTTTGTAATGCGTCAGGTGTATCATTTTTTGGATCAACGCTGAATGAGACGATTTTATAGTCCTCCACGCCGGCATCATGCAATTGTTGCTGTAGATCCGTCATATTTGCCATCATCGGCAAACATACCGTTTCACAATTTGTAAAAACGAACTGGGCAATCCAGACAGTTCCTTTCAGATCGTCCAGCGCAACTTTTTCATTATGTTGATTTGTGAACTCAAAGGAATCGATTTTGTACTTATGATCCGCTTTGAACCCGCCCATTGAACACGCACTCAATACTATCATGAGCGTTGCTAAAATTGAAAGAACTAATTTTTTACGCATATACAGACTCCTCCACTTTCCATATTTACTTTATCATAGTGGATGGGTCCTTATCAAACAACCGCTCATTCTTATCCTTCTTGTCATTTCATTGACGTTTCGATGAAGTTCACTTCACATTCAATGAAACAAGTGCTTTGTGAATCGCTTCGAGTTTCGTCTCAAGCCGGTGCAATAGATAAAAGGATACAAAGATTGGAAAACCAATCTGTTGTATAAAATTCAACCATTCTTCCATGCTGACACTCTCCTTTACTTAGACGTTGAATTAAGGTACCGCTTGGCACGGATTTCCGCTTCAATCCTATATCTATTACATACAGACTAAAAGCTCCCCAGTATGTTACTGGAGAGCCATTTGTCATGCTTTTATTAGATCAGTTACTGTACGTTCGACAATTCGGGCGCCTTTTACTGTTTCCAGTGGTGATCCGTCCACTTGAAACACCCCTGAGCTGATGATTTCTTGCATTGCCGCTTCCACTTCAGTTGGTGACAGATCGGCTCGCGGCTCATCGACTGTGAGCGATGTCTGTTTCCCAGCTGCCGTTACAAAGTTTAATTGTAGCGTTTTCGCCATGTTTCATCTCTCCTTTCCAATTAGTTCATAATGTCTGCTGTTTCCACTTTCTCCGCTCCGATAAATGGATACTCGGAGAGCTGTGCCAATTGTGAAAGAGCACTATGCAAATTATCTGCATCTACTCCTTCTGTAACGTGACGATAGGATTTTGTCTTTCGGATCAATTTCCCATCTTCCGTCATTCCTGCGTCAAAATACACCTTGCCAACTGCATGTCTGAATTCGATTGTCGCCATCTGCTTTCCCCTCCTTTCACACGTTATATAGACTTGAAATACACAAAAGGATACTTTGTCCGTGTATTTTTTCAAAAAAGCTCTTATAATGGTGAATAGAATGGAAGAGGTGAAGACAGTTGCAAGATTTGTTTATGTGGTTCATCATTTTCTGGTGCGTCGTCCTTATTGGTCTTTTCGGGATCGGTGGCTTTTTCATGTTCCGTAAATTCTTGAAGGTGTTCCCGAAAGCGGACGGCAAATCGACGCTTGATTGGGAAGAACATTATGTGAATGAATCCCTTCATCTTTGGAATGAGGAAGCGAAAGCTCTTTTAAATGAACTCGTCAGCCCCGTTCCAGAATTGTTCCGAGACGTCGCGAAACAGAAAATTGCCGCTAAAATCGGCGAAATCGCATTGAAAGACCGTGCAAAGACAATCGGCTTTGATCATATTATCCACGGTTACATTGTCGCTACGCCGAAACGCGATCATAATTTCCTTCGAAAAAAATTGGATCAGATGAAGGTTGACATGACGCCATATGAGCACTTATTTCAATAACTCAAAAGAGAGGCCATCCTATATTAAATAGGAGGCCTCTTTTGCTTAGCATCGTTAACTGTTTTTCAGTTGATAGTATTTCACAAGCATTCCGATCCGCCATGGCAAAATCATAGCAAATGCCAATGTCCAAAACATGCCGCCAAGTTCTCCGACATTAATGGAGCTGCTTAATATCAATTTTGCGACGAGGCGTATGACTAACAAGCCAAGTAATATGAACAGGAAAGCCCTTGATTTTTTCAAATAAAGCTTGTCGTCTTTTTTCTCAAAGTTTGTCGTCTTAATCAAAATCAATGAAAACAACAACCCGACACATATCGATTCAATCACTTGGGGCAAGGGCACCCAAAATTCTTCAAATAAAAACATCAACGCCCCTGTCGACATGAACAGCGGCGGCAAAATGATCCTTTTCGGCGAAATCGGTTTTTTAGCAGCCTTGGCTCTAACGAAGAACGCTAACGTTCCCATGAAAAGAAACAACAGCGTCGATCCGACGATTAAGTAGACAGAAGGAATTTCGGTGAAAATAAAATCAACGAGCTCGCGGAGTTTAAGCATGTTCATTCCCCCACTCCGTCAACTCATCCATCCGAAGTCTTAACTGTTCCATTTGAACGAACCTCGCAAATCGGGCTGTTTCTCTTCCTTGATGGAACAATAGGACAACAGGAGCGGTGAATAAAGATAGCTGCCCTGCCATCTCAGGAACTTGAGCTGCATTCACTTTGTAAAAAGGGAATGGATAGTCCTTTTCAAGTTCAGCTACTTGCGGATAGAGTCCTTCACATACAGAACAATGATCCGTTTTGACAAACAACAAAACTTGCGGCTCTGTAGCCAATATTTCTACCCATTTTTCAAAAGATCCGACCTCTTTCATCGGCAATTCCTCCACTTCAACATCGATTGCATACGTTCTCTAGCAGTAAATCCAAGTTGCCCCCATCAGTATCTTAGAGCTCAGATGGGGGCAATAATCGGAATTAAAAACCTTGGAAATCCCCGAAAATCGGGCTGAGTAAGCTTGTTAAAAATGTGATGCCATCAAAGAATAACAGAAGACCGAATGCAATCATCACATAGCCTCCGATTTTCATAATAAGGTTGCTGTTTCTGCGAATCCATCCAAGCCGCGTAATGAAAAACGACAAAATGAAAAATGGAATTGCGAAACCTAATACATACATCATCATGTACAACATGCTGGAACCAGGATTCGCAGCCGCTAATCCGATGATCGCTCCAATGATTGGCCCCATGCACGGTTGCCATCCAGCTGAAAATGCAAGTCCAATTAAAGCAGTACCCAAGTAGCCTGCAGGGCGATTTTTGAATTGCAGTCTATGTTCTTTCATTAAAAACTTAGGCGTAAACAACCCAATGACCATCAGTCCGAAAACAACAATGAAAATGGCCCCAACTTGTCTCAGCAAATCTTTGTACTGTACAAAGAAGTTCCCGACAAATGATGTGCTAAACCCTAAAAAGACGAATACAACTGAAAATCCAAGTAAAAAGAAAATCGTGTGAAGCATTCCGTTCCGGTTCATCCGTTTCGAATCGGATTTCAGCTCATCAATCGACATACCGGTAATATAAGATATGAATGCCGGATACAGCGGCAGGACGCACGGCGATATGAAGCTTAGAAAACCCGCGCCGAATGCAAGAAATATATTCAAATCAGTCGCCATCATTCTCTCCCCTTCATTTTTCTCTCCCCATCGTACCAAATCCGGAATCAAATATCGCTGATTTTAACTGTGAAATGTTTATG
>NZ_BJYL01000024.1 GCF_007991495.1 Sporosarcina luteola | reverse complement strand
GGAGCGGTGCATATCTATTGAATAATGAAATATATCTATCAAATATGGCAGGATATCTATCAGATTCCTCAGGATATCTATCGAATCCTGAAACATATCACCAAAACAAGACTTTTGATCTAGGTCTAAATAAAAAAAACGCATGCATCGAGTTAACAATGCATGCGGACCAGTCATTTTTAAATAGCGTCGTCCATTATTCCATTTTGCAACTGGTACATCATGAAATACAATCCTTTTTGTGCAAGGAGCTGTTGATGGGTGCCGCGCTCAACGATTTCTCCTTGATGCAGCACGAGAATGAGTTCTGCATCTTGGATTGTGCTCAAACGGTGAGCAATCGCGATTGTCGTTCTTCCCTTCCTCATCTTCTCCAAGCTTGCCTGTATGGCGACTTCTGTTTCCGTATCAATATTGGCGGTCGCTTCGTCTAAGACTAAAATCTTAGGGTTCGTTGCAATCGTCCGGGCGAATGCAACGAGTTGGCGTTGTCCGCTTGAGAACGTTGAACCGCGTTCAGTCACTTTTTGTGAATATTTATCCGGCAGTTTTTCAATGAATTCATTTGCTTGAACAAATTCTGCAGCCGCACGTACTTCTTCTGAAGACATATCCTCATTGTGCAGACGGATATTACTTTCGATATCTCCATAGAAAAGGAATGGATCTTGAAGGACGAGTCCTATTTTCTTACGCAATTCCTCTTTCGGTAAATCTTTTAATGAAACGCCGTCAATCAGGATTTCCCCTTTATTGTATTCATAGAAACGCATGAGCAGATTGATGATGGAACTCTTTCCGCTTCCTGTATGGCCGACCAATGCAACGGTCTCCCCTGCGTTCGCCTTGAAGGATATGTTTTTCAACACATCATTCTTCCCATCATAAGAAAATGTAACATCGCGGAACTCAATAGTTCCCTCCTGAATTTCCTTATGCTTCGTTTCCTGCTGTTCAGGTTCCATATCAGGATCGTCCATCAGTTTAAATACACGCGATGCTGAAACGAGCGCTTGTTGGAAGATGGACATCCGTTGCATCACTTGTTGAACCGGCTGGAATAAACGGCCGATCAATGTTGTAAATGCATAAATGACACCGACTTCGACTGCGCTATCTAGTGACATGAATCCGAAATACCCAAGCACGAAGACAATTGCCAACGCATAGAGTAAATCGATAAATGGGCCAAGCAGAATACTATCGAACTTGATATTCCGCATACCTGCCCGGTAATGGCCTTCATTAATGTCATCAAATTCCTTGGATAGTCGTTGCTCTTGTCTAAATGCTTGCACCATGCCCATTCCAGACAATGACTCTGCAATTTTGGCATTCAATTGACTTAAGCGTTCCCGGATATCCTGATAAAAATCGGCACTGTATCGTCGGTAGACAATGATGATCGCCAAGAACAATGGAAGCAAAAGCATTGAAGCGAACGTTAATTTTACATCCAGTGAAAATAATGCGATGAAGACACCGACGAGAACGAAAATCGCTTGCAGGAATGTGACAACTACGCTGGTGAACATTTCCTTTATCGATTCTGTATCGTTTGTCACGCGGGATACAATACTTCCTGCCGGTGTTTTGTCAAAATAACGCATACCAAGACCTTGTACTTTTGAAAAAACATCAATCCTCATTTGCTGGATAATTTTCAATGAGATGTCTTGAAAGCGCAGCAGTTGAAAATACGATACTACCACGATGAACAATTGTAATCCGATATAGACGAGCGCAAGTGTCAGGACTTCATTTTTCGGAAACTGAAGCGGTGTCAAATAATCATCGATGAATGATTGAATAATGAGAGGGCCTACAATGCTTCCAGTTATTGTTAGAACAAGCAAGACCAATGCAATTGTAATGCTTACCTTATGCGGAATCGTATAGCGCATAAGCCTTTTGAATACCTTCCATTGGTCCTTCGCCGTCAATTTAGGCTGCTTTTCCATCTGCATCATTCTTCCCCTCCTTGCTCGACAAGCACTTCCAATTGTTGCAAGTCATACATTTCTTTATATCTGCCGTCCATAGCAAGCAATTCCTCATGCGTTCCTGCCTCAACAATCGTTCCTTCATGCAGAACGATGATTTTGTGGGCATGCTGGATTGCACTCAGACGGTGCGACGTGATGACTGTCGTCTCTCCTGTCCGTGTGCGTTTTAATGATTCAAGGATCGCCTCTTCTGTCTTTGCATCGACCGCTGACAGTGAGTCGTCCAAAATCAATAATTCAGGTTGCATAATAAGAGCCCGCGCAATCGATACACGTTGCTTCTGACCGCCGGACAATGAAACACCGCGCTCTCCCACAACTGTTTCATAACCTTCCGCAAACCCTGAAATATCTTCATGGATATGGGCAAGGCTTGCCGCCTCGTAAATTTTCTCACGATCGATTTTCGGATTCGTGAATGCAATATTTTCTGCAATTGTCGTCGAGAAAAGGAAATGATCCTGAGGCACATAACCGATCGACTCACGCAAACGCTGCTGTTTGTATTTATTGATCGGATGTCCGCCATACACGATGCTTCCTTTATAGCCTTCAAATTCCCGTAGAAGCAATTTCAAAATGGCGGTTTTTCCTGACCCGGTCTTCCCGACAATGCCGAGCGTTTCTCCACGTTTTAAGGTGAAGTGGACATTATGGAGGGCTGGGGTTTGATCATCCGGAAACTTGAATTCGTCAATGTCAAAGTGGAGATCCCCTTCTGGACGTTTGTCGATAGCCCCCGTGACGTCCTGGATATCCGGATCGATGGATAACAATTCCGTGATCCGACTATACGATGCATTTCCGCGTTCCACAATATTGAATAGGAACCCGAAGGCAAGCATTGGCCATGTGAGTAATCCAAGATATGTACTGAATGCGATCATGTCACCGATAGACATATCTCCGGAAATGATGAATTTTGTTCCGAAGTAGAAAGATAGAATATAGGATAGGGCAAAAATTCCGGTAATCGTCGGATCAAATAATGCATCGACTTTCGCCACTCTCATGTTTTTAGCGACAACGTCTGTCGATAAATCAGTAAAGTCCTCAATATCTTCTTTTTGCTGTCCAAATGTTTTGATTACTTTAATGCCAGAAATGCTTTCCTGTGTCTTATCATTCAGATTGGAGAACGCCTCTTGTGCGAAACGGAAGCGACGACGCAGCAATCTGCCATAATAGCTTGTCAGGAAAATCATGAATGGAAAAGGAATCAGTGCGATTAACGTCAATTTCCAGTTGATGGTTAAAGCCATCGTCAAAATGACGAATCCTCCTGTGGAAATGGAATCGACGAGCGTCAAAATCCCCATTCCTGCCGTCTGTTGCACGGCGTTGATGTCGTTGGTCGCATGAGCCATTAAATCCCCGACCCGTCTCTTCTGATAAAACGAAGGCGACATCCGTGTAAAATGATTGAATAGTTTCTCGCGCATTGTCCTGGATAACAGGACCGCGGAGCCGAAAATCATGACTCGCCAATAATAGCGCGATGCGTACATCAGAACTCCCGCAACCGCCAAAATGACTAGCCACTTTGTCAATTGAGGTGCCGTCAATGTCCCCAGTGTAATATCATCGACGATATAGCCGATGATTTTCGGAGGAAGCAATTGCAATAAGGAAACGAACACGAGCGCCGCGATTCCCAGTCCATATTGTTTCTTCCGTTGTTTGAAAAACCAGCTAAGCTGCAGTAAGACTTTCACAGTATTCCCCCTACTCTTTTTCTCTGTCCCTGAATAGTCTACCAAAATTCTGAACAATAGAAAAGGTACGAGTCTCAAATTATTCGAAATCTGAAATACTTTTTAGGTTGACAAATGGTACTCGACATACCTCTCCTGTCGGGGTAATCAACTGAAGTTCGCCTTCCATCCTATTAATTTTCCTGACAATCCCGCTGGCTGTCATTACTTTTTCGTCTTGCCAATAATGAACAGTAAGCGAGAGGTCTCGTTCGACAGCCTCTCGGATTTGATAATTCCATTCTTCCAGTTGCTGTTCGTCAGGTTGCTCCCTTATTTGATGTTGGTCTTCCTTTTGCCAGTCCCGCAGCTGTTCGACATGCTCAGGAAGCATCATTGCGGTCCATTTGATACGGCCTCGGTCTCGGATCATCTGCTCATCTCCCCCATTAATTTAATAAAAAAGTTTTCCCGACTCGCAAATAGTTTACATAATAATTTTATAGAAAACTATTGGACGCAGTTCCTTCTCCTCGTTATAATAGAAGAAATTGACTATTAACTTTCTTCATTCTTACTCCCTATATTAATTTTCGAATGAATGCATTAAGTCGCTTCACATGTATATCTAGATGTTTCTTTCTTTGAAGGGGGATTAGACGAGTGTAAAACCTGCTCTGTACCAATCAGAATTAATTATTATGATTGTAAAGGGGCAGTAAGAATGAAAAATCGGTCTTTCCGTTTGCTTTGGATGAGCCAAGCGCTCGCGAATTCAGGTGATATCTTTTACATTGTCGGGCTGATCTCCGTTTTATATAGCCTGACAGAGTCACCTTTCATATTGGCTTTAGTGCCTTTCTTTAATATGTTTGGCCGTTTCGTCAGCGGGTTGTTTTCTCCTTTGCTGATCAATCGGTATCCTCTGAAACAGCTGCTTGTTTATTCACAGTTTTTCAAAACTGTGGCATTGGGCATGTTGGCATTGCTAATCTCTTTGCTCGTTCCTGTCGTACCCGTCGTATTAGCCTTCGTGCTAATGATTGCATTTTTGGATGGCTGGGCTACACCAGCGAGCCAATCCATGCTGCCGCGTCTCGTTCCTCCACATGAACTTGTGAAGGCGAATAGCTTCTTTTCTATTGTTTACGAGACAATCAATTTAGGTGGATGGGCGATCGGCGGATTACTTGTTGCTTTTTTGGGCGGTCAATGGGTTATCGTGTTTACAGTGGGATGTTATACAGCGTCGACAATCCTTTTACTGTACATCGTAGATGCTACCCGCTTTACGGGAAAGGAAGCTTCCACTCGGCGCGCCGATGAATTAACAGAAGGATGGAAGACAATATGGCGACATCCTTTGTATAGAAGTCTTCATATTCTCATTGCCTTTGAGGCGATTGCCAATGTCGTATGGATCGCCTCCATCCTCTATGTCTTCGTCGCGGAAGTTCTTCAGAAATCCGAGGCGTGGTGGGGCTATATCAATACGTCATTTTTTATCGGCATGCTGCTTGGCGGGATTCTATTTTCCCGTTTCGCTTCTTGGGGCGAGACAAAGTTAAAACCGGTATTGCTCATTTCCTCTTTCGGCATCTGCATCATCACGTTTCTTTTCGGCTATACGCAGATTGGTTGGCTATCCCTTATTATCGTCTGCTTCAGCGGGATCTTTCAACAGCTGAAAGGGATTGCAACAGATACCTTTTTACAGAAAAATGCCACCCCCGAAGAGCTTCCTAAAATTTATGCGGCACAAAGTACGATTGTTTCCCTTCTATTCGCAATAGGTTCTTTGGTTTTCGGGATGCTGGCCGAAGTAGTGGATGTGCGGATCACATATTTGTTGGCAGCGAGCTTGCTGTTTATTGCGTCCGTTCATACCTACCGGCAACGCCGATATCTGTCTTTGGAAAAATAAGAATTGGGACCGTCCGACTCCTGTGCAGCCGGACGGTCTTTTTTGCACCTACTTGTAATGCCCGCCGATCAGTTTTGAACGATGGACGGCTGTGCCTGCGTCGGTGTAGGATACGGCACGGAGCACAGCCGTGGAGCCATATTTTTTGCGCAATGCATCCATTGCCTCACCAAGTTGACGATTGCGCCATTTATGCTGATCAAATAAGCTGAGCTGCATGGCATATTCGTTTTCGAGATTTGTTAAACTGATGGCGATGCGCCGTACGGGGCGGCCGTCATGGAATTCGTCGAGCAACTTTGTGCAAAGTCGGTAAATCTCCATCGTGTCGTTTGTCGCTTCGTGCATTGAACGGGAGCGGCCGAATCCGCCGCCAAGTGAGTTTTTCGAATAACCAATGGACAAATGGACCGTGCGCCCCGCCTTGCCTGCTTCCCTCGCCCGCAATGCGACATCCTCACACATTTCAAGAATGACTGTCAGAATATCTTCTCGCTTCGTATAATCGCGATAAAGGATTTGCCCTTTTCCGTAGCTGATTTGGCCTTCCACAAGCGGCGCTCCGAGATCCGATAAATCGATGCCATGCGCATGGTGATATAATTGATTGCCCATGACGCCGAATTTCTGTTCAAGTCGTTCGAGAGGAGTATGCGCCAAATCCCCTACCGAGAAAATCCCCATATGATTCAACGTTTTTTCAAGTCGGCTGCCGATTCCCCACATGCGACTAAGCGGCGCGACCGGCCAAAGCTTTTTTGGCACGTCTTCATAATCCCAACGGGCAAATCCGGTCTTTTTCGCATCCAAATCCAGAGCCAGTTTCGACATCAGCATATTGGGTCCCATGCCGCAGGCGGATCTGAGCTGGAACTGATCGACGAGTTCATCCTGTATCCGCTTAACCGTCTCTTCCGGCGGTCCCCATAGCCGCTCCGTCCCCCCGAGGTCAATGAAGCTTTCGTCGACGGAATAGACATGGATTGCCTCCTTCGGTACATAGCGATTTAAATGCCTGGCGATCTCCATTGACACATTGATGTAAAATTGCATTTTCGGTTCGATTAGTCGTATGGTCGGATCATCAGGAATTTCATAGAGCCGCATACCGGTCTGTACGCCGAATTCCTTCTTCAATGCAGGAGAAGCGGCGAGGACGATGCCCCCTTTCCGTTCTTTATTGCCAATGATGGCGATCGGCGTATCCATGACATCAAGCCCTTCCATCGCCGCTGCGCAGCTCGCATAGAAACTTCGCATGTCGAGGCAAACAATTTTTCGGTCTGGCAAATCTTCATACATTGCACATCCCTCCAAAAGAACACTTGTTCTTACCATTATATGCAGAACAGACATTCATATTCAATGGTCCTTATTGGAAATCGGGAAAAATGGAAAGTGAAATGTTGCAATCCAGTCTCTTAGCCCCGCTTTGTACAAATGAAAAAGCATCTATCCGTTTAAGAATAGATGCCTTCTACAATCGCAAGATAAAATTATTTGCGTTATATCCTACTGGGGTTGATAAAACACTCTCTATTTCAACACTAGTTTTCTAATAAAACATCTAACTCTTTAACATATACTGCATTTCCAGTAATTTCTACATCATAGTTATCTTCATTCTTAGAAACTTGTACCCTTACTTGACCCTTTTTTCCAATTTCATGACCTTGCTCGACTATTAGATTTAACGGTTCTTTAAAATTGTTATTTATGTATTTAGCATAATATGCCCCCATTACCCCTGAGGCTGTACCCGTAACAACGTCCTCAATAGTACCTGAATACGGCGAGGAGAAGTGTCGAGCATGCATATCAGCATTAGAATCATAGGTTTCCAAACAAAAAGGATGAACGGATGATTTAGGCATTTCTTTTAAATTTTCAGGAAACTGCTTATTATTTGGCTCCATTTTTTTAAAAGCAGAAAGCCGTTTTATCGGTAGTAGAAGTGTCCAAATTCCTGTACTTCCATAGAGTATCGGTAAATCAGCATGAAGATCTGTTTCATTTATTCCTATTGAGTTGGCTAAATCTTCTTTTGAACCTGCAAATTCCTTGAACTGAGGGGAAGCCTGTTTCATTGTTATAAATAGTTCACTATTAACAGATGTGTTAATTTTAATTGGAAGAATGCCAGCGTTTGTTTCTATTGTTAACTTGGTTTTATCTCCCAATAACCCTTTACTTTTTAAAGCATAAACAGTTGCCATTGTTGCATGACCACATAAATTCATTTCATGCCCGGGTGTGAAAAATCGTATTCTAAGATCCGCTACATCTGATTTAACTGGAAAAGCAGTCTCGTTAAATCCCACTTTGAAAGCAATTTCTTGCATTTCTGCATCAGTCAATTCATCACCATTTAACACCACACCCGCAGGATTTCCCTGATCAGGTTCTTTACTAAACGCATCATAATGATAAACCTTTATCGATTTCACAAATCATTCCTCCAATCGGTCAACTTTAAACTTCTTAACATTTTACCATAGTTCCTCCTAATACCTTAGAAAAGGTAATCAAAACACAAATAGTATTCAGAATTCTCTTTACGCATAATTTGGATTATGTTATTCTTTTCCTTAGTCAAACAAGGAGGTACAAGTCCAATGGTAAAAAAATAATAAGAGAAAATCCTAAAGTATTTTAATAACATTAGAATAAACATGCAGATTTTCTCTTTTATAGAATGTAGATACAGAAAGGCTGTTTTCGTAAACTTTGTTGTTTTTAAATAAATTATAGATATGGTGTAATTATGGAAATTAAAGGATAAGTTTATTTGCAGATAAATAGAGTGAGAGGGGGATTTACTTTGTATTTGATAATATCAATTATTTTATCAGTTATATTAGGTTATTTGTTGTTGCTTTTTACGGGACCCTTAGTTGGTGGCTTACTTGCCTTCGGCATAGTTGCAGGTTCCTTGTTTAGAGGACTGTACCTTTTAAATGACATCCATAAAAGGCTATCAAAGGATGAGCCAAAATTAGATGAAAAAGAAGCTTATGAAGAACATTTGAAAGAGAAAGAAGATATAGATCAAGGGTAGAAGGATTTCCTCTACTCTTTTTAGATTACACAGCACTTCTAAACACTTTAACCGTTAAATGGTTTGATTTTTTGCAGGCTGATTTACGATACTAGTTTCCATAATTATTTTATAAGTACCCTTCCCAAGGTTCCAAAATTCAGGGGCACTATGATTGTGTGTTAATAGAGATGTGTTTGTACCCATAAATAAAAGCAGATCTACAAAGGTATCTGCTTGTGTCTTAATTCAATTAAATAATCCATTCAAGGTATTTCCTATAGGAATGGATTCCCTCTCTTAACATCTCCAAAGTATATACTACCAATGTAAACAATTACGATCCTTTGTTTAGATAGTTCTTATTCTACCAGCTCCGAAAAGAACTGTCTGATATCATCTGGTAATTCCGTGACAGAGAGAATCTTTAAGCGCTCCGATCCTGGAGTAGTCAAGATGACAAAAGTTTTATCATAGTATTCAAGCATTGTGAACTGGCTCGGCTTATACAGTGAGCCCTCTTGAATAGCGTTTAAATCTTCTTCTGTAATATTGTCTTCATACCCCTTTTCCATCAACTTCTTCTGAACATCCTCAAAACTTTTATCGAAAGCCAGTTCCTGATATAGTTCAAGCGTGTTTTTTGGTTTAAAGAAATTTCTGTAATAGATTGAACCCAAAAAAATGATGAAAATGCAAAGCAATATTGGAATCTTACTTATTCGCGCTTCTTTATTCTTCATGATCCTCCCCCTCACTTTATGCTTTAAAAATTCGGCTGCCCCTTTTGCAATAATTTACTTATTCAACGCATTGGCAATAATACCTTCTAGTTCAACTAAACGGCCTCTTTGGTTGAACAAAAAAACCGTCTTAGCAACTCCAATCTTCAAGTAAAGAACCTGGTTGTTTAAGTATATATCTTGAGGTGGTAGTTCACTTCCGTATGCATCCCCTAAATTGATTCTAGATTTTTGTTCTTCTGATTGGTATCCCCTAATCATGTCTGTTTATAGTATTCTATCTGCCTACAAATCCACCTTCAGATTTGATAACTTGACCAGTAATCCATGCAGATTCATCACTCGCCAAAAATTTTACTAACCTTGCAGCATCATCTGGCTTTCCAACATTTCCGGTAGGAAAAAGTCGTGACAAAGACTCTTTAGTTGCTTTATCCATCCAACCCGAATCAGTCGGTCCCGGGTCAACTGAGTTTACGGTAATGCCAATAGGGGCGAGTCCAACTGAAAGTGGTTCAGTTAGTGCAATGATCATACCTTTCGAAGCAATATAGGCTAAATTATTGGGATCCGGTCCTTTTGAGACTAGGTTAATGATTCTTCCACCGCTTTTTCCTGAGAAAGCTCTTTCAAACCTTTTGGCAAATTCTGTGCTCAGTAAAATGGTGCCACTGTTGTTTATCTGATAATGTCTATCGAGAACTTCTGCAGTTAAAGTACGGAAGTCAGCTAGTTTTTCATAGGTTGCATTATTTATTAATACACTTGCAACGCCGAGAGTTTCTTCGACATGATTTAAAATATTTGTTGGTGCATCTGGCTTAGACAGATCAATCTCCATATGATGGCAACGTACACCCATGTTTTTTATCTTGTTACTTAAAACTGTTGGATAGCCTTTTTCTACTCCAACACCTTCGTTTTCATCATAATTGCTCCAATGTGTAAAAAAGATATCGGCGCCCGCTTCCGCAAGCATTAAACAAATTGCAGAGCCAATACCTTGGGAACGACTTGCTCCAGTGACAATTGCTATTTTCCCTTTTAGAATCCCCATATTTTCCCCCTCGTGAATGCTTCGCAAACTGGCCATTATATGCAAAACGGGTGCCGGCATTATACCGTTTTTGTGCCCAATAAGCTTGGTCGTTTTGTCCACTACTCACTTTTTCTAATTTAAAAATTGCTTAACATATTTTTTATTCAAACCTAACACATATTATTTTCCTAATCACCTTAACCAAATATTTCGCTGCAAAGTAACACAAAGGAGTGTTCAAAATTAAGACAAGATAGCTTATGAAATAACTATAAAAAAAGAATCTATCCGATAAGAAAGCTGCAAATTTAAAGTATTGAAGAAAAAGGAAAAAGGCTGCTTAGAATCGGACTGTTATTCCATATTTTATCACTGAAGCTGAATTATTCATAGTTGTTCAAGTTTTTAGATCCCTTGAGATTTTAGTAAGGCAATCTTCCTTCCCCCTTCAATATCTATTCGTCTCGATTTGCTTTCTCAATATTGCACCTAACATAGCAGTGGTATATTGTTGTATTCATTGATACAGTTCATCGACTTAAACGATTAAACTAACGGTTGGAGGTGTTTGACTAATGGATAAGCAGGATCAACTCCAAATGATCAAAGAGGATTTTATTAATTGCCAAAAAGTATTATTGGCAATCGGTGATGAAACGCGACAATCAATCTTGTTAGTACTACTGGGGACGGATTGTCAAACAGGGTTGCGTGTGGGTGAAATCACGGAACAAACCCATCTTTCACGCCCTGCCGTGTCCCATCATCTGAAGATTTTGCGAGAAGCCGGTGTTATATTAATGCGCAAAGAAGGGACAAAAAATTACTATTACATTAATGTACGTACAGAATTAGGTTTATTAAGTAAGCTTGTGCTGGATATTGATAAGTACATGCAGGACTTTTATTGAAATGCAGGAATGTAAACGGAAATTATTTGGAGGTATAGGTTATGAAAGCAATGGTAATTGATCGATATGGGAAAGTTCCAATGCGTTTGGCTGAAGTACCCATACCTGAAATTGAAGAATATGAAGTACTCGCGGAAATTCATGCAGCTAGTATTAATCCGGTTGATTTTAAAATACGCGATGGGAAAGTGAAATTATTAGTTTCGTATAAAATGCCTTTTATCTTAGGGAATGACTTTTCCGGTGTCGTTGTAAAAATCGGCGCAAAAGTGACACGCTTTAAAGTTGGTGACGAAATATATGCACGTCCACGTAAGAGTAAAATTGGTACTTTTGCTGAATATATCGCTCTTCATGAGGATGACATCGCCTTAAAGCCTAACAATTTGAGTTTTGAAGAAGCAGCGTCAATCCCACTAGTTGGATTAACCTCCTATCAAGCCCTCGTAGACATTTTGCAAGTACAAAAAGGACAAAAGATTTTAATTCAAGCAGGTGCTGGCGGCGTCGGTACCTTTGCGATTCAACTGGCCAAATTAATGGGCGCCACCGTTGCAACGACTACGAGTGAGGCAGGAGCGAATTTAGTAAAATCTCTTGGTGCAGATGAAGTAATAAATTACAAAACAGAACGATTTGAAGAAATACTGAAAAACTATGATGCTGTATTTGATACACTTGGAGGCGAGATACTTGAAAAGTCATTCGAAGTGGTCAAAAGCGGAGGGAAAATTGCCTCCGTTTCGGGATTACCGAATGCTCGCTTCGGCAAAGAATATGGTTCCGGATTTTTTAAGACGTTGTTGTTTTCAGCAGCAAGCCACAAACTGACTGCACTTGAAAAAAAGCATAATGTTCACTATACGTTTTTGTTTATGAAACCCAGTGGAGAGCAATTACGTATAATCGCGAACTTTATAAAGGCCGGTAAAATCAAACCGATCATTGACAGTGTTTTTCCTTTTGAAGATGCGCAAAAAGCGATGGAATATGTAGAGTCTGGTAGGGCGAAAGGGAAAGTGATAGTGAAAATTAAATAGCTGTTAATGGGAATAAAAAAATGTCTTACAATCATAATAAAACGTCAAATGAGCCGTTGGGCGAAAGAATGAGCCGTTCTCGGAATAAACGAGCCGTTGCGCAAAAGAATGAGCCGTTCTCGAAATAAACGAGCCGTTGCGCGACAGAATGAGCCGTTCTGGAAATAAACGAGCCGTTGCGCAACAGAATGGCGAGCAGGTCTGCTTTTATCAGGAAACGACCAAAAGAAAAGCATCTTGGAAACTCAGTTTTCACTGAATTTCCAAGATGCCTGTTTCATTGTGCTATCAAATCATTTACTTCCTTTGGAACATTAAAATCATCAATATCATTGAAATAGCTATACGTCGCATTTAATTTCTGACGAGAGCGATATGAATTCCCATCACTATAATTCCTCATATCAGAAGACCATTTGAAGCTCGTCACGTAAGATGTGCTTTTATTGAAAGTGATGACCAATTCAATTTTGTCAACGATGTTGAAGCCATCCTGAGATGGTCCGATATCTGGGAAAAGTTCTTTAATCCGCTTGTAGTCGTTACGGTCCAAAGATAATTTCAATGCATATCCATACTCGATCGGTTCGAGGATAAATTCATCCTCGAATTCTTTAAATTTGGATAGGTCAAGCATCGGGTGCGATTCGGCAACCAATGTGCCGAACGTTTCTTCGATCGATCCAGACGGCAGCTCTTCCCACTCTTTTTCAGCTTCAGGCTTTGCAAACGTCCGGTCGCCCACTTGATATAAATCTTGCTTCCAGCTTCTCACACCACGCGGAGAAATGATTGATTTCTGGCGTACTTTCATCGGATCCAGGAATGCATCAATCTTCATATCGAATTTTCCGCCCGCTTTTTCAGGGTTTTCAACATCGCCATCATAGACAGTTACCGCGTAATCATCGTAAACGATATGGGCTCGTACAGCTTTTAACGATTCTTCCATCGCTTCTTGTGATTTATCCAACAAATCCCCGGCAGTCATTTTCTTTTGAGCCCCACTTGAATTATTGCAGGCGGTTAGCAGAAGAACGATTGAAGCGACTGCAAGGGCACTGATTAATTTTTTCACATAAAACTTCCTCTCTACAAAAACCTATGTTCATTTTACTGGAAAAAACGCACTTCATCAATCCATTAGACGGAAAATCTATCGGAGAAGTTGCATCTAAAAGCCAAAACAGATCACTCGGCCTTGAATTTCCAAGTCGCTGTTGTGAATTCATCGATCGTATTAATATCAGGCTCAAAACCGATTCCAGGCGCATCCGGGACATGAATATACCCATCTTCCACAATCACTTCCGGCTCAATGATATCCTTTTCCCAATACCGGGAAGAACCTGCAGTGTCTCCAGGGAGGATAAAGTTCGGAAGTGTCGTCAAGGCAATGTTGTGGGCCCGCCCGATTCCCGCCTCAAGCATGCCTCCGCACCAGACGGGGATTCCCTTTCCCATACAATAATCATGGATTCGCTTCGCTTCGGACAACCCGCCAACTCTGCCAATTTTAATATTGATAACTTTGGTGCTTCCCATTTCAACCGCTTTACGAGCGTCTTCCAAAGACAGGATGCTTTCGTCCAAGCAAATAGGTGTTTTCAACGCCCTTTGTAAAATAGCATGATCGATAATATCATCATGAGCTAGCGGCTGCTCAATCATGAGAAGATTGAACTCATCGAGTTGCTTCAACAAGCCGATATCATCGAGTGAATAAGCTGAATTCGCATCTGCCATAAGGGGTACTTCCGGAAAAGCGGTTCGTAACCCCCGAATCACATCTATATCAGCACCAGGTTTTATTTTCACTTTAATCCTTTTATAGCCCTCGTCCAAATAACCTTGAATCTTATCAATCAAATCATCAAGATTCTCCTGGATGCCTATGCTGATGCCAACTTCAATCCGCTTACGCTCTCCGCCTAACGCTTCAGCTAAAGGAATTCCTTTCCGTTTCGCGTAAAGATCCCAGACGGCTCCTTCAAGAGCGGCTTTCGCCATCTTATTTTTGCGTATCGGCGCGAATAAGTCGCTAACTTGGTCGGGATGGGATATTTCCTTTCCTACTAATAAAGGAATAAGAAAATCCCGGATCATATGTAAATTCGTTTCTACAGTTTCTTCCGTATACCAGGGGGTGTCGAATGCTACCGACTCCCCCCAACCGCGATTGCCCGTTTCATCATAGACTTCCAATAGGAGAAAATGTTTATCCTGCATTGTCCCGAAGCTCGTCGAAAAAGGCTCTTTCATTCTCATTTTCAACTTACGAACTGTCACTTCTTGAATTTGCATATGATGTCTCCTCTCAAAATTCCTCAGCACAATATGTATTCCTTCATTATACACGAAACGATAGGGTCAGTTATGGTAAACTGGAGGATGGAGGGATGATTGTGAGCGGAATTGAAAAAATGCCGGGAGAAGAACGCCGGCAACTAATTTTGGAGACGTTGCAAAAAGCAGAAAAGCCGATGACCGGCAAAGAACTTGGAGACCTGACAAACGTCAGCCGTCAAGTAATCGTTGGGGATATCACTTTATTGAAAGCCAAAAACGAACCAATCATAGCAACGAGCCAAGGATATATGTATATGCATGCGCAGGAGGGACCTGGGAAAATCGAAAGGACACTCGTCTGCCACCACGCGCCGGAACAGACTGAAGAAGAGTTAAATATACTCGTCGATCACGGATTAACGGTAAAAGACGTGAAAATCGAGCATCCCGTATATGGAGACTTGAGCGCATCTATCATGGTGTCAAACCGGCAAGAAGTGAAAGAATTCATGCGGCGAATCCAAGAAGCCAATGCGGTTTACTTGTCCAAGCTGGCAGAAGAAGGCATTCACCTTCACACGGTCATCGCTGAAACCGAACAGCAAATTAAAAATGCAGAAATAGCGTTAAAACAAGCGGGTATCCTCGGCGAATGAAGGATGCCCGCTTGATTCTACCTATATGGAACTACAAGTTTTCTAGGACCAACAAACTTCCTTGATCTCGTAGTCTTCAGAGGAATCCACTTCCCCTGTTAGACATGAAAAACATCCCTGATAGGCGACCGCACTGCCAATCGCCCAGATTTCCTGACCGCAGTTGCTGCAGGTCGCTCCATTTTTCTTATCTTTCACTGCTTGTTTCAGATTTTCCTTTAACTTTTGCGGATTTTCTCCAGGATTACCCTCGCAATGCTTCTTCACATACGCTTCTATTGAAATTGGTATCATTGATGGCTTCCTTTCTTATGGTCTTTTTTATGCTAATTCTTTTATTGGAAATAATGCTCAATATTAAAATGGAGCACGGGAATTTGCAAACAGCTTCCGGAAGAAACGAGCGCATGTCGAAATAAACGAGCGATTCCGGGAAGAAACGAGCGTATCTCAAAATAAATGAGCCGTCCCACAATTAATTGGCTCGGCAATCTAAAATTCACCCTTCCAGACCAACTTCCCTCTTCAACTGATCAAGGAAAGCAAGCATGAAGGCATGACGTTCCTCAGCCAACCTTTTCCCTTCCTCTGTCACCATCAGTTCTTTTAATAAAAGTAACTTCTCATAGAAATGTGTAACAGAAGAAGTATTTTTGGAACGATATTCAGCTTCAGACATATGCGTCCTTGCTTTTTCTTTCGCGTCATACAATTTCCTTCCCCTTGCGCCTCCGAAAGCGAAAGTCCTTGCAATCCCGATTGCCCCAATAGCGTCAAGTCGATCGGCATCCCTTACAATAGCCCCTTCAATTGAAACGATCTCTTCCTCGTTTCCACCATTGAATGAAACACTTTTAATCGTTTCCAAAACACGCACTGCCGTTTCCTCGTCAGCCCCTGATGATTGCAGCAACTCCTTGGCAGATACACGGCTTACCGTTTGATATTTCGGATCATCCACGTCGTGTAAAAGAGCGGCCAGTCTTACAACGGACAGATCCGCCTCCTGTAATGTCTTTGCAATTTCCTCTGCGTTTTTCATCACACGTAAAATATGATCAAAGTCATGACTCGCATCAAACTGCTCATATATTTCAATCACTTGTTCCGTACATTTTTCAATTATTGAATCCATATAAACACCACTTTCTAGTAATTAGAAGTTCTGTTGATTGCAGCGCAAGGCGGCGACTCCTGCGGGAATAGCATGAGCCTTGAGACCCCGCAGGGCGCGCGTTTTTCGCGACCGAGGAGGCTCAAGCCATGCCCGCGGAAAGCGTCCGCCTGGAGCGGAAATCAACATAGTTACAGATAACTCGCTTACAACTCGACTGAAAATTTAGGCACATCGTTGACGTATAATGTCGATTCATGTATAGTAAAAACAACCATGTTAATAATGGGGAAGACATTGAATTGCCGAGGGAGGAATAAGCATGTACCAAGGTAAAGTAAAATGGTTCAGCAATGAAAAAGGGTATGGGTTCATTGAAACGGATAACGGTGAAGATGTGTTCGTCCACTACACTGGTATAATGTCAGATGGATTCAAGACTTTGGATGAAGGCCAGACCGTATCCTTTGAAATCATAGAAGGTAACCGTGGACCCCAAGCGGCAAATGTCTTGACGATTAAGTAATGGAAAAAATAATGAACAATCCCGCCGAGTTTTTTCTGGCGGGATATTATTTTGTCAATTTATTCATTTCACTTCCTAAAAACCGCAATTGCTCCCCGATTGTACACGTACGGATACAGAAGTGATGCGCGCCTGTTTTTCCGATATCCGAAACAAGTTGCCTTTTCACAAAACATCCTTCACAATACGTATCAAGCACTTCATTGATTTCATTCATGACTGTTAATTTATCCATAGTTGCCTCCCAAGCGGTTCATTCATTCATTTTAGTACGCATTTCAATCAGTTGCAACTATGTCAAGGAGAGATGTAAGATGATCGAATTATATGTGGACGGTGCAAGCGCCGGCAATCCGGGCAAAAGCGGAATCGGGATTTTCATCAAAGGAGAAGGTCAGCAAATTAGACTTTCGGAGCCGATTGAACCGACAAACAATCATACAGCGGAATTCATAGCGCTTCTTCGCGGCATGGAAGAGGCCGCAAAACTGACGACTGGAATTGTTTCAGCCCGCTCCGACTCCAAAGCCGTCGTATCGGCTGTAGAAAATGAGTTTGTGAAAAATGAATTGCATAAGGAGTATTTGAGTAAGATTTTGTCCATTGCAGAGATGTTTGAATTTTTCTTCATCAAATGGATTCCCGACAGTGAAAATAGAGCGGCAGATGCTCTCGCGCGAGAAGCTATCCATAAACAGGACGATCGTGAAATAACATAAAAAGCATTTGCCGACCCTGTCAATTGTCGGCAAACGCCAAGTTTTCTAATCAGCCTTCATGAATGTCACGGTGTCTTTGAAGCTGTCATAGAGCACCCATTCCTTATCTTCAATCACAGCCCCGACATTAACAAGTGTCTGTACGTCCTTCACTTCATACGGATGCCCAAACAGAACTGCTTTCTCTTCATGCCCGTCGCGCAGCAAACCAGATCTGTGGCTATGCCCGTAGAACGTCAGACTTTTCGTCACTTCGGCCTCAATTAATGACCAAGGTGCCCCGCCCCATTTCCATTGATGGCCATGGACCACTTCCCCTGCCCCCACTTCAATTCTTTCAGGCATTGCGGAAAGGATGCCAAGCAATGGATCATCCGTTTCCGTAATGAGTAAAATCCGTTCTTCCTGATTGCCGATCACTGAAGGGAACGTGAGCATTTCTACAAATCCTTCAGGTAAAAGCATCACTTCGGTAAGGTTTGTATATCTATTACTTGCTACATTGCGTTTGCTAATTGTACATTCGAACAAATCCCCCGTGCCGATCAAAGTTGCATCAGGCGCTTGTTCTTTTATATGAGAAAGAACTTTTTCTAAATCTTCTTTTGAGGAATGAATGTCCCCGATAATCGCGTATTGCATTTTCATAGTACTCCGCCTTCATTTCAACTTTTTTCGACTTCAATCTCTTCTCTCGAAATCCAGTCGCTATAACTTCCAACATACAATCTGACCTGTTTATAGCCGGATTCCTTCAACATGGCGTACATTGGAGCGGCCGTCACGCCGCTGCCACAATAAACGGTCACTTCTTCTTGAGGGCTTACAACTGTGGACAGCTGATCCCGCACGCTCCCACTGATGTCGAACGTGCCATCCTTTTTCAACTGTTCCCAATCAAAATTCAGCGCTCCAGGGATATGGCCCGCAACGGGATCAATCGGTTCGATTTCTCCGCGGTACCGTTCCGCAGATCGTGCGTCGAGCAATACGTTGCCAGTTTCCCCGGCAACTGTATTTTCAACAAACTGGCGTGAGGCGAAAATTTGTTCATCCCACATAGGAACGACATCGGTCTTTTCATGAGCCGCGATCTCTTTAGACATAGCTGTGTCTGAAGCGAGCAGTTCCTCATACCCTTCCAGTGCTATAAATGAATTTTTAAACCCAGCATATTGAAGTATCCACCACGCTCTTGCCGCGAAAGGGCTTCCCCCATCATCATAGACGATAATTTCGTCATCGAGATGCAGCCCGCTATTCCTAAATAACGACGTTAAAGCATGATGGTCAGGCAAAGGATGTCTGCCCGATTTTTGATTCATATCGGAAAGATCATCTTCAAGATCCCAATACACCGCCCCTTTAATATGCCCTTCTTTGTATTTCTTTTTCCCCGCGTTTTTATCCTGTAATGAAAATCGTGCATCAATCCATTTAACCTGCTGGACGTCTACTTCTTTAATCGATTTGAAAACTGTTCCCATTCCCTATGCAACCCCTTTATCGAATTTTTTCAAAGGCTTTACGCCATTCATCCAACTGCTCTGTATCCTGTAAAAGTGATCGTTCAGATTCAATCTGCTGAATACTTTGTGTCAGTAAATGGAGGCGAAGACCTTCCGCTTCGGCTTCAATCCACTGATCTGCCCAAGTTTCAATCCGCTCTTTTTCTTTACCTAAATAGATTGAAGCATCGTCTTTTAATCGCTCTTCCAATTGTTCTTTAAGAACGAGGCGTTCTCCTCTTTCGAAAAACGATTTTTGGTTTTTGAATGAACGATTCACCTCTTTATAGACCGTTGGGTTTTCAAAAGGTACCGTAAATGAAAGCATTTCAGCGTCTTCCGCCTCGTAAGGAGAAGTTGAAATAGAATTATCCTTTTCCGATAGGAAGCGCATTTCGGTACGCTGGCGTTCTTTCAACTGCTTATTCATGAAGTTGAGCATACGCAAATTGGTTACTTTCAATTCTTGCATCAAGTCAAAACCGACCATTTGCACCGTCTCAGCCAACGCCATTGACAATGCTTTTTCCGCAGGATAATTGGCGAATGTCGATGGACTATAGCCTTCCTTGAAAAAGTCTCCAAAACGCAAAAATACACGTTGTAAAATATAATAGACCAACTCATTCAACTCATTGATAGAAGCCTTACGGATCACTTCTCCAAAGCCATGTGCGTAATGAGCACGGATGTCCTGCTCAAAACGGTCAAGCTCAAGCATCCGCTCCGCTTTACGGGATTGGTTCAATTCTGTCCGTTCAATCAATGTTTCAAGCCGGCTGACAGTTTTGACTACCTCTTCCTCTAAAGCTTGCACGGCCAGGCCTTTCAAATCGTCTTTTAAGAAACGTTCGAAATGGTTTTCAAAAGCATGCATCGTAGCGTCTTGCCGATCAGCAAGTTTCGCTTCCAAAGCTTGCAGACTTGAAATACCATACACGCGTGGGTGTCGTATTCCAAAAGTCATTAACTCTTGTGCGACGAATGATTTGACCGCTTCGGCCTCTTCTTCATTTGCAGCCAAATCGATGGCGTTGACGATAAAGAACATCTTATCCAATTCAAAGGCATCTTTCACTCGGCCAAGTTGAATAAGAAATTCCCGATCCGCCCTTGCGAATGCATGGTTGTAATAAGTGATAAAAAGAATCGCATCGGCATTTCTTATATAATCGAAAGCGACATCAGTATGCCGCGCATTAATTGAATCTGCCCCTGGCGTATCGACAAGCGTGATGCCCTGTTTCGTTAATGGACAATCGATGAACAAATCAATGGAATCGACGAAACAGCTTCGATCTTCTTCTGCAACAAAGCGGGTGAACTCCCCTTCATTAACATTCATCGTCGTCCCAAGCTTTTCCTTATAGACAGGATAGCCCTTTTCAAATGCCCGGATGAATGTTTTATGGATATGCAAACTTTCATCTTCCAATTCCTTGAGAAGCACTTCTCCGGACTTTTGGAATGCATCTTCTAATGTTAATATCGGTACTCCAAGCTTTTCGAATGAAAACGCAACATCTAGCGTCATCTGCTTTTCCGATTTTAAATGAACATCTGCGGTTCGATCCGCTTTTCCGTCAGAAAGTGGCCGGATCCTGTTAATGGCAGCTGTCGTCGGATTCGGAGAAACGGGCAATACACGATCCCCGATCAACGCATTTGAAAATGAAGATTTGCCGGCACTGAAAGCTCCAAATAACGCAACCGTGAATTCCTGCTGTGCAAGGCGGTCTGCTTTATTCCGTAAATAATTGGCTGTTTCCAAGAAGCCCGGGACATCCATAACGGACTCCGCAATGTGTAAGGCTTGCTTTATGACGCTATTTGCATCAGCACTCTCAGACTGAATTTCTTCGACCGATGTAGGGTCTTCGATTAATTCAGTAATCGTTTCACTTGCCGCTGCTTCCAACTGATCAACATCAATTACCTTAATGTCCAATTTCTTTTCCCATTGCTTCAGCAATGACCGGCTATTCGCTAAAAGGTCTGAAGAAGGGTTCGCTATTCGATCATTCAAACTTGATAATTGATTGTTGATTACCTCGACTTGTGCAATTGCAGCAAGTTTCTGTTCAAGCGTGCGGACTGAGTGTAGCAAAGACTCTGTTTGTTCATTGCCCGTTGCCGTTGCAACCTTGGACATCTCATTTTTCCATTCATCCGTCTTTCTACGAAAAACGAGCTGGATTGCTGTTTTCATCTGCTCCGCCATATTTAATACGGTGTCGCCCGTCATGGCGTCCGTCGCATTCAGTTGCGTATCTATTTCGTCAAACGGAACCGTCAAATCCATTTCATCTATCTCTATGGACCTTTCATCCGTCATCATCGCTGCATCTTTCAGTACGTTTTTCATTAAAGCCTTCATATGCACTTCAATTTGCGTATGTATGAGTTTAGATAAATTACTTGCTAAAGCTACTTTTCTCTTTTCTCTTTCCTCAGCCGTCTTCTTCGCTCCGAAAAGCAGTCCGACCTTGAATCGTGGAGATTTGGATTCTAAATATTCCTTTAACAGCTCTCTTGTTTCAAAAGGACTGATGGATGCATTTCGCAGCAACTCATTCCGTTCCCTTTCAAATGTCGCATAAAATTCGTCGCCAGACAGAAGCGATGCGCGCTTCTTCAAACTCTTCAATTCTCCGGTGAGCTCTTCAACTTGGTTCCAGTCCTCATCGGAAACAAGGTCGGCGTATGCTAATTGACGTTCATTCCTTTCACTTTCAAGAAATGCAAGATGCTCTTCTTTTAATTTCAAAAGAGATTGCTCCGCATTTACTAAGAAATGCTCTTTCCAATTCACCATGGAACCTTCAACGATGGATTTCACCTTTTCAAAGTCGTTATGTGGCAGTTCTTTCGCGCGCAACGACGTATAGAAGATGCCCTTCGGCTCGACGCCCCAAAGACGGAAAGAATCTTCAACTGACCGTTTAAAGTCTTCAAACGGCAGTTCACTATCCCGATGCTTATCGATTTGGTTGATGATCAAATACACATTCGGATTATAACGCAATAATTCCTTTGTGAATTTAAAATTCAGCTCTGACTGGACATGGTTATAGTCCATCGTGTAAAAAACAAGATCGGCGAGATGAAGTGCCGATTCCGTCGATAAGCGATGGGCGTCATCTGTTGAATCCACCCCTGGAGTGTCCATGACCGTAATGGCTTCAGGCAAATTGGATGCTGGATGACCGATTTCAACAAGTTCGATTTCTGCGTCGTCCTTGCTGAACGATTTGATCGCTTCTGGAAAACCATGCCCTTCATATTTGAGCAAGGTGCCGTCTGTTCTGTGAATGATTGCAAATTCGGTTTCGGTCTTTCGTACTTTGACGATGTTGGCGCTTGTAGGGATCGGACTGGATGGCAATAGGTCCTCTCCTGTCAATGCATTGATCATTGAAGATTTCCCTGCTGAAAAGTGACCTGCAAAACCGATGACAAACTCTTCGTCTACCAATTTCCGCGCCAATGAAGTTGCCTTTTTGACCCGCTCTTCATCATGATGTTCTTTAAAAACTTGGCCATAAAGAGCCGTTCGTTCCAAAATATCGCTATGAGACATTGTATTCGATCCTTCCCTGATTTCTCTTTCTAATCATAACATTTTTTTAGAAACTATCGACATACAAAACAAAAATTGAAATTCACCTATACTTTGAGCCCTTAGTCATGGTATCATCACTCTAGACATAAATGGAAGGGGGGTACCTTCATGAGTACCGATACCAACGCGATGAACATACAAAAATTGCTTAACGGTGCCATATCGTCATTGACAAACATCATCCCGCTCAAATTTGATGTGCTATCCCCAGCCCTTACATCTGAACCGTATGAACAAAAGGAAATTAGTGTCCTTATTAATATTGTGGGTGCCTTTAAAGGCAGGCTGATCATTGACACATCCCTGGAAGTCATTGATGCTATCGGCCTATCGATGTTCGGGATGAATATCGAAGGTGAAATGGTCGAATCATTCACAGGTGAACTTGGAAATATGGTGGGAGGCAACTTATGCACCGTTTTGGAAAAGGAACATTTCAACTTAGATATTTCAACACCGACAGTTATGACCGGAACGACTAAGTTTTATGGGTTTAAACAAGCATTTAAGCTCCCGGTTCGTTTTGAAAGCGGGGCAATGCTGCATATCCTTTTGACAATTGATGATCAAAATTAAGAAAAGCTGTCTTTTATCGGTTCCTCCGATAGTGAAGACAGCTTTTATTTTTTATTTTTTTACAAACGATTGAACTTCTACAGGAAAAATGCCAGAGATGACATCTTTCATTTCCTGTTCATGCCCTTCCAATAGGATATGAATGACACCGGAGTCCTCATTTGTTCTAATTAGGCGTCCTGCCCCTTGGCGCAATCTCAATAACATGAATGGAAGATCGACTTCCTCAAACGGATTTTCGGAATGCTTCCTTCTCGCGTCAAATAAGGGGTCATTCGGTGGAAACGGCAAATCATAAATGACGACACGAGTAAGAGCGTCTTGCGGAATGTCAAGACCTTCCCATAAATGATAAGAGCAAAGGACCGAGATGTCTTTCTGTTGGAAATCGCGGATGATCGCTGACAATTCACGATCCCCTTCAAAGGCGATCCCCTTCTTCTGCTCATCACTAAGCTCGTTTTGGAACTGCCTCATCGACTGTTCCGATTTGAACAATAGCAACGTCTGTTGTTCGTCCTCCAATAGTTCGAGCGCGTGTCGGGCTTTTTGCCCCTCATCGACAGTTGTCACAATGACATCCATCACTTCTTCATAGTCAAATGGCGATTCGACTGAAAATGAAAGGAAATCCTCGATGCCAAGACTATCCAATATATACGTAAAGTCTTGCCCTACAGATAATGTTGCTGACGAAAAGACAATGGGCATGTCGGAGGAGAACAGCTTCTCTTTCAAGATATCCGTCACGAGGCGTGGCATGATAATAAGTGTCATTTCTTCTTCAGACACTTCAACCCAATCCACCGCATCGTTTTCTGAAACGAATAATTCCATTGAGAAAATATATTGTTCCAAATACTCTTCAACCATTTTCAAATCATACTCGGGAATAATATATAATTCGCCTTCGAATACGAACTCTTCCAACAGCGCTGTAGAAATGGATACTGCTTCTTTTCCGACAGCTAGAAGCTCATCAGTCTTTTTGATCGCTTTTCGTTCATCGCCACCCGTATCTGAATTCGATTTCAACAGTCGGAAGAACTCCTCATGAACGTCGATCAGTTGTTCCATCAACTGCAGCGTCTCTTCCCGTAAACCGTCTACCATGATCCGCTCCAGCAAATTGAGCAATGTATTGTTTTGAACTTCATATGTGAGTGCCCGCTGTGCAGAATATTCGAGAAGATGACCTTCATCGAAAACAATCATAGAAACGTCAGGAAGCAACGGCAATTGCCCTTGTCGTTTTCTCGATTCCTTCGTCCATATATGCTCCATATAGAAATCATGTGAACAAATGATCAGATCCGCGGACTCACGATAATGATTACGATGGATTGTTTGACCGCAACGGTTCCGAATGTCACATGCCGCACATTGCTGAATCGGATGGTAATTGATCGTCTTCCATTGCTCGTCATTCATTTCCGGATAATCGGAACGCTCTCCATACGGAAAGATCGATTGAAGCGATGCGTTTCCGCGGACAAAATCAGGCAGACCACTTTGCACGTTCTCCGCATACTCTTCTAACGAGGCATCGACCGTTTCATCAAGTCTTTTTAGACATAAATATTGATCTCTCGCTTTTGCCAAACGGACATCAATGTCAATTTGCAGTGCGTCACTGATTTTCCGTATATCGCCTTCTTCTTTTACAAGCTGATCGATCAGTGTTTCATCTGCACAAGATATAAGTGCCGGTTTTCCTGTATATCTTGCGTATGCGATAGCTGGCAATAAATACGCAATCGTTTTTCCGGTCCCGACACCTGCTTCAGCCAAGAGGACTTTCTTCTCTTTCAGCGCTTGTTCAATTTGAAATGCCATATAGATCTGTTCGTCTCTACATTCAAACCCTTTTTCTGTTAGATCGTCGTATAATGTATCACCGATCCAATCGTTCAAGGATTCATAGAATGATTTTTCTTTTGATAGTGAAAATGGCATTTTGCTTTTCATCGGCGCTTCCCCTTTCCTCTTTCGTACATTCGTACACATGGAAACGGAAGAGGGATGGCCTCTTCCGTTTGATTAATTATTTTCGTTGACCCCAATATTGATAAAAATCTGTACGGATAAATCCGTTGAACAGCTTGCGTTTCTTAGTAGCCTTCTTCCCATACATCGTTTCGAAGTTTTCCAGTGAAGATAGCATATAGACAGACCACGATGGGTACTCACCCATTATATGACCGATAATCCGCGCAAGTTCCTCTGCTTCTTCAAGTTCGCCCAACCGCTCCCCATATGGAGGGTTTCCGACGAGTACGCCATTCAAACCTTCAACAGTCAAATCTTTGACATCCCGTTGTTCGAACCGGATTAAATCCATGAATCCAGCCTCTACTGCATTTTGCTGGGCTACCTTGATCATTTTAGCATCCACGTCGAATCCTGTTATATCGAGGGGCTGATCATATTTCGCAAGATCTTCCGCTTCCTCTCTAACACGGTCCCAAATGGCCGGATCCATCCACGGCCAGTGCTCACTGCTGAACTCACGGTTATAGCCGGGGGCGATGTTTTGGCCGATCATTGCTGCCTCAATCGGAATTGTTCCCGATCCACAAAACGGATCAACAAACGGTCGATCCGGATTCCATCGTGTCAATCGAACGAGGGCTGCTGCCAATGTCTCCTTCAAAGGGGCGTCCCCTTGGCCGATCCGATATCCGCGTTTATGTAAGCCGGCTCCGCTTGAATCGATCGTCAATGTCACTTTATCTTTTAATATCGAAACTTCAAGTTTAAATAATGGGCCGGTTTCATCCAAGAAGCCTACGCGATTATATGCAGATTTTAAACGTTCTACAATCGCCTTCTTTACGATTGCCTGGCAGTCCGGAACACTGTAAAGCGTGGATTTAACCGATTTTCCTGCTACTGGGAATTTCGCGTCTACGGGCAAATATTGCTCCCAGGGAAGGGATTTTGTCTGCTCGAAAAGGTTATCGAATGTCGTAGCGTTGAATTCACCGACAATGATGCGCACACGGTCAGCAACTCGGAGCCACATATTCGTTTTAGCGATTGCATATTCATCGCCGTCAAAATAGACTTTCCCGTTTTCAGTTCTCGTTTCGAATCCCAATTCCTTCACTTCATCCGCAACGATCGATTCAAGCCCCATCGCGGACGTGGCAACCAATTTATAATTCGTCATTCATTTCCAACTCCAATTCAAATTGTTATCGGCCGTGTTATACCCGGATTTCCGTTCCAGGCGGACGCTTTCCGCGGGCACGGCTTCAGCCGCTTCCCTCGCTACGCTCAGTCCAGGGTCTTCAGCTCGTGCTGTTCCCGCTGGAGTCGCCGCCTTCCACTGCAATCCTAGATAAAAAAATAACACCCAATAGGTTATGGATTAGTATTTCATATAATATGTAGTCTGTGTGAGGATTAATAAATCAATTCATTTCCCCCATTAATTAAGAAATGCTCTCCAAGACGATAAGGAGAGCATTGATTGTTATGTTGAACCATCGTAAATTCGATAAGCCATGTTTTGTTCCCGTGTACTCAAACAGCTTGCGCCTCGTACTTAGGGCGGTAATCATCTATCTACAGACACATCTAACGATGATGTCTGTCCCTTCATCCGTTCAATTCCTTCAGAAGAGTGCCCCTACCATAATTTGGGTTTCTCGCTTGTGGGGTTTACCGCGTTCCATCTTATCCGTTTCCGGGTAAGCTACGTTACTGTGGCACTTTTCAGGAGACCTCATCCATATTTGCAAAGCAAACGTAGGACTTATCCCCGCCGTCAACGCGATTAACGCGAAGCCACGGCTTATTTTTTCGCCGAGCACAAACACTACGGTCTTCTCAGAGCCGTGCGAGCATGGACTTTCCTCTACAACTTACGTTGCAGCGATTACCTGAATTCACACTATGGTTTCAACAGTATACAACTTTTTTCATAAAATATCAATGGATTTGTTCATATGGGTTATTCGGAATCGTATAGTTTACTTCCGAAAACATGTTTCTCCAAATTGGAAATCCTTTTTAGCAAATCAAAATTCGTTGTATTGGCGTTCGTTGTAGCCGGCCGTTTAGCTTGGACTGACAATTCTTCTTTCAACTTTTCATTTTCCAAACGCAATTCGGAAATCGTTTTTTTGAAAGCTTCATAATCCTGTATGACCTGATCGAGGAAAAGATCTACGTCTTCCTGATTATAACCACGCAGGCCAGTTTTGAATTCTTTTTCAAGTATCGTTTTAGAATCGAGTTTTAATTCCATGAAATGACGCCCTTCCATCTATGTTTACGTACCGACAGTATAGCATATTTTGTATAACCTTGTCTTTCAATTTCGGTGGACAGAGCCGGAATTTGTCGGTTATTGCGCTTCCCCGGGAAATAGTTTCTTCCGCAACCTTATTTCCCTGTGTGCAAAATCATTTCCCATTCTTGTTTTAAATTGTTCGGAAGTTTCAGAGTCGGAGTTTAATAGACGAACTGCCTCCTTCGTATAGTACAATGCCCTGCTCGGCTCTTTTACCTTATGCTCGAACAGTTTTGCCAATTCCTCTAGAGCAATAATTCTTTCCCGGCCGGATAAACCGCCTGCGGCAATTGTGAATGATTCGATTGCCTTGGAATGCTGCTCCTCCCTTTTCAAGATGAAACCGATATGAAAATGCGCGCGAGGTTCATCCACCCCGTATTTTTCAATCACTTCAGCAAGCATCTCTTTGCTTCTCTCATAAGATTTCAAATCAGTAAACCATTTCCCGATATTTGTTTTCGCATTTGCGGTAGATGGTGAATCACCCAGCAACAATAAATCGGTGGAACGGATGTAAAGCGTGACTAATGAAAGGATATCCCATTCATTATGGTCCAGGATCTTCATCAATATTTCCGCGCGCCCATTTTTAACTGCATCTTGGTAGATGATTGGCGCCATATGGCCGGGTATATCACCTTCGCGGAAGAAACCGAGCTGTTCTTCTTCGACAGCCGTCAATTTGAATGTCTCCATTTCATTTTTCCAGATTCTTTTCGAACCATGCAGCAGGTCAATTTCCGTATGTTTCAGAAGCGGCGGCAGGATATCCCTATTCATCGTCCATCTTGTTTGCACTTGGGGCATATCGAAGCTTTTTCCGTTGTACATGACAATGGACATTGGAGTTTCCCACAATTTTGTCGCATATAGAAATGCCGCTTCATGATCCGGTCCAGGCAGCACATATTGCGTCAATGTGAAGGAGTCCTCTGTATATTCAATGAAACCCATCAGGAAAATTAGTGTGCCTGCCCCTTTCAATCCTGTCGTCTCCGTATCGAAAAAAAGAAGCGGCCGAGAAAAATCGGGAGCAAGCGGATGGATTTCCTCCAATTGCCGCCAACTTTCCACTGTATTTAATAATCCGGACAAGACATACTTGCCATGTCGATAATCCATGGGATAATGGACGACACGTTTATAGACAATACCAAATTCGTTTTCTTCTTTCGTCAATCCTGCTGATAGCCATCTATCTTCATATAGAGGGGAAGGAGGCTTTTCGCGTCTTGGTGCTTGAACCACTTCTTCGCTTTCAAGCGGCTTTTTTTTCACCAACTTTTTCATCTGCATCAGTTTCGCTTCATAAGACATCCGTCGTTCCTCCAATAAGTGTCTGAAGAAGGGTAAATACATCCTTCTTCATGCGGACCCCTTCCTCCTGGGCACCAATACAGACGGGACATCCGTTTTCGCACCGGCAGTTTTTTACGTGTTCTGCGGCTTTTTCCAATAAATCTTCCCATCTGCTGAAAATCTTTTCACTCAAACCGATGCCACCGGGATAACTATCATAGATGAAAATCGTCGGCTTGCCAGTATGGATCGCCTTCACTTGCGGCACAACATGTATATCCGTTCGGTCACAGCGCACAAACAACGGAATGAATGATTGGATAGCATACGCTGCTCCTGTTAGCGCATCGGTCAAATCGGATTCTTTCCAGCCTTCCGGGGTATCGAATGTGTACCAAGTCGAAGAAGTGTGCAATTCTTCTGCGGGCAGCGAGATCGGCCCGGAACCAATATTGTCATGTGTATCAAAGCGGATCTTAATAAAGTTCTCTATTAGTGCATGTGAAAGTGTGATTGTCCCCACCCCTCGTTTCGTTCTTTTTAAGGATATAGTAACATAGAAACAGAATTTCGAAAGGAAAAGTATTTTAATTCGATACGTTTAAGTGGCCCTCAAAAGCTTATTACTCAGACTCATCAATTATGAAAAAGAGGAGACATAAGTCCCCTCTTTTTTATATGGTCCGAACATTGATGATATCGCCAACTAAAATATAATCCTTGCCGAATGGACCATCTACGGAAATGGTTTGTTGTGCTGGATCCAGCCGCACAATCTTACCTATGTATGTATCTTTCTTTCCCGCTCGCCAAGTGGTGATGACGGCGTCCGTTCTTTTCATGAATGCGATTTCTAATTCCTCCTGCAGCAACTGCATGTCGTCCTCGTTCAGTTCCGGTTTCGGATCAAGCTCGTCTTCCGCGTGCCAATCCCTCAGTTCGGCAAGGTGCTCCGGTAGCATCATAGCTGTCCATTTGATTTTACCTCGGTCTTTGATATCGCCTTTCACTTCCATTAAATCAGCCTCCTTGTAATCATTATATACGAATGTATGTTCTATATTCAACCAAATAAAAAAAGCACCCTCATCCACAATGGACAAGGGCGCAGCATCTTAAGAGGTCTGCATAAATCTTTATTTGGAGGATAAAGCATGTGCAGACATTCTCATTATAGTACAAATTAATTATATTGCAAGTCTATTCGAACTATTAGTTATTTGCTCTGATAAGGGCGCCAATTGCAAGTGCAGCTATATCACCGTCAGCAGCCTTCCCCTCGGCTAAATCTTTTATCCACTTTTTGTTGTATCCTTGCTTTACAGCTTCCTTAACCGCCATTTCGCGTTGGGCCTTGCTGTTTAAAAACGTTCCCCATTCCTTTTTGAGCGTTCCGCTTGTGAATTCCAAGTCGTTACCCTCCTTTGCTGGTGTCGACGTTGATGTAGCTTTTTTCTTTAGACCAAATGATTTAACGATTCCGTTCGCGTGTCCAAGGGCAACTCTATCAAGAAATTCAGCGCTCTTTAATAGCTTCGCGTCGCTAGCATTATCAATAAATCCCGATTCCGTCAGGATAGACGGCATATGCGACTCGCGGAGCATGTGCAAGTTCTTTCGTTTTTTGCCGCGATTAAAAAACTCCGGAATCGTTCTTGTAATTTCGTAATGAATAACCGCTTGGAGATCCATCGTCTTGTCGCTGACCTTTCCATTGAAAACGAAATCTTCGTAGCCTTTTCCCCCACCTGCATTGATATGAACTGACACCAAGTAGTCAGCGCCCCAGCTGTTCGCCACATCCGTCCGTTGTTTAAGTGAAAGGGTTTGATCAGTGGCGCGGCTCAACTTGACCTGCACACCTACGTAGTCCTTCAACAGCGATTCGATTCTCTTTGAGATGGCCAAGGTCAAATCTTTTTCTTTCAAACCATTTCCGGTTGCTCCTGGATCTGTTCCGCCGTGTCCGGGGTCGATATAAATTTTCACCACGTTGATTACCTCCTTGTCGTATTTCGTTAACACATTCTTTTCGATAACACTGATCAGTTTTTCCGGATACTTGGGGTAGGTAGCGTATCCGGCAGCACAAACGGCGCGCGCGGCTTCTCGGTAGTCCTTTTCGTTCAATACGGCCGCGTATCGATTGAAAGTTTCCCAGCCTGTCCCAGTCGTGTATTTCTTACATAGATCATTAACAGCACCTTCAAAAGTTGGGTACTTTCGGAATTCGGCTGTTACAGTGTAGGGCGTTCCATCCCCTCTATATTCGAGAGTTTGTTTGGCATACACTTCACCGGACCACCCAGAACCACACTTAATGCCAAACAGGTTATTCGCCTTTGTTGCGAGCTCGGACGTGCCTGACGCTGATTCAAGAACCCCCTGGGCAATGATCAGCGACGGCAAGACATCGTTCGCAAGTCCATGTTTAACTGCAAACGGTGCCAACCGCTCGATGAAACTCATCGTTTGTCTCCCTTTTTCGGCTCATGGTAACGCATTGCTTGTTTGCTGTCAGATAAGCCGGACACAGTCGGATCCACTACGACTCCAAGGATTACAAGCAGAGCAAACACAGCAATGATAAAGTTAGTCGCTTCCTCACCAATCAGGTCTGCAGCTAATTCATAACCAAACCACCCCGCGACAATCTGAGTAACCAACAAAACAGCCGGCACCATGGCCAGCCAGAACATTTTATTCTTCACCCTTACTTTCCAATTGATCTTCATTCGAAACATCCTCCTTTTTTTTTGCTAATTGATGTTGAAGTGCTTCGTTTTCATTTAGCAGCTCCTTCTTGTCGATTCGGTCGAGTATCGGATGCCGGACAAGCCGATGATCCTTTCCCGAGGGATCCCGGTGCATCTTTTCAAGCGCATTAAAAAGGACCGCCGGAATCGGCAGCCCCATCTGTGCACAGTTTTCGAGTATTGACAAGCCCTCATTGACAATAAAGAACGACGTGGTGCCGAGGATCACCAGACTTTTAGGATCTTGTCCCACCGAGATGACCATATACTCGACAGCTGCAGCCATACCGACCATGACAAATACGCCGAGCTTTTTGACCACACCCGCAAAACCGATTGTGCTGTCCCAAGACTTTGTCACCCATGACCGCAGTAGGCCCGTGATTACATCCAAGAACATAAAAAAGACAAGTACCACAACGGCCTCGTTTACCACGTCAATCATATAGATCACAAAACTGATGATGAGCGCCCCTAAGCCTTTAAGCCCTGTAACTTCCATACGCGTCACCGGTACTCTCTCCCTTCTGCATTGAAGTACCCCCTTTCCTTTCTCTTTATAGGAAAATAAAAAGAACGCCCGTGTGGACGTTCTCTTTAATACGCTTGTTATCATTACATCAATTGATATTTATCCAACTCGAAAATATTTATTATCATATTTTCGATTATTTCTATACCATCTATGATTGTACTTCTTTTCGGTATCTCCAACTCATGAGCAGATACATTTCCAAGATGTCTAATTTGATGTAATGTTTTCGCTTGTTTTTCTACTATGAAGCCCTTTGTCTGTAAACCGTTAATTTTCCCTTCAAGGTTAGAACGTATTAATTCATCTCCATGCTTATCGTATCTCTTTTCTCCAAGGTCATCATAAATAATTCCCTCTGTAACTCCAGTCTCTTTACACACAGCTTCAACTATCATTCTTAACCCCACCGCGCATAATAAATAATGCCTTGAATTCAAAGTTGAAACCAATTGCTTGTATAACTCTGCAATCGACTCGGGAGCATTTTCAAAATCCTTCGCAGGATGAAGTAATTCATTTTTTACGGAAGGTGCTATTGGTTTTTCGGGATAAACATATTTTTTAGTGTAATTCACTAGTTGTTCGAACTCATCCATTTCTTGCATATCCTCAGCACCGTATTCTCGTAAAAAGGCATTAGTGTCACAACCTAAACATTGTGTAATAAAATAGTCTTCGAACCATTGATAATCCCATTCTCCAAAATCAAGATTGGACCTTGAGTGTTTATATATATACTTATGATTCGTTTCCTGCTTGCACATCCTACAGTACAATTTTTGACCGATTTTTTTATCTGACATTAATATCCCCCCTCATATTTCCATAATTCGACAAAGAGGAAGGATATCCTTCTATAGGCAAAAAAATACACCTACTCAGCAGGTGTTTCGAAGTCTTTTCCAGTAATCTGTTTGAATTGTGCAGGAGAAATTTCCCCGAATGGATTTGAATCAGTTTTCACAACCAATCTTAATTGATCAACTGTTACCCATTTTTGGTTAAATGCAAGTTGCCAGAATGCCATTATTAAGCGCCTCCTTTCAGTTGAAGGATATCAATTTTAAGCAGTGCTACTTGTTGGCCGAGGCTATTAATCAATAAGTCTTTTTGCACGTTCTTGATTTTTTCTTGGGCTAGTTCTATTCCCAGTGCATCCAGTGAAACGGGTATGATCTCTTGGTTTTCCCTCTCTTCTTTAATCTTACTAAGAGGTTTTTCGTTTACGATTTTCAATCAAACGCACCTCCAAATCCTTCTAGCCGCACTTGTTGGGAAGCTGTGCCTTTTTCAAGCGTGAACCGGATGTTGATTCCCCACTCTTCTGCCGTCTTTTCAGTGTTTGTAAATGTGTAACCACGCTTATTCATAGCCATGCCTGTAATGTCTTCCCACGTCGGTTCGGAGTCAAAAGCATTATTACAAGCTTCGATTTTGATTGTTGACCCGATCGGTACGTATACATCGGGAGTGACTAAAATTCGAGATGCAGCAATATCCGTGACAAATGGATTTTTTAATTCCAATAGAATCGTATCTTCATTTCTTGTAAACGTGAAAGTCCGGATTGATTTAGCTCCGATCGTATCAACTGCTTCGATAGTTAACGAGTGCTGCTGAAGCTGTAACGGAATCCACATTTCGATTGGGATTTCTAGTGTGTAATCAGTATTTGGAGTGGCTTCAAACGTTCGGATAACTTGGCCATTTATTTTTTCGGTGACTGTGATTGCTTGTCCTTCTAAATCATTAACTTGATATGGGATTGAAGGAGATTCCATCAATGTACCAAGATCACGGTCGTTATCAGAAATGACAGGTGGTCGATTGTGAATGACTCTGAATTTGCGTTCTGCAACGGTTGAAATACCGCCTTGTCCATCCTCAGCCCAGACTTTTAACGTGTGATCAACATGTTCTGCCAATTCAACAGTTAGTGGTGTATCGCCATCAAATATTTTCTTGTCGCTGTAGGTAAACAGTTTAGAAAATGGAATTGGCATTGAACCGTTTGAAATAGCAGAATTTAGATTCCTGATAGTCCCATTATTGAATTGGGCTTTAATGGTGACGGTATTATTCGATTCAGTATCTAGTGCGCTACCATCAACAAGGATTTCATTTTGCCCTACGGCTTCTGATAAGGTTAAATTATTTGCTGTGTTCAGTGTTAGAGTTGGGATTGTGTTATGCCCTATTGTAAAGACGAGAGAATCACGATAACTGGAATACGAAGTCCCATCGAAAGCACGGACCCTGAATTCAATTTTGTCTATTGTTTTATCTGTGGTTAAAGTGAGTGCTCTAGTCAGGCTATTATTATTAGCTATAGACACCCAAGACTGCGCTACACCGTTTTGATAATATCGATACTCGGGATAGTAAGTAATTAAATTTCCTTCCGCATCAGTGGATGCACCCCAAGTCACCGTAATGTTAGCGCCGCCCTTTAATACTCCAATTGGTTGCGTGAAGCTGCCTGGTGTCGTGGGTGCCGTGTTTATTATCTCAGCTTCCAAAAAGACATTAACATTAGTACTCACACTAAAGTTTGCAGACCCTGCTTCCCTATCAGTTCCGATAAAGGGGTTGAATTCTACGTATCCTAGATGAGCGCCGGTTGTACGTTCTACCTTGACCCTGTACCTATACTTATCGCTGTATTGTGATACATTGCTTCTCGAAGGTAGCCCGCTGAAGGCTGCGCTAGAGTGTTGGCTACCGTCGGACCAGTAAAAGCCTACACTAAGATTGCCCGAAGCTGATATGTTTACAGCGGTTCTGACTGTTGTTGTTACAATGGTTACATTTGAAGCTAGCTGTCCTAATCGTTCCCATGCCATAAATCAAGTCACCCCCTTATATAATCTCTACGCTGTAGGTCTTGAAGTCACCGAGTCGTACTTTGGTTTTCTCTAATGTTCTATTCATCTCAAACCACCAACCTTTTATTCAAACTGTCATAAACCCCACGACTAACAACCACATCAACTAACGTGTTTAGATCCTCGGTAAATTGGTTCGACGTGAAATTGTTCGAATAGGACTGTTCCAAGTTCGTCAACCGCAACCCGATTTTAGAAATATCCTCCGAGTTTTTTTCGGTCCTCTCACTTGTCACATTAAAACGAAGGACGAACTCATTAAATTCCTCACGGGACACATAGCCGGTGTTTGAAATGTTCGCAGTTATGTTAGCCGCATTCGCAACGATGACAATAATCTCAAATTCATTATTAATTACTGTGGTTCCACCGTCAGCTGGTAGAAAGTCCGCTTCTCTCGCCAAAGCAATTGCAAAGAGGATTTCTCCTAAGTCCGGATCTTGTGCAAATAATCCAATTTCCCGCACATAAAAGCCTTCATCTAGACCTTCATTCGTGATAGCCGAGTGAACCTTACATTGCCCCGATTCGACTTGAATACCAGTTATCCATAAGTCTTGAATAGGATTAAGCAAGGACTCAATATCCTCAAGGTTTTGCTCTCCGTGGTTGCCGTCCCCTATAGCCACTTTCGTAAAATTGAGGACGACTCCACTTTCAGCCTTCGCCTGCAGGTCACGACCTTTCTTGGTCAGGACCATGCCTGTAAACTCCGCCATTGTCACACCTCCGATTTGATAATTGTTCTTGTACGCATAGAAATAAATCCAGCATAGTATTTGGTCTGCTGGATGGATGGCATTTTAAACGCCGCTGGACGTATTTGGATTTTGTTTCGGGTTGAGATGATGCCGCCGAAGTATAGATTGGATTCTAAGGAGCGCTTGATAAGTATTTCTTCTAATGTAGATCGTCTATTTTTTGTGGAGTTTACAATATCTACAATTTTATTTAAGTCCTTTTCTGTCTTGAAGGATTCGTTAATTTCGATACGGAAGAAGAAAGGGTTACCCCCGTATTCAAACCATTCCGAGACGCGGCCTTCCAAACCCACATTAGCCAATGCTTTCTCGACAGCGCCTGCAGTACCTTTTACCATGTGCAGCAACATTGAGCTGTCGATGATTTCTTGTTTCAATTCAGGAGGTAGATTTTTATCATAGAAGTCAACATGCAAATCAACAGCAAGAGCATCCAAAACTTCATTGTCCTGAATGCCACTGCTACTATGGAAAACCAGCTTATCTGCTAGTGAATAAATTGAGTGCGTTGATTTATCTACAGCCTGTGCTGCAGCTTTAATATCCTCGTCATCCCTCAAATTAATTGGTAGGAGTTGATGCAATTCGGAGTTTGAAAGATTAATCATCTTCCATCCCTCCAAATACAAGATTTACGTTCTTATCTCTTGCGACCTGGCTATCGGTAATAACTGTATCGATTGGCAACGTGACGTCCACGCGCTTCGCCCCAGCTTTTCGTAATTTGAATACGAGCTCAGATGGGTTAATGTCTCTCCCTATCTTTGATTTCTGCCAAAAAAGATATTCATTGAAAGCTACTTCGATTTCGTCTCGAACTGTGGAAGGATCCGTCACCGAGCTTGGAATGTAATAGGTAGCATGAGCGTCATATTCAACAATTGACGGTGCTTGAGGTTTTACAAAGTCGGTCAACGGACGAATATCTTTTGTGAAGTAATTGTATAAGCCATCTAAAAAGGATTTTGTAGGAAGTTCGCCGTTTTCCAGCAATACTATTAGATTGACTACCCCCGTACCTTTTTCGCTGTAGACTTTAATGTCGCTAATCAATGAGCTGTAAGCTAAAGCGTGATAAATATACGCCGCTTCGGGACCGGCCACGCTAAATCCTTCCGGGGCCATGTGAACCCGTTCCCGGAAACTATCATCATCCTCACGATCTACTCCCCCCTGAGAAGTATCGATATTGACCGCTGATATTAAAAATGGCTGTTGCTCGACCATACTATTGATTTGACCAGGTGCGTAGCCATTTCCTACAGATCCCGGAACTTCGCAAACTGCTGGCACGATAATTTCCGTTTCACCGGGCGCCATCACATGATCAGTCTCTGTACGGAAGAAAATACCGTCAGGAGGCATGAATCTTTGTCCCGCTGAAATGATACGGGCAACCGGGGAGCTCAATGACGCAGTCACTTTCATACGTGTCCGTGCGGGCTTATCCTCTTCGCGATACGTTTTCACTTTTGCGCCCAAATGGTCCAGCTTTTCATTCCTCGCATATTTGACGAAGTTTTGTTTGGCCGTGTCGTTGATTTTCTGCCTCAGCTGAATTTCCCTCAATGCCTGGGTGTATAAAAAAATGCGTATTTTGTCTCCTGGATAGAGTTTTTTAACCTCGCCAGTATCCTCAAAATACGCCCTTTGATAATCTTCTACTATTTCATTGATAATTTGTTCCGGATTAATCTCTACAAAATCAAAATCCGGCAATTCACTCAGCTTCAATTCGTAACACCACCCTCGGGATAAGCTTGCCTTCCTCATTTCCGCTAAAATCTACATGATCAACAACTGCACGGGGCTCGTACTTCCTTACCTTTGTTACTGCTTCGACTACATACATGCTTTTCGCCTCATCCATTGGCATATCAAGCAAATCAACGGACATTCCAAACGATCTGTCGAAAGGGACGCTTCCTTCGGGTGTCGTCAAAATGACGTTCACGTTGTCCAACACCTCTTTCACGTCTACATCAGTCGAGCCATCGGCGATGGCGATCTGTACATTACTAAGATTCAACACTGAGCTACAACTCCTCGATGTATTCTTCGAGCGTGATATCGACCTTACAGCTGTAAAGTTCACCACGATTAAATACGACATCCCACGCTTGCGATACGGATTCAACTGTCCACTTATCCATACCTAACGCTCTTGTCCCAATAACAAGAGGAAAAGCAAGTCCAGCTCGCGACATACGCAGCCACTTTTCAGCTTCTTCTCTCGGCTTTACACCGTGTGCTGCTGAAAGTTGGATTGTAAATGAAATGGTGTCTAATTCAGCACCAAGAAATTCTTTTGCAGGCTTTTTCCCGATGATTGCATGCTTTTCTGACCGCACAGTAGAATCCCTTTTAAAGTCTTGGAATGTGAGAATTCTTTTATCATTCGTTACGAATTTTACTTTTCCAAAATAACCAATCATGACGATTCACCGCTCGTAATTACGCCGCCAACATACAAGTCGCCACGAATAACAACATTTTTTGCATTTACAATCGTCAGCTCCTTGTTCCGATAATCGTATTGAACAGAAAGGTCCTCATCAAATTTTTTCACGTAAACTTCCTGATCTGGAATGGGAGGCGTGTTCCCGTCATGATAATACCGGCCCAGACAAAAACCTTGTTCTGTCCCGTTCGGCAAAAATAAAAAGAGCGCACTATCCCCTACTCTGGGGAAGTTTTGCTCCGCACACATTAACGCTATGTCAGTCGATACGTCGTCGTCACGATCGGGGAAAGTTGCTCGAACTGTTCCCTCATGCGCATTAATTCCATCGATAATGCCTGTGCGGATCACATCGTTAATATCCATTTAATAACCCCCTGTCAGCACCTTGTGCAGTTCCAAGGTAGTTTTATAGCCCGATAAAGAATGAGATGCCTTCTCGACATAATATTTCCCGCTGAAACTGCCGAAGCCTTCCAACTCAATCGTGGAAGAAGCCAATATCCTTGTATCTCCTACAATTTCAAGCGTCGCTTTCATTTCCTTACGATTTAGCTTGCGCAATGTTGCTTTGGCAAGCCTTTGTGCTTCGTCAAGGTTCGCAACACGTTTATTGATTTTATAAATACGGTCTTCGTCTTTATTGATATTTTTTGGAGCAAATAAGTATTGAATCGTTTTCTTTTTCTTTGCGTCGAAATATTTAAGCTGGACGCCAGCATATGCAGTATTCGTTTCAGTCGATTTGAATGAATAGTTGAGAACCGTGCTGTCACTTTCATGAAAGGTTGCAATTGGCTTTTTTTGCTCGTATTCAGATTCCTTGAATATGATTATTTTCATGTCAGTAACTTTTAAGGAGAAACCTTCATCCCCACAGGCTTTCTGTAAAAATGCAGAGTCTTCTTCATCCTTCTGTTGTCGGTCCTTGAAAACCGGATTATCTTTGCTGTCATAAAAAAGTTGAAGTCCATATCGCTTAGCAATGTCTGCTCCCATCGCTTTAAGGGTGATCCCCTTCCAGGACTTACTACGTTTTAAGTCCATGAAATTCCGATTCTTGGGGATGGAAATACCCTTTAAACTAATGACAGACGGACGGCCACGGTATTCAGGTTCATCCACCACGAAAAAACCGCAAGGCAATTTCTTTTTCTCGCCATCTTTTCTCCAATTCACCGTGATAATGCTTGCTACAAAAGTATCGCCCTTTTGAAACATCCAGTTCGAAATCCACTTTCTTTTGACGTCGGAAATTTCTACAGCCACATCATCGGCGCTTCCGCCTGCATTGTCCGTATAAGTAAAAGACAGAAGATCCTTGCCAAGATCTTCTGTAATGTCAACGCCGTTATATTCCAATGCAATATAAGCTCTTCTCGCCTTCAATTCGACACCCTCTTCCAGGGTGGTAGGCTGTCAAATTGTTCAACGGTATCTATTTCTGGAACTAGCAATAGCACACCGGAGGAAAACATGATTACGTCCACTACATCAGGGTTAGCCTTCATCAACATATCCGTATGAAACTCAGAGCCGTAAACTTTTTTTGACAAGATATCCCATGTATCTCCTTGAACAGTCGCATACGTCATGAAACCACTCCTTTACGCGAACGATAATCTATCATTATCTTCCTCTTTTTCACGGATCAAGCGATTGAAATCTCGCTTACTATCACTATCTACCTTTTCGACTTCTTCTTTGGATGTGCTTCCATGGAAATGATAAGAAGGGCTGTACACATATTGATTGCTGGAATTTCCATTGCCCTTTTGCGGATTATGCAAAGCATTTAATTTAGACAAAGGAAGTACTGCTTCCTGCTCAGCACCCTCACCGATCATAGCAAGAGTAGGGCCTGTGGTTATTCCACCCTTTGCTAACATCGGGATTTTGGATAAGTTAAAGCCGAACGACTCTCCACCAATTAACGGAACCCAATCGGGAACTTTGAAACTCAGTTTGTTCACGCCGCCTATCATCGCGTTAGCAGCTGCAACCAAACCATTAATCGCTCCGCGTCCAGCTGCAGTAACGCCATCGAATAAGCCCTTTACAAGACCAGTGGCTCCGGACACTACATTTTGTACGATGGTCTTCAAGTAATTGAAGGGTGTAGCCATGACTGTTTGCAGATTCATAAAAATAGAATAAATGTTAGTCTGCAAAGTTAATATAAATCCTTTGACAGAAGTTATAAACCCGCTTATTCTACTGACTGTTCCGCTTACAACGGTCGAAATGATATTACTTATATAGCCAAAAACATTGGAAAACAAGTTTCTGACAGCCGAAACAATCGACATGAAAATATTGACTCCGAATGTCCTTGCCGTTTGAAAAACCGTTATAAAGTTGGTAACGGCATTACGCGCGACTCCAACTATTTTGCCGATTGAACTAGCAATCGTACGGAGTATTCCAATACCGATTTGATAAAACTTGTCCATGAATAGGTGGTAATAATATTGGACATTCGTTGCCAATTTGGGACCAAGACCTTTGAAGAAGCCTATAATGGACTTAACGACTGTAGCAACGCCTTTCACGAGTCGCCCCATCATCAGGAGGTTCCATAGATTCCAAAGGAATTCAATCGCCCCTCCTAAGAGTCTTTTTACCCCTTCCCAAAGCCCTTTCCAGTTTCCGGTAAAAAGCGAAGAGAAAATTTTCACGAGCCCCAAGATGATATTTAGTCCACCACGAATGACACCCTTCACGTTCTCCCAAATCATTTTCACTATAAAAAGCACAACCGGAGCTAAAAACTTAAAAAAGCCACCGATTACTTTGGCGACATTCTTTACTGCCTGTATAATTTCCGCTCCGTTTTCATTCCAGAATTCAGCTATTCTGCCTACTACATCCTTCACAACGCCGATTACTGCACTTAATCCCGCTTTTATATATGGAGCAACTAACGTTGATATTTCTCGTACCTTGTCGCTATATGCCTTAAAGCCGTCTGCCGCTTTCGAAACGAATGGACCGACTTTCGAAAAAACGTTTCGAATTGAAGTAAACACAATGGGTGCATATTCTGCGATTTGGGAAAAGGCGAGCTTGAAGTTTTGTTTGACTGTTTGAATCAATTTGATGACAGTATCAGTCTGTTCTTTTGAAAGCCCCATGCTTCGGAATGAAAGAATCCCTTTGATTGTACCGGCGCCACCCTTGAACGTATTAAATATTCCACTAATGGCTTTTCCAGTTGTTTTAGCTGCTTTTACAATTCCAGAGAATGCTGGCTTTGCCATTTCAACTGCCTTAAAAACAACTGGAGGGAGCTTTGAAAAGGTCTTGCCAAACCATGCCATAGCTGCCTGAATGTGAGGCTTTGCAGGCTCCATGATCGTTGCCATTGTAGAGGATATTGAAGATTTCAAACTGTCGACGGATCCTGTCCAGTTCTTTTTTGTTTGTTCCATAATTCCAGACATTGCAGCAGTCTCTCCCGCAATGCCTTTTGTCCCCTCTTGCATGCCTTTTACGAGCATATCAATGGCTTGTCCGGATTCAAACATTCCTTTAGATATTTGCTTCTTTAATTTATCAACAGAAGTCCCGGTCTGATTGGCCATAATCTTTAACGCTGGTATTCCAGCATCCATCAACCGATTTATTTCTCCAAGGCTTAGAGTTCCAGATACTTGCATTGCACCAAAGGCACTCGCGATCTGTCTAAGCCCCTCAGACCCTTTACCACTAGCTGCTGCCGCATCTCCAATAGCCTGCATCGTTGGAACGACTTTTTTTGCATCCATACCGAAGGCAATCAAGTTCCTCGCTGTTTCAGCCAAGTCAGGAAAAGCAAAAGGTGTTGTCTTGGCGAATGCCAGAACCTCATCCAAAAATACTTTCGCCTTTTTTGCATCGCCCATCATAACGGTCAAAGAAGTTTGAGCATTTTCAATAGCGGATAATCGATTCATACCAGATGCCGCGAGTGCTCCACCTGATAATAAACCGAGTGCCCCAGCGTATTGTTTTACCATTCCTATCGCACTCTGAAATGGAGCAATTATTCCAGAAGCTACATTGCGTGAAACGCTTCTCGTCATATTACCAACCGCAGGTGCAACGCTTCCCACAGCACCAGTTAGTGAACCCATCGTTCGTGTAAGAGTACCGGTGGTCCGTGTTAGGGTGCCGGAATTACGATTCAGTTGATTCATATTTTTGTTCGCACTGGCAAAAGCAGTTCGAAGGGAAGAGTCCATTTTAGCGCCAAGTCGAAACGCTATTTCATAGCTTTTTTGATTCATGGGACTTGTTCACCTCCGCGATTTCGTCAATGACCATCCGCAAATCTTTTGGCATCAATCTTTCGAAATAGTCGATGCTCGTAAAGGTAGACACAGAAAGACGGACGCACACTTTTCGCAGTGTACGTCCGTCCGTTTGTTTGAGATATTTATTGTTTTCTCGTTTTATTGTGCCTACGCGTTGAAGAAACCCATAACGACACGCTTCACTTTTACACCTTCCACTGCAGGCAACTGCTGGAAGAATTCAACGGGCTTGCCAGTTGCCTTAGCCGCCAAGATACATGCATATCCTGTTGTCATCTCATTCATGACTGCGAATTGGCCAGATTCGCCAAACTGACCATCAGCTCGAATTAAGTCGCCTGTTGTCAAATTTTCTAAATTCGAGAGGTCGACCTCTGTATGCTCGTTTCCTTCAAATGTATATGGCTTTTTAAATTGGATTAAATACTCATTAGATTGTGGCATCTGAATTCCTCCTGTTAAATGGCATTTCGGACGTCTTCAAGTAGATCGTCACCATCGACGATATAAATCGAGTTCAATTTATCCAACTCAAGCAACGTCCTGCCACTTTCTTCGATTTTGATATATAGAATTTCAATAGTTGCTGCTGTTTCTGTTGGCGTACCGACGCCGACTTTTCCCAGACTTAACGATTTAGGGATTCCTCGAATCGTAATTTTCAAGGGGCGAATACTTGTCTTTCCTCCCGTAACGTCATAACTTTGTTGAGCAGCACGCAAGACAATGGTTTGCCCGCGATTTTTCAAGAACTGGAATGACGAATCACTTATCGTTCTGAAAGATACTTCGATTGTTTGCGAGCTGAAATGACCAGGGGTTGTTGATTCGTATTCCCCTGCAATTCCAGCCCCTGACACTGTTTCTGTCATCGCTTCAAAGTCGGGAAGAGTAATTTCATTTGATACCCCTACTAACTTATCGGCATCATTATAGACGTTGAAGTTAACTACTTTTTCTGGAATAGTACCGGTCAAATTACTCACCTCCAAATAGTGCATTTGTTAAGATTGTTGGGTCGAATTCCAAGACGTTCACGATATATTCAGCAGGCGTAAAGAACGCTACCTTTTGAATGAATTGAATGCGTCCGTTCAAAAGGTCGGTCACTGGGTTGTCTTCTTGTCGGAACTCGATTACCGCCCCCGCAATTTGCCCCCGCGCTTTAAATCCATTTGCTCTGATATTTTCGCTATCAACGATGGATTCAATCAATCTGAAGTTTGTTGGGTCATCTACTTTGTTAAAGTACGTTTGAATGAAGGTATTTCCCCACCAGTTGAACATGCGCCGAATCGGAATGAAACGATCCTTCACGTCTGACGTGCTTGGATATGCAGCTGTATTATTGCCCCATAACCTCCAACCATTAATGTTAATGGCCGTCACAATCCCTGAACCATTCAGGAAGTTCCCTTGAGGCTGATCTAGGTAGAGACTAGTTCCGTCTGCTAACACCGTACCGGTGATTGGAAGACGTTTATTCGATGGCGACACAAACGGCACATCGTCGTTTTGGGCATCAGTAAAAGCCATCAATGCCGCAGTTAAAGCGCTCAGCCAGTATGTTTTATCACCGATTTTCGCTTTCGGGAAGCATACAGTAGAATCTTTGCTTGTGTAGCTGTTTTCGCTTTTCCACGAAGGCGCGTCTTGATAACTTTTCACTTCGCTACTATCAATGTCTAAGACATTATGAGCATTGAAGCTAGAATTGATAGAACGCGTTTTTGCGTCAATAACTGCGCCGATAACCGGCTTATGCGACCATCCTGGGGCCAAGATCAATCCCGGAACAATATTTAACATAGGGTACACTTGATTAATAACTTCAAGACCCTCATACGTACCTGAAGAAATGTCATACCCACCGATAATGTCATTTTCCGTCACCATTGATGAGTCGATTTTCTTGTAAGAGACAGTGATAGATCCAGTAGAAAGATTCTCTCTCAACATCGTAATGGCAACATAGCCGTCACGATCAAAGCCAGTCAGGTAGTCACTACCAAATACTAGGTCCTCAGAAGCCGATTTCACGGTGATCGTTTTAAGCAAGATTCCTTTTTCTTTTATGAGGGCTTCACTGTTTACAATCGACACAGAAGCGTCAGGTACTTCTGTGAAGTGTCTTGAAGGATCCAACACGTTAATCAAAATGATGGGTGCAATGTTGAAAACACGGAAGGATGCATCCATCGACTGACAAAGTGTGAATTTTTCCCAATCATCGTCATATCCCATTTTCTCTACTGCTTCTTTCCAGTTGTAAATGATTACTGGTTTGTTTACAGCTGCAGAAGGATTCTCGGTTAAATTGACTGGAGCCGTGCCAACAATAACCTGGACACCGGCATCAGATTGGATCGGAGGGATAATGGATGTTGCGTTTTCTTGTATATTAATACCATGGTTATAACTCATAGCCTATTCCCCCTTTCTTGAAAATAATTTGTTACTGATTGATATAACTGAAAGTCTCTGGAACCAACTTTACCGAGGTTCACACGAGTTTCTGCCAATTTGGAAACCGGTTTAAATAAATGCATCAGCGCAGGGCAATCCTTTCCAGCTTCCTTGGCCTGTTTTGGGATGCCGTTTTTAAAAACAGCATACTGTGGTAAGGAGCCTGCTGGAAAAGACGGTCCACAATACACCAAAGGCTCTTCAGGAACTTTTTGTTCCGTCAGAGCCTTTTCGACCATTTCTTTTGTTACTTTTTCACTCATTTTCATATCATTGCCTCCACATCATCACGCTCAACGCGTGGAATAGTCCAATACGTTTCTCCCCAAGCGAAGAAAAAGGGGTAATTCTCTTGATCGCTATAATGCCATTTGGGGGTGTCTTGCAATTCAAAACGTTCATCGATCATAGGATTTCTTACGAGTTCCTGATTGACCCTCTCCGCAATATTGACAGCATCCTTATAGCCTTGGTTATCGTCACTATCGTCATGGGTAGCAACGATAAAGAGGATTTTTGCTTGTCCTGATTCCCATTCATCCAGATAGACAACTACACATGGATAATTCGTGTTGTCTGGATTACGGGATGTGGATTTCACTTTCCTTGGTAGATGCTGCTCAAATACAGGAATTTTTTTCAGCTTCTCTTCTTGCGACGATAGTAGTCTTCCATCGAGCACCGATTCAATTTTCGCTTTTAAAGCCGACTGCAAAAACAAAGGAATCATCGTTTATTCCTCCCCATGTCCAAAATGCGACTGATTTCATGCTGTAGGCGCCGTTCAAATGTGTCACGGCCATCCTGTTCGATTTTGTCGCGAATGTCTTTACGACCGAGCATTTGTGGCACTGAGGGACCGAATAATCGACGAATCGGGAGTCTCGACTTCTTGATTCTCATAAATAACTTAGGCCCACTGATATCAGCCATGAACGCCCCAGGCACTTTGCTACCACCACTCTTTTTCACCGCTACAGTTAAAGGTGTTTTTCTGTTTGGATTGATTGTCCTAGGTGATACCTTGAATTTATCGAGTCCGATCAAGCTGCCTTTAGAAACGACTCCCGAGCTAAGGGATCCTCTTGTGGCCCGAATTTTGGATAACGTGGCATTGATATCCCCTGCCTTAATGTGATAATCTTTTCGAATCTCTTTTCTCACATTCGTATTGATATTGGACATACCACGATTCAGAGCATTAGAAATCGCGTTAGGAGCTCGCTTGTCGAATTCGCCAAGACGCAATTGCACATAACGGACTGTTGCTTGATCTATTTCAACGACAACTCTCATCCGCTAATCAACTCCACAGTGATCGTAAATAGTCCGGCATCTTCTTGGACATCTGTAATACGCCACTTAACGCCATCAATAACAGCTGTGTTGTCTGGCCGAGGATAAAATGACAACTGTGATTTTTCTACATAAAAAAGGAGCTCCTCGTTATGAAGCTCCCCTTCCAATCCTTTTGCTAATTGTCGCTCTTTCATTTTATCGGCATCTGGGACAACTATGACCGATTCTCCCTCAATAATGGCTGGTTCACCAAATTCATCTGGATTGACGAATGTTTTAAGGTCGTCCTCAATCAAGTCCTTGAAATTCATATCACTCACCATCTTCGAGCAATAATTCTACCTTGCCCTGTTTAATAACAGCTTCCATGACCTTTTCTTTTGTATCCTTAGCGTCAAACTGGACGCCTGCATTCTTGGCTGCTCGTTTCAGTTCGTCGGCATTATAGTTCGCATCAAGGTCGTCACGCAGCTCCTTGAAAAGTTCCGGATCCACATCAACTTCCTGAACTACTTCAACGACATCAGAAAAGGTTTCAACCCGTTCAGCTGATTTCAAGAGTAATAGTCTCTCTTTCTCGCTATCAGAAAGACCATTGACGATGTCGCCAGGCTTATACACCATTCCGCTATGACGGATTGTTTCTAATGCTCTAATCGGCATATTCATTCACCTCACAACACCTTTGCAACAAACCACGAATCAACTTCACGTGGAATTGGCAAAGGACGGGATTGTAAAGCTAAAAACTGACGGTCGGGACGTTTTTCGACCCATTGATCTGGAACACGCTTCGCTTCATATGTTACGAAAGCACCGCTATCTTTATCAATGAGAGTAATAGCACCGTACGCCATAGTGTAATTTGCGCGAGAAGACAACAATGTTACTGTCCCTTCCGGAACTATTGGCTTTGTGACAGGGTTGTTCTCATCAGTAAAATCATCCAAGAAATACTCATTGTATTCGTAGATATCGAGTCCTAACCCCGTTAATGTACCGATATACGAAACGCCATCAGGTAATTCACGTGCTGTTCGGACTTCCCCGACTGTCAGGTTTCGAATGTTCAACAACTTTTGAACTGTTTCATTTCTAATAAAAGCATCAGATACGTCCGAAGACATGACAACCATATCCGGATTCAGCATACCTTTGATCTGAACTTGTCGAATCCAACGCTTCAAATCTTTAATAGGATCGGCCGACGGGTCATTCCATCTATCTGTCCCGGAAAGTGTTTCCTTGTTTGAAAAGCCGAATTCGATTACATGATCAAGTCCTTCGCCAATTACTTCAATTTGGCCTGTAAAGAGCGCCTGAGCACACATAGCCTCTTCTCTCCGCGTAATCATGTCATCAAGTTCCGCAAGATCACGGACAAGTTTCTCCCCGGCTCGCTGTTGCGGAGTTTTACCAGAATAGATATGTTCGCCTGCAGTTCTTTTCATAAGATCAAATGCCGTCGTCACTTTGTCCGGAGCGACAAGTGGAGGCTTGAACGTCATCGTTTGATAGCCTGAATTCTCTACGACCTTTCCTCCGATTTTCGGGTGCACGAAAGGAGCAAGTTTTCGGTTCCCCTTTACGAAATCCACATCAACCAAATCAGTTGTAGATATTTCTGTATTCTTGAAAAAAGTATCCCGTAGGAATGTTTTAGGTGTAACCATCCGCTCTACGAGAGCGAGCATAGTACGTGGTTCTTGAAGATTAATAGCCATCAGTATGCCTCCTCAGCTTTAACAACATCATTTAAATAGATTCCGATTTTTCCAAGTGATTGATCGTACGCATTAAAATCTGCATCGTCTGGGAGAATCACTTTGTGCTTGTTAAACTCTCCAGCTGCATAGTAAACTGACTTTTTCGCAGTCCCCCCGGTAGCAATGGCATCTGCCATAATACCAAACGCTTTAGATGCGTCCGATGGTTCTGTAGGCGCTACCGCTTGCCCCTGAGCATTCAGTTCAAATACTTGCCCAAGAGACAACTCTTGATTTGGAGCAACAACGATTTCCCGAGTCACTACATGCGACTGAAATCCCGCCAATAAGTTTTCATACGGTTGTACAATTTCCATTTCACTTACCTCCCATTCCCATGCTATTTAGTAGATTGTCAGCAAAATCCTCGACTGTTTCACCAGCTGCAGGAGTTGCTTCCGGTGTAGGTGTGATATTTCCTAGATTTGCAGCATCTTTTCGGATGGCATTTTGCATCTGAGCGCCCTTTTCTTTTTGCGCTTTAAGAATTTCCATTGCAGTATCCGCAGCTGTTGCACCCGTTTCAAATTTGGCTTTATTGATAATTTCTTCATTGCCCGGCGAAGAGATATCCTCAATTTCTTGAATTCGTTTCCGCTCAGCTGATACTCCATCTTCTTTTCCAAGATTAAAAACCTGATTGTATAAATCAGGGTTTTGGGCTTTCAATTCTTCAATAGTCATTTTGCTCTTCACTTCACTTTCATCTTTTTTGTTTTGTTGAGTCGCACTGTTTACGACAGCAGTCGTTTTATCATTCGCCAACTGTTCGCGAACCTTGTTAATTACCTCCTGTGGAAGTACGCCGTTAATTAATTCTGGGCGTTCGGTGCTAGCAACAGCGCCTACTTCGTTTTCAAACATGATTGAGTCAATGAAGCCTGACTCTTTAGCTTCCTGAGCAGTCATCCATGTTTCAGCATCCATCAACATTTTCAATTCATCAGATCTTTTCCCAGTCTTTACGGTATAGGCATTCATAATGGACTGGTTAACCTTCTGGAGAAAGTCGCTTGTGTGGTCCATTTCACGATAATCTCCCCAAGTGGAGGTAGACGCGTTGTGGATCATTAACTGACCAGTTGGCGACATTTCAATTGTTGAACCGGCCATTGCAATAACACTGGCCGCACTTGCCGCTACGCCAACAATTTCAACTTTTACTTTCCCTGAGAACTTTTTCAGCTCTGTGTAAATTTCCGAGGCACTAAATACTGATCCGCCTCCACTATTTATGACAACTGTCAATTCATTCACATTGTTACGAATTGCACTGTCGATGGTCTTTGATACTTTATCAGGACTTGTTGCAGGAATGCCGAACCAGTCATAAACCCTTTGGTCGCCATCTGAAATTATTGGTCCTTTAATCGCTATTTTCATCTGTTTCCACCTCCTCTCCAATGTCAGTTGGACCCTCTTTACTTGGTTTACCTAAGCCGCTTTCCCTGCGTGCATTTTCTTCACGGATCCGTTGAGGATGATTACGCCAAAAATCCCCGCCGGTCAATTCAGAAGTTTCACGAGCACGAGTTGAGAAACCTTCATCGACTCTCATAACTGCCGCTTTAACTTCCTTCAATGGATCCAGCTGTCCTTGAGAAGGTCCGTTCCATTCAGCACCCGTATATGCTTTCCTGATAATCGGATCATCAAAAAAGCCCGGCGCATCGATGCGTCCGAGCAATATGGCTTCCGTGAGCCATTCTTCATATACAGGTTGGCAAAAGCGAGCAGCCATCCACGCCCGTCGCTTTCGGAACATCTTCCACGCTTCGAGAAGTGCTGCACGAGACGCCGAGTAACTTGCTGTGAAGTGTTTGAGCAATAATTCATAAGGAACTTCCAAGGCCGAACCGATTTGACGACAAACCGCCTTAACGAATCCATCGAATGATGAATTATTCCGCATAGGATTTGCCTGTTCTATCGATTCGTTTTCCCCTAATGAGATAATTGCACCCGCTGCCAACTCATAGCTGTTTTCATCTTCGTCATCGACACGTTGTCCATCCGGAATCACTTCGCCATATGGAGGTTCGTTAGGGTTTTCGCTTTTAATGAAAACCGTGTACATGCTTGAAACAAGTGCTGCCATTAGTTCGGCTTCTGAATACCTTCCAAGCTGTTTTACAGATTCGATGACCGGTGATAACAACGGAACTCCACGGCGCTGTTCTGGGCGTTCTGCCTCCATCAGGTGTAATACATTTTGCCTTCCCGATTCCTTGCCGAATTTTTCAACTCGCATCCATTTCTTTTCCCCAAAAGTTTTGGCTAAAGGGTGAAATTGGGCAATATGATAATGCGTTACCTCACCGTAGGCGCCAACCTCTACACCGTTGATAATCTTATCGGTGGTGTTCCCCTGGGGACTGCACACTCTATCAGCTTCCAAGAGGCTTATGCTAAGTTGATACGGCATATTCGGCTTTTCCATAAAAGGAAGGGTAACAAACGTTTCTCCTGACATTAAAAAAGAGAGGAATGCAATTTGTTGAAGATCATAAAAATTATTCATTCGCATTGCGTCACAGAATATGGATTCTGACCACAACTCAAATTCTCGCTCCACTTGCGTTTCCCATGCATCTGCTTCCAGCTGACTCATACCTAACACTTCATAATCAATTTGTGCATTTAGACGTAGGCCAGCACCGACAACGTTTGTGTTAATCGTTTTCAAAGCACCTGTAGCAATCGGGGTGTTCATGTACAGGTCACGAGAACGCTCACGTAAAACCGTCAGATTGTCGTCGATATCTTCCTTGGTTGAACCACCACTAAACATCCAACCGACCATACTTTTCTTCGTCCGGCTTGCCCCGCTATTCGAATATCCCGAGTTGATTATGTTCAGTTTTTGCCTTGCGACATGTCGCTTTAATGCCCTCTCCGGTGAAAATACCGAAACAAGGCGATCTGATAGATTCAATCCTTAAGCACCTCACAAGTCACGCGGAACGATTCTCGTTACGCGCCTTTGTCGTTTGCCTTGCACCTTCAAAAGTTCTTTTTGCCAAAATCGTATCTGTTCACGTATTTGATATAAATTGGCCCGATCAAGGCGACGGGAACCGATTTGATATGCCTGTCCTGTGGCAACTGCTGCTTCCGCGTCCAACCACAATTTAAGCCGTTCCTTTACAAATTCTTCGGTGAACAAGACCATCCCTCATTTCTAAATTCCCTTTGATACGACTCTTCGCCGTCTTGGTTTGCGTATCGGAGCCTGAGTTTTCGTGAAGGAAGCACCCGCCTTCCGCTTTTCATGCAATGCGTCCATCATCGGGTTGAGTATTCGAACCGCTGCCATTGCATAGTTCCTCAAGTCTAACGGCTCGTTTCGGACACTATTTTTCTTCACCCATTCAATCTTTGGTTGACCTCTGACATATCGGATACGACGTTTCTCTGAGGTCAATCCTTTGAAATACATTTCATCGTATCCCCGGTCTTCGTTCGTTGGGAAATGACAGTAGCCCGGCTTCCCTTCAAAATCAACCTTTAACCGAGATATGATCGTTTCTTTCCCATCGTCTACACCGATACTAAAAAGTGCTGCACGCTCCCTGTTATTCCGAGTCGCCTTTCCTATGAATGGGACGCCCGTTCCACCCTTACCTTTAATGGCAAAGATGCGACGATGCTCTCGCGCTTTACAGAAACGATAGACTTCTTGAGTGTAATGTCCCCCGGAGTCAACGCAAACGGCTGATATGATAACTCTACCGCCATCTTCGTACTCCCATTCCTTCTGTAAAAACTCGTCCAATGTCTCCCATACTTCACTTTGTCCTGGGTCCCCATAAAACGTTTGGTAGGTGATTCCGTATGAAATGTCATCCATACCCCATCCAACCACTTCAACCTCAAGACGATCATTCTGGACGTCCACACCTGCCGTCAATACGAGTACATCATCAGGCACGTCGGCGTGATAACGAATCCGTCGTTTGAGCAGCGCTCCAATATCCTCTTCTTCGTGCTGCTCTTCCCAAGTTTCGCCAAGCGTTGTATTTGTCCAAGTTTTAAGCATTTCAGGACCTTTTTTCTTAGCTTCTTTAAATTCACGGATAATATTTGCCCAAGATTCCCACGGGGAAGCGAGAGCATTCAAATGAAACCCACGTTTGTTGGATTCTTGTCTTGCTGTCCATTTGCCTGGACGTGCTTTCCATTCCCGTTCTTCATGTAGTTCTCTACAGTGGATGCATTCCATCCCTATCGGTTCGAATTTAATTCGGGCCCATTCGTATGGTTGGAATAACCCGCAGGAAGGGCAGGAAACGAACCACTGCTCCTTCGTACTATCTTCATACTCGGCTTCGATTCGCGAAGCATCCTTGACTGTAGGCGTTGAAACTGAGACCTTCTTACGATTCCAGAATGTCTTCGTCCGTTTATGAGCTAGGGATAGAGGATCTCCTTCCGCACCGGCTGAAATTGGGAACCTATCGACCTCATCCGCCAGCACCACCCTCACCGGACGACTCGCCAATCCAGCTGGCGAGTTGGCGCCAACAATCGTTATATGTCCCCCAGGAAACTTTTTGTGGAGGAGTGTGTTATCCCCATGCCTTGACCTAGCATCACTGATTTTATTCGTCAGTGCCGGAGTGTCACGAATCATTGGCGCGATTCGGTCTTTGGAATACGCTTGCGCCATCTCCAAAGTAGGTTGCAGTAGAAGCATCGGATAAGGGTCATGATCTATGAAATAGCCAATTATATTGTTGATGATCTCTGATTTGCCGACCTGCGCAGACGACATGACGACGACACTTTCAACATCCGGGTCATTCACCGAATCCATAATCTCACGCTGGTATGGGGCACGATCCGTTCTCCATTGCCCAGGTTCTGCCGATGACTCTTGGGAAAGCTTCCTGTATTTATCGGCCCATTCACTGACTTTCAGCTTGGGAGGAGGGGCAAGTATTTTTACGATTTTTGAAAATAACTTCGCAGTCTTCTTACGACTTTCAAGCAACTCTTCAAGACCATAGAGCTCCAAGTCCAAGCCATCAAGATTCTTGGTCATCCCCCTCCACCTCTTCTGCTACTTCCTTGAATGAGGAAGGTTCATAATTGGAAAGTTCGATCAACGCCTCATGCACTTGAGCTTCAATAATCTTTTCGATATCGGCAACCTCCAGATCAGCCAAAGTGGGAGCAATTTTAGATGGTAATGAAAGCATGCGAGCTCGAAAGGAGGCGAGCATGTTGTTCATGACTTTCTCCACTTCAACCGCGCTATGCATCATGCCTTTAATATGAGCAAGCTCAATTTCAGCTTTTTCCCGTTTGGCTTTTTCGTGCAGGTACCTTTCATATTCGAGCGATTCCGTTACATCGTTTTCATCCATTTGACTCTGGGCCATTCTGAGATGCGTGATGTACTTATTGACTGTATCAACAACGTCAAATCTTCCATGTCCAACACGGCCGATAATCCCCTCTTCAACAAATTGACGGACACGGCGATCCGTAACGCCGAACATTTTAGCAACAGCCTGCGTATTCACCACAACACCGTCAATTTTTTTGCTCATTCAACCGCATCCTTTCATTCGTTTGGAAGGAAGATGCCTTCCGTGCAAATTTGTGACTAGACTAACCTCGGGGTCGTATGCACCCGCAAGACTAAATTGCGTCTCAGAAGGACCCAATTCAGACAGTTGTATTTGTGTGAACAATTTAAACAATTCATTGATACCGCGCTTGTTGCTTGTCGCGTCAGCGTTTACAACAAAGAAGAGACGAACTGATCATGTCAGCTCGCCTCTCATGTACCTACTCATAACACACTATCATCATACCACCTTGAAACGAACATAGACTCCCAGAATCCTCCCAAGATACTCCCAAAATCCTCCCACGTCGTCCGTATCCTCACCCCCTATGGGCTTAACATAATACATATTGTGTTACTCCTACTTTTTGTCCGCGAAGCTATGCTGTGCATGGTTTGGTTGGCTATATTGTTTTTGAGCTTTACGTTACCTCATTATGTAAATGTCTTTATTCAACTAAAGCGTTTTTTAAATGGTCCGCGAAAAAACTAACCCCAAATTTCCGATATACATTAAAACGCCCATAAAAAGTGGTAGCCGAAAAAAAGATGCCATAAAAAAGACCCCTCATTTTTCAATGGGGGTAAATTTAGTAATCGATATTTTTCATTGTCTTGTCTATCGCATCTTGATTAACGCCAATATATTTCAATGTTATATATGGGGATGAGTGGCCGAAAATATCCTGCAGCATGGCCACGTCTTTTTCTTTCTGGTAAATGTGATACCCGAAAGTCTTTCGCATCGTATGAGTCCCGACCTCTTTTATACCCAGCTCGCCAGCAGCTTCCTTCAATATTTCATATGCGCGTACACGAGTGATTGGTTTGTTTCTTCCTTCACGTGATTTGAATAAATAGTCATTATCCTTTTTGCCTTCGATATACTTGTCCAATGCACGGCGCAGTTTAGGATGGATAAGAATTCGTTTTGTCTTATCTGTCTTTTGCTCTTTAAGAGAGATGTATTGCGTACCTCTTACGTGCTTGACTCTAAGGGTCAGGATGTCGCTTATACGAAGACCGGTATATATCCCGGTAAGCCACATAATCTTATCTCTCTCGTTTTTCTCCTCAAGGTACTCGGTGAGGTCGTGTATTTTTTCTTTATCACGAACGGGTTGAACGAATTTCATTGCCTCTCCTCCGAATCGATATACTTTTCAATTCGAAGGGAAAGGGCCAATTTATAAAGAGCTTGATTGCGGATTCGATAGAAGCTGCTCTCGCTAATATTCAACACTGAGCAAATATCATAATTGTACATAGGCTCCATCTGTAAATATTTAAAGGCTATCAATTTACGTTCCATTTTGGTTAGTCTACGCATCCCCATTGCAATCCAGTTGAAAAACTTCTCTCTTTTTACATCTGCATCAACGTTTTCAATTGCTGCATCCTCGACTACAGATTTCTTCACATTCGAGTAATTGGGCATTTCCAATGTGTAATGAGCAGTTAAAGATGGCATTTTCTCCTCTGGAACTGTCAACATATATGTTCGATATTGCCTTAGTTTTTCTTCAACAGCTTTTTGCGTTGCAACGCTATCGATCTGCGATAAATTGTCTTGAACTGCCATAATCATCTACCCCTCCCGATTTGGCGAATAGCTCCACCCTTTTTTCTTCCGTAAGTCGGCCGATTCGTACCCATCAATTCTCTCAGATCCCGGTCTGACAACTTCTCAGGTTTTCTTCTCCAAGACTTCCCACTTTCCAGTTTCACTTCTGTGTTATGATCCTTGAAAAAACCTTTTTCTTTTAGTTGATCTTGTAACGTCCTCATTTCATCACTCCTTTTTTGAAATAAAAAAGAGGACAACAAATGACACAGCGTATTGCTGTTATCAAATGCTGTCCTCTGGTTGGCCAGTGGGACAATTTTATAGTTGTTTTAATTCTTGAATTTTATTTTGTAATATCTTAATCATATATTCATTCTTGTAGATTTGCTCTCTTATTTCTTTATCATTCCCAAAAAAAGGTATAAGAGTTTGCCATAATATAAATCCAAATAAGACTACTAAAATTAGTATAATAAACACCAAAACAATATAATAGACTGCCATTTCAAATACAGAGCTTAAATCGTTAATCCTATACAAAAAATCATACATTATTGGTAATCCTTGATTTGTAAAAAAACTTGTAAGTATTACAACAACAACCCCAATAAAAATTCCTCTATACCCAAAGTATGTTAATTCCTTTTGCTCAGCCTCAAGGTGAAACATTGCCTCTTTTAGTACTTTTTGTTCACATTCTGTTTCTTTAGATAATAAATTGATTAATATATCCAATTCTTTCACAGCTTGATGCCTCAAGTGTAGTTTCTGTTCATGTTTTTTTATGTGGCGTTTAAATTCCTTTTTTCGTATTTTATTTTCTTTTTTCTTTTTCAACTTATTTCTCCTATGCATTACAATCAATTGTTGTCCTCCGGTTATCGAGTGGATGGTTATTTATTTAACTTTTGGGCATCTTTTGATCTGCTGTGATAATCCTCTTTGTGGGCGTCCCAATCGTTCATTAATATATACATGTAGTGGTCTACATCTATTCCATCATTTTCGAATCCTAGATCTCTTCTCATTTCTAAAACTAACTCAGCTAATATAAATTGAAATCTTGCTTGCTCATTCGGGCCACCAGCCTGAACGAGTTTAGAATATCTCCTGTACTCAACAAACTTATCTAACGTTCTTTCGCTTGCAAAAAAGATTAAATCCTTAGTGAATGCCTCCATAGCTTTTGTTGCATCTCTCTCTATCTTTGCAGCACCTTTTTGGTACTTTACGCTGTTTAACAAGTTATAAAGAATTCCTGTAAACTCTGTGAATTTTTCTATCTTTCTAAGATGTAGATTTCCTTCTGTTATCTTTAATTTCTCTACCTCTTTACTAAGCTCACTTTTATATAACTCCAAATTTTTACTATGCACCTGTTCAGGTATTTTCTTAACATAAGATATCAATAAGCCAACAAATAACAAAAATAATATTTGCAAGAACGCAATTAAATACGTCAAAATGCCTCCCCCTATTCCCGTCGCATGCGCCAACTTCCCTTGTGTATAAAATATTCTTCATAATTCCTCGATAAATCTTTCACTAAAAGAACTTGATTCTTTTTTCGTCAAGTATATAAATACTTTAAACAACTTTGTGAAATATTCGCGATTGGTTTCCAAGTCTGCGTTATCTTCATATTCGCCTTTATCATTAGTAACTTTGAAACTTATTTCTGGAACTGGTTTCCTATTAAATTCAATTTTTATCGAATCAGTATCGTCCAGAATGCCATCTTCCATGCCTGAAACAGTCCCTGAAATATATATAGTATTTTCGATTTGCGCGTTTAAGATGCTGATCAAGTCGAAATACACTTCCACATCATCTATATCAGGAATCCTATATTGGTGTTCTATTTTATTTCTAATCTTATTAAACCTGTTAATAACTCTTGATTTGATAATTCCAGTATCTTTTAAAAAACTTAATTGTTTGTCTAAACCAAGATTATTTTTTTGAACATATTTAGTAAATCCAAATATATGAAAAAAAATATCCAATTGACAATTTAAAGCTCTTTTCAGATGCAATATACAATTTATTTTCACCCTTACATTTGAAGGGTCTTTTAATACAAGTTCTAACTCTTGTTCTGCAAAACTTAAATAGTCAGCAGGGAACAGTTCGAATTTTGGTAGCGCATCTTTAAAGTTTATAGCTTCTAAATAGTCTTTCTCTCTTTCTAATCTAGACTGCAGGTGTCCCTTTAATACCTGTAGTTTCTCATTCAAAAATCTTCCCCTTCTTCCTTTTTCATTCTTTTTACTTGGCCTTGGTGAGTTACTATTCTGTATTCACCATACTCTGGAAGTGCTCGAATTTTCGCCTTTCCATCACATATGACTACAACGCATCGTTTAGGTAAGTCTATTATACCTAATCCTAATAATGTTGCATCTGAACTAATCATAATATCTTTATCCACCAGGACCCCTCCTATGGTATGATGTATGTGTGCTGGCAGGAGGAATCCTGTCTTTTTTTATTTTATGCCGTTTAAGTAATTGAAACGTGCGGCTGCATCATCACGATTAGCATGATCGCTATCCGTCATAAAACTACCATCTGGAGTATAAAACCCGACTGTAAACAATCCCGGTTCTGACTGAATATAAACCCATACTGTACTCACTACCCCTCTCCCCTTTCGTTGACTTCTTCCCAAGTCATTATTTTTACCAATCCATCAAAAAGATTCAGTATTTCATTCTTGCCTTGTGTATTTTCATACAGATAATCAAATCCATGGAGCGAAAAGTGAACACGACTCATAAGTTCCGACGGAGTATGCCCGCTGGTGATCCGCAGCCAATGAAACCCCGGACTCAGCTGGCAAAGGATCAACTCTTTCTTGTCATCTAATAAATCATCAAAGGATAATTGATTCAAAATCAGTCCTCCTCCGCATTTTGGACGTACTGTTGATTAATCACTTTCCAAAATATAGTCTTCGTAAGTGTCGTAATAGTTCTGCATGCTTGCGCCAAGTACATAATCATGTAGGCAGTCAATATGAACCAAATCTTTAGACCCGAAGGCGTCCGTGATAACAACTTCATCCTTCTTTTTGAAATTTTTATTACAGCTCATGCATTTCTCCATTTTGCATCCTCCTTGTTCAACCGTTCTTGTCAACTCTTCTCTTCACTCCATGATTTAACAATTCGCATACTCAGCTCCATGTCCGACACCTTGCGTCTTTCCTCTTTCAATCGCTCTTCGGCTCGCTGTGCCCTATCGTTCAATGAGCGTATAGTTTGGACGTTCCTTTGTAAGGCTTCCTCTTGCCATGCGACCTTTTCCAATATAGGTTCTACTAAATTTTTTAACCGAGTAGTCCTAATTGATTTCTGTGCCTTTATCAAGTCACGAATATTATCCTCTGGCCGTTTATGAATCATTCCCGACCTTCGCACATCGACTCCTCCAACTCTTTCAATTTTCTAAGATAGAAATCTGCCTTATTCAAGTCCTCCACGCCGTTCTTCTTATGGAAGCGACTGATGTATTTCAGTACATTCATACGGTAGAATCCCCGACGTTCTTCCTTCGAAAAATTTTCCTCAGCATATTTGATTACATCAATGTTACCGGTGTGGTAGTAGGATGGGCGAATGGCATTTTCTTTTGGCGTGACAATTGGTTTTGGCATCGGTGGTCCATACTCAAAGTTTGGTTTCGTCATGATCTCCTCTCCACTCCTCCATGTAGAAAGGGGGATTCCCTCCCCCTTTCACTTAAGCTACAATCATAACCTTCTTCGTTTCTACCAAATCGGCAAGGTGTTCAGCGAAGTATTCCTTTATGCTGTGCATCGCATTCAATTCCCACGCGCCTCCATCTGCCTCGAATAAACCGACTTGTCCACCTTCTTTTAATCGTAAAATGAAGTTGGATTCGGGCTGGGTAACTTCTACAAATGTTCTGAACGGTTTGAGTGAAACGGGATTCGGTACGTTTTCAATTCCAACCGTCGCGATTCCTTGCTTCGCTGTTACGCGCTGTGTAACACCGTCGTCACTTTGAGCAATAGAATTTTCTTCGACGATTGAGCTGATTACTTTTAAAACTTTTTCTCTCCATTCATTCGGTACGAAACAGGCCTGCAGCATGATGTTAAAGGCTTCTCTGGACATGAAACGTTCGAAAGTAATTTCAGGCAACATTGCTTTTGCCTCGATGTAAGTCCGGCGATCATTAACGTCATTCAGAGCGTCAAACACATTTACACGCGTAGGAGATTCAACATGGATCATAACTGGGCGCTCGTGGTCGAAATTGGAGCGAATGTAATCTACCAACCCTGAAAGACTTTGAATTCGGATTGATTTAACGTCCTCTTCGACATTTAGACGGTGCAAGCTTCGGGTGGAATATGTATTCCCGTTCGCCTCCACAATTTCCGGTCTCTTTAGATCGAGTAAATACTGAACAAATTCTTTTAACATTTTCACTACCTCTTCCTATGTTTTATTTAAAGTTAACGACTTTATTGTCGGTAGCTTTTGGTGTTGGTGTTTCTTCAACTTTTTGCCCTCGATCGTCTAACGCTTCACCGTTTTCGCCCATATACATTTGACCAGGGATGCCACTTTTCAGCTCGGCGCCAGTTGCTTTCCCGTCTGTATCCGTGTCGATAATGAGCGATGTGCCGATTGGTTGAGATGGAACGATTGTCGATTTGATTTCCACGGACACGTCTGCCAGATTACGATGTTCATTTGGCTTCAAGGAAACTACCATTGACACTTTCCGAACTTTTTTAGCGTCCGTATTAGGATCGGCAATGTTTTCGAGAACTTTTTGCAGCTCGATATTGAATTTTTCCGCTGGCCCACCTTGTGCAAAACTGTTAAAGTCGATGATTTTTTTCATGGTATTCACTCCTCCGTTTATTGTGCTGCAGCTCTTTTGATTGCAAGCATTGATTTCAAAGTTTCATAGTTTAATTGTTCAATAGGTCGGTTTTCCGAATTGTTGTGGATGTTCATTTTCTTCAATTGCTCGATCAAATATCTCTCACGTGCTTTCAAGTAATCCCGCCCTTTCGGTATTTATTTCAATGTGTGATATTCATATAGTTCGATTAGCTGCTTGTCCGATAAACTATCAAAATAAGACGGTGGATATTTAGTCTTTTGATTGATTACAGCGATAAGTTTCTCACGCTCTTCGTCGCTCATGCACTCACCCCCATTCGGTAAAGCACTTTTGTGTTCGCCTCGGCATGTCCAACATAAGCTGGAAATTGCACGACGTTCTTTCGATATTCATACAAGTTTGTCTGTTGCCCTGTATCGGCTATATCCATAGTCGGAATCATGAGCCGATCAGACCGAGTGACCTTCCGGGGTTTTTCGCGGAACAAATCGGCATACAGCCGATAGGCATCCAATGAATTCTCAGCAAGTATGAAGGAGTACCATTTTTCGTTGCTCGTCTGAATGACAAACAGTTTGATACGCCCGATGCTAAGCACATTCCTCTCCACCATGCTATAGATAGCGGATTCGTCATAGTGGATTGCATCCAGCTTCTCGCTATCGTCTTCCAGCTGCACCAAGTTTTCGCTGAGCGCCCAATAAATACGGTGGGCAAGATTCAAACCATCAGTTTCAATGGCAAAGTCGAACATTTCCCGAACTGTGACCATCATGATTGGCTGGTCCTTGCGTTCCAATCGATGTCATACAACTTGCCGGTTTCTTTTACATAGGCAACTGTCACCGTTCCAGTCGGTCCGTTTCGATGCTTTGCAATAATGATTTCCAGCATGTTCTGATTTTCGGTTTCTTTGTCGTAGTAATCATCCCGATATAGAAAAGCAACAACGTCAGCATCTTGTTCGATATTTCCTGAATCCCGTAAATCTGAAAGCAAAGGACGCTTATCTTGACGACTTTCTACTCCGCGATTGAGTTGAGAAAGACAAATGACAGGACAACCAAATTCTTTCGCCATCCCTTTAAGGTCATAGCTAATTTGCCCAATCTGCTGTGTCGAATTTTCCCGTGGGTTATCAGGTCGAATCAACTGCAGGTAGTCGATGAAGATGATCGGTTTTTTTCCGGGATTAGCATGAATGATTTTCCGAGCTTGTGCCTTTATCTGTCCCACGCTGAGGGCGCTCCGGTCATCAATATGTATATCCGCATCCCCTAAAATACCAATCGATGTCGGCCAGTCCTTTTTCTGCTTATCATCAAAGTATCTATACGGATCACGCATCCTCAGCCGGTTATAACCACCGGAAGATGCAATCAGTCTTCGAATCATCAGCTTTCTACTCATTTCAAGCGAGAAGATGATTGGCAAGTAACCGGACCAACCGGCGCTTAAAGCCATGTGATTCAGCGTATCGGTCTTACCCATCGATGGCCTAGCAGCCAAAATGGTCATTTCCGATGGCTGAAAGCCGTTAAGCATTTGGTCAAGATCTTTAAGTCCAGCAGGGACTCCAGGTTCAATTGCTGTAGGCTGAAATGGCATTTCAAACAATTCGACTAAATCGTCTTTTATAGATGTATTAAGCTCTGAGGTGTTTTCGGTTTGTAGCTCATCGAATGTCTTTTGGATATCTGCAATGGACCAACCTTCTACTTGCGCCTGTTGGAGCACTCGCCCCTTCTCCCTTTCCTTCCAAGCGTTTACAACAATTTCCCGGTATTCATCGAACCGTACCGGACTAGCGAAATTTCGTAAATCTGCTAAGTAGTTCGCTCCACCAAGCTCGCTCGGTTCGGCTATCGTCATGATCGTTATGTAATCGACCGGACGGTTCTCAGCAATTAGGCGTTTCATCCCTGAAAATATGTTCTTGTGAATTCTTGAATCAAAGAAGTCCTCTCGGATGCCACTATCGCCAATCAAGTAGTTTTCTTTCAGCATCGTGCCGATCAGGCTTTTTTCCGCAAGTTCTATTCCGCTCAATTGAATTCCCCTTTCTCAAAGTCCAGCACCGGAGGCTGGTATGTTGCTGGTTTAGGAACAGGTTTAGCTGCCGGTACTTCGTTAAGATAGTTTTCAAAATTCGTAGGCGAAAACAATGTTGACGGACGCAGATAACTGCTCATTTGTTGGTCGTTCAGCCATTGCTTTGCCTTTACGTCGATGACTGTCTTGAAGTCTTCCAGCGCATGTCCTTCTGACAGTCGGGCATTGATTAGCCGTTGTGTCGCCTTCGAACGTGATGAAAAGTTCTTTCCTGTTTTGAAATTCAGGTGATTGATAATTTGAGAAGCAGTGTCGAGAGCCTTATCGACATTATCTGTCTTAACTCTCTTAATCTCTTTGGTTATTGCTGGGGGCATTTTGCCCTCATCACACGGTGCATTTTGCCCCTCTCCATCGGTGCGTTTTGCGCCCATCGACGGTGCATTTTGCCCTGTCGGTACATGGCATTTAGAATAATCGATTCGATACCATTTGGTCTTGTCCATTTTCATCTTGTTAAAGGCTGACGTCGAAATGACGTAACCCTCTTTTTCCAGTTTCCTGATGGCTCTTTTGATAGTGTCTGCTGACCAGAAAGGAAACTCTTCTTGCCATTCGTCATACGTTTTATAAATCCATTTATGACCATCTTTCATATTGTTTGATATAAGAGAGCGAAAGTGCAGTTGTTGTAGAATAATTGCCTCATTCAGCCCGATTCTCTTCGCCAAAGACGGCAATACTTGCAACGGTGGTTCATTGATTAATAGATTCATTGTTAATACCTCCCCATGATGAAACGAAGGTCAAGGCATCCTGCAACTGGGACTGCTTAATGTCACGATAGGAATCAACCTCGTATCGCTCACGGATCTCCGAATAGATAGCCCGAAACATAACAGGTCTTGCTCCAGCTTCTCGTTTGGACAACTGGTAAACCCGTTCGCCGACCGCGTTACGAAGTCGTCGCTGTTCTCCTGAGTGTAATGTTGCGTTTTGTAGTTGCTTCTCCAAAACAATCAACCTACTTTCAAATTGATTGAATACCTTTACGATATGGGGTGGTATAAGGGCAGGCGTCATATTGTCGTCTGCCTGCATTCCCCTCACACGTTCTGCAAGACTGTAATAATTGTCAATGAGTAGTCGATAGGCATCCCATGCCCGATCTGTGTTGAGCGATTTAGCATGCATCCATGCCCCTTGTTCTGTCCAGAGATATAAGACGGATACATATTTAAGGTTGGCGTCTTCCGGACGTCCAGCTTTGAATGCTCTCAATTCATCACCTGCAAGAACGTAATAATGGCTGCCGAGCTGATATCGCTCCTGATTACGTTGGAAATTACGCGTAAGTATCTTGTTGTTCGTATCGAATGAATCAGCAAGCTGACTCGTAGTGAGTACACGCTTAGCATCGTGCTCGATCACTTGCAGCTGTTGCATTCTTCTCTCTCCTTCCCTTGACTTTTCTCCTCTGATCACGGATAATCAGAGGAGAACATTTGTTTTATTGTTGACTCATTCGCATGCCAGTGCGGATGGGTTTTTTATTTGCCCTAGATCAACCTGTATAAATTCAACTGGAACAGGAATTGGTCGGAACCACCCCTCAGGTAAATAATCTTCGATGAGATGCAAATCCTCCCTTTTTACGAATGTGTGAAAATGAACCCCTTCTATTTCCGTTTTTAATTCAAGCGGACGATCATCACTTTGGCGTTTAAGAACATCAAAAGTTGAGAAGTTCTTAAGGAAAAACTCAAGCCTGCAAAGGTTTTCCACTTCACCTCCAACCGGGAAAATACGAGTTGATATTATCCCGCCCTCCATGTCATCCATAACCGATACGAGTTGCTGTGTTAGATCGATAAGCTCGTCTAAGTGATTCATTCGAATCTCTCCTTTGAATATTTATTGATGGAATCCCATCCAGAAGCCCAGGATGCCGTGGGGTGATGAACGAAAAGGAGAAATGCGGTTTGGTAATGGAATCGTTCACTCCTGGACTTCTGGACGGAATCCGATTCCGTCCTTTATTCAGTTGGTATTATTATTATTTTGTGGTATGATTGTTCTAACGTGTTATCTCTCAGCTGATTGACAGGCCAATGTCATTCGGCTTTTTTTATTGCCTTCTTTCATTCAAATCCCTCCAAGTAAATAACTGATAAAACCTCCAACTGCTTTTGTTAACATGTCTACTAATAATGAGATATCGACTCCATTGATAAATGCCAGGCCTGCTTCTAAAGAGGTTGTATTTGACATTTTTATCTGTATGACTTGGAGCCACCGGATAAAGTCCTCCGTTGCCAAGGTCATTTCGTTGCGTTCGACTTTTGATATGGTGCTTCTTGAGATATTGACTAACGGGGACATTTCCTCTTGTGTGAGTCCAGCGTTTTTTCGCGTTGCCCGCAAGAGTTGTCCAACATTCACGCTTATCCCCCCTAAATGTTCAAAATCTGAACATGTTCAAACAATGAACAGTATTTTTCTAATAAGCTGGTAAAATAGTTAATAGAAGATAGATGACTTCCTTCTATAAAGCCCCGTTACGAAACCCTTCCAACCTGATAGGATTTTCTCCGGATCTTGTCATTAACGATCTTCAACTCTCCACCTAGCTTTGCCAGCAGTCCAATACGGAATTTTTCAACATCTGTGGATGGACTGTTGGTAATTGCCTTCATTTCAATGTTCATTCTTGCAACCAACAGTCTTCTTTCTTCTCTATCTTTTGCGAGCATCTTCTCACTACCTTTCAAAGTTTTACGAACTGATACGGACTTCATATGGAGCCAACGCGTCAGTGACCTCTTTCCAAAGCACACGCAATGTTTTTGTCCCATCCCCCCACGCCTTCAGTAGCTCCAGCGCAGTATCTGGTTCCGATTTCGCTAACTCCGCTAATTTGACTGGTAAATAGGCGTTCATTTCAAGCAACTCTCTCTGAATCACCGGCTTCCCCTCCCTTCTATCCTCCCTTCCTATGAATGTGGTACGATTTTCATAGGAAGGAGGTGGAATCATGCTAAAAGTACAAGAATTACAAGCCATGGATTATTTGTTGAAGTGGTTGCTAGACCAAGACCGGTTTCCTTACAATGACAAAATGCTCAAATTAGTTATTGAATTGAATGGTACTTACTGGTACGGAGACTTCATCACTTATTCAAATGGTGTTGTGAAACAACCATTCATCGATAATGCTGGTGATGTTGAACCGGTGCACTTGTATGCAACCTCTCAAAATGCTACAAGTGTCTTAAAGAAAATTAGAGATACCTTTCAGTTAGAAGCCTCAAGATACTCTTGGACAAATCCATTTACAAAAATTGATGACCTGTCATTACTATTCAACACCTTGGTAAAACTCGTGAAAATGGCAGAAATTGAACAAGATGACTCACCAATTTATCCGTGCCTTCTAAACGCTAAATCATTAGAAGGAAGATTGGAGCTGCCCTTCATCAATCTAGATAATGAAACAATCAAAGTCGTTTCAATTATCGAATTGTAAGTGGAGAGATGAGGCTCATTACAACTTCATTCGTTCGGATCGATAATCCAGATCCATCCGAATGAAACCTAACATGGCGTATGCGTCTGTATACGTCATGTCCTTCTCCTTGAAAAGTTCAATGATTTGGTCTGAAATTTTCTGGGCCTCCTCAAAACTGCATTCACTCCAAAGACCTGCATTCTCATAAGCATTTTCCAAGCATGCAACATTTGGTGGAAATTTCTTTGCAAGAAACTCTTTTACTGATTGCTTTTCCATCCCTCTCACCTCCTATCCAACCTGCATATTTACCTTTTCGGTAACTTTGTTTGTAAAAAAAAGCTCTTGGATTGGAATATCAAGTAGGTCAGATACTTTGGCTATATCTTCAACACTGAATTTCCTATCCCCTTTTTCTTTTCGAAAGTAAGCATTCGGGGCTTCGTATCCGAGTAAATTAGACATTTCTTCTGTAGAAATACCTCTTTTGATTCTCGTATTTCGAATCAACTCAATGTTGACGATGTTTGTCTTTTTCATTTTTCTAACCCCCTCACAATTACCGTTCCGGTAACTTTAATCTCAATATACATTACCTTTTCGGTAATGTCAACAATTATAATTACCTTTTTGGTAACTATGTAGTTTTACCATTTTGGTAATGCTAAAATACAGATAAATTCCATATGTAAAGGTGGAAGCTATGAGTATATTAGGCGAAAGAATTAAAAAACTAAGAGAACGTGAAGGTATACAACAAATCGATTTTGCTAAGAAAATCGGCGTTTCCAATGTTGTGCTTTCCAGATACGAATCTGGCGAGAGGAAACCTGACTATGATATCTTGCAAAAAATCGCAGACTTCTTTTGTGTGACAACAGATTATTTATTAGGTAGAACTGATGCGCCTAATATCAAACCAGTTTTTGTCGCTGGTCAAGAGATAAATTTATCCGAAGATGAACTAATTCTTTTCAATGAACTAAAAAAACACCCGATCATGTTTCATGATTTGGCGTCAGATCCGGAGAAGAAGGTTAAGGAACTGATTAAGCTATATAAGATGAAGCAGATGTTTTTGGAAGATGATGAAGAAGAGTACGGGGATGGGTTTGGTGAGTTGGAAGATTGATAAGAGCTTTAGGAAGTTGGTGAGGTATTGACTATTCCAGTCAAAGAATTTTATTTGTATGGTTCTGATATACAAAACATCGGTTCGAACGTTTCATCTGCTCGTTTAAAGAAGGAGTTCACTCAATTACAACTTGCGCAACGCCTTGGCTATAAATCGGCTAGCTTCATATCGAGGCTTGAACTATGGGAAACGGAAAAATTAAGCCACAAACAACTCGAACAAATAGCCGACTGTCTTGACGTTCCAGTAAGGGATTTGCTGCAAGTTAGATATTAAAAAAATTCGCGGTAAAAGCCGCGTTTGTTTTTACCAATAACATAGTCGTATTTCACTAAGTGTAGTTCATGAGACAAAAATAACAGGGGGTTTTAATGACTACAAATTTACAAGTTGAACAGCATTCGCAACCATTGGAAGTGCGCAAAGGGAAAGTATCGTATTTTGATGGTGGCCTTCTGCAGTTCATCGGTTGGACTATTTTAGCTGGCTTGTCACGGTTTGTACATTAGGCATTTGCTATCCGTGGGCAATTACGATGATTTATGGTTGGAAAATCAATCATACCGTTATTGAGGACCAGAGAATGAAGTTTAGTGGATCTGCTATTGGTTTATTTGGAAATTGGATTAAATGATGGTTCTTTACTGTAATCACTCTTGGAATCTATGGTTTTTGGGTTTTTATCAAGCTGGAAGACTGGAAAGCGCGTAATACTTCATTTGTAAAATAACCAGAACTATCAAGGCTGTGACAACATGCAACTAAGACAAATACATACAGACTATTGGGAGGAACGGGCCGAGAAGGTCCTCTCCCATTTTGACTATACATATCCGGATGATATCGACATCTTTCAAATTTGCTGGAGATATGGAATCAAAGTGCTACCTTTAGACAAACCATTTCTTGAAAGCCACGGTCTGGAATTTGAGGATATCGAGGGATTGAAGGCCTACTCTGTGCCCAAGGAGAAAGCTCGTCGAGGAACCATATACCTTAAAGAACATCTGCCCCACGTGGAAAGAAAGCTGCTTGTCGCAGAGGAGTTCTGTCATCTATATGCACATCACTCCCCTCAACTTAGTGTGAATGAGTACGTTTTGGCTAAGAATGAACAGCAAGCGAAAAGAATGGCTGCCTACCTACTGATGCCACAATGGTTCATTGATAAAGTCTATGACTTTGCTGAAGACGAAGCTGTAACTATCAGCGATATTGCAGACTACTTTATGGTGACTGAAGATTTCGCGCATTATCGGTTGGAGTTGATATTTCGTCACAAGGTGGATGCATTTACTGCCTTACGTGGGAAGTTGGGGACGCTGGAGTGGATTAAATGATAATTTAACTAATTAACAGGGATAATAAGATTAGTTGATGAGAGATTTATTATAGGAGGGATATGATGTATAGTGTTTTTAGAAGTGTTGAAGAAATAGAGTTAATCAGAATTACGTTACATGTGGTCAATAACAGAGATAAAGTTTTAAAGTTGAATGATGGAGAAATTAACCTTGGGAGTTTGGACCCTAAGTTACACGAATATATTATTACACATATTACCAAGTCATTAAAAGAAGAACGTGCAAGAGTAGGTAGATTTCTAAATCCTGATTCCAAAGTTCAAAAATGGTCACACCAGATCATTAGCGACCATAATACTAATTTTATTGATAACTCGAAAAAGATAGCGAGAGCACTTTATAATTCTATGGAAGAGGATAATAGAATTATTCCAGGCGACTTATTAGTAATTCTTTATAAAAATAAAGGTACAGGAGCACTTTCTTTATCTTTAATGAAGATGGATTATAACGATACAGTTACCAGGAAAATTAGAGAAGATGATGATACAGGTAAGGTATACATAGAATTAATTCTAGCTGGCGAAAATTTTCCTAACTTGAATCAAAAACTACAAAAAGTTGCATTTATCATAGATCCTACTTTAATTACAGAAGAGAAACCAGCAGCTGTTTTAGTTTTAGATAGACAACAAGGTAATGAAGGAAAAATTGCAGACTTCTTCCAAAGTGATTTTCTAGCGACAGAATTATTATTAACGGACGAAATCAGAACGACACAACTTTTTAAAAGCGTAACATCTTGGATTAACGCAAGCGAAGATCCACGCTCCGTTCAAAATAGACGTATTGAATCTAAGATTAGGGATGATATATCTAATGAAAGAAATATCAATCTTTATTCTATAGCTAATTCATTATTCGGAGAAGACCAAGATATTGAACACGATGAGGAATCATCAAGTTTAAAGAAAAGCTTTATTGACCACATACTTCCTAAAATAGGTGATCCACAATTTAAAGCTGTGAAAACAGGCGCATTAAATAAGTTACTGGAAAAGAAATCAATTTCTACTTCTACCGGCATTATTATAAGTGCTCCTACTGGTGAGTTTGATGAGAAGGTTAAGGTTACACCTATCGGAAGAACTGAAGATCAAGAAGAAAGAGTGAATATAACAATTGAAGATGTTATATTAAAAGTATAAAAAAGGAGGTGCGCATATTGATTTGTGAGCTTAAAGCGTTATTAAGTGAATTGAACTTTAAATATTCGCACGAATCACATGAAAGTGCGCACTATAACTCCGAAATAAAGCATACAACTTTTAAAACTTTCTTACAAAAAAATGAAACGAAAGATTTATTTCTATTGTTTAAAAGTTCTTTTTCTTTTGTTGTAGAGAATAGAGACCCCATTAATCTACGATATAATGACAATGTTTCTGACTTTATAGATGCATTAGAATTAATATTCTCTGATAATGATTTATTAAAAGTAACATTCAATATTTATAAGAAAACTTTAGAAGAAGAAGTTAAAAGCCATTATAATATTTATGATGAAAAACTGATATTGTCTTTCTCCTTTTCTACAGAATTTATAAAAGAATGCTTGATTGGAAATTTCACTGATATAGAAACGATTTTTTTAAAAAGTGAATTTAAAACGTGTATTGTTTTATTTGATGTAATTAATTTTCATGATAGTAACGAGTTAGTCCTAATTATGGGAATGAATTTTGATAAAGATATTGATATAGTTAAAAAATGGGCTTCCCTAGACCTACATTCAGAGTTAAAAATCTCAGATAAAATTGATAATCGAAATATCAATTGTCATTGGGTAAACCCATCAACAATACTTACTCCTGATTTTTTTTGGTTCCAGAAGTCATTCAATATGCTTATCACTAGTCGATTCGAGTATGAACAATACGTAGATCTATATGATTTAATTGACATTCTAGCATCTAGATATATAGAACTCGTCTTTATCTCAATTGCCAATTATACGGACGATGAAAAAATAAAAATTATCGGTCATAAAACAATTGAATTTCATCGAAGTAATATATCTACAAGCTCACTTACATTTATGTCACTTACCACATTGAAGGCAATTTATGAGTTTATTTATTCGAGTCAAACATTAGATAAATTAATTCTAACACGGAATGCAATAAGCTTGAATTCCATGGATAATTCTAGTTTGAATTTTATTATAGGTAATATAGAGCAAACATATAACTCCGTTCAAAATAATTTTAATCATTTTATTAATAATAGCATCGAGGAGTTTATTGATAAAAAGCTAGATCTTGAGAAACATGCAAGGGATACCGCTAGAGATTTATCAGATGAAATATCAGGTGGTATTACATTAATTACAAGAAACCTATTAACATTAATAGGTGCAACAATTATCGGTTATGCTGGTGCAATGCTTAGAGTTGATAAAAAATTGTTATTTTATTCAGCTGCTCTTTATATAGCGTTCGTTTTAATTTCTTCAACAGTATTTTTACTTTACTCTCAACAAAAAAAGAACCACTCACTTAATGTTTATCAATATTACTCTAAAATTAATATTTACGCTGATAGTGAATCAAAATCGAACTTTTTGAAGCTAATTATTCAGCCGAAAATAAAGAGCTTTGATTCCTATTGGAAGGCAAGTGTTTTATTAAATATAGCTTTTATTGTGGTTATTATAATCACGACATATTACCTTTCAACTATAATGTAAAGTTATAATAGTTCACTTTTCGTAACTCACCTTCTGTAGGTGGGTTTTCTCTAAACTAACAATAGAACATACATTCTGGAAAGGAGGCTATTTTATTTGAGAGTGGCAATCTATATTCGCGTTTCAACAAAACTCCAAGAAGATCGCTATAGTCTTAAAGCCCAAACAACTGAATTGACTAGGTATGCTGAATCGCAAAACTGGAAGATCATCGATATTTTTAAAGACGTTGACAGTGGAACAAAATTAGATAAAGACGGTCTGGAGGCTATGCTTGACCAAGTCGAAGATGGCAAGATTGACATCGTACTTTGCATTGAACAGGACCGGCTTTCTCGTCTTGACACGATTAAATGGGAATATCTAAAAGGCGTGTTGCGTGATAATAGGGTTAAGATTGCTGAGCCAGGAAATATAGTAGATCTCTCCAATGAAGATGATGAGTTTATATCCGATTTAAAGAATCTACTTGCCCAAAGATCAAGACGTGATTTACTTCGAAAGATGATGCGCGGTAAGCGTCAGAAAACGCGTGAAGGTAAAGTATGGGGTAAGCAGCCAGAAGAATATCACTACAACAAAGAGACTGAAGAAGTAACAGTGAATGAGGAACGATCTTGGATTATCCCATTCATCGATTCCCTTTATATCGAAAAAGGGCTGGGAGCTAATGCAATCGCAAAAGAGCTCAACAAGATCAGCAAGACGGCCGAGGGCAAATTGTGGACGAATCAACAGGTACTAGGCAAACTGAAGAACCCGGCTTATCATGGTGTACTGCAGAAGACTTTTAGCAATGGTGAGACGATTACGGTACCTGGCGTCTACCCTCCCCTTCGGTCTGAACTCATGTATGCTCGCATTCAAAATATCTTAAAGAAAAGATACCGACGTAAACCGGCAGAACCTCACTTTCTCCGAGATGTAACAATCATGTGCTCAACCTGTCAAAGGGAAATCAGTGTAAAAAAACACTACACGTATAGCAGAGATAAAACGAAAAAATACGGCATTTTCCTGTTAACTCATACTAATGAAATTACTCAGAGCAAATGTATTGCTAAACCGGTCATCAATGATAAGCGTGTGAAGTACCGTATCGCCAAAGCAGTAAAAGACATCTTGACCGATACGAATAAAATCACCGAGTACATTGATTCGGATTTTGATGAAACTGAGCTATTTCGCATCGATGCTGATGTAAAAAAACTGCAAAAATTGGATGCTGATGTGCGTACTAAAATGGATAAGCTATTGGATTTGTATTTAGACGACAAGTGGCCAAAAGAAAAACTGGATGAACGGTATCGAATGTTAGAAGAACAAGCGAAACGTATTGAAGCTGACTTAAAAGAAAAAAACCGTAAGCGCGCCTTAATTCAAAGTGACAAATTGAATTACGATACAGTCACTGAGTTTTTTAGCATCGCTAGTCGATTTGAGGAACTGCTCGAACCCGCTGATCAGCAACGTCTCATAGGCAGCCTCTTTCCTACTGCTACACTTGATACAGAAAAAAATAGATTGACGCTTCATGCACTCTTGCCTCAGCAAGTAACAGTCGATGTAAACATTCCAATTGAATCTATAGAAGAAGTAACTGAGCGAGAAATTATGGAACAAGCGAAGATCCGTTATATCAAAGCACAGCAAATCCTGAACGAACAAAAAGGGTTATCTCTGGAAGCGCTCAGTCGTTTGATCGGGAGCCAGCCTACTACACTTAAATGGGATCAGGAACGCTTTGGAGCGTTCAAGCACCTTGCCCCTAATAAGCAGTCCTCTGCCGTCAGACAACAACGTGTAGCCCTGCTGAAGGAAGAATTAAGAAGGGATCCAGCTATTAGTGGTCGGCAATTGGAGAATAAGACGGGAATCAATCGTAAAATGATCTACAAATTAATTGAAGAAGAGGGATTGAAGCAGTGATAATAGAGCTGCAATCCCTCTTTTTTATTTCGCTAATTCATGTAATAATGCGCTTACGTGCTTTTTGGCAGTTTTCACGCCAGCTTCTTGGGCACCAATACAAACCGGGCAGCCAAATTCACAGACACAATCTTCTACATGTTTAGCCGATAGATTCAGCAGATCCCTCCATCTCCCATACAGCTTTTCACTCAAACCGATACCTCCAGGATAACTATCATGGATGAAGATCGTCGGTTTGCCTGTATGAACGGCTTTCACTTGAGGGATAACGTGGATGTCACTCCTATCACATCTGATCATCAAAGGAATTAATGACCTGATTGCATATGCTGCACCTGTCATGGCATCCGTCAGGTCAGCCTCCTTCCATCCATCGGGTAAATCAAACGCGAGCCAAGTCGCATTCGTATGCAATTCTTCAGCTGGTAAGTTGATTGGACCCGAACCAATATTGTCTTGTTTATTATGGAGCTTTATCTTTTTGAATATCGTCGGAATCGCAAGGACGGCAATATCGCCGAAAGCAATCAGAGCGTCTCCCAAACTATTCCTTTCATCCTCGCTGATCACTTTCAGTTCCACCGCCAAGTTGGCATCTGTGTAATAATCGACGTCGACTTCTGTGACGTATGCTTTCTTTTCTTCCCAATCGAGCGTCTCTACTTGGTACTGTTTCCCTTGATGGATATAGATCGCCTCTTCATGAAGAAGTGTCATTGCACTATAGCGGTCCATTTCCCCGATGACGACTGTCCCTTTCGGAATCGTTTGGTCGATGATGACGACATTTTCCTGAGAAGCGGAACGTAGGCTGATTTCGCTTGCCGGAAAACGATCGGTCATCCAGTGCCATTTATCGGTTGTCCGAACAAGGACCCCTTCACTTTCTAAAAAAGCAAGAAGTTCTTGTACTTCGAATTCCCCATATAGTTCGGTCATCGTAAAAGGCAATTCGAATGAAGCGCATTTTAAATGGTCCATCAGGATCAGCATGTTGTCAGGGTGGATACGCGCTTCTTCCGGTGTTTGACTCAATAGGTAATCAGGATGTTGAATAATGTATTGATCAAGCGCAATCGATTGAGCGACATAGATGATCAGTGCATCATCCTGCCGTCTTCCTGCCCTTCCCGCCTGTTGGAATGCACTCGCGATATTCCCTGGGTACCCTGTCATGATGCACGCTTGCAGTTGGCCGATGTCGATGCCAAGCTCTAAGGCATTCGTACTGACAACCGTTTTAATCTCGCCGTCCCGCAAGCTTTTTTCGATTTTCCGTCGTTCAGATGGCAAATAGCCACCTCGATAGCCCATAATTGTTTGGTCAAATAGTTTTTTCTTTGTCAATTCCTTCATATACGTTACAAGCATTTCCACTCGCACTCGGCTTTTTGCAAAAATGATCGTTTGAATGGCTTCCCTATAAAGGAAGGAAGCGATATCCCTCACTTCAAGTATTGCGCTTCGACGAATGCCAAATGTTTTATGAACGACCGGTGGATTATAGAAGATGAAATGCTTTACACCGGCAGGAGCACCATTGTCCGAGACGAGTTCCATCTCGGAATTTGTCAATATTTCAGCCAGTTCTTTCGGATTCGCAATTGTCGCGGACGTGCAAATGAATGTAGGGTTGCAGCCATAATAATTGCAAATCCGCTTCAACCTTCTTAAGACATGAGCGACGTGGCTGCCAAACACCCCTTTATACGTATGCAACTCGTCAATGATGATATACTTCAAGTTTTCGAATAAAGATACCCATTTCGTGTGATGCGGTAAAATTCCGGAATGCAGCATATCGGGATTCGTTAAAACGATATGCCCCGATTTACGGACTTTCGTTCGTAAGCCGGGAGCTGTATCCCCGTCATACGTATAACTGAGGATCGTTTCTCCGCTCGCTTCAATCAACCCGTGCAGATCCGCTAATTGGTCTTGGGCAAGTGCTTTTGTCGGAAACAAATAAAGAGCGCGGGATGAATCATCTTCCAAAATACTTTGCAACACAGGCAAATGGTAACAAAGCGATTTACCGGATGCAGTCGGTGTCACTGCGGTGATTGAATGGCCAGCACTCGCCAAATCAAATGATTCCCTTTGATGGCTGTACAAGCGGTCGATCCCTTTCTCGGCTAGCGCTTTTACAATCGACGGATGAAGCTGTTCCGGAAACGGTACATATTTAGCGGGCTTTCCAGGGATCTTTTGATAATGACTAATATTAGGCGACAACTCGGGATCAGAAAGTAACAGGTCTACTACTTCCCTAACGCTTCCCTGTTTCACTATCATTCGTCACTTTCCTTCCCTAAAGCCTCTAAAACCGTTTTAAAGGTATATGTAGCTGAATTGATGGATAGAATGAACCGTTTCTTCCCCGTCTTTGCATAAAAGGATTGGACGATGAATTGTTTCATGGAATCGTTCAATGAATCGATCTGATGGAAATGGACATACTTCGGTTTTTCATGACGAATCCATGATTTTACTTCCTCGGTCCATTCGTCTAGCAATTTATGGTTTGTATCTGCATAGGGCTTCACTTCTGTAAAAAAATCGGGCTCTCGATCTAATTCGCGCATGGCTGGGAGTCTATTCAAGCACTCCTCACATACAGAAAGGAGCCGTTCCGTTTTTTCTATCAAGTTTAACAAACTGATCTATCCCCTCTGAAGTCTTTTCTATAGTCTATCAAAAACTTCAGCAGGACACCAATAGTTAACGAACATGCATTCCTTGGAAAGTTGGATTTTCGAGCATAACCGGAACTTTTAGAGGGCTAATCCGTCCAATCATTATGGTATGATAGTTACGCGAGGTGGTAGGAGTGACAATACGATATCCGAATGGGAAAAAATATGTGCCTGCACAACAGACCGGAAACCGGCAAAAAACTAATCTGTCGTTCAGCAACCGAGGGAAAACGCTTGAAGATGAATTAAATGAAACGAATGATTATTATTTAGCAAACGATCTGGCAGTCATCCATAAAAAACCGGTTCCTATCCAAATCGTACATGTAAAATACCCAGCAAGAAGTGCTGCTGTCATTACTGAAGCTTATTTCAGATCACCTTCAACAACGGACTATAATGGTGTGTGGAATGGGAAATATATAGATTTTGAAGCGAAAGAAACAAAGAATCGGACGTCATTCCCTCTGCAAAACATTCACGAACATCAAGTCGATCATATGAAGAAAGTGACCGAACAGGACGGCATCGCATTTTTATTATTAAAATTCACGTCACTGGACCGGTATTTTATGCTTTCCTTCGAGTACTTCGAAAAAAAGTGGGAAAGAATGTTAGCAGGAGGAAGAAAATCTATAACACTTTCTGAGGTGGAAGAGCTATCCATAGAAATCAGTCCAGGTTTTAATCCAAGGCTTGACTATTTGGCAGCATTGGACTCATTATTAAAAAAACCTGAAACAGAAACAATTGAAAGGCAGGAAAATCTATGAGTGAACAAACAAACTCCCGTTCAGCGCGCCGCCAACAGATGGAAGCGGAACGCAAACGCGGGAAAAATAAAAAGCCAACTAAGAAAGGCAATCTATTCAAGAAAATCCTTCTTGGCATTGTCGCCCTCGGTGTTGCAATACTAGTCGGCGGAGCGGGCCTATTCGCTTTTTATGCGAGCAGCGCACCTGATCTTGATGAAAGTCTCTTGAAAGATCCGCTTACTTCTAACTTCGCCGACCGTAACGGAGATATCTTCATGAAATTCGGGGCAGAAAAACGGGAATTCGTCCCATATGATGATATTCCGAAAGAGATGGAAAGTGCAATTCTCGCAACAGAGGATGTGCGTTTCTACAAACATCACGGGATGGACTTTTGGAGGCTTGGCGGAGCGGTAGTGGCAAACTTCCGAAGCGGTTTCGGTTCGCAAGGCGCCTCGACGTTAACACAACAAGTTATCAAGAACTCATTTCTATCTCATGATAAGACGTTAAAGCGGAAAGCCCAAGAAGCATGGCTTGCCTTTAAATTGGAAAGAGAATACGACAAAGAAGAGATCTTCGAAATGTATTTCAATAAAGTGCTGATGTCCGGAAGGGTACATGGTTTTGGAACAGCAGCAAATTATTTTTACGGCAAAGATTTGGATGAACTTGAACTGCATGAAATGGCAATGCTAGCTGGCTTGCCGCAATCACCGAATGGCTATAACCCATTCAAAAATCCAGAACGAGCGGAAAAACGCCGCAATACGGTTCTAAATCTTATGTACAAACATGAGAAAATCACGAAAGAACAAATGGAAGAAGCGAAAGCAATTCCTGTAACGAAAACACTACTACCAGAAGATCAACGCGACGAGAATACAATTTCAAAATATCTAGCCTATGTGGATATCGTTTTAGATGAATTAGAAGCTGCGGGAATGATGGATGTCCTTTCGGAAGGTGTTACAATCCAAACCAACCTGGATCCGAAAGCACAGGAGGCAGTTGAAAAAGCGATCAATTCCAATATTTACGAGTCAGATGAAATGCAAGCTGGGATGACCGTATTGGATACAAAAACAGGTGAAATTGTAGCAATTGGTGGTGGCCGTAACTTCACTGGACGAAATTTGAACTTTGCTTCCGGTGACAACCGCAGACAGCCCGGTTCAGTTATTAAACCAATCCTGTCATACGGTCCGATCATCGACAATGAAAGCTGGTCCACAGCCCATATCGTCAATGACGAGCCTTATAAATACAAAGGTACTGACGTATCAATCCGCAATGTCGATGGAAAATATCTCGGTCCGATTACAGCAAGAGAAGCTCTATACAAATCCAGGAACATCCCTGCTGTCAAAGTATTTGAAGAGGTCGGAACGAAGCGTGCGGGTCAATTCGCGAATAAATTAGGTCTCTCCTACGATAAATTGGATTCTTCTAACTCAATCGGAGGAGGAAAATATGAGTTTTCAACAATCGAGATGGCGGGTGCATACTCTGCTTTCGGTAACGGCGGACTTTACACAAAGCCTCATGCCGTAAATAAAGTGATCATGCGGGATGGAAAAACAGAAAGAAATCTCGCACCTGACACAGTGACAGTAATGAAAGACTCAACCGCGTATATGGTAACTGATATTTTGCGTGACGTTATTACTTTAGGGACTGGTAAAACTGCATCTGTCTCCGGATTAGATATGGCTGGTAAAACCGGTACGACGAATTATTCATCCGAAACAAAAAGTAAACACGGACTAAAAGATTCGGATGTACCTGACAGCTGGTTCACTGGCTATACGACTGAATATACGATTGCGGTTTGGGGAGGATATAAAGATTATACAACACCGATCAAAACATACGATCGTGGTCGTTATGTTCCCCAAATTCTTTTCAAGTCTGTCATGACAGACCTTGTATCTGGAAAGAATACACCAAGATTTAAAAAGCCAAGCTCCGTTGAAGAGGCTACCATTGTAAAAGGGTCGAACCCCCCTATACTTGCTAGCAATTCGACACCCGATGCATTGAAGAGCACCGAATTGTTTGTGAGAGGAACGGTTCCAACCGAAATGGATGAAGAAGTATTGACCGAATTGGAAGCACCAGGTGATTTGTCAGCGCAATATGATGCTGAAACAAATTCCGTCGTGCTTAACTGGTCTTATGACAATCCAGCAATCGATGTACTTGTCGAACCTATACAGTTCAATGTTTCTGTCGCTGTTGACGGCGGCGAGGCGCAAAACATGACGATGACATCAGATCATACCGTGTCGTTTTCCGGAGTCGAGATGGGTCGTACGTATGTGTTCTATGTCTCTGCAGTAGCTGCAGATATCGAAAGCAGTCCAGCTTCAACCTCCCTTCTCATCGAAGGTCAGGACGAAGATGATTCTAACATTGATGATGGATTCTGGAACGGAGACGACGAGGAAGACGACGATCATAATAATGGCCAGCCTAATAACGGAAACAACAATGGTAATAATAATGGAAACAATAACAATGGAAATAATGGACACAACGGCAATGGCAACAACGGCAATGGCAACAACAATGGGAATGACGGAAGCAATGACGGTTCTAACGATGGTTCCACTGATCCTGGCAACGATGATGGTTCCCCAGGCACGGACAGTGATGGAGGAAGCGACGGTTGGACCGATAGCGAGGATAATTAAATAACAGCATTAAAAAGCCGGTAGAGTTTATAAAATCCTCTACCGGCTTTTTCTAGTTTTGATGATTTAGCCAACATGTTTCATCCGCTTCTTCCCTTCCCTACATAAAGGCAGAAGTGGACATTCGCCACATGCTGGATTTTGCGCTTTGCAATGGTATCTTCCGAAGAAGATAATTTGATGATGCGTGTCTGTCCATCTTTCCCTTAGCGTCCATCTCATAATTTTCTCTTCAACCATTAATGGTGAATCTTTCCACCTATTCATGCCAAGACGCTTTGCTACTCTTTCCACATGTGTATCGACTGCCATCGCAGGAATTCCAAACGCATTTGAAACCACAACGTTTGCTGTTTTCCTACCCACTCCAGGGAATGTCGTAAGCAAATCCCGGTCAGCAGGGACTTCGCCGCCGAACTCCTCAATCAAGAGAGCACTTAAGGCTTGAATATTTTTCGCTTTATTACGATAGAGACCGATTGATCGTATATCCGTTTGCAATTCTTCAATATCAACGGCTAGATAATCTTCTGGTTTTTTATACTTTTGGAAAAGATCTGCTGTCACCCGATTAACAAGTACATCCGTACATTGAGCAGACAGCAACGTAGCAACTAGAAGCTCAAAAGGATTACTATGCACTAATTCGCAATGCGCATCGGGAAACATCTTTCCGATTTCATCAAGACAGAATTCCCATTGTTTTTTCGTTAACATCCACTCACCTATTCCCGTTCTTCCAACCAGTTATAAAAAGGCACTTTCTTTACGGTTGTTTCTTGTTTTTGTACTGGCCGTATCATAGCAGTCCGGAATGTTCTAGATTGCTTTTCAACGTCAGTCAACGTCTTCACTTTCTTTTTCTTCCATTCAAATAAAATTCGATCGATGTACCGCAAACTCATTTTTTGAGCAAGAACCGCTTCTTTTAATGCGGCTCGAATGATTTGTACAGAATGACCGTCATCGTCCAACCACATCGTGATCGTCTCACATTCCATTGGAGAAAGGAGCCGGCCGAACTCCATTTCGAACAACGTGAAGATTTCACCTTCATCTTCCTTGGATAACTGCTCTTCGCCCGCCTTCTTTTTTGTCAGCACTACATCCAACAGTCTGCTCCATAAAGGTTGCATGGAAAATTGTTCGTAGAGCACACCATTTTTATCATGGTTCTGGCTAATCTCCAGTAATCCGCGTTGCATAAGCCGTTGCAAAATTTCGGAGACTTGGTTTTCATTCAAATGCATGCGTGATGCTAAATCAGACGGAGTTGGAAACTGTGAACCGCTCTCAAGATAAGCAAACATATGCAATAAAAGCATCGCATCGATGTCTTTGATATCCAATGATTTATAGTGCTGAAAAAAAAGCTGGGAAATGGTTACATTTCCCTGCTCAATCCAAATTCGAAGCCGTTCATCGTCTTGCATGTCGAACACCTCGCTGTTATCTATATATCCAAAATCAAGGGTAAAGTCTGTTCAATAGGCGTGGGAATGGGATTGTCTCTCTGACATGTTCCACACCGGAAATCCAAGCGACTGTCCGTTCCAAACCTAAGCCGAATCCAGAATGCGGCACTGCGCCAAATTTACAAATATCCAGATACCATTCATACGCGGATTCATCCAAATTATGCTCCTGAATCCGTTGCTTCATCATTTCGTAATCATAAATTCTCTCAGAACCGCCGATGATTTCTCCATAGCCTTCCGGAGCAATCAAGTCTGCACACAATACGACATCGTCCCTATCAGGATGCGGTTGCATATAGAATGGCTTGATGCCAGTCGGATAGTGAGTAATGAAAACAGGCATGTCATAGTTTTCGGCTATCGCAGTTTCATGCGGCGCTCCGAAATCATCACCCCAAACGATGTCATCAAAGCCTTTTTCGTGAAGGAATTTGATGGCGTCATCATATGTGATGCGAGGGAATGGGGCTTGGATTTTTTCCAGTTTTGATAGGTCGCGGCCAAGTCGTTCCAATTCCAACGGGCAATTTTGCAATACGGATTGTACGATATGTGCCACGTATTGTTCTTGGACTTCCAAACTTTCTGCATGTTGGACGAATGCCATTTCAGGCTCGATCATCCAGAATTCGATCAAATGGCGACGTGTTTTGGATTTTTCGGCACGGAATGTCGGCCCGAATGAAAACACTTTTCCGAGTGCCATCGCCGCTGCTTCTAAATAAAGCTGTCCCGATTGTGACAAGTATGCATCTTCGTCGAAATACTTCGTATGGAACAGTTCTGAAGTGCCTTCAGGCGATGATCCTGTCAATATAGGAGGATCGATTTTCACAAATCCGTTTATATGGAAAAACTCATATGTAGAACGGATGATTTCATCACGAATTTTCATGATTGCGTGTTGTTTACGTGAACGTAACCAAAGATGGCGATGGTCCATGAGGAATTCAGTACCGTGCTCTTTAGGTGTGATCGGATAATCTACAGCTTCATGGATAATTTCAATATCCTTCACTTGCAGTTCTACTCCGAATGAAGAACGTTCGTCTTCTGTCACTTCTGCTGTTACATATAGCGATGTTTCTTGGTGGATGGATTTTGCTTTGGCAAAAATTTCTTCTCCGACGACTTCTTTGACGACTACGCCTTGAACGAATCCTGACCCGTCGCGCAGTTGAAGGAATGCAATTTTACCGCTTGATCTTTTATTTGCTATCCATGCCCCAATACGGACTGTTTCCCCTACGTGATCTGGCATTTCGTGAATCATAATTGTTTTCATAACTACCTCCGAAAGTATGACATGTTTTATTATTTCCAGTTTTGCTCTACATATGAACGGATTCTTTTTACTGCTTCTTCTAGCAGGTCGATTGATGTTGCGTAGGAGAGGCGGATTGTGTCCGGTGAGCCGAAGCCCGATCCCGGAATGACTGCCACTTTCGCTTCTGTCAATAAAGCAGATGCAAATTCATCCACATTTGAAAATCCAGTCCTTTTGGCGGCTTCTGTAACTTCTGGCAGCAAATAAAAAGCGCCTTGAGGTTTGATTACACGGAAGCCTGGAATGGAAGCTAGCTGCGGGTAGATTCGCTCTAGTCTTGATTCGAAATCCTGACGCATGTTTTCCACTGCGTCTTGTGGGCCATTGTAAGCTTCGATCGCCGCGTATTGAGATGTCGTTGTTGGATTGGATGTCGAATGGCTGGCCAAATTCGTCATCGCACTTACAACTTCTTTGTCACCTGCAATATAGCCGATTCTCCATCCCGTCATGGAGTGTGATTTTGACACTCCGTTAATGATAAATGTCCGTTTTTTGGCATCATCCGATAACTGTGCAATGGAAACATGCTTTTCCTCGCCGTAAATCAGTTTTTCATAGATTTCATCTGAAATGATCCAAATGTCCTTCTCTTTACAGACTTCAGCTATTTGTTGAAGTTCTTCTTTCGAATAAATCATTCCTGTCGGGTTGCCGGGCGAGTTGATGATAACCGCTTTTGTTTTGGAAGAGATTGCTGAACGAATTTGATCGGCGGTCACCTTGAACTCGGAATCCGAAGTACTTTCAACAAATACGGGAACGCCTCCCGCCAGTTTCACCTGTTCTGGATAGCTTACCCAGTATGGAGTCGGTATGATCACTTCATCGGCAGGATCTAAAATAACTTGGAATAACGTATAAAGAACATGCTTAGCACCAATGCCGATCATGATCTCTTGGCGAGTATATTCAAGTTGCTGATCCACTTTCAGTTTGGCGATGACCGCATCTTTTAATGCTGGAAGGCCTCCTGAAGGTGTATATTTCGTCTTTCCTTCTTTCATGGAGTCATAAGCGGCTTCCAAAATGTTTTCCGGAGTATTGTAGTCAGGTTCGCCAGCACCTAAGCCGATTACGTCAATTCCGGATTCCTTCATTTCTTTTGCTTTTGCCGTAATGGCAAGAGTTGTTGATGGTGATAATGTGCTCACCCTTGCCGCTAATGTCTTTGTCAATTGAATCGCTCCCTCTTGTATCTTGTTGAATGAACACTTGAAACAATCCTATAAATTTAAAATCCGTTTCCACCATTCGCCATTCTTAAAAAATACATACACATAGTTCAATTTGCCATTATCGCCTTTAAATGCGACTTCCCATACAGGATGGCCCTCTTCGAAGCCCAGAACTACGTGCAGGATTTTATCCACTTGCAATTCGGCTTTGACCGTTTCTATCGCGGCTTGTGCGTCGATTCCGTCTTTCAATACCACTTCATCAAGAATTTCTTCCGTTTTCTCGTCTATGAAAATCGCTTTTTCATTGCCCTCTTCATCCGACCCAAATACAGTTACCATCGAAATGGCACCGTTGTAAATCTCTGTCCTCTTTACGGATGACAATTTACCGGATTCCAGCGCGATAGTTTCCGCATTGTTTTGGATAGTGGAAAAAGGCTTATTCGCGTTATACAAAACGACGATAATGATGGTAAGCGATAATGCAAGAAGGAACGCCACGATAAATTTGACCCAATTCATCATAAAGCATCACTTCCTATATACGAAACGATCAAATTCGAATACCTTCCCATCCTAATTTCTGTTGGATTCCTATTCATTATAACAATCTTCGAGCTCATTCACCATATGTTCTAGCGAGACTTTATTGACGGAAACAGGAGGTAGACTATCTAAAAAACGTTTTCCATACGATTTTGTTTCAATACGCCTATCCAAAATGATGAAAAAGCCCCGGTCTTCCGAAGAACGGATGAGTCTTCCAAAACCTTGTCGAAAACGCAATATCGCTTCAGGCAATGCCAAGTCCGTAAATGGATTGTAACCAGTCGCTGTCAATTTAGCCGCTCTCGCCTTGAATACAACTTCATCCGGCGAGGAGAATGGCAATCGGACGATAATAACGGCGGACAATGCTTCACCCGGAACGTCGACACCCTCCCAAAAACTATTTGTGCCAAAAAGGACAGATTTCCCGAACTGGCGGAATGACTTCAATAATTTCATTCGGCTGCCTGAACTGACTCCTTGCGCAATTAACGCATATTCACTTAATAATTCGCTCTCCAAAATCAACTCATACGTCTTCCGAAGCATATCTTGAGAGGTGAATAGGACGAATAATCTTCCCCCGGTTGCAATGACCGTTTGTACGATGGCATCTGCAACCGCTTCGATGTAGTCGCTTTGTGAGACGTGTTGAATGGATGGCATATCCTCGACAATAAAAATTTCCGCCTTATCATAAAAATGCTTTGGCGCTTCAAACGTCTTTATCGGAACGTTCTCGGAAATTCCTAACTGATTTGCAACAAAACGTTCATTCTGTTTAATGGTCATCGTGCCAGACGTCCAAACAACTCCGATTTTTTCATCTTTCAACAAAGTGATGAAATGTTTTATCAAAACTGAAGCTTCAATTGGGCTTTTAACGATATTCAGGCTGCCGGGAAGACTTCGTCTGTCCTTTTCAATCCAAACAGTGAAATTCTCTTCCCCGTTGTCCAAAAATATGTCGACCCATTCACCAGCTTTGATTTGCAATTCGCGCAACCAATACGTCCATTCAGCTACAAAAGCTTGCTCTTTCTCGGACATTTTTGGGGTGTGCACTTCCAATTGCAAGAGAATCCTTTCCACATTCTGAATATATGCGGACATTTTGTCTGCAACGCGGGCAAAAAGCGCTTCCTTCCCAACTAATTCCTTCAAATCGAAAATTACGCGATTCCCTTGCTGACCACCGCGACTTTGCGGACGATGATTCGACAATAGTCCCGCCACTTCGTCAAACGCATGGATGAATTGCTCATAAGAGGTTGTAAGCTCTGCAAATGCTTGGCGCCCATAATTGCTGAAACGATGATGAAGTTTCATCATGTGATGAAGCATTTGACCTTCAGCATCTGAGCCAAGTTGACCGAGTACGTACTTCCAGTTCATATAGGACAGTACTGTTTCATTGGTGTGAGATGCTGTATGGATGAATTGATGGGCTTCGTCAATGATTAAACCGGAAAAAGAATGAAAAATCTTTTGCTCGCGATTTAAGTCTGACAATAACATGGAGTGGTTCGTGATGATGAGATTGGAATGATTGCATGCATCAATCATCTTTAGATGATAATCAGCCGTTCTTTCATCTGTCGCCAATCTATTTGTCCGTTTACGGATGCGATCTACGAATAGTTGACCGCCGCCTGAAACGTTCAATTCATTGACATCTCCAGTGAGCGTCTCGGTGAGCCATACGAGAATTTGCATGGTTGTAAACGTTTCATCATAAGATTCATCGGTAATTTGCAGCAATTCTTCAAACTTACCGAGCGATATATACTGCTCCCTTCCTTTCATAACAGTGGCAGTACAGTCGATATCCAACACTTTCTGAATGCGTTCAACTTCATCTTCCAAAATCTTATCAACGAGATGATTTGTATACGTACTAATGACGACCGGTTTACCCGTTTGATAGGAATGGATGACTGCTGGCAATAAATAACTTACTGTCTTTCCAACACCAGTAGGCACTTCTGCAATAAGTTCAGAATGAGTTTGAAGCGTCTCCCACACCGTATCCATGAAGGACAGTTGGGTTTTCCGATATTCAAATGCAGGATAACCTTGTCTTAATAAACGGATTTTTTCATTTTCATTTTCCGGAAAAGTACAATATGCTGTTCCGGAAACAATTGACTTTTTCGTTTCCCGATAAGGAATCCCTCTAAATAAGGGCATTTTTACGCGAGAAGAGTCTTGTCGAACATATTTTAAGGCTTCATAAAAAAGCGAAGAAATATTCGTCCGTAAAGAAAATGATCTTCTGTGTAAAAGGTTCAGCGTCTCTTCCGGCAATGTTTTCAATTTGGACAACGCAGCCAATAGTAAATGTGCAGTTGCTTCCGCATCATCGTCAGCCCTATGGGCAGTCGGCAATGGAATATCCAAATCCTCGGCGAGATCCTGCAACCGATAGCTCGCGGAGGAAGGATAAAGAATCTTTGATAATTCTACTGTATCAATTTTCTTGCCGGACCAAGTCGCTACGTTGCAACGTTTAAATTCACTTTGCAGGAATGATAAATCGAAATCCGTATTATGGGCGACAAAAACAGTCCCTTGAATCATGTCGGAAACTTCTTGCGCGATTTCTTCAAAAGTAGGAGCGGAAACTACCTCATCATCCGTAATCGATGTCAATTGCTGGATGAAAGCAGGGATTTCACGTCCTGGGTTGACAAAACGGGCGTATCTCCCCGAGATGACACCATTTTCAATGAAAACAATTGCAATTTGAATGATCCTGTCACCCTTCGATGGAGAGTGTCCAGTCGTTTCCAAATCGACAACTGCATATGTAAGATTATCCATTCAATCATCAACTTCCTGTATCGGATACTAAAGGAGATTGTATCATATTCCGGGGCCTGATTGCGCAAATAGATGCCTTCCCGTACAATTCCACATAAAAAAGCTGATGATAAGAAAAGTCTCCCGTCATCAGCTGGATTTTTTTATACACTTACTCCCGGTAATTCTTTAATGACTTCTTTTATCCCGTTCTTTTCATCCATCAGTAGGACGGTAGGTTCATGTGTTTTCGCTTCCTCGTCCGATACATATACATATGAGATGATAATGACAATATCACCTTGTTGGACGAGTCTAGCTGCGGCGCCATTCACGCAAATGACACCGCTGCCGGGCTCTCCTGCAATAATGTACGTTTCAAACCGGGCTCCATTGTTGTTATTGACAATATGGACTTTTTCATTCGGCAACATGCCGGCGGCTTTCAACAGGTCACTGTCGATTGTAATACTCCCTACGTAATTCAAATTTGCTTCTGTGACAGTAGCTCTGTGCAATTTACTGTTCATCATCATTCGAAACATAAGAACCATCCTTTGTTGACATAATAATATTATCTATCAATCTTGCTTTAGAAAATTGTACCGCGACAGCAAGAATCACTTCAGTACGATCATTTGTGACTTCCTGTAACTCGGGATAGGAAAGCATTTTTACATAATCGATTTTCCCTGAACTGTTTGCAGTAATGAAATTCATCACTTCATGTTCAATTTGATTAGGTGCTCGACCTTCAGTATGCAACTTTTCCCCTTTTTGCAATGCCTGATGAATAATAGGGGCTTCTTTGCGTTCAACCTCAGTCAGATTGACATTTCGCGAGCTTTTCGCCAAGCCGTCTTTCTCACGCACAATCGGGACGCGGATAATGACTGTTTTCAAGTTGAAGTCCCGGACAAACGTTTCAATAATTGCAAGTTGTTGTGCGTCCTTCATCCCGAAATAAGAACGATCGGGGTCAACGATATTGAACAGCTTCAGAACGACCTTCAAAACGCCATCAAAATGTCCAGGCCGAGATGCTCCGCAAAGCACATCCGCTTGAGGTCCGGGCAGAATTCGGATGCCGCCTTCAGCAGGATACATCTCTTGCACAGCAGGCATGAATACGATATCGACTCCGCCTTCTGCAGCTAGTTTCAGATCCCTTTCCCGGTCACGCGGGTAAGATTCGAAATCTTCACCAGGACCAAATTGAGCCGGATTTACAAAGATGCTCATCACTACAATGTCATTTTGCTCTTTCGCATGCTTCACTAGGGAAAGATGCCCTTCATGCAAAAAGCCCATTGTTGGGACAAAGCCGACAGTTGCACCCTTTCGTTCATTCCGGCTTAGCAGCTGTTGCAGTTCTTCAATTGTTTCGATGACGCGAACAGCATGTAACTTATCGATCTTCATCCTTCATTCCTCCGTATAATGCCACCAATTCATCTTCCTTCATCGTGAAACGGTGTTTTTCAGCGGGAAAAGCGCCCGTCTTAACTGATTGTACGTAATTCGACAGTCCTTCTCGGATGTCTGTCCCCACGTCTGCAAACGTTTCAACGAATTTTGGGATGTGATGATTTCCGTATTTGACTGTGTCATGGAAAACAAGCACTTGCCCATCCGTCTCAGCACCAGCCCCTATGCCGATCGTAGGAATGGAGAGCGCCTTTGAGACTTGTTCTCCTAACTGGTAGGGAATGCATTCTAAAACAATCATGCAAGCCCCCGCGGCTTCAGAAGCAACTGCGTCATGGATGAGTTGTTCCGCCGCTTCTGCGGTCTTTCCTTGCACTTTGTAGCCGCCTCCTACTGCAGCTGACTGCGGAAGAAGCCCAAGGTGAGAAACTACTGGAATGCCCATCCCCGTCAGAAGCCGGGTTGTATCGATCACTTTCCCTGAACCTTCCAGTTTTAGTGCGTTTGCACCGGTTTCCTGAAAGATACGTACAGCGGCATCCAACGTCCTGTCTGCCGATCCGTGATACGAACCGAAAGGCATGTCGACGACGACAAATGTTTCTTTCGCTCCCCTTCTTACCGCTTTGCCGTGATGGATCATATCATCGACTGTTACAGCTGCCGTCGTGTCATAGCCCAGTACGACCATTCCTAGTGAGTCGCCTACTAGGATGACGTCGACTCCTGCTTGTTCCGCTAATTGTGCGGATGGATGGTCATAGGCGGTTACCATGACGATTTTTTCGTTTTGACGTTTCATTTTCTTGAAATCAGATGTGCTTTTCATTTCTACCC
>NZ_BJYL01000023.1 GCF_007991495.1 Sporosarcina luteola | reverse complement strand
TCAGCGCTGATGAAGTGGCGGATGTGTATTGGATGACGCCTGAAGAGGTGTATGGGAATCCTGATGCTGCGGATTATTTGAAGGATTATATCCGAAAAGCGGAAGACGTTCGTTTGAGTGGTATTTCGGTGTATCTATCGATTGAGTCATTTGGACGGCTGTCCTAATTGTTCGGGAATAAAGCTGGGAACACGAACGTGTGTGTGATAAAATGAAAGAGTAATAGAATAGGTGACTCAAGGATGATCGGCCATTTTCCCGTGAAGGGCAATCTAAGTGCGCGACGTCCTGTCGCAACGATTGCATGACCTACCTCCTGTAGGCCAGAGGTGGTCGATGTGACAGTATTTGAAACACTAATGCTCGTATTTACTTTCGCAGCACTAGTCGTAGCCATATTGTCATCAAACGACAAAAAATAATCCATCCTTGAGTTGATCGCTCGTGTAGGATGGATTTTTCATCTCTGTGCCGATCCCCTTTGGGAACCTACGCTATTATATTGACCGTTCAAGGTGCAACTTGGGCGGTCTTTTTTATTTTATTCAGTTTCTACCTTTATTATACGTATCCTATTCGATTTGTTCAAGTCGTTGGGAACAATGGAGGCTCAAAATGAGTAAAAGAATGAGAAGAGGATTTTCATACATTATGTCGAATGTAGAAGTATTCAAGAAAAGGGGGGAATTGGAATGGGAGAATTAATGAAAGACAAAGTGGGGATCATAACTGCGGCAGGAAATGGCATTGGAAGAGCTAGCGCAATAGCCTTTGCGGAAGAGGGAGCAAAGGTTGTTGTTTCTGATGTGAGTGAAGAGGCAGGGCAGGAAACTGTGCGGATGATTAAGGAAAAGGGTGGGGACGCAATATTCATTTACTGTAATGTCGCTGAAGAGCAGCAGATCATTGATTTGGTGAAGCGAACTGTTGAACATTATGGCCGTCTTGATTGGGCCCATAATAATGCAGGCATTGGGGCTCCGTCTAAGCCGATTGCAGAAACGGAGACGGCTGATTGGGACCGTTGTATTCAGGTTACGCAAACAGGTTTGTATTTATCGTTGAAGCATCAAATCCCAGCGATGCTGGAATCGGGTGGGGGAGCGATTGTCAACACGGCTTCGACGTCGGGATTGCTTGGTTCGGAGAATTTGGCTACTTATAGTGCGGCGAAATGGGCAGTGAATGGTCTGACGAAATCGGTGGCGCTTGAATACGCTAAAAAGGGAATCCGCGTCAACTCAATTTGTCCTGGTATGACGCTGACAGCTGCTGTGGAGTCTTGGGCGAAAGAAGTGCCTGAACAGGCGAAATACGTTGAAAATGATATTCCGCTAGGTCGTATGGGGCGTCCTGAAGAACAGGCGCAAGCTGCGGTTTGGCTTTGTTCGGATAAAGCTTCCTATATCACTGGAGTGAATCTTGCTGTTGACGGTGGGCAAACTGCGAAATAGATTGGATTATAAGGAAGTCAATCGAATTTACATTTGATTGGCTTTTGTTCTTGTTGCTGTACTTTCTGTCCGATGTATCAATAGACACAGGTACTACTAACTGTTTCAGTGAATGTTCGGTTATAAAACTAGGAATACGAACATATGTGTGGTAAAATGAATGTGTAATAGAATAGGTGACTCAAGGATGATCGGCTATTTTCCCGTGAAGGGAGGTGGTCGCTATGACAATATTCGAAGCACTAATGCTTGTATTCACTTTCGCAGCGCTAGTCGTAACACTCTTGTCATTTCACCATAAAAAATAACCCATCCTTGAGTTAGAGGCTCATTTAGGATGGATTATTTTATCTGCTCGCCGATCCCCAAAGGGACCCTACTATTACATTGACCGTTCAATGCGCAATCATTGGGCGGTCGCCTTTTTACTATATTCACTGTCTACATTAAGTATACATGTTTACATCCCTTCATTCAACCAAATGACAACCGCAGGACATGTGTTTATAAGGTATGTAATCAAGTTGGTTTCAACAGGAGTCGTTCACGTATATAATATGTATGTGTAAGGTAAGTCGTGTCAATGACGATCAATACCGAATGAGCAGCGGGGAATATAGGGTGAAAGGGAGATGTTTATGATGAAAATAGAAGTGAGCGACCAGGCAATACATTGGTTTAAAGAGGAAGTAGGACTGGAAGAAGGAAATAAAGTCCGATTCTTTTCAAAGATTTATGGATCAAGCCCGGTTCAAGAAGGATTTTCACTCGCCTTTACGATAGACAATGATTCGAAAAATGCTGCCGTGCAAACAGAGTCGGATGGCATCACTTTTTTCGTGGAGGAGCCGGATTTATGGTTTTTTAACGGCCACGATTTGTTTGTAGGTTATAACGAAGCCCTTGATGAAGTGGAATACAAATATAGTAAATCCTAATATGAAAAACAATCCATCCATTGGGCTGAAAGGATGGATTGTTTTTAAATAGAATTAAATCGTCACTTCTTCATTCAAAGCTAGAGCTTGTTGCAACGAACTCAACTGCTCTCCATTCAACGGAATCATCGGCAATCGCACGCCACCTACTGGAATTCCTTTTAAGTTCAGTGCCGCTTTTACGGGTGAAGGGTTCGGAGCGGCAAAGAGTGCTTTCATCATCGGCAGCAACCTGCGATGATTCGCCGCCGCTTCCAGGATATTGCCTGTCTTGAAGTTTCGAATCATCGTTTGCATTTCGTTCCCCAATACATGGGATGAAACCGAAACGACTCCCGTCCCGCCAATCGATAAGATTGGAATCGTTAACCCGTCATCTCCGCTATATAATGAAAAACCTGGTGGGGTGCGTTCGATAATTTCAGCGATTTTCTCCAAATCGCCGCCCGCCTCTTTGATGGCAACGATATTTGGTATTGCTGAAAGACGTACGACTGTATCAACATCGATTGTCACGGCAGTGCGCCCTGGCACATTGTAGAGCATGACCGGTAAAGAGGTGGCCGCCGCGATTGTCTTGAAGTGCAGGTACATTCCTTCTTGGCAAGGTTTGTTATAATACGGAGCGACGAGCATGACGCCGTCAACACCTACATCCTCTGCCAGCATTGTCAGTTCAACCGATTCCCTAGTACTGTTCGAACCTGTTCCAGCAATGACCGGAACCCTTCCATTTACAACTTCCACAGTGAATTTAAATAACTCGACTTTTTCCATGTTCGTCAACGTTGGGGATTCTCCCGTCGTACCTGAAACAACTAAGCTATCCGATCCATTGGCGATTAAGTGATTGATCAAATTCCTTGTAGCCTCAAAGTCAATTTCCCCGTGCGTGTCGAAAGGAGTTACCATTGCTGTTGCAATTTGTCCGAAATTCATTGATTCTCCACATCCTGTCTTTTATTTTGGTAAATAAATTAGAGGGAGAAGGGCAGTTGATAAATGAACGCAAAAAGCAGCAACGAGGGATCGTTGCTGCACTGAAATAAAAGGAATTATTTCTTTGCAAGATAGCCCTCCATATAGTTACCTATATGACAGTTCTGGACTTATTCAACCCAGAACCAGCTTCGAGAAGATGAGATTCTCTCCACTTCGGCAAATTCCCCTTTCCACAGTCTTCATAGGATCTCATTATCCTCTGACTGTGTACTGATGGTCTTTGCGCCTCTATCCTTACTTCAAAACTTGCGAAATAAGATAATTTTAAATTACTGTAACTTTACATGGTATCCGTTGCAATTGCAAGTGAAACAAGAAAATAAAATGAATTCCAGCGCATTAATACTTTTTCTTAACGATGTCTTGCCAATTTGGAGGTAATTCGTACGTTTTAATGTGCTGAAACTTCTCCAGTTTGACGTTACCCGGTGTGATGGTGAAAGTTAGATGATCCATTCCAACTGGATTATGCGGGCCGACAACAGGAGTGACTTCAACGGTCACTGAAAAAATGTATCCCCGGTAATGGTTCGTCCTCTCCATGTTTAAAATCTTAATTTGATAAGGGTATACTAATGGGTTTACTGTAAGATACTCTGCATAGTAGTGGTTAACCGCATTTTGAATATCCGGCAAAAGCAACGATAGGAATAAGTCCATCACAAGTTCTTCTTTTGACCTTTCAGGTGGCTGATAATAATCTTCTTCTGCATATGTTGGGAACGGAAACAGAAGGAACAGCGACATAAAGCCAGAGAGGAACCAATGACATTTCAATTTAAGCGCCTCCTTTTACTACTATTTTGCGTAGAAAAGGATGATTCATGACGACCAAGTATTTCAAGTAGACGTGCTTTGACTTACTGCAACGTTCATTCAGCTTGCTTGACTGTGACTTTCCCAACACCGATATCGATTTTAATATCAATGATAACATCCGCATCTGCATAGGCTTCATTCACATAGACCTCATTCCCTTGGCTGATGAAGCCTTTTGCATCCAGCCCTCCAATTCCTTTGGAGACTTTCAATTTGGCGCCCGTCTCTTTTGGCAGAATGAGGGTTACGTCTCCAACGCCCAAATCGAGATCGGCGGTAAAGCCTTTGCTCCAATTGCCACTCAGGTCGATAGTGGATTCTCCTACACCGCCGTCGATTGAAAGGCTGCTTAGCTGGATGCCATCCAATTCAAGTGTAGAATTAGACACGCCCATTTCGACGTCCAAATCGACTGGGATATCGTTTGTCAATTGAAGATCCCATTCATTCTTCAAATTACGTTCTTTAAAGCCTAGTATTCTCTTTGATCCCTGTTTAATATCGACAAAGCCAACATCTCTTCGTTGCTTATATTTCACTTTCGGTTCTAGTCTCTTATGATTATAGTTCGCGTTTCCGCTCATCCATTCGGTAGAACCTCCGGTAATGAGCAAGTCGCCAATACCGAACTCAACTGCCACATTCAACGCCTCGACATTGTCTCTTTCTACCAAAATCTCACTTCCGCTCGTCTTCGCCAACCATTTGTTATAACCGTAAATACCGATAATGACGACAAAACCTGATAGTAGCGCGGCCCCTAATAATTTATTCATAGTCAATCCCCTTCTGCCTGATTTCTTTCTATCATACCGTATTCCCGTTCATAATCTACCAGTCCTGTGTTTGATTTTTCAGTAAGCCTTAAGACTGAGAGGCAGAAATACGAACCGTGGATAGTTCACATGTTTTCGCCTGTCCTTTAATACATTGGATAAAAGACGTGGCGGGAGGATGAGCGATTGAAACGGGTAATCTTATTCACAGTCGTGTTCGTAGTCGGCATTGTGTTAGGGATTATGATGACAGTTCTGATGGAGTCGTTATGATCCGCATAGGGTTCATGTAAAGGTGGCTCCGCGCAGGGCCATCTTTTTTGAATCGCGTCATTAGGAGTCTGTTCATTTTAAGATTCCCGCATCCTCTATTACTTTATTCGAATAAACATTCTTTGATTCGGCGGAATAAGGGTATACTTAAAGAGATGAATTTGGTGAACGTCATACTGAAAGAAAGAAGTGAAAACGATGACAAAGACCGATACTATCGGATGGAATATTGAAAATAGCTACGCGCGTCTGCCGGAAGCTTTTTACGCGGAAACGTTGCCGGAGTCTTCGCCCTCGCCGGAATTGGTCGTGTTGAACTATCCGCTTGCGGAGCAGCTCGGGCTGGATGCGAATATGCTGGAAGGCAAAGAAGGTATTGAGCTGTTTGCCGGGAATCGTACTCCTAAAGGTGCAAAGCCGATTTCTCAAGCCTACGCGGGACATCAGTTCGGACACTTTACGATGCTTGGGGATGGACGGGCTGTGTTGCTTGGGGAGCAGATTACACCGGATGGCAAGCGGGTCGATATCCAGTTGAAAGGATCGGGTAGGACACCTTTTTCCCGTGGTGGCGATGGTCGCGCAGGTCTAGGTCCGATGTTGCGCGAATTTATCATCAGTGAAGCAATGCATGCCCTCAGAATTCCAACTACGCGGAGTCTGGCGGTTGTTGTGACAGGGGAACCGGTCTACCGGGAAGATACACTGGAAGGCGCAATTTTGACGCGTGTCGCTGCGAGCCATCTACGGGTCGGCACGTTCCAGTACGCTGCTGCTCGGCAAGTCGTTCCGGATTTGCAAATTTTGGCGGATTACGCGATAGAACGGCATTATCCGGAAGTAACGGGGGACCCAAATCCTTACGAGTCGTTGCTTCAAAAAGTAATTGAACGGCAAGCTTCGTTAATTGCCAAATGGCAGCTCGTCGGTTTCATTCACGGGGTTATGAATACAGATAATATGACAATCAGCGGTGAGACGATCGATTATGGACCGTGCGCATTCATGGAAACTTATGACCCTGCGACCGTGTTCAGTTCGATTGATCGGGATGCACGCTACGCTTATGGCAATCAGCCCGGGATAGCCGAATGGAATCTTGCCAGGTTTGCGGAAACGCTTTTACCTTTATTGCATGACGAGCAGGAACAGGCGATTGCTATTGCGGAGCAGGAGCTGTCGAAGTTTGCAAAGCTCTATCATACACATTGGATGGCAGGGATGCGTGCAAAACTAGGCATTTTCAATGAAGAGCAAGAGGATGTTCGCTTGGTGAAGGATTTGTTACAGTTGATGAAAAACAGCGGAGCGGATTATACGAATACATTCCGCGCGTTGACGCTGGATCAGTGGGAAGGGCTCCCGATGTGCAAGGCGTCTGGGTTTGACGAATGGCTCGATCGCTGGGTAAAAAGACTTTCACGACAACCGCAATCAGATGAAGAAGCTAAACAATTAATGCAACAAACAAATCCAGCGGTGATCCCGCGCAACCACCGTGTGGAAGAGGCATTGAAGGCTGCGGTAGATGGAGACTTCAGCGTCATGGAAAAACTATTGGAAGTGTTAGCGGATCCATTCGCATATAGCAAAGAACAAGCTGAATACACAGAGCCATCCACTTCGACAACGCCATATCAGACATTTTGCGGCACATAAGAAGAAGGATCCGCAGCATTGCGCTGCGGATTCCTTCATCTTATTGCATGAGATTCGCTTTATGTTCGACTGCGTCCACCGCTTCTTCGATGGTCATCCCTCGCATGGAAACCACGGGAAAGTCGAACTCCTGCGTATTCCCCTCATTGATTGCACGGACGACTCCGATATCATACCCTTTTACATCTTCATCCGAGTTGAACATCTTCGTTTCATACCCTCTTGCTTGAAGCGCCGTCGCGACGTCCTCATATGGTTGCTCAATAGCGATACGTTTCAAATTTTTCCCCTCCTTATTTGAAAAATGCTTTCAACATACTGTGCCCGTTGCCCGCGGATTTATGAGTTACGGGTTATCGATTGAATCCGGAGGTTTATCGATTGAATATTGAACTATATCGATTGGATACAAGGTTTTATCTACCAAATCTGCAAATATATCACCAAAACAGGACCTTTTGCTCATTTGAGTGAGTAAGGTTTTTCAATTTGAACTTTTTCGAGTTTACGCAGTCTAATGTGTAGGAAGGGCGAGTGAGGTGGGGAAATGGACGAGAAAGAAATGAGTGAAGCAGCGATTGGCGGTGACGACGACGCCTTTCTTGCGCTTATGCAATATCATAAAGAAGCGCTCCTTCGAACGGCAATCGCCTTTTTGAAAAATGAGCAAGATGCATTGGAGGCGCTTCAAGAAGTGACCTATCGAGCATATAAAAAGATTCATACTGTCAGAGAAGCAGCTTATGTGAAGACTTGGCTCATCCGCATTATGATGAACTATTGCCAAGACCAGTTAAAAAGAGGAAAACGATATATCACGACTGGGGAAGTGGACGAAACAATCGGAAAGGAAGATGACTACCGATTGGAATTGGCTGAAGCATTGGCCAAACTGAAACCAGACGAACAGCAATTGATATATTTAAAATACTTTCAGGACGTAAAAATAAAGGAAATTGCAGAACTATCGAGCATACCGGAAGGAACCGTTAAATCTAGGCTGCATAAGATTTTGAGGTCGCTTCGGAGCCACTTCGAGGATAAAGGAGGAAGGGATCATGTATGAGAAGGAAGAAGAAAAATTGTTGGCAATGAAAGACCAGCTAGATAAGATCCACCTTCCTTTAGACGAAGCGGATGAAGCGATTCGTCAAGGGTTTGACCGGGCAAAGCGTGAAAAGGCGAGGTCGCGGAAAAAGCGCAACCGGATTTGGTCGTTGGTTGCAGCGGCACTCCTATTTGCCACATTCGTAACGTCCATTCGCGTGTCTCCGGCATTTGCGAATGCAATTGCAGCGATACCGGGAATGGAAAGATTTGTTGATTTGATTCAATACGATAAAGGACTGGACGCCATACTCAAAAATGACTATTACCAGAAAGTCGATGCGGCTCAAACGAAAGATGGGCTGACGCTGACGATAGATGGTGTTATTTTAGACGAAACGGGGATGTATATTTATTACACAATGAAGTCGCCGGAAGCAGTGAAAGGACTTAGCATTCAGAAAGTCGACTTGCAAAATGAACAGGAAGTTCCGCCAAGTGGAATTTCATATGGTGGTTCCATCCCCGATGAAAAAGCCAACGAATGGGCCAGTGAAATTGAGTACAATTTTGGCGAACCAACCCTATTTGAAAACTTATCTTTCACTCTGGAAATGGATGTTTCATTCCAAGGGAAAGAGATCTCGTTTTCACTGCCATTTGAACTGCAAGAGAATGTGAAGCCGGGTAAAACATTTGTGTTAAATGAAGAAGTCGAGATTGATGCCCAGAAATTCACGATTCGAGAAATCACCATCTACCCGCTTCGTGTCGCCGTGAAAATTGCATTTGACGAAACCAATACGAAGAAGATCCTTGGGTTCGAAGATATGCGGTTGGAGGATGAGCGCGGCGAGGTGTGGGGGTCTATAAGGAATGGCTTGTCTGGAAGGGGCGATGATACCTACTTCCTCCAAAGCAATTACTTTGAGGAGCCGAAGAAACTTTATTTACGTATCAATAAGTTGCAGGCGTTGGACAAAGACGAGGCTACTTTGATCATAGATACGGAAAAAGGTGAAATCATCAACGGCCCGAAAGATGGTAGGTTGCAAGTCATGGAAGCGTCAAAGTCTGGAGTTCACATTATCATGCATGACAGCGGAGGGGACCCTATGCATACCTATGACATATTTACGACGGGTGAGGATGTAATTGGAAAGGTCGTCCGTATTTCATCCACAGGTATGTATGTAGACGAAAACGGAACTAGACATTGGGATTTAACATTTGAAAATACGAATTATACGAACCCGCTTCGCTTTGAACTGACGAATTACCCGAATTATATCACTGGAGATGTGACAGTGGAAGTGAAGGAGTAAGAAGAAGCGCTTGCCGAGGAAGTTGGCAGCGCTTTTTTCGAGGGAATTAATCAAGTCAGAAGTCCCTAAATGAGCAAAATCCCACCGATTTATCATAAAAAGATGACAAATGCTCGTTTTTTGGTTGAATGACGGTCCCCGGCGCTGATTTCTAACATTAACTATACTAACAAAACATAATTGGAGGTTGAATCAGTATGGTTAAAATTTTTATCGACCCAGGTCATGGTGGGACAGACTCCGGAGCGACCGGGAATGGTTTATTGGAAAAAGATGTGACGCTGGCGATTGCGAAACGTGTCCAAAATCTATTGGAGAATGAGTATTCCAATGCGACTGTTCGGATGAGCCGGACGGGGGATCAGACGGTCAGTTTGGGGAAACGAACGCAAGATGCGAATGCATGGGGTGCTGATTATTATTTGAGCATCCATATCAATGCGGGCGGAGGGACGGGGTATGAGGATTATATTTTCGATAAACTATCCGATACTTCGAAAACTGCTCAACTGAGAAATACGATTCATGCGGAAATTGTGAAGACAAATGATTTAAAGAACCGCGGGAAAAAGAAGGCGAATTTCCATGTCCTCAGAGAAACGAAGATGTCATCAATGCTGACTGAAAATGGGTTCATCGATAATGCTGCCGATGCCGCGAAAATGAAAGTTTCAGCATGGATCGACAATGTGGCAAGGGGACATGTCAACGGATTGGCCGTGGCTCTTGGATTGAAAAAGAAAAGTTCACCGCCTCCGTCTGGCGTATTATATCGTGTGGTGACGGGTTCGTTTACGGTAAGGACCAATGCCGATGAGCAAATTGCTATGTTAAAAGCACACGGTTTCGATAGTTTCATTGATACCTTCACGATGAATGGAGTTACGTATTTCCGGGTAATCACCGGTTCATTCAAGGACAAGTCAAACGCGGACAAACAAGTCGGTGATTTGAAAAAGGTTGGAGTTGACTCGTTTCTTATCGTCATCAATGAATAAAAGGAAAATGCCAGTGCAAAAGTATCTGCACAGGCATTTACATATTCGGTCATCCTTTAAAATACTCATTCGTTAAATCGCCATTGACTCCGATAGCAGCTGCACTGCCGGAACCTGCTGCTATGATCAGTTGAGAGGGTACAATGTTTGCCGCATCTCCCGCGGCATAGACGTTCCAGACGTTTGTTCTGCCGTATTCATCAGTTTGGATACCGCCGTATTCATTCAGCCCGCAGCCAAGGTCCTCGGCGAAGGTGTTCGGGTGGCTCCATAAGGGGGTGACGAATCCGCCGAATCTGTCAATAAGTGTTCCGTCCTCCAGGCGGACGCTTCGGAGTTGTCCGTTATCTCCTTCAAGTCCAGCAACGATGTCTTCATACACTTGAATGCCTTTGGCGAGCAATTGATCGCGCTCTTCCAACTCGAGCCGTCCCTCTCCATTAGTGAAAACTGCCAAATCCCGGCTCCATGTATACACTTCTTTCGCGAGCTTGAACACATTTTTATCCGCAATGACGGCGAGCGGACGATCACGTAGCTCCCAACCGTCACAATATGGGCAGCTGAAGATACTTGTTCCATAGAATTTCTCGATGTTAGGAATGTTCGGTTGCTCGTCTCGTAAGCCTGTCGCCAATATGATTTTGATGCTATGAAAGATTTCTTTATCCGTTTTCAATTCAAAATGCGTTTGATCGAGCCTCTTGATGGAAATGATTGTTTCGCTTTTTATTTCGACAGAAGGGTAATTGGCGAGCTCCACATGCGCCAGGCGTCTCAGTTCGGCGGGAGGTATGCCGTCGCGTGTGATAAACCCATGGGCCATCCGTGTCACCCGGTTCCTTGGTTCATCATTATCGAAAAGCAGCACCTTTCGTCTCGCCCTACCAAGTACAAGCGCCGCGTTCAAACCAGCTGGTCCCCCGCCTATAATCGCACATTCATAATTCATAAACCGGTTCATCCTTTTTAGTTCCAGTTTACCCTCCTCCCATCGTTGTAAGCTTCGTCGTCAAATTAATTAACAAGGCTGAAATATGAAACGGCTCATGATACTATATTGGAGTATGGGGGGATGAAGAGTGGAGAAAAAGATGGTGGAACGCGGTATTGGACTGGGTTCTTGTTTGGCCGTTGTCATTTCCTGGAGCGTCAATAAATCGATTCTATGGGCCATTTTCCATGGAATACTTGGATGGCTCTATGTTCTTTATTACGCAGTGATGAGATGATAGGGTGGATACTTATGTAAGAGGGGGAAGAGGATATGTGGACAGAGCGTTTGATTGAAACGAATCGAGGGGTTTTTGAACTTTTTGAAAAGGGGCAAGGTGAGCCATTGGCGGTCACCCATCTGTATAGTGCCTATGACGATCGTGGTAATACTTTTGCGGATCCGTTTACGAAAAGCCATCATGTATATTTGATAAACTTGCGTGGATGTGGAAATTCCGTGAAGGCTGAGGATGAAAACCAGTACAGCATGGAAGAAACAGTAAAGGATCTTGAAGCAATCCGTGAAGCTTTAAGTCATGAAAAGTGGGGATTTGCAGGGCATTCAACCGGTGGAATGTTGGCGTTGCAATATGCTGTCCTGCGCCCTGATTCGCTCACGAAAATCATCGCAGGTGGAGCAGCAGCAAGTATGGAATACAGCGCGGATCCAGGAAGCATCTATTGCCGTGAAAATCCGAACTTCAAGCGGATTATCGATATTATGAATCAGCTCAATGATCCAGCAACACCTCTGGAGCTTAGAAAGCAGCTCGGCTACGAATGGGCAAAAATGTCTTATGTGTCTGAAGAGAAACTGATTGAAGCATTAAAAGTCCCGAACAGTGGAAAGACCGTTGGAGACCGGTTGGATTACTTCCGGAAATTCGAGCGTTATGACGTTCGAGAAGATTTGCCGCAAGTGGAAGTCCCAAGTTACATATATGCAGGTAGACATGACGCACAGTGCCCGCACAAATTCGGGGTCGAAATTGCTGACCTTATTCCAAACGCAATCCTTATGACGTTTGAGGAAAGCAATCATAATCCATACATGGAAGAGCCTGAAAAGTTTAATGCGTTTGTGGCATCGACGCATTGATCATAAAAATGAAGGAAGTCAATCGGTGTTCTGTAGATTGGCTTCCTTTTAGTTTTAGGTAACCGGCAACAGTTTTGGATGGAACCTTTTTGGGGAATACTGTATGTATCAACTTAAGGAGTGATCATCATGAAAAGCTATGCTGGCGACAAAGACGAGAAACCGAATGGCCAAGCGAAAGAATCTGCTTCCGTAGCGAACGATGCTGCTAAAAAGGCAGAAGAGAAAATGGAGTCAATCAAGGAAGAAGCGCGGAGTGAAATGAAAAGACAGCAAAAACCTTAATAAAAGGCAAAGGCCCGGTTCATTCGAAATGGACCGGGCTTTTCACATTTACTTTTTCATCATAATAAAACTCAAATGCCTTCCCGCTTTCTTATCTTGGCGATACGAGAAGCCGTCCGGGTTTAAGAAAGTGCATGTCCGGTCGATTGTAATCTGGTCTTCTGGAATACCTGCCAATTTCAATTGCTTCTTAACGGTTTTCTGGTTATCGATATGATATTTTCCGGTTTCGCTGTTGAAATACATAAATTCATGCGCATAGCCGAGCGCATTGAATTTCAAGTAGACATCCTCATCTACCTCAAATTTCTCCTGACTTAACGCCATCCCAAGTTGTACGCGGAAATCGGTCGGTATGCACCCTTCCGCAGATTTCAAATGCTCGAACACCTTCAACGTAATTTCTTTGACAGTTCCTTGCCAACCCGAATGGATAACGCCGATGAGGCCATTTACTTCATTCCAAAAAATTACGGGCACGCAATCAGCAGTGAAGCTGGACAGTACAATTTGGGGTTCAAGTGTATAAAGTGCATCCGTGTCCGGAATCGCAGTAGCTCCAATTTCAGCTCCGCGCCCTTTGTCCGCGAGTGTGACTTTCTGGAAGTTCGCGCTGTGTGTTTGGCTGGCGCAGACGAAATCTTGAGGTCTGCAACCGAGGGAAATTGCTAATTGGGCACGATTTTCCAGTACGGACTCTGGCTGCTCACAAGCGTGAAATGCCATATTATTATGCTCCGCTGCTGTTTCATCTCTCAATGTTGTGCCTGCAATGAACTGATCATTGTCCATATAAAGTTTCATTTTCATATCATCACCTTCTCTTACTATACTCGAAATTGTTGCGGACAACCATGACAGCCGTACATAACAAACTCAAAAGTTGATGACAGCGACTGAAACAATTCCGAAAATAAGTTTGTGTGAATAGTTTTTATCTGTTCAGGACATTATAAGTTCGTAATCAATTTATTCCGAAATAGCTCAGTGGTAGAGCAATCGGCTGTTAACCGATCGGTCGTAGGTTCGAGTCCTACTTTCGGAGTTTCAAAAGCCTCTTCCTTGAAGGGGCTTTTCTGCAATGGAGAGGAGAGTGAGGGATTATGTTGAATGCATCAAAAACGTTATCGGTTTTCGCTTTAGGCGGAATCAATGAAATCGGGAAAAACATGTACGTTCTTCAGTACGGTGAGGACATCCTCATCATCGACTGTGGTTCGAAGTTTCCTGATGAAAGTTTGCTCGGTGTGGATTTGATCATACAGGATATTTCGTATTTGCAGGAGAATAAAGACAAGATCCGTGCATTGCTTGTGACACATGGCCATGAAGACCATATCGGTGGGATTCCTTATTTATTGAAACAACTGAATATGCCCGTCTATGCGACAAGGTTGACACTCGGTTTGATTGACTTGAAATTGAGGGAGCATGGGTTGTTGAGGGATACGGAGCGAGTGTTGGTGGATAATAACTCCACATTTAAATTTGGTGAAATCGATGTTTCATTCTTCAAAACCAGTCATAGTATCCCTGACTGTTTAGGGATCGTCTTTCAAACTCCGGAAGGGACTGTTGTGCATACGGGCGATTTCAAGTTCGACTTGACGCCTGTCGGTGGAGATTATGCCGATCTTCATAAAATGGCTGAAATCGGGAAAAATGGCGTTCTATTGCTTTTATCCGAAAGCACGAACGCTGAGCGCCCGGGCTTTTCGTTGTCTGAACGTAATGTCGGGGAGCATATTCTGGAAGCATTCCGTCAGGCGGATCAAAAGATCTTCATTTCGACCTTCGCTTCAAACGTCCACCGGCTCCAGCAAATCATCGATGCAGCCATTAAGACTGGACGGAAAATCGGATTGCTCGGGAGGAGCATGGTGAATGTCGTCTCGGTCGCCGAGGAATTAGGATACTTGACGATACCTGAAGGCATGTTGATTGAAGCAAATCAAATCAATGGTATGGATCCCGAAAAAGTCGTCGTCATTTGTACGGGAAGTCAAGGTGAACCGATGGCGGCGCTCTCCCGATTATCATCAGGGACATATCGGCAAGTTTCCGTATTGCCGGGGGATACAGTTATTTTTGCCTCGAGCCCAATTCCCGGAAATGAAAAAAGCGTGTCGCGCATCGTTGATAATTTATACCTGCTCGGGGCGAAAGTGATCTATGGATCTGGCAGTGCTTCAGGCATGCACGTATCCGGACACGGTTTCCAAGAAGAATTGAAATTGATGTTGACGTTGATGAAGCCGAAGTATTTCATTCCCATACATGGGGAATATCGCATGTTGCAGCAGCATAAAGCACTTGCGATGTCTGTCGGTGTCGAAGGAGAGAATATTTTCATTATCAACAATGGCGATGTAGTTGATATCCAACAATCCGAAGTGCTCAAGACAAGAAGCGTGCAAGCCGGACAAGTCTTCGTCGATGGACTCGGCATCGGGGAAGTCGGCAAAATCATTTTACGCGATCGGAAGTTGCTGGCGGAAGAAGGGATGCTTCTAATTATCATTACGATGAGCAAGTCCGACGGCAAGTTGATTATGAAGCCTGACACGATTTCACGCGGATTTATTTATGAACGCGAAGCGGAAGAACTGTTTAAGGAATTAAACGAGTTAGTCGTTACGATTGTCGAAAACACTGAGACGGAGCGATTAAGCAGAGGAAGAAAGAATGACCTGAAACATAATATTAGGAAATCCGTCGAAAAACTATTATTTGCCCGCACGAAAAAGCGACCGATGATATTGCCGTTTATTATTGAAATCTAAAATCAAGGTGCCTGCCACCAACACGCTAATGGATGCTGCCTTCATTGCGAATCGATCAGTCCATAAAGCAAGGAGAGTTCTCGTTAAAGTTTCCGAAGTTCTCATTCAACTATTTACGTTTAAACACCTCCTGTCCGGGGAAGCTACGCATAGATGAATGGAAAGGAGAATGGATCAATGAGTCAGAAAAAAGAACCCCATGAAAGGCTGACTGAAAGGAACAACGGCTTGAGTTCGACACAGGAAGTGCTTTATGCAAAAGAATTCAAGAGTGCCGACAAAGCAGCTAAAGAAACGGAGAATAAAAAGCAGGAAAAAAGAACATAATGACAGAGCCACGACCGGTTGCGCCCCCCTGCAATCGGTCGTGGATTTTTTTGTGGTGCCTGTCACCATAATGGGATCCTTTTGACCTACTTGGGGAAATTGGGTGATTCCGCATAGGAACCGATGCGGTTGCGTCTTCGTATAGAAGGCAGTTCTGTCAGAGGAGTGTGTGGAATGATACAGATAAAGTGGAAACATCGTTTGGCGCTCATCGGCTGTTGCTTGATGCTAACTGCGTGTTCTGAAAAGCCGGAGCCTGAGGTGAAGACGGAGGCAGCAGTTGCGAAGGAGGATACGAAGCCGACTGTGGTAGAGGAAGTAGCTATACCTAGAGCCGCACGCACCATTGAGGATACGGTCTCCCAGCCTGCCGGAAAATTGGTGGAAGCGCATATGGAGCCTGACATAGAGGCGGCGCGGACAGTTGATTGGGTTTATTATCATCGGTTTTATGAAGACACGTTTCAAGGGATCATGGAGAAAGAGTTACCTACATACTTTGAGGAGAATCCCGATTTGAGTGTGGATGAAATATATGACTATCTTGTTTACCAATTGGGTTCCGGTCAATATTCGACTTTCTATGATCAGCTCGATGCGTATGAGCATGGGTACGTCATGCCGGATTTGCCGGAGGGCGAGGATGAAATCAAGATTGCAAAAAAGCAAAAAACAAATGTCGTCATTTTAATGGACGCGAGTGGGAGCATGAAAGCGGAAATCGGAGGCGAATCGCGAATGGCGTTGGCTAAGCAGGCGATCGAAGATTTCACAAGCCAACTATCCGATGACGTAAACGTTGCACTTTTCGCCTATGGCCATAAAGGTGCCGGGACGGAGGCGGATAAAAAGCTCTCATGCAGTTCCATCGATGAGCTATACCCGCTCGCAGCTTATGACCAGGGTTCATTCCATGAAGCGATGGAATCTTTTCAGGCAAGCGGCTGGACGCCATTAGCAGGCGCGATGGAAAAAGCCCATGAATATCTTTCGGCTTATGACAAAGAGAACTTCAGAAACATTGTTTACATCGTGAGTGATGGTGTGGAGACATGCGACGGTGATCCGGTCGCCGCCGCGAAAAAGCTGCACGACAGTGATATGGAAGCAAAAGTGAATATTATTGGCTTTGATGTTGACGATGAAGGGCAAAACGAGTTGAAAACAGTGGCGGAGGCAGGCGGCGGTGAATACGCGACGGTTCGCAATCCATCCGAATTCGAAGGCGTCCTCATCAAAAAATGGAAGCCAAGCACGATGCAAGTGCTCAGCCAGCAAGGCGTGAAGCTGCATGAATTGGTGCACCAAAAGGAAGCCCTCATTGCGATTCATGACCCACTTACCAATATTTCGGCTCGGGAAAAAGTTCGGATTTCCGATGCAATCCGCCACCTCAGAAATAAAAAGCTCATTGACGATGAACAGGTAGAGGCAGTCATGGAACTTGCAAGTGAAATGGAAGAGCTAAGGACTAATCATTTCACTGAACTGAAAGAGCGGAAGGGCGAAGAGGCGGAGCAGGCACGAGATGAGATTGACGCGAAGGTGGAAGCTTGGAAGGAGAAGTGGTATACGGAATTGGAGGAGGAGTAATTGAAAAGGCCCATCACGATTGTTGAGACTGGTGATGGGTCTTTTTTTAATTCAATCTAGTTGATTACTGCAAATACTTTGGCCCGTCATCCTGTTTGTCCATCAATGTTTCTGTGAAGATGTTGTTGGTTGTCGGCTGGTTAGTCGCCAATTCCCCGTTTTGAATCAATGAAATCAGCCGCTGAATGTCCTCTTTAGTGGCGGGCTGCTTGCTTTCTTTCAACATATATCCGAGTTGGCCGCTTGCTTCCAAAGTGGCGTATTGTACGTCTTTCATTGAGCTGATTCCGGCTTGCCGAAACCGCGCCTCCAATTTGTCGACGGTGAGTCTGAGCTTTTTCAGATTCGCTGTATCGATAGCACCGTTCACAATGACAGGCACGGCTTTTCCGGAAATGACCGTTTCAGACTTGTCGGATTTCAGTTGAAGCATTTCCGTCACGATCAGACAAAGAATGAGAAGGGCGGCAAGTCCTAATGTAGTCCAAAGACCGTGCCCTGAGACCGGCTGGATTAATAAAGTGCCGATTGCAATCATAATAATCGTCTGAGGGATTGTCATTTGTGAAATGGATTTCCTGCCGCCGAACCGCAAAAGGATTGTGCCGACAATGAAGATTAGAATTGTTTCCCAAATGTAGATCAAAGTGTTTTCCTCCTTCATGTTGAAGTTAGTGTTTGTAGACATCCGTAGACTATACGAAATTTGGTAGCAATTTTAATTAATCCTTGTATAATTCATGAACTTTCATTTTTCACCTGTTCCACCCTTTTGTTTTACTATATAATTATAAAAGGCATATTAAATGCTGATAGATATAAATGAAAAGGGAATGAGAAAAATAAAAATAAATTGGAAGAAGTTATTGGTTCTTTTTGCAACCGTCTTCCTGGTGATACAAGTAGCCGGCAGCTTCTTTTTCTATGAATTGGCCATTAAGCGGGGACCGAAAGAGTTCTTGCAAGGGAATGCCGATTTAGAAGTGTCGGAACAGTCGATGGATCTTTATTTGAACGGAGATTGGTTACAATGGGTACGTTCACAAAAATTTGAACCACTCCAGTTGACTTCGCGGGATGGATTACAGTTGTCGGGTTACTATCTGCCGGCATCCAAACCGACGAATAAGCTCGTCATTTTGACGCATGGCTATTTAGGCCACGCGAAGCAGATGGGGCTCTTCGGTCAGTTTTATCATAATGAGTTGAACTATAATATTTTCATGCCGGATGCTCGAGGGCATGGCAAAAGCGAAGGAGATTACTACGGTTTCGGATGGCCGGACCGTCTGGATTTAATGGATTGGACGAATTTGTTGGTGCAGAAGCTTGGTCCACAAACAGAAGTTGCGTATCACGGGCTATCGATGGGTGCAGCGACAGTGTTGATGGCGAGCGGGGAGGAGGAGCTTCCCCGTCAGGTAAAAGCGATTGTTGCCGACAGTCCGTATCAGTCGGTTTATCAATTATTCACGTACCAAATGCACCGGATGTTCCATCTTCCGGCATTCCCGCTGTTGGATGGCACAAGTGCATTGACGAAAGTCAGAGCGGGCTACTCATTCAGAGAGGCAAGCGCGCTGAAAGAAGTGAAGAAGGCGGCCGTTCCGATTTTTTATATCCACGGGATGGGCGATACGTTTGTTCCGGCCGAAATGGCGGAGGAATTATATGAACAGACATCAAGCGATGCGGATATTTTTCTTGTGCCAAACGCCAATCACGGCGAAGCTTATGCGCTAGCAGGAGATACGTATAAAGCGAAGGTCAATCTATTCCTCGACCGTTATTTGAAATGAAATACAGGTTCCCCTCAACAATAAGTTGGCCGGGAACCTGTTTTTTTCGTTTTATCTCCTAGCACGAAACGGCATTGGAAATTTATCGATCATTTCTCGCCATATATCGATCATTTCCCGAGTTATATTGTCATTTTATGACCTTTGACCCACCCGGATACTCCGCTACAACATCCTTTATTCGCCGGTCGGATGAATGCTCTTCTTCACTTGTTCAGGATCCGTGTCGCTAAATTGGGCAGTCCCTTTTCCACCTGAACGTGCAATGATTTCTTTTACTTCGTTATAGCTTAACCCGGAATTGGCGTTCTGACGTTTCACTTCTTCAATATCGGTGCCTGCTTCGGTAAGTTTTTTCGGTTCATTCATGTTCTCCACCTCCTGATTGAATTAGGTTTCCACTGAATGGAGTTATTATGCTACTATTGCAATAACTATCAAAATGTTTCCTTTAATCTAGCAAGGGAAAAATAGAATTGGAGGTGTTTAGAATGGAAAAGACGATTTACGTTGTGCGGCATTGTTCAGCCGAAGGACAGGATCCGAATGCAGATTTGACTGCTGAAGGGGTTATGCAGGCCGAAAAGTTGGCGTCTTTTTTCAAGGACGTCGAAGTGGATCGTATTGTGACAAGCCCTTTCGTTCGAGCGAGGATGACTGCTGAGCCGATTGCTGATTTGAAAGGGTTTTATTATGAAGAAGATAGCAGACTTGCAGAGCGCACGTTGAGCTCGCATAATTTTGACGACTGGCTGCTTAAATTGGAGGATTCATTTTTGGATGTCCATCTGAAATATGAAGGCGGGGAGTCGACGCACGAGGCGATGGAACGCGTGCGGAAGGTGGTAGATGAACTGCCGGATGGATCGAAGGCTGTTTTAGTGACGCATGGCAATTTGATGTCGTTGCTGTTAAGGTCTTACGACGAACGAATCGGATTTGAGGAATGGCAGGCATTGACGAATCCGGATGTTTATCGCGTTCATGTAAGGGATGCTAAAACGTCAGTGGAACGGGTTTGGAAGGATGATGTGGAAATAGGGGGAGCATAAAGTGAGCGCGGTTAAAAGGGTGTATGGGTTATCGATCATTTTTTCGGTTTTAGCATTCTGGGTTTATTTCAAAGCATTTCAATGGATTTCTAATCAGTTTTTATCTTCGACTTCAGTAAAGGATATCATCTCTATTATCGTTGTTCTTATCGTTATCGTCCCTGTTTCATTAATGACGGGACGAAAAATATCGGCAGTTTTTGTGGCAAAGACGAAGGCGGAATAGTATACTTACTTTACTTGAGAGGAAAGGACTGACGTGTGGGCGATGATTAATTAATCTTGAATTTCCGCGAAATGAATGTTTGATTCAAACGGAAAACAGGATTAGTCTGTCCATTTTTACGTCAATTCCTCAAATGAACGTATTTTTGCAACCCCAATTGCAGGGGGCTTTTTGAGGTATGTTGAAATTGGATAGTTCTTACTGATCCTTCCGTTATGATGCGGAGGGGTTTTTTTATGCCCTCCAGAATAAGGGAGGAATGACTATGTTAGTAGGTAAAATTCGCAATTTGTCATATTCGATCGGAGAAACGGTCATTTTGGATAAGATTTCAGCAGAGCTTCCTGAAGGTGCGTGTGTTGCGATAGTAGGCGCGAATGGAGCGGGGAAGTCGACGTTGCTGTCGTTACTTGCAGGCGAGTTGACGCCAACTGCGGGTGGGGTTGATTGGATAGGGAAAAGACCTGCCATCACCTATTTTAAGCAGGAGCAGGTGCATGAAGGAGATGTCGATTGGGAGCTGACGGAAACGGCTTTATACCGCTCGAAGTGGAATGTGCCGAAACGAGCGACCTATGCATCAGCCAGTGGAGGCGAGCGGATGAAAATGCGTCTTTCGGCGGCATTGACTTCGAAGAGCGATGTCATTTTATTGGACGAACCGACGAATCATTTGGACTCGGAAAGTTTGGATGAATTGGTGAGAGCCATCAATGAAGGGGAAGCGACCTATTTGATCGTCTCGCATGATCGGCATTTCATTGATCGAACGGCAGATTTTGTTTATGAAATTGAGCATCGAAAACTGACGGTATATGAGGGCAATTATTCGGCGTATCGCGAGCAGAAAGAAATGCAGCGGGAAATCCAGGAAAAGCATTTTATTCAACAACAACGGAAAATAGAAATGGTGGAAGGGCAGATCGCACAGCTTGGAGAGTGGTCGGAGAAGGCGCATAGGGAGTCTACGAAAAAGGGTGGAGCGAAAGAATATTGGCGGATGAAGGCAAAGAAAAAGGATGTGCAAATCCGTTCGAAGCGCACTCGGCTTGAGGCAGAGCTTGAAAAAGATCGGATCGAGAGGCCGGAAGATGAGCTCGTTGTCGAATTCGATGTGAAGGGCAAACGGAAAAAAGGGCATCGTGTGTTAGAACTAAAGGAAGTAGGCAAAGCGTTTAATGGGCGAAAACTATTCTCCAATGTGTCTTTCACTGTCCAGGCGGGCGAAAGGATTGCGCTGGTCGGTGCGAACGGCAGTGGGAAATCGACGTTGTTCCGAATGATGATGGGACAGGAAGATTTTGACGGGGAGCTTTGGTTGACGAAAGGCATGTCGATTGGGTATATGAGCCAGGCGGTGTTGGATTTGCCGGAAGACGTAACACTGGCCGATTATTTTGATGCCGAAACGTTTGAGGAACAGGGATTGATCCGAATCCAGTTGACGAACCTCGGTTTTAACGAGAAACATTGGCAGTTGCCGCTTGGAGAATTGAGCCAAGGTGAGCGTGTGAAGGTGAAGTTGATGCAATTCATACGGGAGGGGACGGATGTACTGCTGCTCGATGAACCGACGAATCATTTGGATTTGCCTTCAAGGGAACAGTTGGAGAAGACATTGTCGACTTTTCCCGGAACGCTGCTGTTCGCTTCGCATGATCGCTATTTTACTGAAAGAATGGCGGATGGAATCCTCATTTTTGACAAAGAAAGTGTTCAGAAGTTGCCTTTGACGCTGAAAGAATGGGAAGAGCGGAAAGACGAGCCGCAGGAAGCGACCACTGGAGAAGAACGAATGCGTGTAGAAACCGAATTGCAGGCGGTATTGGGGAAGTTGAGTATGGTTAGGCCGGGGACTAAGGAATACGCTGAACTGGATAGGACCTTCAACGAGCTGAATAGGAAATTGAGAGAGTTGAGGTAGGAAAAACTCGCTTCGGACTAATACATCCGAAGCGGGCTTTTTTAGTTAGTTGGATTTTGCTCGAGTTATCCTTGCCCTCAAGGTTTCGCTCTTTCATCACAAGGGCATTGTCTTATAAAAAGACGTGCGATGTTTAGGGGGAGTGAAAATGCTCCAAAATAGAAGAGAGGAGGCGTTCCAAATGCTTTTTGAAATTAAAACAGTGACACATCAGCCCGATCAGATTTCATTCACATGGAATGATGTTGGGGGTTTTTACAATGTATATAAAGATGGCAAGCATTTATATGAAGGGTCGGTTCCGGAATTCCAAGACGATGAATTCAAGAGTGGCAAGCTTTATCATTATTTCATTGAGCGGGTCGAAAACAATCAAGTCGTTGACGTGATTGCCTTGCAAACCTCGGCTTTCGCGGAGGAAAAGAATATCGAAAATCCATTGCAATCGCTCGTTATGACGACAATTGTCGCAAAGACCCAAATTGCACTGTCTTGGGAGAAAATTAAGGACGTTGAAGCATACGACATTTATCGGGATGGGGAATTTATTGAAACAGTCGATACGAATCGGTACATCGACCGAAATATTGACGTGGACAAGCCGTATGTCTATTTGATCCGATCTAGACGCTCGTTGCGCAAATCAGGTGAACGAATGGCATCAATGAAGTCGGTACTTTCCAATGTTTTTGGAGCTTTGAACCCCGCCACTTCGCAATCCGAAACTGCTATCGAGACCTTCACTACGGTCAAGTTGGTCGGTACGTTAAGCAAGATTCTTCAGCCAATGAATGAGCGTATTCAGGAACCGGAAACCGTCGACCAATGGAAACTTCGTTATACAACATTCCTTGCTGACGAATGGGTAAGAAACCCGAATCCGCTGTCGCTGAATCATTTCTTTAAAGGGGATAACCGGGATTTTGATCCGAATGGGGAAGGATTCCGGACACGCGTCAATATCGTGCTTGCTTATGATGAGAAAGGGGAACCGTTGACATTCACGAAGGAGGTCGGACCTTCCATCGCCTATGACCATCTGAAGCGTTTCAGGGAACAGGCGAAAGCATCCGCAGATGGCATCTCGTTGAAAAGGACGGATCATAAAAAAGGTGAAAGCGGCTTTTATCTTACACATTCCGTCGGCAATCCTTTGGCTGCGGCTCCATCGATTGATTACGAGGTGACTGCTGTCTTTAAAAGGCAAGGAACTTTCGATATGGCGGGCTATTTTGATCCGGCACCCCACCATGAAATTTATTTGGTAAAAGGTAGGGGGGATAGATGGCGGCCGATTCTGCAAGTAGAAAGCAGAGGGCTCGCTTTCATGTCCGATGCAATTGCTTATCATTATTGGCGTTGTTCGAACTTTGAGTGATCTGTTCTTAAAACCATCTCTTTTGACAGTGGAGATTTGCTTTGTTATAATTATCTCGAATTCAAGATAAATTCGTGTTGAAGATACGGGAAATGAAGGGGGAAATTAGGATGAAGCATATTTTTAAGGAAGGGGTCGACAAGACAAAGCCGACCTTTTTATTATTACATGGGACGGGTGGAACGGAGCAAGACTTGGTGCCACTTGCAAGTATGATCGATTCGGAAGCTTCCATATTGAGTGTTCGCGGAAATGTGTTGGAAAACGGGATGCCTCGATTTTTCAGGCGGCTAGCGGAAGGTGTATTCGATGAAGAGGATTTGATCTTCCGAACGAAAGAATTGCATGCATTTTTGGATGAAGCTGCGGTAGAGCATGGGTTTGATAGGTCGAATATCGTTGCGGTCGGTTATTCGAACGGCGCGAATATCGCAGCGAGCTTGTTGTTCCATTATGCAGATTCGTTGAAAGGTGCGATTTTGCATCATCCGATGGTGCCGAGACGTGGAATTGAATTGCCGCAGTTAAGCGAGGTTCCAGTGTTCATCACTGCCGGGAAAAATGATCCGATTTGTCCTGCGCAGGAGACGATCGATTTGGAGGAATTGCTTTCGGGTGCGGGTGCGAAAACGGAAGTCCACTGGGAAATGAACGGACATTCGTTGACACAGACGGAAGTTACAGCTGCCGCAAATTGGTATGCGAAAACATTTACAGCGTAAGCAGTTTGAAGATATGCATAAAAAGCGCCAGACACGCATAAAGCCAAAACTTTACGCATAAATCGTACTAAAAACGCATAAATCCCACTTTATGCGTCATTTCAGGAATTTATGCGTTTTTCGCGAACTTTATGCGCCGTTCCAATGAATAATGCGTATAAAAAGCCGATCGTCGATGATCGGCTATTTGTGTTCATTCATTTTGTTTTTTCCGGCCGCGGCCAAATGAAATACGAAACGGACATGACGAAGTCGATCCCTAGGATGAGTGCCCAAAGTTTGAACATATCCGATAAGGCTTCCGTTTTGGAAGGATCATCGATCAGGTAAATCATGATAATGAGGAACGCGCCGCCGATGATGAAAGCGAGCACATGCTGAAAGGAGCCTTTCATGGAATGTTTTGCATAGGCCATTCCTGTTCTTCGTACCGGTTTCGTTCCTTGTTTTTTGACATAATACACAAAGCGTTCATCAGCCCAGCGGATCATACTTTTACCAAATGCGATCGAAACGCCAAGGTAAATGGCGGCAAGCGCATGAACTTGAGTGGCCGTCGCGCCATTGTATAAGTCATTCGCCGTAACAACGAGCAACACCAAGTCAATGACAGGAGTGAGGGCAAGAAAAAACAGACCAAGTCGTTTTTGATTGAAAATATATCGTGTGATCAGCCCTGCCGCAATGACGACCCAAAATCCGATCTCACATGCTACTATTATCCAAGCGATAAAATTCATAGATACACCTCTAAATTAAGATTGTTGCATAGCATCGTATCATAGTCTATTTCCAAACTACAATCGGTATCACTATAGGTAAGAGTTGAGGAGGCTGCGGCATTGGGACCTTTCCTATTTTTCATTCGGCAACTCAATACGGAATTTCGTCCCTTCCCCTTTCATGCTATCGACGGTAATCGTCCCGCCGTGCATGGCGACAAGTTGCTTTACAATCGACAACCCTAATCCGAATTCTCCATATGGATTCGTTGTCCGTGAGTCAATCGCCTTGTAGAATCGACTCCAAATCTTCTCAATCTCGCTGGGATCCATTCCGATGCCTGTATCCTCAATCACAATAATCGTGCTTTCATTCCGTGAAGATCCACTCAGGCGGATTGTTCCGTTTTCCGTGAATTGAATGCTGTTTTTCGCGATATTGATGAGCACTTGGGTGAGACGATCGTAATCTGCAAAGACGGCTACATCCTCCTCTACTTCCACGATGATCTTGTCGCCGCGTTCAGACGCGGTGTCTTCCAATTGCTCTTGAATGATTTCAAGTAATTCCTTTAGTTGAATCTTTTGCTTCTCAAGCGTCACTTGGTTGGAACGGATCTTTTCATAATCGAGGTTTTCATTCACAAGACGGATGAGTCGCATCGTTTCACTGCTCGCGAGCTGAAGGCCACGCTCTTTCTCCGATTCCGAAATCATGTCATTCCGTAAGCCTTCAATGACGCCGCGGATTGTTGTGAGCGGTGTTCGCAGTTCATGGGATACATCCGCCATAAATTGTCGGCGTCGATTTTCAAGATTTTCGATTTCCTCGGCAGATGTCGCAAGTCTTTCAACCATTCCGTTGAAATCCCCTGCAAGCTCTCCGATCTCATCGATGCCAGCAGTCGGAATCCTTACAGAATAATCCCCCTGCGCCACATTCGCAGTTGCAGCGCGCAGCCGCTTAATGCGTCGGCCGTGAAATGTCGACAGTATTCCGCTTAGCAATAGGGCAATGGCTAGCGCAATGAACGTCGTGTAAATCAAATAACTGTTCATTTGCGAAATGATTTCCCTTGAACCTTTAATAGGGGACGTCAATAAAACACCGCCGACGAACTGATTCCGATGAAAATAGGGAAGCAGGACGTAGGTAACGGCCTGTTCGAATCGTTTGTATTCCTGCTTCACAGTAATCGCTTTCCCATTTTGCAATGCCCGCCATTCTTCCGCATTGAGTTCGATCAAAGGAGATTTCAACCCTGTCGAATAAATGATGGTCGATTTTTCATCGAACAAACTATACTGGATATCTCTTCCTTCCAGCACATGCCCATATGATTCCAATGTGCTTCTTGAACTGCCGTGTACTTGCTCGATATCACGTAAAATCGATTTTCCGTAGGAGGCGAGCTCTTCGGTTTTATTGTCATAGACGAACTGCTCGACAAAATGCGAAAACAACAAGCTGAGGATTAAAAATGCAATGATGATGACGCTGAAATGACTTGCCAACTGCTGGTAGAAATATTTAATTTTCATTCGGAGTCACCGGCCGTTTCGTCAAATCGGTAGCCGACGCCCCAAACGGTATGGAAAAAAGGCTGCTGCGCCTTCGACACTTTCGACCGCAATCGTTTAATATGCACATCCACCGTCCGGTCATCGCCGTAAAAATCATAGCCCCACACCCGGTCAAGCAATTGTTCGCGAGAAAACACTTGCTTTGGATGCTGGATGAAAAACTGGAGCAGATCGAACTCTTTTGGGGTCAGATTCGGTATCGGCTTACCGTCCAACAGCACTTCACGGGTCGCTGTGTTAATGGTGAAATGGTTCGTTTTCAACACAGTTGCATCCGGCTCCCGCCCCTTTACGGCAGAATAGCGTCTCGTAACTGCTTTGATGCGCGCCATAAGCGCAAGCGGGCTGAACGGCTTCGTCACATAATCATCCGCCCCCATCTCAAGGCCCAGCACCTGATCGGATTCACTGTCCTTTGCTGTTAGCATGATGATTGGGACCGCAACATCCGCTTGCCGCAACTTTCTGCAGATTGCCACCCCATCCATTCCAGGCAGCATCCAGTCGATGATCAAGCAATCCCAAACTTCCGAAATTGCTCGCTCGTACCCCTCAAGTCCATTCTTTTCAAATACCCCTTCAATCCCTTCCTTTTCAAAAAACATTTCGATCATGGAAGAGACACTTTCATTATCTTCGATGACAAGGATTTTCATTGGAATGGCCTCCTTTTCCTGACCTCTTCTTATATAAAATTATACAGGAAAAAGGAAGGAGGACAATTATTCATGCAGAAAGGGGCAGTCTGGGATGGACTGCCCCTTCTGTCTTACCGAGGACGAAGGTCAAGAAAGTTTTGGTACGCAAACCCTTTCACTTCATCCTCACTATACTTTTTCAAAAGCTCGTTGATTAATGCTGGGTGCATGGAAGCATCTTCAAGATTGACGACTTTATCAGAAATACCGTCGAAATCTGAACCCAAGCCAATATGTTTCACACCACCAATTGAACAGAAGTGGTCAATATGTGTAATAAGATCTGAAATGGATGCAGGCCCTTGTTCGGTAATGAAAGGAGGACAGTAGACAACATGAACTAACCCGTTCTTTTTGAATAAATGTGTAGCCTGCTCATCCGTTAAATTCCTTCTATGATTGCAAATCGCCTGTGAATTGGAGTGGCTAGCAATCGGGTGATTGGCCAATTCCATAACGTCCCAGAAGGAACGCTCACATAAATGGGAAACATCGGATAGGATTTTGTTTTCATTGCAAAATTGAATGATTTCTTTGCCGAACACGGTAAGACCGGCTCCCCGTTCTTCTCCAGCTCCGTCTGCAGCTAAATTTGAATTATTCCAGGTCAGCCCTATCGAACGTACTCCTAATTCGTAAAGAATCGACAGTTTTTGCAAGTCATTCCCAATGCAATCGACTCCCTCAAGCGTTAGAAAAGCCCCGATTTCTCCGTCGGCAAGTTGGTCAAAATCCTTCCAGTTTTTAAGCACTTTCAAATTGGGGTTTTTCGCTATAACTTCGGTATAAAAATAATGAATCTGATCTAAGGCAACTTGAAATTTCTGGTCCGACTTGATGGATGGAGGAACGAAAATCGCGAAGGCCTGTATTTTAACCCCGCCTTGCTTCAGCTTGTCGTAGTTCACATCAAGCTCTGTTGCATGTTGAAATGACAAATCCCCTTTTGCTGCATACAATTTCAATAAAACGTCGCAATGCAAATCAATGATATTCAAATCCAGCCCTCCCTTTGGGTAGTCGACTAAATAATCCGACTTCACTTTCAACAGTAACAAACTGGCAAGCTGCTTTCAAGATGCCGTAACAGTTAAACTAATTGGATTGTTCTATTGTAATAGATTACTGTTGCCTTTATACTAATTTTGAATAGAAAGAGAATGGGGAGTGTGGCAAATGTCAAAGGTGCTGGTGAATGTTGAACGGGGTCAATTGGTTGAAAGTATACATAGAGGAAATATAGCAGTCGTCAACGCGAAGGGGGAAGTCCTTGCTTCATTGGGAGAGATTGAGAAGGTTATTTACGCACGATCTTCCATGAAGCCATTGCAAGCGATTCCGATTATCGAAACGGGTGCTGCCGATCATTATCGGCTCGATGATGGGGACATATCATTGGCTTGCGCTTCCCATAACGGCGAGCTGCAGCATACTGATAGGGCCGCCGCAATCCTGGATAGATTAGGTTTGGGAGTGGAAGATTTGAAATGCGGCACACACCCGCCGAGATGGCAGGCGGCATATGAAAATGTCGTCAAAGAAGGGAAAGAGATTACACCGATTTACAATAACTGTTCCGGAAAGCATAGCGGGATGTTGGCGACGGCTAAGCATATGAATGAAACAGTGGAGGATTATTATAAGATTGACCATCCCGTCCAACAACGAATCCTTTCAGTCATAAGCGAGTTGACCGATGTTCCCAAAGAAAATATAGAGATTGGTATTGATGGCTGCGGTGTGCCGGTTCATGGTGTCCCGTTGCAAAACTTAGCCCTAAGTTTTGCGAGAATGGCGGATCCGAGTGAATTTGAAGAAACCCGGAGACAATCAATCCGTCGCGTTACTTCCGCCATGATGAATGCCCCGGAAATGGTGGGCGGCACATCGCGTTTCTGTACGGATTTCATGAAGGTGATGAATGGGAAAATGTTTGGCAAGGTAGGGGCGGAAGGAGTCTATTGTGTAGGGATTCCAAGCGCAGGGATCGGTATTGCAGTGAAAATCGAAGACGGAAATAGCCGTGCAACTTCTGCTGTCGTTATGGAGGTCCTTAGTCAGATGGGGTTAATTGAGGAAGAGGAATTGAGGAATTTGGAAAGCTATCATTATCCGGTTTTATTGAATGCTAGGAAAGAAGAAATAGGAATGCTGCGTCCTGCATTTTCTATCTATAATAAGGCAATCGTCTAACATAAACACCTCTGCCACAAGAAATGGCAGAGGTGTATTCATTTATTCTACAAGCGAATTGCTCGTCAACGTCAATTCAACTGTGCGTTTTTCTTTGCCGCTATAGACGGTGAATGTTGCTTTGTCTCCAATCGAAAGCTCGGAATAAAGAAGTTTGCGGAGCTCCATGCCGTTGTTGACTTCACTGCCGTTGATAGCTGTGATGACGTCCTGTTCCTTCAATCCGGCTTTGCCTGCTGCAGATGTCGGATCGACGCTTGTAACCATGACGCCGCCATTCACTTCTTGTGGAAGATGCTGCACATACATATACGGAACGTCGGCCAAGTCTGCGAGGCCGATACCGATATATGGCCGTTCGATTTTGCCGTTTTTCGTAATTTCTTCAACTAACGGAACGACATCGTTGCTTGGAATTGCGAAGCCAATGCCTTCCACGCCGCTTTCCGCGATTTTCAAACTGTTGATGCCGATAACTTTGCCTTCCGTGTTAATGAGTGCGCCCCCACTGTTGCCGGGGTTGATGGCTGCGTCAGTTTGGATGACGTCCGCTTCCCAGTTGCCCGCAGTCGTTTTTACGTCGATGGAACGTGTTGGAGCACTGATGATGCCTTGCGTAACGGTGCCGGAGAAGTCTAAGCTGAGTGGATTGCCGATTGCGACGACTGAATCACCCGCACGCAACTGGTCCGAATCCCCGAATTCCAGAGCGGTGTCGACATGTTTGCCACTGATTTTCAATACGGCCAAGTCGGTCAATGCATCACTTCCGATCAGCTCAGCGACTTCCTTTTCACCTCCATGCAACGTCACTTCAATTTTTCCCGCCCCTTCAATGACGTGATTATTCGTCACGATATAGGCATCGTTGCCATCGATTTTATAGATGACGCCTGATCCTGTGCCGTATTCCGACAGCTCCGAGCTGCCAGCGAACCGGTTGCCAGTCGTTTGGAAGTTCGATACACCGACGATTCCTTTTGATGCATACTCGACCATATCGGATAAAGAGTTACTGGCGTTCGCAGAAGTTTGCATGAAATTCGGTGTCTTTGAAGATGAACTATCCGTAACAGCAGCTGTCTTTTCCTGTTGTGCAGTCGGCTGCAATACATCCGTGTTGACGACAACCCCGATTGTAAGTGCCGACCCGAGAACCCCAGCACCTACCGTGGAAATGAAACGTTTTAAAAAAGTACTTTCCATAAATAATACCCCTCTCTTGTACTCGTTGATTTCATTGTAAGGAGGAAATATGAACAAATTATTACGGTGAAATGAACAAAAGGTAAACAAAGTGGTAACAAGCTATTAGACTTGCAATTACCAATATAATCAGATAGAATGAATTCGCAGACTGTTCACTTAATTAAGTTAAAATGTAAACGCATACATTTGGAATGGCGTTGCATGCCTCAGCATACCCTGGCTTTGTGTGCAAAATTTGCACTTACCATAGCAATCTATAAAGAATAGGGAGGAATGGAACATGGTACAAGCTGTAGAGAGTCACGTTTATGCATTTCCGAACACTGAAGGGGCAAAAGTGAATTTCAAGGAACGCTATGATAATTTCATCGGCGGAAAATGGACAGCCCCGGTGAATGGACAATACTTTGATAATCCAACGCCGGTGACAGGTAAAGTGTTTACGCAAGTGGCGCGGTCGACTGCGGAAGATATTGAGCTTGCGCTTGACGCGGCTCATGCTGCGAAGGATGCTTGGGGGCAGACTTCGGTTACGGAACGTGCGAATATCTTGTTGAAGATCGCTGATCGTATGGAACAGAATCTTGAGATGCTTGCTGTTGCTGAAACGTGGGAAAATGGTAAAGCGGTGCGTGAAACATTGAATGCCGATTTACCGCTTGCCATTGATCACTTCAGATACTTCGCTTCTGCTATCCGCGCGCAAGAAGGCGGCGTCAGCCAGATCGATAACAATACAGTAGCTTACCATTTCCATGAGCCGATTGGGGTAGTCGGCCAAATCATTCCTTGGAACTTCCCGATACTGATGGCAGTTTGGAAGCTTGCTCCTGCACTAGCCGCAGGGAACTGTGTTGTGCTGAAACCGGCGGAGCAAACTCCGTCATCCATTCTTGTATTGATGGAATTAATTGAGGATTTATTGCCGGCAGGAGTCGTCAATATCGTCAACGGGTTTGGTCTAGAAGCAGGGAAGCCGCTTGCATCAAATCCGCGGATTGGGAAAATAGCATTTACAGGCGAGACGACAACAGGCCGCCTTATCATGCAATATGCGTCTCAGAATTTGATCCCTATGACGCTGGAGCTTGGCGGGAAATCGCCAAATATTTTCTTTGAGGACGTCATGGCAGAAGACGATGCGTTCTTGGATAAAGCGATTGAAGGCTTCGTCATGTTTGCCTTGAATCAAGGTGAAGTATGCACATGTCCTTCGCGTGCATTGATTCAGGAATCCATTTACGACAAGTTCATGGAACGGGCACTCGAGCGCGTGAAGGCCATCAAGATCGGCAACCCGCTTGATCCAACCGTGATGATGGGTGCGCAAGCCTCGACAGAGCAAATGGAGAAGATTGTATCATACCTTGATATTGGGAAGCAGGAAGGAGCCGAGTGCCTGACTGGCGGCGAGCGGAATAAACTCGACGGCGATTTTGAAGAGGGCTACTACATCCAACCGACAGTATTCAAAGGGCATAATAAAATGCGGATCTTCCAAGAAGAGATCTTCGGACCGGTCGTTTCCGTCACGACGTTCAAAACGAAGGAAGAAGCGTTGGAAATTGCAAATGACACGCTATATGGACTGGGATCAGGTGTCTGGACGCGCGATATGAACACGGCATATCGATTCGGTCGAGGCATTGAAGCAGGACGTGTCTGGACGAACTGCTACCATGCGTATCCTGCACATGCGGCATTCGGAGGCTATAAGGCATCCGGTATTGGACGTGAAAACCACCTGCAAATGCTGTCGCATTACCAACAGACGAAAAACATGCTCGTCAGCTATAGCGAAGACAAACAAGGATTCTTTTGATCACCCCTCGTCCAAACGTGACGGGATGAATGAGGAAAGGAGTCATGTCGATGCCTGAACGCGTTCTTGCAACGGACGCCGCATTGGAATTGATCGATATATTGAAAGGAAAGCACGGCCCCTTGATGTTTCACCAATCAGGAGGCTGTTGCGATGGCTCCTCCCCGATGTGCTACCCGGAAGGCGATCTGATCATCGGCGATCAAGACGTCCTACTTGGACATATTGGCGGCGCACCTTTCTATATGCATAAAAACCAGTTCGAGTACTGGAAACATACACAGCTAATTATCGATGTTGTGGATGGGAGGGGAGGCATGTTTTCCTTGGAAGGGGTGGAAGGGAAGCGATTTCTTACACGGTCGCGGGCTTTCACGTCGGAAGAAAATGAAAGGCTCAAACAACAAACATAAAGGGACTGTCCGGAAAGTTAGTTTTTACTGACTTTCTGGACAGTCCTGTTTCATTAGTGCGATTGCTCATAAACCCGCAACCCGCGCTCATAAAGCCGGAGAAGCGCTCATAAACCTATAACCTGCGCTCATAAAACCTCACAACAAAAAAGAGACTGCCAGAAATCTGATTCATCAAATTTCCGGACAGTCTCTTTTCCTCTTATTGATTCGTTAAACTTAACAACTTCGTTAATAGACTCGCCGCAAATGCACGTGTCGCAGGTTTAGTCGGATGGAAAGCTCCATCCTCCAATGAGATGACGCCAAGTTCGCTCATCACGGAAATTGCCTGGACTGACTCTGCATCATAGTCGCCCATATCAGTTGGTGGTGTAAATGAATTGGATACAGGAATGTCGCCACCAAGTTCATTCGCTGCTACGCGCCACACCATTAGAGCCAACTGCGCACGTGTCACATTTTCCGTCGGTTTGAAATGGCCGTTATCCCCTTTGATAAGTCCATTTGCAAATGCAATTTGGATATCGGATTGTGTTTCCGCCGCATAATCCCCGATATCATCGAAAGGTGCCACAACGTCAGTCGTCGGCAAGTTCAATGCCCGTACAAAAACTGAAGCGGCTTGTGCACGTGTCAGTGCGTCCTCCGGCTTGAATGTCCCGTCATGATGTCCTTTAAAAACACCAAGCATCGCAGCTTGTTCTATTGCATCCTCCGCCCAGTGCCCTTTGATATCGGAGAATAAAGGAACAACAGCCTCAGTCGTCACTGTCAACGAAGGATTTTTTTCGCTTTCATTCCCATCTACATCAACAGCGACAATCGAGAACGTGTAAGCCTGTCCTTCATCTAACCCATCAACTGTGAACGTGAACACATCGCCTTCCACTGAACCGATCTTTTCGTCGCCGTTATAAATGTTATACATCGTGACTTGATCTTTCGGAGTCGCCGGTTTCCATTGAAGCGTAACTGAATCGGTTGTCACTTCTTCAGATACCATAGCGTCAGCTGGAATCCAAGAATACTCAGCTTGTACTTTATCCAAAAACTGCTTTGCAACAACTTTATAACCTTCAGAGGTTAAATGGATATCCTTCCCGGTTGGCAAATAGCCTTCTATATCTGCCGCAATAACATTGGCCGTCTCGACCCATTCAACGTTTGGCAGCTTCGCGACTGTTGCGATAGCCGTATTAATGCCAACGAGCAACTGCTCAAGCATCGGTTGAATTTCCTCAGGCATATGAGGGAACGGATTGTAATAACCCATCAAATAGATTTGCGCATCTGGATTAATTTTATGGATGGCAGTGACAACATTCATGAGATTCAACCCTACTTGCTGGATCTCCTGCTTGATCGCTTCAGCGTCAAATTTAATCTCCCCAGTTTCCTTGTCAAGACTGATATGACCAAGCACATCATTCGCTCCAGCACTAATCGTAATCAAATTTGCTTGCGCAATCGCGTCATGGAGTTTTATGGACTGGCCATCAGCTAATTCCCGCGTTACATTTCCTTCGATGTCTTTTAATACATCAGCTGCCGTATAGCCATTTTCGGCAAATGCTTTACTGAAAGACAGTAGAAGTTCGCTTTCAGACAATGAATTTGCCAAGTAATCGGCATAACCGTCACCCATAGCGCCAAGGTGAATCATTCCTGCTGCAAGTGAATCCCCTAAAGCAAGATAATTGGCTCCGGCAATCCACGATGGAGCGGTGGTGGCTTGCTCAGTATTTTCTTCCACGGGAGTGTCAGCGCTTACAATTTGAAGTGGAGCAAGTCCAAAATACAATACTAACGACAACACAGCAAACAGATTAAAAATGATTTTTTTTCTCATGTTTCCTCCCTTTACAACTGTTTTCTAAATTTTACCTGGCAATTACGAAACTTTCAACCTATTTACATAATCCCTAGTCGGATATATAGAAAGTTCCCTTGCAGGTTGTTTTGAAGTTTATGTCTATGGAGACAAACATATGAGAAATGCAACTAAAAAAACGCTCCTCCTCATAGGGAGAAGCGAAGTCGTCAAATAAAGCGTTTCCTAATTTCCGGGGAGGGGAGCATGCATGCCTCTTCATTTTTCCCGAACCAGCGATACCGATTCCGCGCAAAATAATCATAGGCGCCGTCACGGATACGACGAGGGACGAGTATAAATAGGAAAAGGAGATGCCACAGACCATCCAGCTTTTTCGCAATATGCAACGCGGCGGATGACTTCGTATACGCCTTGCCATTCGCTATTAACACAAGACTATCCACATCACTTGGAATGTGATACTGCTTCACATACTTTTCGCCTGTTTCGCTTTGTAATGAGGAAAAAAGAAAATGGGCAGCGGGATCTCGTTTAATAATAAACTGTACACTGGAATTGCAGAAATTACATTCCCCGTCAAATAACACAATACGTTTCATGAGCGCTCCTCCTTCCGACGTTCTTACCATCATTATATCCTTTTTGGCCGTATCGAAACGGAAATCAACAATCTTTACATCTGACAGAAAATTTAGTATAGTAATAGAAAATAGCTGGACGTTATTCATTCATTAGACTTTCGTGCATTTCTCGTCACAAGCCTCGTGTATTATGAGTTGGAGGGTGATTTGAATGGAACGCCAATTCATTGATCCGGTCGAAATGGAACGCAGACAGGACCCCGATTTCATCGCATCGCTTGAAATGATTGATGAAGGTTCACCTGTCCATTATCCGATGGACGACCGTAAGATGAAATTGAAAGAAGCTTCCGGTTTTGACGCTAGTGAACTGCCAAAGACATATCAATAGCCAAACGGTAATGGGCACTTCCCACATCATGGGGAAGTGCCTTTTTTATGTTAGTCAGATGAAACAGGAATTTCTTGCGTCTATGGTCGCTCGCCCGTCTATCCGGTACTTTTGAACATGTAATAGAAGGAGGGGGTGAGTGAAGATGATGATGCAACATGGACACTGTGGAGGACAATGTGGGGGACGCTGCGGAGGACAATGTGGAGGAAACCACATGATGCCGATGAACCAAATGCCACAAAACACTCAAATGCAACCAATCGTATGCCCGACACAATGTCGTTACCATGACCAATTCTTCCCAGTTGAACAACCGTTTATCCATCCGATTGTTAACGTAAATAGACAACATCCTGTTGTCACGCCAAGGCATTACTACACGGAAACAACGGAAAACGTAATGGGCGCGCCAGTTTTCCCAGGGCAGGGGCCTGGTTTCGGAAGAGGAGGCAGAGGCGGCGGCTTCGGTTTCGGAAGAAGACCATTCTAAAATAACAAAAGCTGTCCCGCCGACTATTCGGCGGAACAGCTTTTTTGGGTGACAGGCACCTCAGTCGACGTTGAAATATCTTGCATCGGGGTGTGCGAAGACGATTGCTGATACGGATGCTTCGGGCTCCATCATGAATTCTTCTGTTAAATAGACGCCGATATCTTCCGGCTTCAACAAACCGAACAGCTTTGCTTGATCGTCCAAATTTGGACAAGCCGGATAGCCGAACGAAAAGCGTTGCCCCTGGTATTTTGCGGCGAATCGGTCGCGCATCGTGAAATCCGTTGCATCCGGAAAGCCCCATTGGTCACGGATTTCTTGGTGGACACGCTCCGCGAATCCTTCCGCCAATTCAAGTGCCGTCGCTTGGAACGCATGGCTCTCAAGAAACTTCCCTTCCGCCTTTAACTGATTCGCATAATTCCGCACGCCATGCCCTGCTGTCACTTGCATGAACGCAACATAGTCCATCTCGCCGCTGTCGACAGTCTTCAAAAAGTCGGCAAGGCAGAGGAACGGCTCCTTGCTTTGACGGGGGAACGTGAAGCGCTCGATTTCTGTCTGCGCATCAATCGGATCATAAATGATCACATCATCACCGTCCGCCTGTGCAGGGAAGAATTGATACATGCCGGAAGCCGAAAGATTGCCCGACTCCAAAAATCCGGTCACCATTTCGCTTAGCTGCACAGCGCGCTCTTCTTTATCCGAAAGCATCTTGTCGACATTGCCACGCAAACCTAGATGATGCCCGATCAGCGTCCGCATATTGACGTACGGATACAAATGGGAAACCGAATAATCCTTCATGACACGTCGCCGTAAATCGGAAGGGACAAACACCGGTGCGTCCTCCCGCACCGTCTTCACTGGCCTCGGTAAAACGGCAACTGCCGTATCCCGTGTCGCGCGGATCGCCTCCGACTCGAGCCGCTTCTCCTGCTTCTCGACAAGCTCGCTCAGCAAAGTCTCTTTCTCGCCGCTCTGCAATCGATTCGCGAGCTCAAGCCCTTGCATCGCATCCTTCGCATAAATGACGGGACCATCATATTCTGCAGCAATTTTCGTCTCCGTAAATCTGCGCGTCAATGCTGCTCCTCCGACCATGACAGGAGTATTAATACCCGCCGCCTTGAAATCCTGCGCAGTAATCACCATCTGTTGCGCCGATTTTACAAGCAAACCGGACAAACCGATAATATCCGGCTTCTCTTTTCGAATGACGTCGATGAGCGTTGCCGGCGTCACTTTAATGCCGATATCAATGACCCGGAATCCGTTATTGCTTAAAATGATATCGACTAAGTTCTTCCCGATGTCATGTACATCCCCTTTGACCGTCGCCAACACAATTTTCCCTTTCCCGGAATCGTCCTCTTTCTTCTCCATGAACTGCTCAAGGAATGAGACCGAAGCCTTCATCACTTCCGCACTTTGCAACACTTCCGCTACAATCAGCTGGTTATCATTGAACAGACGGCCGACCTCTGACATCCCTTCCATCAACGGTCCGTTAATAACCTCAAGGGGCGTATCATACATCTGTAGCGCCGCCTCCAAGTCGGGAATCAACCCTTCCTTCGTACCCTCTACAACGTAATAAGCCAATCGTTCGGGAACCGTCTTCGGAATATCATCCTCGGTCTTCTCCTTTTTCTTATCTCGGTAAAAGTCCGTGAAATCCGCAAGCGTCTGATCAGTCGTCGTGAACAACAGATCATTCGCAAGTTTTATTTCATTCTCTGGAATCGAAGCGTAGCGTTCCAATTTCTCTGTATTGACAATCGCGTAATCGAGACCTGCCTGGGTGCAATGATACAAATACACCGCGTTCAGTACTTCCCGGCCAACAGGGGGGAGTCCGAAAGACACGTTGCTCACACCAAGCGTCGTCAAGCAACGGGGCATTTTCTCTTTAATCAACCTGATGCCTTCAATCGTTTCGACTGCAGAACCGATGTACTGCTCATCACCCGTTCCGACAGGGAATACGAGCGGATCGAAAATGATATCTTCAGGCGCCAATCCCCATTTATTCACAAGCAGGTCATAGGATCGTTCCGCTACTTCGAGCTTTCGTTCCCGCGTCACTGCCATACCGGTTTCATCGATCGTCCCGACGACAACCGCTGCACCAAACTTTTTCACAAGGGGAAGGACAGCGTCGAACCGTTCTTCGCCATCCTCCAAGTTGATGGAGTTGATGATCGCTTTCCCTTGTGAATATTTCAATGCTTCTTCGATGACATTTTCATCTGTCGAATCAATGACGAGAGGAACTTTCACCTTTTTGACGACTTCCTGCATGAAGTTCTTCATGTCTTCCAGTTCGTCTCGATCGGGGTTTGCGAGACAGATGTCAAGGACATGGGCGCCTCCGCGCACTTGGGCGCGTGCAATCTCGGAAGCCTCCTCGAATTTCTCATCGACAATCAAGCGTTTAAATTTTCTTGAACCGATGACGTTCGTTCGCTCGCCGATTAACAACGGGCGCATCGATGGATCGTACAATAACGGTTCAATTCCTGAAACCGCATGCTCATGCCCGCTTTCCGGCTTTTGGCGCGGAGCAAGACCGGCAACCGCTTCTCGTATTGCACGGATATGGTCAGGAGTCGTTCCGCAACAACCGCCGACCATATTCAGCCACCCTTTTTCCGCAAATCCTTTCAACTTCATGGATAATGATTCCGGCGATTCATGGTAGTGGCCTTCCTCGTCTGGGAGACCCGCGTTCGGATAGCAAGTGACGAAGCCTGTCGACAATTCGGAAAGCGAGCGCAAATGATCGGTCATGAATTCCGGTCCTGTTGCACAGTTCAATCCGACGGAAAGCGGCTTAATATGCTCAATGGAAATATAGAACGCTTCGATGCTTTGCCCGGCTAATGTCGTACCCATCGGCTCAATCGTCCCTGAAATCATGACCGGCAGCTCGATGCCCGTTTCATCGAATGCCCGTTTGATCCCGATTGTACCCGCTTTTACGTTAAGCATATCTTGGCTCGTTTCCATCAATAAAAGATCGGCACCGCCTTCGATCAATGCCTTCGCCTGAACGTAAAATTCCTCTGAAAGCTTATCGAAAGTAATGCCTCCCGTGACGGAAAGTGTCTTCGTTGTCGGCCCGATTGCACCGGCGACGAAACGCGGCCACTCTGAAGTCGAATAGTCGGCTGCGCACTGTTTCGCGATTTCCACAGCCTTTTTGTTGATTTCCGAAGCACGGTGGCCGAGGCTGAATTCGTCGAGTACGAGGGGAGTGCCTCCGAAAGTGTTCGTGCAGATGATATCCGCGCCTGCCTCCAAATAGGAACGATGAATGTTATCAAGAATATCAGGTCGAAGAATGTTCAAGTATTCGTTGCAGCCTTCGTATTCCTCTCCGCCGAAATCGTCTGCAGAGAGATCCTCCGCCTGCAGCATCGTGCCCATCGCTCCGTCTATGATGAGGATTCTGTTTTTCAGTTGTTGTTCGATTGGATGTTTAGGCATGGACAATCTTCCTCTCCTTTTCCTCGTCAAGTTCTTTAATATGGGTGATCAGTTCCAAAGACATGTCATATCGGAGGAATGGGGTAATGATATAGATGCCGTTGAATAGTTCTGCGGCTGTGTCGATCAGTTCCTTTGCGATATCGATGCCTTCCTGTGTCGCTTTTTCACGGTCATCTCCGCAAGCGGCCATCCTTCCGAGAACCTCTTCGGATAGTTTGATGCCAGGTACTTCATGATGCATGAATTCCGCGTTTCTTATATTCGTTAGCGGCATGATGCCGATGAAGATCGGTGTATCGAGATGCTTCGTTGCTTCGTAAATGTCGATGATTTTCTCTTTCGTGTAGACCGGTTGTGTGATGAAGTAATCCGCACCGCATTCAATCTTCTTTTCAAGGCGTTGAACAGCTCGGTCGAGAACCCGGACATTCGGATTAAATGCAGCGGCGACAGAGAACTTTGCTTTTTTGCGCAGTGACTTGCCTGTGAAGGAAATTCCTTCGTTTAATTGTTTAATGAGCTGCAATAATTCCATGCTGGAGACGTCATAGACGCTTGTCGCCCCAGGGAAATCGCCAACTTTCGTCGGGTCTCCCGTGACAGCGAGAATATCGTGGACGCCGAGCGCATCTAGCCCCATCAAGTGTGATTGCAAGCCGATCAAGTTATGATCACGACACGTCAAGTGGACGAGCGGACGAACATTATGTTCATGCTTCAACATCGACCCCATGGCCATATTGCTGATGCGGGGGGAGGCTAGGGAATTATCCGCCATTGTGATTGCATCCACGCCTGCTTCATATAGCAGGTTTGCTCCTTCAAAATAGTTATCGGTCTCCAAATGCCGGGGTGTGTCTAACTCCACGATGACCGTCCGCTCCGTTTTGGCTTTAATGTGCAAGGGTTCGTGTTTTGCAGGCTCCGCTTCCCGTATGACGATCGGCTTTTGTGGAGTGACCGTTTTTTTCGTAATCGGTGCCAACCCTTTCAAATGCTTTTTCGCAGCAGCGATATGCATCGGAGTTGTGCCGCAGCATCCGCCGATGAGACGGACGCCTTCCTCACGAAGAAACGTTGCGGCACGACCGAAATAATCGGCTTCGGACGAATAGACAATCCTGCCGTCCTCGACATCGAGCAAGCTTGCATTAGGGGCGGCGGATAAGAAAGCGTGATTCGGCAGCGTCACATTCTCGAATGCCTGGATTGTATGGTAAGGGCCCAATCGGCAGTTAACGCCGACGATATCCGCTCCAAGAGTTTCGAGCTGATGTAGTGCGTCATTGAGCTGCATCCCATTTTGCAAGATGCCGGGTTCATCCATTGAAACTTGCGCAATGATCGGCATATCGGTTAATGTTCGCAGTTCTTTGACGACCGTCGATAATTCTTCGAAATCATAGTATGTTTCGAGTAATAGTCCATCAGGATCGCCTGAAAGCAAGGCGTCTGCCTGTTCACGTACCATCGTTACCACTTCGTCAAGCGATGCGTCACTTTTTCGAATGCCGCGCAATCCTCCAATCGTGCCAAGGACGTACTGATTGCCGGGGGCTGCTGCGCGCTTTGCAATCCTGATCGCTGCTTCGTTGAACTCCTTCACCCTTTTTTCCATGCCATAACGGGCGAGTTTAAGGGCGTTCGCACCGTACGTATTTGTCTGAATGACATCCGCGCCGGCAGCAATATAATCTTGGTGGATTTTTTCAATCACTTCAGGCTTTTCAACATTCAATTCTTCATAACAAAAGTCAATGCCGTATGAATAAAGCAAGGTCCCCATCGCCCCGTCTGCAACGAGTATTTCCTTTTGCAATCTCTTAAGTAAGTTCATGCCCCATCATCCTCCCGTGTTATATAAAAATAAAAAAGCCTTCTCGAAAAGAAGGCTTTTAAAATGCGATAGTTCGCTCTTCTTCTCATCTGCCAGGCCGCTAGCGACCTGCTGGAATTAGCACCTTACCGGCAATAACGGTTGGTTGCTGAAGCTTCGACGGGCCAGTCCCTCGGCTTCTCTTGATAAGAATCAATATATAGTTGTTTGAATAATTTAACACATCATATCGTTAAATGTACAATACGTCAATACCCGAATTGTGATAGAATGGGCGTATGAACAAAAAGTAGAAGGTGAAAACGTTGAGGATTTTTAAATTTTCCATTCCGATTGCACTCCTTGTCGCAGGAATTTCATGGTATATGCTCCATAAGAACTTTCAGGAAGTGCCAGGGACATCCAGAGTATGGATAACGATTGGGGCAGCAATCTTAAGCGGTATACTCGCCCATTTTTTATTCCCAAAAAGTGAAGATAAAGATCATTGATGAAAAGTCGGTAGCGGAATATGCTATCGATTTTTTTAAACGGAAAATCCGTATATACACGTATAAATACTTTCAAAAGTTCTTAAATATTCTTAATCACGCATGAAAATAAATATGTTAACTAATATTAAAAATAGGTTGACACAAGTTGAGTTAACTTTTATTCTGTTAAAGATAACTCAAATGATGGGGTGTATTTATGACAACAGCTACAGTGAAATCAAAAAGTGGGATGAGTGCGCTCAGTCTCGTCTATTGTGGGATGTTTGCCGCATTGATGATGATCGGGGCGAATATTACTTCGTTTGTTCCGTTCCTAGTGATCGGTGGGGTACCGATAACATTACAAACATTTTTCGCCGTCTTGGCGGGTCTTCTCCTTGGTAGCCGTCTCGGAGCCATTTCGATGACGGTTTATATGGTGGTTGGCTTAGCGGGGGCACCGATTTTTTCGAAATTTCAAGGCGGATTCGGCTTCATTTTAGTACCTACTTTTGGCTTCGTCGTGTCGTTCATACTAGTTGCGTATGTCGCGGGGAAGATTGTTGAAAAGAACGGAAGCTTGAGAAGCTATGTCATCGCAGCTTTGGTTGGTATGAGTGTAAATTATTTGTTTGGGACGAATTGGTTGTATTTCGCTTATAAATTATGGTCAGCAGCGCCTGATGCATTCACATATAAAGTTGCTTGGATCTGGATGGTGCCGCCGCTGCCGAAAGACATTCTCTTGTCGATCCTTGCGGGGATTTTTGGCCATCGGATGTATAAGGTTCTGAAAGTGAGGCGTGCACATTGACGATTTATCGGGAACTGGCAGACCGTGTGTTGGCTGGCGGAGAATTGTCGGATCGGGAAGCGCATTTCATTTTGGATTGCGCGGACGATGATCTCCTTCCACTGCTGCAAGCATCCTATGAAATTCGAAAACATTATTTTGGAAATAAAGTGAAGCTGAACATGATCATCAATACTAAGTCCGGATTATGCCCGGAAAACTGCGGCTATTGTGCGCAATCTATTGTTTCAAAAGCTCCGATTGAAAAATATGCAATGATGAAACAGGAAGAGATCGTAGCGGGTGCTGATCGTGCGGCATCGGTAAATGCGGGCACGTATTGCATTGTTGCAAGTGGGCGGGGTCCTGTAAACCGGGAACTTGAAATCGTCATTGATTCCGTTAAAGAAATTAAAGCAAAACATCGCAGTATGACTGTCTGCGCATGCCTTGGCATCTTGAAACCTGAACAGGCAAAACGTCTGAAAGAAGCGGGGGTCGACCGGTACAACCATAATATCAATACATCCGCTGCACATCATGATAGCATCACGACATCCCATACGTATGATGACCGCGTGAGTACGGTGGAAATGGCGAAGGAAGCAGGAATTTCACCTTGTTCGGGTGTGATTATCGGTATGCGGGAGACGAAAAGAGATGTCATCGCAATGGCACGCAGCCTGCATGAGATGGACGCCGATTCAATTCCAGTAAACTTTTTGCACGCGGTGGATGGGACACCGCTTGAAGGAACGGATGAGTTGACACCGCGCTATTGCTTGAAGGTGCTATGTCTCTTCCGTTTTATGAATCCGACAAAAGAAATCCGGATTTCGGGTGGGCGCGAATTGAATTTACGATCGCTTCAGCCGCTCGGACTTTATCCGGCAAATTCAATCTTCATAGGCGATTATTTGACGACAGCGGGACAAGAGGGTGACCGGGACAGGCAGATGTTAGAAGACTTAGGTTTTGAGGTCGATTTGGAGCCGTTGGCAAAACGCCCGATGACAATCTGATTAAATAAAGATAAAGGGCAATCCAACCAGATGATGAACGTCAACTGGAAGGATTGCTTTTTTTCAATGAAGGAGGTTGCCATAGTGAGAAGTCCTCTTGTTGCATAAAATAGTCCTTCACCGAGATTGAACCGTCAAATGGAATGGCTTCGATTCTATCAAGCATTTCATCAAATTGCATTTCTTTCACTGCCGAGATATTCAGGTTCGTTATGCGGGATGGGATTTGATTTTTTCGAATTACTTCAACCCATTCTGCTAAAGAGGATTCACTAATGATGGTTGTATCCACGTATTTCATTTTTCCGTTCGTATCCTTATACCGATAAAGAAGCCGTGCGCCGACGTAATCATTTTTCCTTCCTTTGAATCCCAGATTGGTCCAGATGCCGATGATCAAGTCTGTTATTTGAGCGTAATGAAAGATGACGGACTCCGTTTCACCGGTCCACTCGTTTGTAGAATAGATTGTGTAGCCCCCTGGTTCCTCCACTTTTGTGACTGCTGTTGGCCCTTTTTGCCGGGGCAGCATTAGAAGTTTAATGACTATCCATCCGATGAACAGGGAAATCCCGCCGAGTAGGGCTGCAACTAGCCAATCCCCGTCTGAGAGTGTATCGAAGGCCAAGTATAATAGTGCAACGCCGAACGCCCCGAAGAAGGAAAGAGCAAGGTAATAATAAATTCTTTTTCCAACTGGCATTTTGGAGGGTACCTTGTCAGTAGGGAAAACATTTTTCTGCATAGTGGTTCAACTCCTCTCGTCTCTGTACTTGTACGGTACTAAATGGGGAAAGTTTCATAAAAAACATGAATCGTTTTGCGTGTTCATTCGTATAGTTGAAGAGGGTTACTATTCTATAGAAGAGAGTGTTGATATGATAAATTTATTACTATTTTCATTAGTCGCCGGGATAGTTGCCGCGATTATTATCGTTCCATTTACATCTGTGTCGAAAGAAACCGGGGAGGCTGCTTTCAACCGGATTGGGGCGTTATCGGCAACGGTCGTACTTATAGGTTTGATTACTTTCGGATTTTATTATGTAACAAATATGGACAGGAACTGGACGTCGCTTTGGGCGTTGCTTCTGATTGCAACGATTCTTGGTGTCGTTTTTGCAACGGGGAAAGAGCGGAGCGCCAAAGTGGTTTTGCTTTTGGCATCTTTGGCGGTGAGCGCGTTCATCCTCAGTGCGCCGCTTTTCAATGCTAATCAAAAGTATGAAGCGATGGAAATGGATCAGCAAGAGGAAATTAAAGCTTTTGACGAAACAAAGACACCCGCAAGTGTACCGCCGAAATTTGCGCGGAATAAGATGAAAAAGTCGTTCAATCAAGTACCGAACACGAGTTATTACGAACTGGGCCACTTGCAAATCCAAAAGGTTAACGGCGACTTCGTCTATATTGCGCCAGTCGAGTTTTCGGGCTTTTTCAAATGGTGGAATGGAAAGACGACACCTGGTTATTTTACAATGAGCGCGACCGATTCGGCTGACAATCCGAAATTTGTTAAAACAGAAATGGCTTACACGCCATCTTCATTCTTTCATAAGCAAGTGGAACGTCATATGCGGATGGCAAAGCCGGATCTTATTTTCTACGGCGATGTCCAACTCGAAATTGATGATGACGGGAAGCCACATTATATCCGATCGTACGGTAATTTTATCACGGCAAGGAATGGGTTTGATGTACAAGGGATTGTCATGGTTGACCCTGACACCGGAGAAGTGAACCAATATCCACTATCCCAAGTGCCTGAATTTATCGATGGTGCGGTTTCACCGGAAGCCGTCAGCCTGCAAAATAGCTACTTCGGAAAATACGTGCATGGTTTCTGGAATTCCGTTTTCGGGAAGAAGGATGTGAAACTGCCTTCGGACGAAGGAGTCGAAGCAAATGTCAGCCCTGTATTTGATGAAAACGGGCATATGTTTTATTTCACGGATTTCACAAGTCCGAAAGAAGAAGTCGATTCAATGCTGGGGTACGCGTTGACGGATGGACGGACCGGCCAGGGAATTTATTATACGGGGAATTTGGAAGAATCCTATATGGATTCGCAAGGCGCGTTGCAAATCATCGAGAAGAAGTTCATCGAGAAGAAATGGACCGGAGAAATGCCTGTTCTCTACAACTTCTACGGAGAAGCGAGCTGGCTGACGCCAGTACTTGACTCCAATGGCTTCTTGCAAAACTACTTCATCGTATCGGCCGCAAATCCGGAAGTGTCCGTTTACGCCAATTCTCCGAATGAAGCGTTAAGGCTTTATAAAACTGCGTTGCAACGCGGCGGAAACACAGTCGATGGCAGTTCGGACGCAGAGGAAGGTAAAGCTTCGGTTACTGTCGTGCGTGTCTACAAGGAACGAGCCGGCGACTTTACAATCGTTTCCATTTTTGCAGACGACGGCCGCAACTATATCGTATCAACGGAATCCGTTCCATTGGCGATCTATACTGAGGAAGGCGATCACCTGACATTCACTTATTACGAAACAGGCGAACTATTCCTACCCGTCAAGGAAATGAACAATAAAACAATCGAATAAGTATGGGTGCCTGCCACCATCGAAAAAGGGTTGCTCCGATTTACGGAGCAACCCTTCTTTTATTTGTTCAAAAACAGTTCGCCTTGAGGTCCTAATGGAATGCCGAGTAAGTACCAGGCAGCGAATAGGATGATCCACATGATGGCGAATGCGATTGAGTATGGCAAAAGTGATGTCATGAATGTGCCGATTCCGATTTTTGGATCGTACTTTTTTGCGAATGTCAGAACGATTGCGAAGTATGCAAGCATTGGTGTAATCGGGTTCGTGATGGAATCACCGATGCGGTAGGCGGCTTGGGTCAAGGCTGGGCTATATCCCATGATCATGAACATTGGCACGAAAACTGGTGCGAGAATTGCCCATTTTGCAGATGCACTGGCAACTAGGAAGTTGATAAGGGCAGCGACGATGATGAAACCGATGAATAGTGGCAAACCTTGCAAGCTCAGAGTTTCAAGCAACTCGGCGCCTTTAATGGCTACAATTGGGCCTAGATTGCTCCAATTGAAATATGCGATCATCTGCGCTGCGGCGAATGAGATGACGATATACATGCCCATACTGGACATCGCTTTCGCCAAGTGATCAGCGAAATCCTTCGAGTTATTTAAGGACTTGACGATTTTTCCGTAAATGATCGACGGAACAAGGAATAGAATCATCATTAACGGAACAAGGCTATCCATCAATGGCGAAGTCGTTAAGCTGCCGGTTTCGGGATGGCGCAATAGCCCATTAGCCGGAAGTGAAAGGGCCAATACGATTCCGATAATAACAACGACTGATAGTACGGCCCACCGAAGGCCTTTCTTCTCGATAGCTGAAACTTCTTCTAACTCTTCAACCACTCCATCATATTTACCAAGTCGTGGCTCGACAATTTTTGTTGTGACTAAAACTGCAACTGGAACTAAGACTAAGGCGGATACTGCTAAAAAGTAATAGTTCATCCCGGGATTCCCTGAATAAGTCGGGTCATAGATATGGGCGCCAATTTCAGTAAACCCATACACGAGGGGATCCAATACATTTATGATAAGATTCGCAGAAAATCCACCTGCAACGGACGCGTAGGCAGCAGCCAGCCCGGCGATCGGGTGTCTGCCGAGCGCAATGAAAATCATCGCAACGATAGGCGGCAAAACGACCATAGCCGCGTCAGCTGCGGCATTCCCCATGATTGCGACGAAGACGATTGTTGGCAGTATGATTTTCTTAGGCGCATTCAAAATCGTCGTCTTCATAATCGTGGAAATTAAGCCGGTCGATTCTGCCAATCCTACCCCGAACATAACGACAAGGACGAGGCCAAGGGGCGGAAAGCTCGTAAAATTTTTCACTAAATTAGTCAAAATCATGATGAGACCTTCCCCATTCAGCAAATTGACGACTTTGACCTCTTCGCCTGTGCCGGGGTTGATGGCTGATGTGCCGAGAGCGCCAAAAATTGCTGAACAAACTAAAATAAGTGCGGCAATATAAACGAACAACATGACGGGGTCAGGCAATTTGTTTCCGTATTTCTCAATGAAGTCCAAAAACCTGTTGAACAAGCCTTTATTGCGTAGTTTAGCTGAATTCACTCTCCCATTCCTCCTCCATATAACTCTTCTTCTATGTAACGTATTAAAGAGTAATGGACAATATGACTTACGAAAAACGAAAAAAAGCAGCCCCGAAATAAAGGGCTGCTCCTATATTCAAGTGGTGCCTGTCACTCTGTTATGAGAGTTTGTTCAAAAGGGCAGACTGCACATGTGCGATGGGTAGCAGCTGTTTGCCTCAACTGCTACGGACCACCCTTTCGAACAGAACTCCGTGAAGAGGAAGAAGAGGTCATAAAAAAATCCTCAACTAGTTAATTACCCAAAAAACCACGTTTTAAACCTAATTTATATATTGAATTAAAATGTTTCAGGCTTACTTTAGGATTGGACCGGAAAGCGTCCGCCTTAAGTGGAAATCCGGAGTTAGCTACTTTAATACCACATATTTTAACTGTGCATTTCAATTGCCATCAAGATGTTTAATCATGTACAATTAAGTCAAAGATAGTCAAAGTCAATGGCTTATCACCAGGAAGAAAGAGGTGAGATCATGCGAAACATTTCCGACATTATTGAAGGGTATTTAAAGGCCATTATCGAAAGTGAAGATAATGGAACTATTGAAATCAAAAGAAGTGAGGTTGCGGAGAAGTTTCAATGCGTCCCTTCACAGATCAATTACGTCATTAACACCCGATTTACCGTCGAACGAGGATATGCAGTCGAATCAAAGCGAGGAGGCGGGGGGTATATCCGGATTTACCGCGTCCAGACGAATTCGCATAAGGAACTGATCGAACATATTTTAGAGGGAATCCAACAAGGTGCAACGTACACGATGGCAGAAGACGTCGTCTACCGGCTCCTTGAGGAAGAAGTTATTTCTGAACGGGAATCCAGACTCATCCTTGCCGCAGTAGACAGAACTACACTGCATTATCCATTGCCGGAGCGTGACTTGATCCGGGCAAGAATCTTGCAGGCGATGCTTATGACGCTTATTTATAAACAGATGCAATAGAACTTGACGAAAACGAGGTGCAAACAATGAATTGCGATAATTGCAAGGAACGACCGGCTTCCGTCATTTTCACTCAAGAAAGCATGAGTGGCACTACGGAGCGACATCTATGCGAGAAATGTGCATTCCAATCACAAATGTTTCATTTCGATCCGAATCAAGAACCGTTGTCCATCCAACAATTCCTGTCGCATTGGTTCGGAGTAAACGATTCAGCGCAACCTTTTCAACAGTCCAGGGATAGTATGCCTGAAGGACCGACTTGCCCTGATTGCCAGTTGTCATTTAGAAAGTTCTTGGATATTGGCAAGTTTGGCTGTCCGACATGTTATGACACTTTTAGGGAGAGGCTGCCGCGCATTTTCAGCAAGCTTCATAACGGCCATACGACACATGTCGGGAAAATACCGGTGTCATTCAATGAATTGTTTGCCGTGAAAAAGAAAATTGATGAAATCCGATTGAAGATGCAAGAAGCAATAGATGAGGAGCGCTTTGAAGATGCCGCCGCCTTGAGGGATGAAGCGAAAGCGTTGAAGCATCGTTTGGCGGAATGCAGCGATGGAGGTGAAGAGCACGATGTCAATTAATAAATTCATGAAAGGCGCTGTTACGGGATGGATGGCGTCACATGGGGAGCACTCCGATATCGTCATGTCGACGAGGATCCGGTTGGCCCGGAATTTAAGGGGGTACCGTTTCCCGATCGCATTCACGCCTGAGGAGGCACAGAAAGTCGACGCTTCCATTGCCGCTGCCTTGCTTAACTCCGATGAAAACGGGTATGCCTATATGAAGATGTCTGAGTTGCCGTCTCTCGAACGGCAAGTGCTCGTAGAAAAGCACCTCATCAGTCCGCAATTGATAGACACGAAACGCCATGGAGCGGTTCTTCTCTCAAAAGACGAAACGCTAAGCATCATGGTGAATGAAGAAGATCATATTCGCATCCAATGTATCTACCCTGGATTCCAGTTGGAAAATGCATACGATCATGCGGACACGGTCGATAATTATCTTGAGAATGAATTGCCGTATGCCTTTGACGAGGATTTCGGCTACTTGACTAGTTGCCCATCAAATACGGGAACAGGCATGCGGGCGTCGGTCATGATGCATTTGCCGGCATTGACAATTACAAAGCAAATCGACCGGATCATTCCTGCTATATCAAGACTCGGAATGGTCGTCAGAGGGAGTTACGGAGAAGGCAGTGAAGCACCGGGCAATATTTATCAGGTTTCGAACCAGACGACATTGGGCAAACCTGAAAAGGAAATCCTTTCCGACTTGAAAAATGTGGCGTTGCGTCTCATTGCCCATGAAAGGCGCTCGCGTGAAATCCTTCTTTCGAAATCCCGCGTTGCCTTGGAAAACAAATTGTTCCGATCACTTGGCATCATCACATTTGCGAGACTGCTGCCTTCCGGGGAAGCGGCCCGTTGCCTATCGGATGTCCGCCTTGGCATCGACCTTGGGATCATTGAGGATGTGGATATGTCCATCTTGAACGAATTGATGATCTTTATGCAGCCGGGATTCCTTCAACAATATGCCGGCTCGGAATTGACGGCGGAGGAAAGGGATATATTCCGCGCTACTTTATTTCGTGAACGTTTGAGTGCTGAGCAGCATGAGGAAGAGAATGATAAAGAAAACTGAGCAAACATTTTGCAACAGACTTTTCTTTTTATTATACTTAAGTCAAAGATAGTCAAAGTCAATTTCGTGGAATTGGATTGCACTGCGGTCCTTGAGAATAAAGTAAGTAGGGAACCTATCTACACTTTCTTGTAGGAAAAATACTAGATGTTAAATAGAAGGAGTGGGAAGAATATGATGTTCAATCGTTTTACACAGCGAGCGCAAAAAGTTTTGCAACTTGCACAAGAAGAAGCGATCAGACTGAAACATGAATCCATCGGTACTGAGCATATTTTATTAGGTTTGATACGAGAAGGCGGCGGCATCGCAGCGAAAGCATTGGAAGCGATCGACGTCAGTTTCGAAACAATTGAAAAAGGGGTGGAAAGCCTTGTTGGTTCCGGTTCAAAAGAAGTTGGTCCGATAGTCCATTACACGCCAAGAGCGAAAAAGGTAATCGAGCTTTCCGTCGATGAATCGCGAAAACTGGGCCACTCCTATATTGGAACAGAGCATATTCTATTGGCGCTCATCCGTGAAGGAGAAGGAGTCGCAGCACGTGTACTGAATAATGCAGGCGTCAGTTTGAACCGCGCAAGACAGCAAGTTCTTCAACTGTTGGGAAGCACCGACAGCTCGGTTGGCAATCAAGGCACGACTTCATCCGCCTCGACGCCTACTCTTGATAGCCTCGCTCGTGATTTAACAGAAGTGGCGCGGGAAGGTTCTCTCGACCCAGTTATCGGGCGCAGCAAGGAAATTACTCGAGTTATAGAAGTTCTGGCCAGACGTACGAAGAATAATCCAGTTCTGATCGGGGAGCCCGGTGTCGGAAAGACCGCGATTGCGGAAGGTCTGGCATTGCAGATTGTCAATAATGAAGTACCTGAAATCCTTCGTGATAAACGCGTCATGACGCTCGACATGGGGACTGTCGTTGCGGGTACGAAATACCGTGGCGAATTTGAGGATCGTATGAAGAAAGTGATGGAGGAAATTCGGCAGGCGGGCAATATTATTCTGTTCATCGATGAATTGCATACGCTTATCGGAGCAGGTGGGGCGGAAGGTGCAATCGATGCATCGAACATCTTGAAACCCTCTCTTGCGCGTGGTGAATTGCAATGTATCGGAGCGACAACGCTTGACGAATACCGTAAGTATATCGAAAAGGACGCAGCGCTTGAACGACGTTTCCAACCGATACAAGTGGATGAGCCAACTGTCGAAGAAACGATTTTGATCATCAAAGGGTTGCGCGATCGTTATGAAGCACATCACCGTGTAAAAATCACGGATGAAGCGATTGATGCTGCGGCGAAGATGTCGGACCGGTATATTTCAGATCGTTTCTTGCCGGATAAGGCAATCGACTTGATCGATGAAGCAGGCTCGAAGGTGCGCCTCCGTTCGTACACGACGCCTCCGAACTTGAAGGAACTGGAAGCGAAACTGGAAGCGATTCGACATGAAAAGAATGCCGCGGTGCAAAGCCAGGAATTCGAAAAGGCGGCATCATTCCGCGATAAGGAACAAAAAATGAAAGAAGAGCTGGAAACGACGAAGACCGCTTGGAAAGAGAAGCAGGGCAAGAAGGAATCCGAAGTGACGGTCAATGACATTGCCGAGGTCGTCGCGATGTGGACAGGAGTTCCGGTGGCGAAAATCGCTGAGACGGAAACTGCCAAGTTATTGAACATGGAAGAGCTTCTCCACGAACGTGTCATCGGGCAAAAAGAGGCGGTTACAGCCATTTCAAGGGCGATCCGCAGAGCGCGTGCCGGGTTAAAGGATCCGAAACGCCCGATTGGTTCTTTCATTTTCCTTGGACCTACCGGCGTTGGTAAAACGGAGCTTGCGAGGGCGCTTGCAGAAGCGATGTTCGGCGATGAAGATGCGATGATCCGCATTGACATGTCCGAGTATATGGAAAAGCATGCGACATCACGACTTGTCGGTTCGCCTCCTGGCTATGTCGGTTATGACGAAGGCGGACAGTTGACGGAAAAAGTACGCAGGAAGCCTTATTCGGTCGTCCTACTGGATGAGATTGAAAAAGCGCACCCGGATGTTTTCAATATCCTCCTGCAAGTTCTTGAGGATGGTAGATTGACGGATTCAAAAGGGCGAACAGTCGATTTCCGTAATACAGTGGTCATCATGACGTCGAACGTCGGGGCGGAAACGTTGAAGAAAAACCGTTATGTCGGTTTCAACTTAAACGATGGAGATCAGGATTACGAGGGCATGAAATCGAATATGCTTGACGCCTTGAAAAAAGCATTCCGTCCAGAGTTCCTCAACCGTGTGGATGAAATGATCGTCTTCCACTCGCTTGAGAAGGAACATTTGCGTGAAATCGTCTCTCTCATGTCTAATGAGTTGACGAAGCGTCTTGCAGAACAGGACATCACATTGGAGCTGACGGATGCGACGAAAACTAAAATCTCTGAAGAGGGCTATGACCCTGAATACGGGGCAAGACCGCTTCGACGTGCATTGCAAAAGCATATTGAAGATCGCCTGTCGGAGGAGCTTTTGAGCGGAACGGTTCTAACCGGCGGGAAAGTGATCGTCGATGTGGAAGATGATAAGTTCGTCGTCAAGACGGACCGTGTAGCAGTAACAGAAAATTAATAACAGGATGGCCCTCCCGTAGAGCTCGCTGTCTACGTGGGTGGGCTATCCTTTTCGTATATGGAGGTATATATGGCAAAACGGAAAACAAAGTTTATGTGTAAGGATTGCGGGTACGAGTCGCCGAAATGGATGGGCAGATGCCCGGGATGCGGCGAATGGAACACGATGGATGAAGAAGTTGAGATTGTCAGCAAAGGCCCACGGGGCGCTTTTCAGCATACGGAAACGATCCAGCAAAAAGCGATGCCGATCAGCGCTATACAGACTGCCGAGGAACCGCGGGTAAAAACGGAGCTTGGCGAACTGAATCGCGTGCTTGGCGGCGGAATTGTACCGGGCTCGCTTATGCTGATTGGCGGGGATCCCGGTATCGGAAAATCGACATTGCTGCTGCAAGTATCCTCCCTTCTTGCCAATCAAAATCAGCGCGTTCTTTACATATCAGGTGAAGAATCGATCAGGCAGACGAAGCTTCGTGCAGAACGGCTCGGTGTCGCCTCGGATGAGCTTTATATTTATGCGGAAACGGATTTGGCTAAAATCCATGAGACGATAAATGACGTTCAGCCTAAATTTGTCATTGCCGACTCCATCCAAACGATCCATCATCCCGAAGTGACTTCCGCTCCCGGCAGTGTATCGCAAGTACGTGAATGTACGGCGGAGCTGATGCGTATCGCAAAGACACAAAATATCGCTATTTTCATTGTTGGTCATGTGACGAAGGATGGACAGATTGCAGGTCCGCGCCTCCTTGAGCATATGGTGGATACTGTCCTTTATTTCGAAGGGGAGCGGCATCATACGTACCGGATTTTACGTAGTGTGAAAAACCGCTTCGGTTCTACGAATGAGATTGCTATCTTCGAAATGTTGCAGTCGGGATTGAAAGAAGTACTGAATCCTTCCGAGTTATTCTTGAGGGAAAGATCACAAGGGGGCGCTGGATCTACCGTGGTCGCGTCAATGGAAGGAACCCGACCGATCCTTGTCGAAATCCAGGCGCTCGTCACGCCATCAAGCTTCAATTATCCGAAGCGGATGGCGACTGGAATTGATCAGAATCGCGTCTCGTTGCTGATGGCTGTCCTTGAAAAAAGAATGGGAATGCTGTTGCAAACACAGGATGCCTATATAAAGGTCGCGGGTGGCGTGAAGCTTGATGAGCCCGCTATCGATCTTGCAGTACTTGTGAGCATTGTCTCAAGTTTCCGGGATGCGGCTGCGGGCGGGATGGATTGTTTTATCGGTGAAGTCGGACTGACCGGTGAAGTACGCCGTGTATCCCGCATTGAACAGCGCGTTACGGAAGCCGCGAAACTCGGATTCGAGCGCATCTTCATTCCCTCTTCAAACATCGGAGGCTGGGATTTTCCGGAAGGAATTCAAGTTGTCGGCGTCGAAACGGTAAGAGAAGCATTGAATATCGTTTTTTCTTGAAAAAAAACAGTTGAGGGCCTGGAGCGGTTGAAAGTTCCAGCCTTCAATGATGGCATGTATGGAACTTTTGCATGTAAGGGAAAGTCCTACTTTTGTTGTGAAAATACCATTTTGGATGGTCGAGAACGGCGTAGGGTATGGAAAACATGTATAGTTATAATAACGAAATGGAGGTGTTGTGCATGTTGAAAAGAGTAGTTCAAATTGGATTGCTGCTCATAGGGGGAACGCTCGGCGTTTTATTTTTACCGTATTTATTCACATTATCTTCTTTTACTTCCAAGCCGATGATTGACAATCCCTATGTAGCAGCGGTCTTAGGGGCGGTATTATTATATTTGCTTAGCCTCTTTATCGCGGAGCCGATCGTGAATTTCATCAAATGGATGGAAGATCGTTTGTTGAAGGCTCCTATTTTCGATTTATTGTTCGGTACAATCGGTTTGATGGTCGGGTTGAGTGTCGCCTTTCTTGTCAGTTTTGGTTTAAGCAGTCTTGAAATCCCGTTCATTACTTCAGTTTTGCCAGTAGTGCTTTCCATCCTTCTTGGGTATCTTGGTTTTCAGGTCGGCTTTAAGAAACGGGAAGAATTTTCGCACGCGATTTTTGCAGCGAGAAACAGCAACCCGAAGAAAAAGGAAGGCTTGGAAGTTGCAGGCAAATCTGAATCCAGGTTGAATAAGATTCTGGATACTAGCGTCATTATCGATGGAAGGATTGCAGATATTGCAGCGACCGGCTTTCTTGAAGGGGTGCTTGTCGTACCTCAATTCGTCTTGACGGAACTCCAGCATATTGCGGATTCTTCAGATTCATTGAAACGTACAAAAGGAAGGCGCGGCCTTGATGTCCTGAAACGTCTTCAAACCGACGACGGTCCAAACATTTCGATTACGGATGAGGATTTCAGCGACGTGGCAGAGGTGGATCTTAAGCTTGTACGTCTGGCGAAAAGCATGAATGGTCTTGTCGTCACGAATGATTTCAATCTGAATAAAGTGGCGGATTTGCATGGTGTTGTCGTATTGAACATCAATGACCTGGCGAATGCTGTGAAACCTGTTGTCATTCCTGGTGAAGAGATGCACGTCGTCGTTATTAAGGATGGCAAAGAGCATAATCAAGGAATCGCTTATTTGGATGATGGCACGATGATTGTCATCGAAGAAGGAAGGTCGCATATTGGGAATGCAATCGATGTTGTTGTGACAAGTGTGTTGCAGACATCTGCAGGACGCATGATTTTTGCAAAGCCGAAGAATGGCAAGACTTCAAAGTCTTATTGAGGAAAGATAGGGACGGTTAATGAAAATGTATACAGTGATGCTCCCTGCAGCGGGGAGCGGACGGCGTATGGGTGCCGGGTTCAATAAGCTGTTTTTAGAAATGGCGGGGAAGCCGATATTAATACACACATTGGAAGTGTTTGAACGGGATCCGGGCTGTTCCGGAATGATCCTTTCAGTGAAGTTGGAAGAGAAAGTTGAAATTGAAAAGATACTTGAACAGTTTGGCATTACAAAAGTGAAGGCTCTTGTCGAGGGGGGAGCGGAGCGGCAACAAAGTGTTGCCGCCTGCATTAGGGCCCATCAAGCAGAAGGGATTGTGCTTGTGCATGACGCGGCGAGACCTTTCATTCACCAGGAAGTCATTGATAAGCTTGTCGAGGAGGCGTCCGAACATGGCGCAGCCATCGCGGGCGTCCAAGTGAAGGATACGATAAAATACGCGCCTATAGGCATCGTCGAAGAGACAGTGGATCGGTCAAAGCTTTGGGCGATTCAGACGCCTCAAGCATTCCGTTATGAGCTGTTGAAAGAGGCTTCCGATAAGGCGGAGGCTGATGGGTTCTTAGGAACAGATGAGTCGATGATCGTCGAGCGCCTTGGTTATCCCGTAAGAATTGTGGAAAGTACGTATGACAATGTTAAAATGACAACTAAAGAGGACCTGCTGTTCGGCGAGGTCCTGTTGAAACGTAGACAGTAGGAGGATGACAGATGATTCGGATTGGACAAGGGTTTGATGTACATCAGTTTGAGGAAGGTCGGCCTTTAATTATCGGGGGGATTACAATTCCTCATGAAAAAGGGTTGACAGGGCATTCCGATGCGGATGTACTTTTGCATACTGTGACTGACGCGGCGCTCGGCGCAATTGGAGAGGGAGATATCGGAAGGCATTTTCCGGACACGGATGAGGCTTTTAAAGATGCTGATTCTGCCATACTCCTTCAAAAGGTATGGGAGATCGTGGAGTCGAAAGGCTATCGTCTGGGCAATGTCGATTGTACAATCATGGCGCAACGCCCGAAAATGGCTCCTCATATCGAAACGATCCGCGCGCGCATTGCAGAATTGCTGAAAGCTGATGTGTCCCAAGTGAACGTCAAAGCGACGACAACTGAGAAACTGGGCTTCGTAGGAAGAGAAGAAGGGATCGCCTCGATGGCGACGATTCTGCTATTAAAAGATTGAGTCCTTTTAAAAACGTATTGGCAATGTTAAAATAACACAGGAATTTACTATGAACGGAGATGCACTCAAATGACAACAGAAGTACGTGTACGTTATGCGCCAAGTCCGACTGGCCATTTACATATCGGCGGAGCCCGGACGGCACTGTTCAACTATCTATTCGCCCGTCATCACGGCGGAAAATTCATCGTTCGAATTGAGGATACCGATACGGGAAGAAATATTGAAGCAGGTGAATTGTCCCAGCTCGATAATTTGAAATGGCTAGGGATCCACCATGACGAATCTGTCGATATCGGCGGGGAGTACGGTCCATATCGTCAAATGGAACGTCTTGATCTTTATACGAAATATGCACAGGACATGCTGGATGGAGGGCATGCCTACAAATGTTTCTGTACTTCTGAAGAATTGGAAGCAGAACGTGAAAAACAAAAAGCTTCTGGTATCGCAGCACCGATGTACGCCGGAACTTGCCGTCATTTGACAGCTGAGGAAGTCGCTGAAAAAGAAGCGGCTGGCATGCCGTTTACAATTCGCATGCGAGTGCCTGAGAACGTGACCTACACAGTCGACGACCTAGTGCGCGGGGAAGTAGCTTTCGAATCGAAGGATGTCGGTGACTGGGTGCTTGTCAAAGCGAATGGCATTCCGACGTACAACTTCGCGGTTGTTGTCGACGACCATTTGATGAAAATATCGCATGTCTTCCGCGGTGAAGAACATCTGACGAACACACCTAAACAATTAATGATCTATGATGTATTTGGCTGGGATTATCCACGTTTCGGCCATATGACGTTAATTGTCAATGAAGATCGGAAAAAGCTTTCAAAACGTGACGAGTCGATCATTCAATTCATTTCCCAATACAAGGATCTTGGCTATTTGCCGGAAGCGATGTTCAATTTCTTTGCTTTGCTTGGCTGGTCGCCGGGTGGAGAAGAAGAAATCTTTACACATGATGAGCTTGTAAAACTGTTCGACGAAAGCCGCCTGTCGAAGTCACCATCCATGTTCGATAAGCAGAAATTAACTTGGATGAACAACCAATACGTGAAGAAGCTCAGCTTGGATGAAGTGATCGAATTGGCATTGCCGCATCTTGTAGCAGCTGGACGTGTAAGTGAGAGTATGACAGAAGAGGAACGTCAGTGGGTGCATGACTTGATCGCGCTTTACCAAGCCCAATTAAGCTATGGCGCTGAAATCGTCGAATTGACCGCCCAATTCTTCAATGACGACATTGAATATGATGAACAATCAACAGAAATCCTTGCTGGCGAACAAGTGCCGGAAGTGATGGCATCCTTTAAGCGCCAGTTGAGCGAGCTTGAGTCATTCGATCCAGCTTCAATCAAAGCCGCCATCAAAGCGGTGCAGAAAGAAACTGGCCATAAAGGGAAAAACCTGTTCATGCCAATCCGTGTAGTCACAACCGGTCAAGCACATGGACCGGAATTACCGGATTCCATCGCCTTGATCGGCAAGGAAAAAACAATCGACCGCGTTTCGAAATTTGCGGAAGCTTGATTACAGCAACGATCATCTAGCTCCAGGCGGCAGAGGCTCGGGTCATAAGTCAGCTCCGCCCTCTGTTTTTGATCTAGATAGTTGACTTCAAGTATAATCATTGTACAATTGACGTAAGATTAATAAAAACGACTAGCATAAAAAAGCATTGATAAGGAAAAGTACACATTGCATGCTCTACAGAGAGGATCATCACCGGCTGTAAGTGATCCGTGCCCCTGTAATGTGGAAATGCCCCTTTGAGCGCCGTGCCGAACAATGCAGTAGGCCGGACGCACCGCCAGCGTTACAGGCGTCAAGCGGGAAGTGGCGTTTTGGCTGCTTTCAAGCGGAGTGGAACCGCGCATCTAATGCGTCTCTGTCTAAATATGGACAGAGGCGCTTTTTTGCATTTGTGCAAAATATAAAATTAAAGGAGGTCCAAAAGTGTTTCGTAGGATGAAAGAAGACATTCAGTGCATATTCGAACAGGATCCTGCAGCACGGAGTACGTTGGAAGTAGTACTCACGTATTCCGGCCTCCATGCAGTTTGGTCGCATCGGATTGCCCATAAGTTCTATAAAAAAAATATGCTCTTCATCGCGAGGGTCATTTCACAAGTCAGCAGATTCTTTACGGGTATTGAAATCCATCCCGGGGCAACGATTGGAAGGCGTCTATTTATCGATCACGGGTCAGGAATCGTCATTGGTGAAACTTGTGAAATTGGCGATGATGTCACATTGTATCAAGGCGTGACACTAGGCGGAACGGGCAAGGAGAAGGGGAAGCGGCACCCGACACTGGGGGACAATGTCCTTGTAGCATCAGGCGCAAAGGTACTGGGCTCCATAACGATTGGTGAGAATAGTAAAGTAGGCGCAGGGTCTGTTGTTTTGAAAGACGTACCGTCTGATTCGACGGTTGTCGGCATTCCGGGCAAAGTCGTCATTTCGAATGGGGTTCGTGTGAAAGATAAACATGATCACCTAAGCTTGCCGGACCCTGTTTCGGATACATGCAATCGTCTTGAAGGGGAAATTGCTGAATTGAAAAGGCGGATTAACGAACTTGAAAAGAAGGAAGTGGAAACCGATGGGTATTCAAATTTATAATACGTTGACGCGGAAGAAGGAGCCTTTCATTCCGATGGAGGAAGGGAAAGTAAAAATGTATGTGTGCGGACCGACCGTCTACAACTACATTCATATCGGCAACGCAAGACCGGTGATTGTTTTCGATACAGTCCGCCGGTATTTGGAGTATCGTGGATTCGATGTGAATTACGTGTCGAACTTCACAGATGTCGATGATAAGATCATTAAAACGGCCAATGAGCTTGGCGAAGAGGTCGGCGAGCTTACCGACCGGTTCATCAATGCCTATTTCGAAGATGTTGGGGCACTTGGTTGCGCGAAGGCGGATGCCCATCCGCGAGTGACTGAGCATATCGAAGACATTATCGCATTCATCCAAGTGCTTATCGAGAAAGGGTTTGCCTATGAAGCACAAGGAGATGTCTATTATCGGACGCGCAAGTTTGATGGATACGGGAAACTGTCCCATCAGTCGATCGATGAGTTGAAAGTCGGCGCGCGCATCGAGGAAAGCGGCATTAAAGAGAACTCGCTCGACTTTGCGTTATGGAAATCGGCAAAAGAAGGGGAAATTGCTTGGGAGAGTCCTTGGGGCCTCGGTCGACCCGGTTGGCATATCGAATGCTCCGTTATGGCGCGGGAGCATTTGGGCGATACAATCGATATTCATGCAGGAGGGCAGGATTTGACGTTCCCTCATCATGAGAATGAAATTGCGCAATCAGAAGCGATGACGGGTCAACAATTTGCGCGTTACTGGATGCATAATGGCTATATTAATATCGATAATGAAAAAATGTCGAAGTCACTTGGGAACTTCATTCTTGTAAATGACATCCGTAAGCAGATCGACCCTAGGGTGCTACGTTTCTTCATGCTTTCTGTTCACTATCGTCATCCTGTCAACTTTGCGCAGGAACTTGTGGAAAGTGCGGCAAACGGATTAGACCGTATTCAGACGGCTTACAATAATTTGAAGCACCGCTTACAATCATCCGCAGACTTAGGTGACCAACAAGATATTTGGAAGCACAAAGTGGATGAAGCGGTACGCTTATTCGAAGTGGCGATGGACGATGATTTCAATACGGCGAATGCCATCGCAGTCATTTTTGAACTTGTGAAAGTTGCCAATTTGTATCTGCTTGAAAAAAATACGCAGACAGAAGTCCTTGAGTACTTCCTGTCCACATTTGAACGCATGATGGAAGTGCTTGGTTTGCCATTCACTGGAGAAGACCTGTTGGCTGGGGAAATTGAAGCGCTTATCGAGGAGCGGTTAACGGCGCGCCGTGAACGGAATTTCAGTCGTTCTGATGAAATTAGAGATCTGTTGAAGGAACAAGGCATCATCCTTGAAGACACTGCACAAGGTACGCGGTGGAAGAGGGGATGAGCAAATTGTATACATTGCGCGATATTGATGTAAAGCAACTGAACGCGCTTGCGCTTGCCTATATGGGGGATGCGGTTTATGAACAGGCGATCCGGGAGCATTTACTGCGCTCGGGCCGCGTGAAACCGAATGTTCTTCATAAAGAAGCGACTCGGTATGTTTCGGCGAAAGCCCAAGCGGCGGCCGTCAAAATGATGCATGAAACCGGCTTCCTTTCCGAAGAGGAGGAAGCGGTCCTGCGTCGCGGACGAAATGCAAAATCAGGTTCGGTCCCTAAAAATACAGATGTGTTGACGTATAACTATAGCTCAGGGTTCGAAGCGGTCCTTGGCTATTTATATTTACTTGGAAGAAATGATCGAGTAGGAGAAATTATCGGGGAAACGATGCGGTTCATTGAAAATCCGGAAGAGGAGGGGACGACATGACAAATCAGGAATCGGAATTGATAGGCGGGAAGAACCCAGTCGTAGAAGCATTGCGCTCCGGCAGAGAGTTGAATAAGATCTGGATTGCTGAAGGGTTGAATAAAAAGAGCATAGGTGAAATCCTATCTCTTGCGAAACAATCGGGCATCATCGTACAAGCCGTGCCAAAACAGAAGTTGGACGGAATGCTCGACGTCAATCATCAGGGCATCATTGCTTCCGTTGCCGCTTATGCATATGCCGAACTGGATGATCTGTTTGCGATTGCCAGAAACAGAAGTGAGGACCCGTTCTTTCTTATTTTGGATGAACTTGAAGATCCGCACAACTTAGGCTCGATTTTAAGGACAGCTGACGCCGCAGGAGTGCACGGCATTATTATTCCGAAGCGTCGTTCAGTCGGTCTGACGGGCGTTGTGGCGAAAGCCTCAACTGGTGCGATTGAGCATATTCCTGTCGTTCGCGTAAACAATCTTTCTCAAACGGTTGAAGAATTGAAGAAGGCAGGAGTATGGATTGCGGGTACGGATGCGAAAGGCTCGCAAGATTATCGCACGATGGATGCGACATTGCCGCTAGCGATCATAATTGGCAGTGAAGGCAAGGGAATGTCTCGGATTTTGAAAGAGAAATGCGATTTCCTTTATCATTTGCCGATGGTGGGACAAGTCACTTCCTTGAATGCCTCTGTCGCTGCATCCTTGCTCATGTACGAAGTGTTACGTAAACGCAAGCCCTTAAACTCTGGGTCATGAAGAAAGATATATTGCTCGTCGATGGCTATAACATAATTGGGGCTTGGCCAGAACTAAGGAAGCTGAAGCTCCAAAGTTTGGCTGATTCTCGTGACCGGCTCATCGAAAGGATGGCAGAATACAAGGCGCATACGGGCTGGCGGGTTATTGTCATTTTCGATGCGCACCTTGTTCCGGGGATTGAGAAGAAAAACCAAAAACATCAAGTTGAAATTGTTTTTACCCGCGAAAACGAAACTGCTGATGAACGAATCGAAAAAATGGTGTCCGAGCTAAGTGGGCGGCGCGTGCAAATTCATGTAGCTACATCGGATTTGACGGAGCAATGGGTCATCTTCGCTCAGGGCGCCCTTCGGAAATCGGCCCGTGAACTGGAAATTGAAATGGATGAAATCGATAAATTGATTACGAATAAAGTCAAGGTAATCCAAGAGCAGCGGCCATTTTCAAAGATTCAACTATCGGACGAGGTGGCAGAAATATTTGAAAAATGGCGGCGCGGAATGAAATGAACGGTTGACGCAAAAATTTTCCATACGGTATACTGGTTGAAACGTAATAACGAATCGGGGTGTGGCGATTGGTGGGAAAGACATACGTTCAGGGGGAAATCACGGACTTCACAGAGCTTTCCGATGAAGAGCTTATAGTCCGTATTCAAGAAGGCGGCGCGGATGCACTTGATTTTCTAATTACTAAATATCAATCTTTTGTAAAAATGAAAGCGCGTTCTTATTTCATGATGGGCGGAGATCGGGAAGACATTATTCAAGAAGGAATGATTGGACTTTATAAAGCAATCCGCGATTTTCGGATAGACCGGCTAAGTTCTTTCAAAGCTTTTGCTGAGCTATGCATCACGAGACAAATCATTACGGCGATCAAAACGGCGACTAGGCAGAAGCATATCCCGCTCAATACCTCAGTGTCGTTGGACAAGCCTGTTTTCGATGAGGAATCCGATCGCACATTGTTGGACGTCATTGCGGGATCCGTGCTCGATGACCCGGAAGATTTGATGATTCATAAGGAAGATTTCATCCAAATGGAAGGGGAAATCAATAAAGTTTTGAGTGGACTTGAAAAACAGGTGCTTACACTTTATTTGGAAGGGCAATCCTATCAGGAAATCTCAGATGAATTGAACCGGCAAGTAAAGTCTGTGGATAATGCATTACAGCGGATCAAGCGTAAGCTAGAGCGGCATATGCAGGTGGATGTTGTATTTTGATCAGCTTCTCTATGTATTGCCAACCATTTTCCATCGTATTGACATCATACATGTTAGATGGTACTCTTTAGCAAGACAATGACAAATTACTTAGACTGTTTACAAACATTTGGTATCGATGGAAGTTTAGGGTGAGAGAAGTGTCTAAAAAGATGATTTTATGCTGCGATCGTTGCGGATCTAGAAACTATGTTGTCCCAACGGGGAATAAACAATCGACAATCCGGTTCACAGTGAAAAAATTTTGCAACCAATGCAATGAACATACAGAACATAAACAGACAATTTAATTGCAAATGCAGCAATATATTAGTATTCGGAGGTTTACGATCGAATGGGTAAAATAACCGGATTTTTAAAAGCTGTCGTTTCGGAAATGAGAAAGGTCAGCTGGCCGAAAAGAAAAGAATTGACAAGGTATACGATTGTTGTTATCTTTACAGTCGTTTTCATGGCAGTTTACTTCGGTCTTGTGGATTTAGGCATTTCAGAAGTAATGGAATGGTATCTTGCGTTATAATAAGGCAGTATGAATATCCTTTTTGAAAATATCCCGTCTTGTCAAATGAACGGGTTTTTTCATTTCTTGAAAAAATGCATTTCCTATTGATTGAAGCGGAAGGCATCCGTCTGTAGCGGAAATCTGGAGTATTCTATAACGTATGAAAAAAGGAGGGACGGACACACAGTCCTTGTTATTATGGAAATGGAGAAAAATTGGTACGTTGTCCACACGTATTCAGGATACGAAAACAAGGTGAAAGCCAACCTGGAAAAACGTGTTGAGACAATGGGGATGCAAGATAAGATATTTCGTGTAGTCATTCCTGAAGAGCAGGAAACGGATTTTAAGGATGGCAAAAAGCGGACAGTTATGAAAAAGACGTTCCCGGGCTATGTCCTTGTCGAAATCATCATGACAGACGACTCATGGTATGTCGTTCGTAATACGCCAGGCGTGACAGGTTTCATCGGTTCTTCTGGCGGAGGTGCCAAACCGACTCCGCTGTTGCCGGAAGAAGTTGATTTCATCCTTAAGCAAATGGGAATGAAAGAACGGAAAGCTGAAGCAGATTTCGAGATCGGCGAAATGATCGAAGTACTTGAAGGACCGTTTGCGCACTTCCAAGGAAAAGTGGAAGAAATCGATCAGGACAAAGGAAAAGTCCGAGTTTCTGTTGATATGTTCGGTAGAGAAACGATCATGGAACTTGACTTTAACCAAGTTCAAAAATTATAAGAGATTCCTACTTGCAAGTCGAGCATAAAAATGGTATCATTTCAAAGGTCAGACTGTCGTAAAACAGTCTGGACGGATTAACCAAATTCTACCGGGTGAAACCGGCAGGCACATATTGAGTGGGAGGGGCAACCCAATTACCACATCACGGACTTAAGGAGGTGTGTCTCGTGGCTAAAAAAGTAACCAAAATTGTGAAATTGCAAATCCCTGCAGGTAAAGCTAACCCAGCACCACCAGTTGGACCGGCATTAGGTCAAGCAGGTGTCAACATCATGGGATTCTGTAAAGATTTCAATGCACGCACAGCAGATCAAGCAGGCTTAATCATTCCTGTTGAAATAACTGTATTTGAGGACCGTTCATTCACTTTTATTACAAAAACTCCACCAGCAGCAGTTTTGCTGAAAGTTGCAGCTAATCTTCAAAAAGGTTCAGGCGAACCGAATAAAAAGAAGGTAGCTACTGTAAAACGTGATAAAGTTCGCGAAATTGCAGAACAAAAGATGCAGGATCTAAACGCAGCATCGGTTGAAGCGGCGATGGCAATGGTTGAAGGTACTGCGCGCAGTATGGGAATCACGATCGAAGACTGATCGTATTTCTGGAACGCGGTTCTTTGTAGTGGGGGTTGCGCTTGTTCCTTGGAACACGCAACCCTTATTCGTGGGAGGTTCAATCCGTTAAAACCACAAACGAGGAGGAAATTTTAAATGGCTAAAAGAGGTAAAAAATTCACTGAGGCGGCAAAGCTTGTAGATCGCACGCAAGTGTATGATTTGAAAGAAGCGATTGAGCTTGCAAAGAAAACAAGCACAGTCAACTTTGACGCAACTGTTGAAGTCGCATTCCGTCTTGGAATCGACACTCGTAAAAACGACCAACAAATCCGTGGAGCTGTCGTGCTTCCAAACGGTACTGGTAAAACTCAACGCGTTCTCGTTTTCGCTAAAGGCGAAAAGGTGAAAGAAGCGGAAGCTGCTGGTGCAGACTACGTAGGCGATGCTGAGTACATCACTAAAATCCAACAAGGCTGGTTCGATTTCGACGTTATCGTTGCAACTCCGGACATGATGGGCGAAGTTGGTAAAATCGGTCGCGTTTTAGGACCAAAAGGCTTAATGCCAAACCCTAAAACTGGCACAGTAACATTTGATGTTACTAAAGCTATTGCGGAAATCAAAGCAGGTAAAGTTGAATACCGTGCGGACAAAGCGGGTATCATCCACGCTCCAATCGGAAAAGCTTCTTTCGACAACGAAAAGCTTGAAGAAAACTTCAAAACTGTATTTGAAACAATCCAAAAAGCTAAACCAGCTGCAGCTAAAGGAACTTACATGAAGTCTGTAAACGTTACGACTACAATGGGTCCTGCGGTGAAAATTGATCCGTCTTCTGTAGTTATTAAATAAAATTATTGACAAACATGAAATCACATGATAAGATTTCGTTTGTTGTGAACTAAATCATTTGTACCGTAGACAGCAGGGGCGCTTCGCTTAATTATCCTGCCGAGGACAAGACGCTCTTTACTTAAAGATGACGACTTTTCTGCCCTCGTAGTCTACATTGTGGACTGCGGGGGCTTTTCATATCGGTATAAATGACATTCTTATAGGAGGTGTCAAGATGAGCAAAGTATTAGAAGCTAAACAAGCAGTAGTTGATGAGATTTCTGGCAAGTTGAAATCAGCAGTTTCTGTTGTCGTAGTAGACTATCGTGGTCTTAACGTCAGCCAAGTTACGGAACTTCGTAAACAGCTTCGTGAAGCAGGTATCGACTTCAAAGTTTACAAAAACTCGATGTCACGCCGTGCTGCTGAAACAGCAGGTCTTGAAGGGTTGAATGAACATTTGACAGGACCGAACGCGATCGCGTTCTCAACTGAAGATGTTGTAGCTCCGGCTAAAATCCTTAACGATTTCGCTAAGAAGAACGACAAACTTGAGATCAAAGCAGGTGTGATCGAAGGACAAATCGCTTCTGTTGAAGAAGTTAAAGCGTTGGCTGAACTTCCATCACGCGAAGGTCTTCTATCCATGCTACTCAGCGTACTACAAGCTCCAATGCGCAACTTCGCGCTTGCAACAAAAGCTGTTGCAGAGCAAAAAGAGGAACAAGGCGCTTAATTTGGCGGCCTGAACAAAAATCTGCGGGTTAATACCCGACAACCAAAACCTATTTAGGAGGAAAATATAATGACTAAAGAACAAATCCTTGACGCGATTAAAGAAATGACAGTTCTTGAATTGAACGACCTTGTAAAAGCAATCGAAGAAGAATTCGGCGTAACTGCTGCAGCTCCAGTAGCTATGATGGGCGGAGCAGGTGCTGGTGAAGCAGCTGCTGAGCAAACTGAATTCGACGTAATTCTTGCTTCTGCAGGAGACCAAAAAATCAAAGTTATCAAAGTCGTACGCGAACTTACTGGCCTAGGCTTGAAAGAAGCGAAAGAAGTAGTTGATAACGCTCCAAAAGCAATCAAAGAAGGCGTATCTAAAGAAGACGCTGAAGAAATGAAAGCTAAACTTGAAGAAGTTGGCGCTGGCGTAGAAGTTAAGTAATTCTTGAATACTGAAGAAAGGCTCGTCAAATTGGACGGGCTTTTCTTCGTTTTTTTAACTCGGAAGAAAAATGGGCAACCTTTCGAATGGAAAGGAGGATTTATATGTCTGAACATTATTATTCTAAAAACCCCACGGTGAAAAGCGATCCTAAGGAATGGCAGGCTGTGATACGCGACAAGCGTCTGCGTTTTAAAACGGATGCCGGTGTATTCAGTAAGGGTGAAGTGGATTTTGGTTCACGCTTGCTCGCTGAAGCATTTACAATTCCGGAAATCGAGGGGGATCTATTGGATGTCGGTTGTGGGTATGGCCCGATCGGCTTGTCGATTGCCGCATCTTTTCCGGATCGGAATATCCATATGGTCGATGTGAATGAACGGGCAATGTCGCTAGCAAATGAGAATGCTCAATTGAACAGCATTAGTAACGTAAAGATTTACCCAAGTGATGCATTGTCAGATGTGGAGGCGGAAGGCTTCGCCGCAATCTTGACGAACCCGCCTATCCGGGCAGGAAAAGAGACGGTATTCAATATTTATGATGGAGCTTTTGCTAAATTGGCGGTTGGAGGGGAACTGTGGGTTGTCATCCAGAAGAAACAAGGAGCCCCTTCGACAATGACGCATTTGACGGAGCTATTCGGTAGTGTGGAAACGGTGGAAAAGAAAAAAGGATATTTTATACTGAAAGCCCAAAAACTCTTGACGTAAGGGTTTTCTTGTGCTAGCATTGTAAAATGCATAAATAATATAATGCGGTCGTGTGCCCTTTTGCATAAGTTTTGGAAATCTAAGGCATACTGGCAATGGATAAAAGATTGTTAAACCGAAAATGAGCTCTTGCCGGAACTCGTTTTCTTTTTGTTTTTTCGATATCATACACCATTTTTATGATTTCGCAAAGGACTAATATTGTTTTGAGGGGTGAAAGAGTTGACAGGTCATTTAGTTCAGTATGGTCAACACCGTCAGCGCCGGAGTTTCGCGCGGATCAATGAAGTTCTCGAGCTGCCGAATTTGATTGAAATCCAGACGGCATCTTATGAGTGGTTCTTGGAAGAAGGATTGCGGGAAATGTTTCGCGATATTTCACCGATCCAGGATTTCACGGGTAATCTTTCGTTGGAATTCATTGATTATCAACTTGGTGAACCGAAATACCCTGTTGATGAATCAAAAGAGCGGGACGTAACATACGCAGCACCACTACGCGTAAAAGTTCGCTTGCATAACAAGGAAACAGAAGAAGTGAAGGAACAAGACGTTTTCATGGGTGATTTCCCGCTAATGACTGAAAACGGAACATTTATCATCAACGGTGCGGAAAGGGTTATCGTTTCCCAGTTAGTTCGATCCCCGAGTGTCTATTTCAATGACAAGACGGATAAGAACGGAAAACGTGGATTTGCGGCGACTGTTATTCCGAACCGCGGTGCTTGGCTTGAATATGAAACGGATGCGAAAGATGTCGTGCATGTCCGTATCGACCGTACACGTAAATTACCGATTACTGTGCTTCTTCGCGCACTCGGTTTTTCAACTGACCAAGAGATTATCGATTTGATCGGGGATAACGAGTATTTACGGAATACGCTAGAAAAGGACAACACGGAAACGTCCGAAAAGGCGTTGCTTGAAATTTATGAGCGTCTTCGTCCTGGCGAGCCTCCGACATTGGACAGCGCGAAAAGCCTGTTGTACTCTCGCTTCTTCGACCCAAAAAGATATGACTTGGCGAATGTTGGTCGCTACAAAATGAACAAAAAGCTTCATTTGCAAAACCGTCTTTTCAACCAGACTGTTGCGGAGACGCTTGCAGATCCTGAAACTGGTGAAATCCTAGTTGAGAAGGATCAATTAATCGATCGAAGAACGTTAGATCGTCTATTGCCACATCTGGAAAAAGGTGTTGGAATTCAAGAGATCTCCCATGTTGGCGGAGTTCTTGAAGAGGATATAACAATTCAGACGATCAAGATCTATGCTCCGAAAAGTGAAGAAAAGCAAGTGATTAATGTTATCTCGAATGCGAGTATCGATGAAGTGGTGAAACATGTGACGCCAGCAGACATCGTGGCATCGATCAGCTATTTCTTCAACTTGCTGCACGGAGTAGGAAATACGGATGATATCGATCATCTTGGAAACCGTCGTCTTCGTTCAGTCGGCGAGTTGTTGCAAAACCAATTCCGAATTGGTTTGTCCCGTATGGAACGTGTTGTTAAAGAGCGTATGTCCATCAATGACACGCAATCAATCGTACCTCAGCAATTAATCAACATCAGACCGGTTATTGCTTCAATTAAAGAGTTCTTCGGTAGCTCGCAGTTATCCCAATTCATGGATCAGACTAACCCGCTTGCCGAGTTGACTCATAAGCGTAGGTTGTCTGCACTCGGACCTGGTGGATTGACAAGGGAACGTGCGGGCATGGAAGTCCGGGACGTTCACTATTCTCACTATGGCCGTATGTGTCCGATTGAAACGCCGGAGGGTCCGAACATCGGGTTGATCAACTCCCTATCAACATTTGCGAGAGTGAATAAATTCGGTTTCATTGAAACTCCTTATCGGAAGGTTGACCCTGAAACTGGACGCGTCACTAAACAAATCGACTACTTGACTGCAGACATCGAGGATAACTATGTCGTTGCGCAGGCAAATGCGCCGCTCAACGAAGATGGCTCCTATGTGAATGAAGAAGTGGTTGGCCGTTTCCAAGGGGATAATACGGTGTTCAAACGTGAACAGATCGACTATATGGACGTTTCTCCTAAACAGGTCGTGTCTGCTGCAACGGCTTGTATCCCGTTCCTTGAAAACGATGACTCGAACCGTGCACTTATGGGCGCGAACATGCAACGTCAAGCTGTACCTTTATTGAACCCTGAAGCTCCATTTGTCGGTACAGGAATGGAACACGTGTCAGCGCGTGACTCCGGAGCCGCAGTGCTTGCGAAATTCCATGGAATTGTCGAGCATGTCGAAGCGAAGGAAATCCGTATCCGCCGCATTGAAACAGTGGACGATAAAGAAGTTAAGGGCGACTTGACGATTTACAGACTTGATAACTTTATCCGTTCCAACCAAGGGACTTGCTATAACCAGCGTCCGATCGTCAGTGTCGGGGATCGCGTAAAACCACGCGATATTCTGGCGGATGGCCCTTCGATGGATAGCGGGGAGCTTGCACTTGGACGTAACGTCCTTACTGCCTTTATGACATGGGACGGTTATAACTATGAAGATGCCATCATCATGAGCGAACGTCTTGTGAAAGATGACGTCTTTACATCGATCCATATTGAAGAATATGAATCGGAAGCGCGTGACACGAAGCTTGGACCAGAAGAGATTACGAGAGATATTCCTAACGTCGGTGAAGAAGCTCTTCGTAACCTGGACGATCGTGGTATCATCCGTGTCGGTGCAGAAGTGCGCGACGGCGATATCCTTGTTGGGAAAGTAACACCTAAAGGGGTTACTGAATTGACAGCGGAAGAACGTCTCCTTCATGCCATCTTCGGTGAAAAAGCACGTGAAGTGCGGGATACATCATTGCGCGTTCCTCACGGTGCGGGCGGAATTGTCCTCGACGTGAAAGTGTTCAATCGTGAAGATGGGGATGAATTGCCACCGGGCGTCAATCAGCTCGTTCGTGCGTATATCGTCCAAAAACGTAAAATCTCTGTCGGGGATAAAATGGCTGGACGTCACGGTAATAAAGGGGTAATTTCCCGTATCTTACCTGAATCGGATATGCCTTATCTTCCTGACGGCACACCGATCGACGTCATGTTGAACCCTCAAGGTGTTCCATCACGTATGAACATCGGACAGGTACTTGAATTGCACTTAGGAATGGCTGCGCGGAACTTGGGCGTCCATATGGCTTCGCCGGTATTTGACGGAGCAAACGAAGAGGATGTCTGGTCGACGATGGAAGAAGCAGGCATGAACCGTGATGGTAAGACGATCCTTTACGATGGCCGATCCGGTGAACCATTCGATAGCCGTGTATCCGTAGGTGTCATGTATTTGATCAAGCTTGCACATATGGTCGACGATAAGCTCCATGCACGTTCAACAGGACCTTACTCACTCGTTACGCAACAGCCGCTTGGAGGAAAAGCTCAATTTGGTGGACAGCGTTTCGGGGAGATGGAAGTGTGGGCGCTTGAAGCATATGGCGCTGCCTATACGTTGCAGGAAATCCTTACAGTCAAGTCGGATGACGTTGTAGGTCGTGTGAAAACATACGAGGCAATCGTCAAAGGTCAAAGCGTACCTCAGCCAGGTGTACCTGAATCGTTCAAAGTATTGATCAAAGAACTTCAGAGCCTTGGACTGGACGTCAAGATGCTGACAGAGGAATTCGAAGAAATTGAAATGCGCGATCTTGATGACGATGATGATATGCAACCAACAGATGCATTGAATCTAATGGCAGAAGATCAAACAGTTTAAGACGAATGTACAAATTAATAGGGAAGCTCTATGAACGCTTCCCTATTTTTAACGATATTGATGAGAATCCATCGTGGAGATAAGATAAGAGGGAGGTAGGCTCCTTGATAGATGTAAACAATTTTGAGTATATGAAAATCGGCCTTGCTTCACCGGATAAAATTCGTTCTTGGTCTTATGGTGAAGTGAAAAAACCCGAAACGATCAACTACCGTACATTGAAGCCGGAGAAAGATGGTTTGTTCTGTGAACGGATTTTCGGACCTACAAAGGACTGGGAATGTCATTGTGGGAAGTATAAACGTGTACGCTACAAAGGTGTCGTCTGTGATCGATGCGGCGTTGAAGTAACTCGCCAAAAAGTGCGCCGTGAACGTATGGGGCATATCGAGCTCGCTGCACCAGTTACGCATATTTGGTATTTCAAAGGAATTCCGAGCAGAATGGGTCTTATTTTAGATATGACTCCGCGTGCGTTGGAAGAAATCATTTATTTCGCATCATATGTTGTTATCGATCCTGCAGATACGCCACTTGAACGGAAACAACTTCTTTCCGAGAAGGAATTCAGATTGTATCGTGAAAAATACGGTTCTAAATTCCAAGCGGCAATGGGTGCCGAAGCGATTGAGCAACTTTTAATGGCGATCGATTTAGATAAAGAAACAGAAATGCTGAAGGAAGAATTGAAGACGGTTCAAGGTCAACGACGCACTCGTGCGATCAGACGCTTGGAAGTCGTCGAATCCTTCCGTAATTCAGGCAACCGTCCTGAATGGATGGTACTTGAAGTATTGCCGGTTATTCCACCCGAACTACGCCCGATGGTGCAGTTGGACGGCGGCCGCTTCGCTACATCCGATTTGAACGATCTTTACCGTAGGGTCATCAACCGTAACAACCGGTTGAAACGTCTACTTGACCTTGGAGCTCCTGGCATCATTGTACAAAACGAAAAACGTATGTTGCAGGAAGCTGTCGATGCGCTAGTCGATAATGGAAGACGTGGACGTCCGGTAACAGGACCGGGAAATCGTCCGTTGAAATCCCTCTCCCATATGTTGAAAGGGAAGCAAGGGCGCTTCCGTCAAAACCTATTGGGTAAACGGGTCGATTATTCAGGCCGTTCAGTTATCGTTGTCGGTCCTAACTTGAAAATGTATCAATGTGGTCTTCCAAAAGAAATGGCCATTGAATTATTCAAACCTTTCGTTATGAAGGAATTGGTCGAACGCGGCCTTGCTCATAACATCAAGAGTGCAAAACGGAAAATTGAACGTTTGCATTCCGAAGTATGGGACGTCCTTGAAGATGTTATTAAAGAACATCCGGTTTTACTAAACCGCGCCCCTACCCTTCATAGACTTGGAATCCAGGCATTCGAGCCAATGTTGGTGGAAGGCCGTGCCATCCAGCTTCACCCGCTCGTCTGTACAGCCTATAATGCCGACTTTGATGGTGACCAAATGGCTGTTCACGTTCCGCTTTCCGCAGAAGCCCAAGCTGAAGCGCGCCTGCTCATGCTTGCCGCACAAAACATCTTGAACCCGAAAGACGGAAAACCGGTCGTTACACCATCACAAGATATGGTATTAGGTAACTATTACCTCACGTTGGAAAGGGAAGGCTCCATTGGTGAAGGGAAGATTTTCAGCAGCATGAACGAAGCACTGATTGCATATCAGACCGGCCATGTTCATCTTCATACGAGAATCGCTATCCAAGCCAGTTCGCTAAACAATCCGACGTTCACTGAGGAACAGAACCAAAAACTCTTAATGACTACGGTAGGAAAGCTTATCTTTAATGAAATCCTGCCGGAATCGTTCCCGTATATTAATGAACCGACGGATCATAACTTACAAATTGAGACGCCGGATAAATATTTCATTGACGGTACAGTGAATGTGAGAGAGCATATCCAAAATGCTGAGCTTGTACTTCCATTCCGGAAGAAAATTCTTGGAAATATCATCGCGGAAATCTTTAAGAAGTTCCATATTACGGAAACTTCAAGAATGCTTGACCGGATGAAAAACCTAGGTTTCAAATATTCCACTCGAGCAGGCATTACGGTCGGTATTTCTGACATTGTCGTATTGCCGAATAAAGATCAAATCTTGCAAGAAGCACAAGATAAAGTGGATAAGGTTATGCAGCAATTCCGCCGTGGTTTGATTACGGAAGAAGAGCGCTACGATCGAGTTATCTCTTACTGGAGTAATGCGAAAGACATCATCCAGGATAAGCTGATGGACTCGCTCGATAACACAAATCCGATTTACATCATGAGTGACTCTGGTGCCCGTGGTAACGCGTCCAACTTCACTCAACTCGCAGGTATGCGGGGACTGATGGCGAACCCGGCCGGCCGTATTATCGAATTGCCGATCAAGTCATCGTTCCGTGAAGGACTAACCGTTCTCGAGTACTTCATTTCCACGCATGGTGCTCGTAAAGGTCTTGCGGATACGGCATTGAAAACTGCTGACTCCGGTTATTTGACTCGTCGACTTGTTGACGTAGCTCAAGACGTCATCGTCCGTGAAGATGATTGCGGCACAGACCGTGGACTTGAAATCAGTGCTCTTACTGAAGGTACGGAAGTCATTGAAACACTGGATGAGCGTATTGAAGGCCGCCATACGAAGAAAACGATCCGTCATCCGGAAACGGGTAAAGTGATCATTCCGAAAGATGGCCTGATTACAGCTGACCTTGCAACTGAAGTAATGAATGCAGGTATTACAACAGTTACAATTCGTTCGGCGTTCACATGCAATACGAAGCATGGCGTATGTAAAAAATGTTACGGCATCAACCTTGCGACTGGTGAAACGGTCGAAGTCGGTGAAGCGGTCGGAATTATCGCTGCGCAATCGATCGGGGAACCCGGAACACAGCTTACGATGCGTACCTTCCATACAGGTGGAGTTGCCGGAGATGATATCACATCAGGTCTTCCGCGTATCCAGGAAATCTTCGAAGCACGTAATCCTAAAGGTCAAGCGGTCATCTCTGAAATCAAAGGTGAAGTCACTGAGGTTGATGAAATCCGTGAAGGCCAGAAAGAAATCACGATTCAAGGGGATGTTGAAACGCGCAAGTATCTTGCTCCGTACAATGCCCGCCTGAAAGTGCAAGTTGGCGATTCAATCGATCGTGGAGATACTCTTACAGAAGGATCCATCGACCCGAAAGAATTGATTATCGTCAAAGACGTTGCCACAGTACAAGAGTACCTTCTTAAGGAAGTTCAAAAAGTATACCGTATGCAAGGTGTTGAAATCGGTGATAAGCACGTTGAAGTAATGGTTCGCCAAATGCTTCGCAAAGTGCGTGTCATTGAAGCGGGAGACACGGATCTACTTCCAGGCTCCTTGCTCGACATCCACCAGTTCTCTGATGCGAATGCGGTTGTCTTGAAAGAAGGGAAAGTACCAGCAACATCACGTCCAGTCATTCTCGGGATCACAAAAGCATCACTCGAGACGGAATCATTCCTTTCAGCAGCTTCATTCCAAGAGACGACTCGTGTCTTGACTGATGCGGCGATTAAAGGAAAAACGGATGAATTACTCGGTTTGAAAGAGAATGTCATCATTGGTAAACTTGTTCCAGCTGGTACTGGGATGCAACGTTATCGTCAAATCCAGATGGAAAAAGACAGCGAAGCAACAGTAGCGACTGTAGAATAATTAAAGATTGAAACGGGGAGAGAAAAATCCTCTCTCCGTTTTTCTATTAATTGTTGACATGTCCTGCCGTAAGTGATAATATACAAAAGGTTGATAGTTGAATGTCTGTACTTTGGAGGATGTACGTATGTCTTATGAAAAAGTCGAACAGGCAAAGAAGACAATCATCGGTACAAAGCAAACAGTGAAAGCGTTAAGGTCAGGCACAGTGAAGGAAGTCGTCATTGCAAAAGATGCAGATGAGAAGCTAGTTGCTCCAGTTATCGGAGAAGCGGAACTTCATGGCATCCAAGTAAGTTATGTCGATTCGAGGGAACACCTCGGTCAAGCATGCGGCATTCAAGTAAGTGCGGCTGTCGTCGCCATTACTGTATAATGGTTTTTGTGTTTATTGAAAACACAAAGACTTTGTTTTTACCCCAAAAATGAACCACCTGGATGTGTGGTCTTACAAAAAGCACAGTGAAAGGAGGAAATCCGATGCCTACAATTAACCAATTGGTCCGTAAACCTCGTCAATCGAAATCGGACAATTCCAAGGCACCAGCACTCGGAAAAAGCTATAACAGCTTCAAAAAGTCGATGACAAATGTCAACTCGCCACAAAAAAGAGGTGTTTGTACTCGTGTGGGTACAATGACTCCGAAGAAACCGAACTCGGCTCTTCGTAAATATGCGCGTGTACGTTTGACAAACACTTTGGAAGTTAACGCATATATCCCTGGTGAAGGCCACAACCTTCAAGAGCACAGCGTTGTTCTTATCCGCGGAGGACGTGTAAAAGACTTACCGGGTGTTCGTTACCACATCGTTCGTGGTGCACTTGATACTGCTGGAGTTACTGGCCGTATGCAAAGCCGTTCACAATACGGTGCGAAAAAACCTAAAGAAAAGAAAAACTAATAACGAAATGATCATTTCGAAAGGAGGAAAACAATATGCCTCGTAAAGGTCCTGTTGCAAAACGTGACGTATTACCGGATCCGATTTACAATTCGAAGCTTGTAACACGTCTCATCAATAAAATGATGGTAGATGGAAAAAAAGGTACATCACAAAAAATCCTCTATGGTGCGTTTGAACTTGTTAAAGAACGTTCTGGTAAAGACCCTCTAGAAGTATTCGAAGCAGCATTGAATAATGTAATGCCAGTTCTTGAAGTTCGCGCTCGCCGTGTCGGTGGTGCAAACTACCAAGTTCCGGTCGAAGTTCGTCCTGAACGCCGTACAACTCTCGGATTGCGTTACCTTGTGAACTACTCTCGCACACGTGGTGAGAAAACAATGGAAGAGCGTCTTGCGAATGAAATCCTTGATGCTTCTAACAACACAGGTGCATCCGTGAAACGTCGTGAAGAAATGCATAAAATGGCTGAAGCCAACAAAGCATTCGCTCACTATCGTTGGTAAGATCGGACGGTTTATTGACACCTTAATCCGAAACGGAAGGAGATATACAAAATGGCTAGAGAGTTCTCCTTAGAGAATACTCGTAACATTGGTATCATGGCTCACATCGACGCCGGTAAGACGACGACAACTGAGCGGATCCTTTTTTACACAGGTAAAATCCATAAGATTGGTGAAACGCACGAAGGGGCTTCGCAAATGGACTGGATGGAGCAGGAGCAAGAGCGTGGAATCACGATCACTTCTGCTGCAACTACAGCTGCTTGGAAAGGCCACCGTGTAAACATTATCGATACTCCGGGACACGTTGACTTCACTGTTGAAGTTGAACGTTCCCTACGTGTATTGGATGGTGCTGTAACGGTGCTTGACGCTCAATCAGGCGTTGAGCCACAAACAGAAACAGTTTGGCGCCAAGCTACTACTTATGGCGTACCACGTATTGTATTCGTTAACAAGATGGACAAAACAGGTGCAGACTTCCTTTACTCTGTAGGCACTCTTCATGATCGTCTACAAGCAAATGCACATCCGATCCAACTACCGATCGGTGCGGAAGACACATTCAGCGGTATCATTGATCTCGTTGAAATGAAAGCCACAATGTACGGTAATGACCTCGGAACAGATACGACAGTTGAAGAAATTCCGGAAGAATACCGTGCGAAAGCTGAAGAATACCATGAGAAATTGATTGAAGCGATTGTCGATTTCGATGAAGATCTTATGGAGAAATACCTTGGCGGCGAAGAGCTGACAGTAGACGAAATCAAAACTGCAATCCGTAAAGCGACACTTGCGGTAGAGTTCTACCCAGTTGTTTGTGGTACGGCTTTCAAAAACAAAGGTGTTCAATTAGTCCTCGACGCAGTTGTTGACTACTTGCCATCTCCTATCGATATCCCACCAATGATGGGTGTCAACCCGGAAACAGAAGTGGAAGAAGAGCGTCATTCTAGCGACGAAGAGCCGTTCTCGGCTTTAGCGTTCAAAGTAATGACAGACCCTTATGTTGGTAAGCTTACATTCTTCCGTGTTTATTCTGGAGTCCTTCAATCAGGTTCATATGTACAGAACTCTACAAAAGGCAAGCGTGAGCGCGTAGGACGTATCCTTCAAATGCACGCTAACAGCCGTGAAGAGATTTCTGAAGTGCATTCAGGCGAAATCGCAGCTGCGGTCGGTTTGAAAGATACAGGAACAGGTGATACGCTTTGTGACGACAAAGCACCAATCATCCTTGAGTCCATGGAATTCCCAGAACCGGTTATCTCAGTTGCAATTGAACCGAAAACTAAAGGCGACCAAGACAAGATGGGTACTGCTCTTGCGAAACTACAAGAAGAAGATCCAACTTTCCGTGCGCATACTGACCAAGAAACAGGCGAAGTCATCATCGCTGGTATGGGTGAACTTCACCTTGATATCATCGTTGACCGTCTACGTCGTGAGTTCAAAGTCGAAGCGAATGTTGGTGCGCCACAAGTATCTTATCGTGAAACATTCCGTACTGCTGCGGAGGTTGAAGGTAAGTTCGTCCGCCAATCCGGTGGTCGTGGTCAATACGGTCACGTTTGGATCGAGTTCTCGCCAAACGAAGAAGGAAAAGGTTTCGAATTCGAAAACGCTGTCGTCGGTGGAGTTGTTCCTCGTGAATATATTGGATCCGTTGAAGCGGGTGTTCGTGACTCCCTGAATAATGGTGTTCTTGCAGGTTATCCGTTGATTGACGTAAAAGCTCGTCTTTTCGATGGTTCATACCATGACGTCGACTCCAATGAGATGGCGTTCAAGATCGCTGCTTCCATGGCACTTAAAAATGCCGCTGCAAAATGTAACCCAGTTCTTCTTGAGCCGATGATGAAAGTTGAAGTTATCATCCCTGAAGAGTACATGGGCGACATCATGGGTGATATTACATCACGTCGTGGTCGCGTGGAAGGTATGGACGCTCGCGGTAACGCGCAAATCGTCCGTGCAATGGTTCCACTTGCAGAAATGTTCGGTTACGCAACTTCACTTCGTTCGAATACACAAGGACGCGGAGTATTCTCCATGTCATTCGATCACTATGAAGACGTTCCGAAATCAGTTGCAGAAGAAGTCATCAAGAAAAATAAAGGCGAATAATTAAAATTCAGCCTTGTTTCCAGCAATGAATACTTGTAAGATATGGATAGTTGGAGGGGAAATATCTCTTCAGCTTCCATACCTATAAATATTAAAACATTCATATTTTTAAGGAGGAATTCCACAATGGGTAAAGAGAAATTCGATCGCTCCAAGGAGCATGCTAACGTTGGAACAATCGGTCACGTTGACCATGGTAAAACAACTTTGACTGCTGCAATCGCAACAGTTCTTTCAAAAAAAATGGGTGGAGAAGCGAAATCTTACGCTGACGTAGATAACGCACCAGAAGAAAAAGAGCGTGGAATCACGATCAATACTTCACACATCGAGTATGAAACAGACAAGCGTCACTACGCGCACGTTGACTGCCCAGGTCACGCTGACTACGTTAAAAACATGATCACTGGTGCTGCTCAAATGGACGGCGGAATCCTAGTTGTTTCTGCAGCTGACGGCCCAATGCCACAAACTCGTGAGCACATCCTTCTTTCTCGTCAAGTAGGTGTTCCTTACCTAGTTGTATTCATGAACAAATGTGACATGGTAGACGACGAAGAACTTCTTGAACTAGTTGAAATGGAAATTCGCGACCTTCTTTCTGAGTACGAATTCCCTGGCGACGACATTCCTGTCATCAAAGGTTCTGCTCTTAAAGCACTTGAAGGTGAAGCTGATTGGGAAGAAAAAATCGTTGAACTAATGAACGCAGTTGACGAGTACATCCCAACACCACCACGTGACACTGAAAAGCCATTCATGATGCCAGTTGAGGACGTATTCTCAATCACAGGCCGTGGTACAGTTGCTACTGGACGTGTTGAGCGTGGAGTAGTTAAAGTCGGAGATGTTGTTGACATCATCGGTTTGACTGAAGAACCAAAATCTACAACTGTTACAGGTGTAGAAATGTTCCGTAAGCTTCTTGACTATGCAGAAGCTGGCGACAACATCGGTGCACTTCTTCGTGGGGTAGCTCGTGAAGACATCGAACGTGGTCAAGTACTTGCTAAACCAGGTACAATCACACCACACACTAAATTTAAATCAGAAGTTTATGTTCTTTCAAAAGAAGAGGGTGGACGTCACACTCCATTCTTCTCTAACTACCGCCCACAGTTCTACTTCCGTACAACTGACGTTACTGGAATCATCTCTCTTCCAGAAGGCGTAGAAATGGTTATGCCTGGCGACAACGTTGAAATGACTGTAGAATTGATCGCTCCAATCGCGATTGAAGAAGGTACTAAATTCTCAATCCGTGAAGGCGGCCGTACAGTAGGCGCTGGCGTTGTAGCAACAATCGAAAAGTAATAACTTTTGAGACCCCGCACTTGTGCGGGGTTTTTTTATTGGAAAGCCATTTTGCTAGTCAATGACAGTAAGCGCAAGTGGATGTGAGGTCGATCATAGAGCGAAGCCGCGCAAAAAGTCCGAGCAGTTAAATGCTACATTAAATGTGTGGGAGCTGCATGCTCGAAGAAGACTGCTCCGCGCTCAAAGAAATCACTCCCGCGCTCAAAGCAAGCTGCTCCGCGCTCAAGAAAGGGCCATCCGCGCTCAAAGAAGCCTGCTCCGCGCTCAAGAAAGGCTCTTCCACGCTCAAAGCAAGCTGCTCCGCGCTCAAGAAAGGGCCATCCGCGCTCAAAGAAGCCTGCAACGCGCTCAAGAAAGGCCCTTCTGCGCTCAAGGCAAGCTGATCTGCGCTCAAGAAAGGACTTTCCGCGCTCAAAGAAGCCTGCAACGCGCTCAAGAAAGGGCCATCCGCGCTGAAGGCAAGCTGCTCCGCGCTCAAGAAAGGGCCATCCGCGCTCAAGGCAAGCTGCTCCGCGCTCAAATAAGGCCCGCCCGCGCTCAAAGCAAGCAACACTACAATAGCATCCTTTATTACGACTTAATTTTCATAGCATTTTAGATAAGCGAGGAATATGTTGAAATCCACAAGCCGCGTTATGACAAATAGCTGTACACTTCGCAAAAAAACTCGCTAGTTTTCACGTAAAATCCTACAAAACAGTTGTATTATGTGCAACATCCCCTTATAATTAAAAAGCCGACAAAAAGAATTTCGCGAAAAGGGTTGCGGGATTCTTTTTCATTGTGTATAATGTTGAATGTTGGTCTTTGACTGCGATGAAGCGGGAGGTTGCCGACACACCCGGCCGCTTTGCCATGGCATGTGTGTGGGAAATTTCCGTGGAGAATGTCTAGAAAATAGGCGAGAAGGAGGGAAAGTAATGGCAAAACAGAAGATTCGTATCCGTTTAAAAGCATATGATCACAGAATTCTTGATCAGTCAGCTGAAAAGATTGTAGAAACAGCAAAACGTTCAGGTGCAAGCGTATCAGGTCCGATACCTCTTCCAACTGAGAGATCTGTTTATACAGTTCTTCGTGCGGTACATAAGTACAAAGATTCGCGCGAGCAGTTCGAAATGCGTACGCATAAACGTCTTATCGATATCGTCAATCCGACACCACAAACTGTCGATGCATTGATGAAACTCGATTTACCATCTGGCGTTGACATTGAAATCAAACTTTAATCGTTCTAAAAATAAAACTATTAATTCAGGAGGTGTGACAAATGACCAAAGGAATCTTAGGGAGAAAAGTCGGCATGACGCAAATTTTTGCTGAAAACGGCGATCTCATTCCAGTAACTGTGATTGAAGCTGCTCCAAACGTTGTTCTTCAAAAGAAGACAGTTGAAACAGACGGCTACGAAGCAATCCAGCTTGGATTCGACGACAAACGTGAAAAGCTAGCAAACAAACCTGAAAAAGGACACGTTGCTAAAGCTGAAACGGCACCTAAGCGCTTCATCCGTGAATTCCGCGGGGTAGACGTAGCTGGGTATGAAGTTGGTCAGGAAGTCAAAGTCGATACATTCGCTGAAGGCGATATCGTCGACATTACAGGAGTATCAAAAGGTAAAGGGTTCCAAGGTGTTATTAAACGCCACGGATTCTCACGCGGACCAATGAGTCACGGTTCCCGTTTCCACCGCGCACCGGGTTCACTAGGTTCGGTTGACGGACAACGTGTATTCAAAGGTAAAAAATTGCCAGGACGTACTGGTGGAGACACTATTACGATCCAAAACCTTGAAATCGTACGAGTTGACGCTGAGCGTAACTTGCTGCTAGTTAAAGGTAACGTTCCAGGAGCACGCAAATCACTAATCACAGTGAAAAGCGCAATCAAAGGGAACTAATTCTTAAAGGAAGGAGGAAACAAAATGCCTAAAGTATCCGTACTAAGTCAAACAGGTTCTTCAGTTGGCGAAATCGAATTGAACGAAGCGATTTTCGGTATCGAACCAAATGAAGCTGTTCTATTCGAAGCTTTGGTTCAACAACGTGCGTCGTTGCGCCAAGGTAATCATAAAGTAAAAACTCGCGCGGAAGTTGCTGGCGGTGGCCGTAAACCATGGCGCCAAAAAGGAACAGGACGTGCGCGTCAAGGTTCAATTCGTTCACCACAATGGCGTGGAGGCGGTATCGTATTCGGACCATCTCAAAGAAGCTACAGCTACAAGCTTCCAAAGAAAGTCCGTCGTTTGGCACTTCTATCTGCTCTTTCTACGAAAGTGCGCGATGAAGAAATCATCGTATTGGAAGGCCTAGCATTCGATGCACCAAAAACAAAAGAATTCACAAAGGTTCTTAAAGACCTTTCAATCAATAAAAAAGCATTGTTCGTAACAGCTGACCTTGATGAAGCAGTGGCATTGTCCGCTCGTAACATCCCTGGCATCAGCGTAGTTACAGCAAACGGCGTTAACGTTCTTGACCTTGTCGGACATGACAAGCTTGTCATCACTAAAGACGCAGTTCAAAAAATTGAGGAGGTGCTTGGTTAATGGAAGCACGTGATGTACTAAAACGTCCGGTCATTACCGAGCGTTCTTCAGAACAAATGGAATACAAAAAGTACACTTTCGAAGTTGACACTCGCGCTAACAAAACTCATGTGAAGCAAGCTGTCGAAGAAATCTTCGGAGTGAAAGTTGAAAAAGTCAACGTACAGAACTATAAAGGCAAGTTCAAACGTATGGGCAAACATGCTGGTTACACAAACAAGCGCCGTAAAGCGATCGTAACTTTGACTGCTGATTCAAAAGACATCGAACTATTCGAAATGTAATTGACTCGTAAATAAACGAAGGAGGGAACAAAAATGGCGATTAAGAAATATAAACCTACCTCCAACGGACGTCGTAATATGACTACTTCAGACTTCTCTGCTATTACAACAGATAAGCCGGAAAAATCATTGCTTGAACCACTTAAGCGTAAAGGCGGACGTAACAACCAAGGTAGGATGACTGTTCGTCACCAAGGTGGAGGCCATAAGCGCCAATACCGTGTCATCGACTTCCAACGTCGGAAAGATGGCATTCCAGGACGCGTTGCCACGATCGAATACGATCCAAACCGTTCTGCTAACATTGCCCTAATCAACTATGCTGATGGGGAAAAACGCTATATCCTAGCTCCAAAAGGATTGGAAGTAGGAATGACAGTAATGTCAGGTCCAGAAGCGGATATCAGAGTCGGAAACACACTTCCACTTGAAAACATCCCAATGGGTTCTACTATCCACAATATCGAATTGAAACCTGGTAAAGGCGGCCAATTAGTACGTTCTGCAGGTACATCTGCACAACTACTTGGACGTGAAGGCAAATATGTCATCATCCGTCTACAATCCGGTGAAGTTCGTATGATCCTATCAACTTGCCGTGCTACAATCGGTCAAGTAGGTAACGAGCAACATGAATTGATCAACATCGGTAAAGCAGGTCGTTCACGTTGGATGGGCAAACGTCCGACAGTTCGTGGATCTGTTATGAACCCTAACGATCACCCACATGGTGGTGGTGAAGGACGTACGCCAATCGGCCGTCCGAGCCCAGTTACACCTTGGGGTAAACCAGCTCTTGGTTACAAAACTCGTAAGAAAAACAACAAATCCGACAAACTTATCGTTCGTCGCCGTAAAAAATAATGTGATGACCCTGCGGTTCAATGAATGGACCGTAGAACAGTCATCACGGAAGGAGGATCCAACATGGGCCGCAGCTTGAAAAAAGGACCTTTCGCAGATGATCATCTTTTGAAAAAGGTCGACGCTCAAAAAGATGCACAGAAAAAGCAGGTCATTAAAACTTGGTCACGCCGTTCTACAATCTTCCCGTCATTCATCGGTTTGACGATTGCTGTATACGACGGACGCAAACACGTACCAGTTTACGTGACTGAAGATATGGTTGGTCACAAACTAGGTGAATTCGTACCTACGCGCACATACAAAGGTCATGGCGCTGACGATAAGAAAACAAGACGCTAATTGAGAGGAGGTTAATCTGATGCAACAAGCAAAAGCTACTGCCCGCACAGTCCGTATTGCTCCTCGCAAAGTCCGTTTGGTCGTTGATCTTATCCGGGGCAAGAAAATCGGTGAAGCTGTCGCGATTCTACGCCTGACGCCTAAAGCGGCATCTCCGGTTGTAGAAAAAGTATTACAATCAGCAATCGCTAATGCTGAACACAACTATGAAATGGATGTTGAGAATCTTGTAGTCAGCGAAGTTTTCGTTGATGAAGGTCCGACAATGAAACGTTTCCGTCCACGTGCACAAGGTCGTGCAAGTGCGATTAACAAACGTACTAGCCACATCACTGTAGTGGTATCCGAAAAGAAGGAGGGGTAATTCGTGGGTCAAAAAGTACATCCTAATGGTTTGCGGGTTGGCATCATTCGTGATTGGGATTCGAAATGGTATGCAGAAAAAGACTATGCGAATCTTTTACACGAAGACTTGAAAATCCGTGGATTCATCGAAAAGCGCCTAGTAGACGCTGCTGTTTCCAAAGTGGAAATCGAACGTGCTGCAAAGCGTGTTAATATTACAATTCACACTGCGAAGCCGGGTATGGTAATCGGTAAAGGCGGTTCTGAAGTCGAAGCACTTCGTAAAGCCCTTAACGATATTACTGGCAAGCGCGTGCACATCAACATCGTGGAAATTAAACGTGCTGATCTAGACGCAAAATTGGTTGCAGAATCAATTGCACGTCAACTTGAAAGCCGTGTATCTTTCCGTCGTGCACAAAAACAAGCAATTCAACGTACTATTCGTTCTGGTGCAAAAGGAATCAAAACACAAGTATCCGGACGTCTTGGCGGTGCTGATATCGCTCGTGCGGAACACTATAGTGAAGGTACTGTTCCCCTTCATACATTGCGTGCAGACATTGATTATGCACACGCAGAAGCTGACACTACTTATGGTAAGCTCGGCGTAAAAGTATGGATTTACCGGGGAGAAGTCCTTCCAGTGAAGAAGAACTCTGAGGAAGGAGGCAACTAATTATGTTAATGCCTAAACGCGTTAAATATCGTCGTGTATTCCGTGGTAAAATGCGCGGAACTACAAAAGGCGGAGCATCTGTGCAATTTGGCCAATTTGGTTTACAATCAACTGAGTCTGGTTGGATCACAAACCGTCAAATCGAATCTGCACGTATCGCAATGACACGTTACATGAAACGTGGCGGTAAAGTATGGATTAATATATTCCCACATAAGCCATATACGAAAAAGCCTCTTGAAGTCCGGATGGGTTCCGGTAAAGGTGCTGTAGAAGGCTGGGTAGCAGTAGTAAAGCCAGGCCGTGTAATGTTTGAAATCGCAGGTGTGTCAGAAGAAGTTGCACGTGAAGCACTTCGCCTCGCATCTCACAAACTGCCTGTAAAGAGCAAGTTTGTAAAACGTGAAGAAATTGGTGGTGAATCTAATGAAAGCTAAAGAAATCCGTGACTTAACAACTGCAGAAATCGAGCAAAAAGTGAAATCACTGAAAGAAGAGCTTTTCAACCTTCGCTTCCAATTAGCGACAGGACAATTAGAAAACACTGCACGCATCCGTGAAGTTCGCAAATCGATTGCGCGCATGAAAACTGTAATACGTCAAAGAGAGATCAGTGCAAATAACTGATGAAGGAGGTTGCAGCCATGACTGAGCGTAACCAGCGCAAAGTGTACACAGGCCGTGTCGTATCCGACAAAATGGATAAAACGGTTACCGTAATGGTAGAAACACATAAAAAGCATTCTTTATACGGCAAACGTGTAAAGTACTCGAAGAAATTCAAGGCCCATGACGAACTAAATGAAGCGAAAATCGGCGATGTTGTTCGCATTATGGAAACTCGTCCACTTTCAGCAACAAAGCGTTTCCGCCTCATCGAAGTAGTCGAAAAAGCGGTCATCATCTAATATCGTTCGGAAAGTAAATTCCGAGAGGAGGTAGCCTCAATGATTCAACAAGAGAGCCGTATGAAAGTTGCCGATAACTCAGGTGCACGTGAAGTTCTAACAATTAAAGTACTTGGTGGAACAGGTCGTAAAACTGCAAATATCGGTGATATCGTTGTTGTAACAGTGAAAAAAGCAACACCTGGTGGCGTTGTCAAGAAAGGCGACGTTGTCAAGGCTGTAATCGTCCGCACGAAAAGCGGAGTACGTCGTAAAGATGGCTCCTACATTACGTTCGACGAAAACGCATGTGTTATCATCCGTGATGACAAGAGCCCACGTGGAACACGTATTTTCGGACCAGTTGCACGCGAATTGCGCGACAGCAATTTCATGAAAATCATTTCACTCGCTCCAGAAGTTCTTTAATTACATGACAGTGCCAATCAAGGAGGTGCGATAAAATGCACGTTAAAAAAGGCGATAAAGTTATGGTCATCACCGGAAAAGACAAAGGTAAGACCGGAGTAATCTTAGCTGCTTTCCCTAAGAAGGATCGCGTGCTTGTGGAAGGTGTCAACATCGTAAAGAAACATACGAAACCAAACCAAGCAAATCCTCAAGGCGGAATTATCAGCCAAGAGGCAGCTATCCATGTATCCAACGTCATGCCGATCGATCCTAAGACAGGCGAGCCGACTCGCGTAGGTTATAAAATCGAAAATGGCAAAAAGATTCGTATTGCTAAAAAATCCGGTGAAGCGCTGGATAAATGAGTAATGGATGAAAGGAGGTCCAACTGATGAGCCGTTTAAAAGAGAAATTTTCGAAAGAAATCACACCTGCTCTCATGAGCAAGTTTGAATATACTTCAGTAATGCAAGTACCAAAAGTAGAGAAAATCGTTATCAACATGGGTGTTGGTGATGCTGTTCAAAACTCTAAAGCGCTTGACGCGGCAGTAGAAGATTTAGCTACTATTTCCGGTCAAAAGCCAGTTGTTACTAAAGCGAAGAAATCAATCGCTGGATTCCGTCTACGTGAAGGAATGCCGATTGGCGCAAAAGTTACACTACGCGGCGAACGCATGTATGAGTTCCTGGACAAGCTGATCTCAATTTCACTTCCACGTGTTCGTGACTTCCGAGGTGTTTCTAAGAAAGCATTTGATGGTCGCGGTAACTACACACTTGGTGTGAAAGAACAGCTTATATTCCCTGAAATCGACTACGATAAAGTATCTAAAGTACGAGGAATGGATATCGTCATCGTTACGACTGCTAACTCCGATGAAGAAGCACGTGAGTTATTAACGCAGTTCGGCATGCCGTTCCAAAAGTAAAATAAAGGGAGGCGAAAACGTGGCTAAGAAATCAATGATCGTTAAACAGAAACGTACGCCAAAGTTCAAAGTTCAAGAATATACACGTTGCGAGCGCTGTGGTCGTCCGCATTCCGTATATCGCAAATTCAAACTTTGCCGTATTTGTTTCCGCGAACTCGCATATAAGGGACAAATTCCTGGCGTCAAAAAAGCAAGCTGGTAATCCCCTAACTTGGGAAGGAGGTTAATGTAATGACAATGAGTGATCCGATTGCAGACATGCTTACACGCATCCGTAATGCGAACATGGTTCGCCACGAGAAGCTTGAGGTACCTGCTTCAAACATGAAAAAAGAAATCGCTGAAATCTTGAAGCGTGAAGGTTTCGTCCGCGATGTTGAATATGTGGAAGATAGCAAACAAGGCATTATCCGCATTTTCCTTAAATATGGTCAAAACAATGAGCGTGTTATCACTGGTCTTAAACGTATCTCAAAACCTGGTCTTCGCGTTTATGCAAAAACGAATGAAGTTCCAAAAGTTTTGAATGGCCTAGGTATCGCCCTCGTATCCACGTCAAATGGTCTCCTTACTGATAAGGAAGCTCGTGCAAAACAAGTAGGCGGAGAAGTCGTAGCTTACGTTTGGTAATCTGTAACAATTGAATGGAGGTGCAACAGGATGTCCCGAATTGGTAAACGCCCGATCGAGGTTCCAGAAAACGTAACTGTTACTATCACTGATGATAACCACGTTACTGTTAAAGGTCCTAAAGGCGAACTTACAAATACATTTAATGCTGATATTAAAATCGAACAAGAAGGAAACGTCATTACATTGACTCGTCCGACTGATTCGAAAGAACACCGTTCCATCCACGGAACTACTCGTTCCCTACTGGACAACATGGTAACTGGAGTTTCTAAAGGATTTGAACGTACACTAGAACTAGTTGGGGTTGGGTATCGTGCTCAGCTTCAAGGTACAAAACTAGTATTGAACGTTGGTTACTCACACCCGGTTGAATTTACACCGGAAGAAGGAATTGAAGTTGAAGTTCCTGCCAACACGAAAATCATCGTTCGCGGTATCAATAAAGAACGCGTCGGTGCTCTAGCGTCGAACATTCGCAAAGTACGTCCACCAGAGCCGTATAAAGGTAAAGGTATCAAGTATGAAGGCGAACAAGTCCGTAGAAAAGAAGGAAAAACAGGTAAATAATGCCGCTTAAGGCATTCGGAAGGAGTGACCACGATGATCACGAAACAAGATAAGAACGCTGTCCGTAAAAAACGTCACGCACGCGTGCGTACGAAAATCAGCGGATCTCCAGCGCGTCCACGCTTGAATGTTTATCGTTCAAACAAACATATCTATGCACAATTAATCGATGATGTGAATGGCGTTACGATTGCTAGTGCTTCCACTATGGATAAAGGGTTCGAATTGGACTCTAAGGCGAATGCCGAAGCAGCAGCTAAAGTTGGCGAGTTGATCGCGAAGAAAGCCGTTGAAAAAGACGTTAAATCGGTTGTTTTCGACCGTGGCGGATACCTATTCCACGGCCGTGTGAAAGCTCTTGCGGACGCAGCACGCGAAAATGGACTGGAATTTTAATTAAGAAGGAGGGACATATTTCATGCGTCGTAATGATCAGAATAGAAGTGAATTCGAAGAACGCGTAGTAACGATCAACCGCGTAGCGAAAGTGGTAAAAGGTGGACGTCGTTTCCGCTTTACAGCACTTGTCGTTGTCGGTGATAAAAACGGCCGCGTCGGTTTCGGAACTGGTAAAGCACAAGAAGTTCCGGATGCAATCCGTAAAGCTATTGAAGATGCGAAGAAAAACTTGATCGAAGTGCCAATGGTTAAAGGAACAACTCCGCACGAAATTATTGGACGTTTTGGTGCAGGACAAATTCTCATCAAACCGGCAGCGCCTGGTACAGGAGTAATCGCCGGAGGACCAGTGCGTGCGGTACTTGAACTTGCAGGAATCACGGATATCCTTTCAAAATCCTTAGGATCAAGCACACCGATCAACATGGTTCGTGCAACAATTGAAGGGTTGAAGAATTTGAAACGCGCTGAGGACGTAGCTAAATTGCGCGGCAAATCCGTTGAAGAACTGTTAGGTTAAGGGGGGAAACACAATGGCAAACAAACTTGAAATCACCCTTACGAAAAGTGTAATCGGCTCAAAGCCAGCACAACGTAAAACAGTTGAAGCTCTCGGTCTGCGTAAATTAAATCAGACAGTTGAACATCAAGACAACGTAGCAATTCGTGGCATGATCAACAAAGTAAGCCACTTAGTCACTGTTAAGGAACAATAATGCACATTTTCGAAATAAGGAGGTGCCGATAAGATGAAATTACACGATATGAAGCCAGCTGAAGGCGCACGTAAAGCACGTAAACGCATTGGTCGTGGAATCGGTTCCGGTACAGGTAAAACTTCCGGTAAAGGTCACAAAGGACAAAACGCTCGTTCGGGCGGTGGCGTTCGTCTTGGATTTGAAGGTGGGCAAATCCCACTATTCCAAAGACTTCCGAAGCGTGGATTTACGAACATTAATCGTAAAGAATATGCAATCGTGAATTTGGATGTACTTAACCGTTTTGACGAAGGTACCGAAGTTACGCCTGAATTGCTAATTGAAACTGGAATCGTGAGCAATGAAAAATCAGGAATTAAGATTCTTGGAAATGGGATTCTCGAGAAAAAGATTACTGTCAAAGCTCATAAATTCTCTGCTTCTGCTAAAGAAGCCATCGAGAAAGCGGGCGGGCAAACCGAGGTGATTTAATGTTTCAGACAATCTCCAACTTTATGCGCGTTAGAGATATTAGGTCTAAAATCATTTTCACACTACTAGTGCTCATCGTATTCAGACTAGGAGCATTCATTCCTGTCCCGAACGTTGATGCAACAGCTTTGCAACAATCCAACAATCAATTCATTGGGTTTCTAAACACATTTGGCGGTGGAGCATTACAGCAATTCTCCATTTTTGCAATGGGTATCATGCCGTACATCACCGCCTCCATCATTGTGCAATTATTGCAGATGGATGTCGTTCCGAAATTCACTGAATGGTCGAAGCAAGGGGACGTCGGAAGACGGAAGCTTGCGCAATTCACAAGATATTTCACAGTTATTCTCGCTTTTATCCAAGCAATCGCCATGTCATTCGGTTTCAACCAAATGTTCGGCGGAACGCTAATAAAAGACGAAGGGATCGCCACTTACGTGGTAATCGCAATTGTGTTGACTGCGGGTACATCCTTCCTGCTTTGGCTTGGTGAGCAGATCACCGCAAAAGGAGTGGGTAATGGTATTTCCATTATCATCTTCGCGGGTATCGTTTCAGGTATTCCAAACGCAGTGAACCAGCTGTACGCAACACAAATTCAAGACGCGGGTGACGCTTTGTTCATTCGGATCGCTACAATGGTATTGTTATTAATTGTAATTATTGCAATTGTTGTCGGAGTTGTTTATGTACAAGAGGCTCTCCGTAAAATCCCTATTCAGTATGCGAAACGTATGACTGGTCGTCAGCAAACAACTGCTGGCCAACAAACGCACTTACCTTTGAAATTGAATGCTGCAGGGGTTATCCCAGTAATCTTTGCTGTGGCGTTTTTCATAACACCTCAGCAAATAGCAACATTTTTCGGTGAGAATAGTGTAACAAAGTTCATTACACGGACGTTTGATTACAATCAACCGGTCGGAATGATACTTTACGTAGCACTGATCCTTGCATTCACATATTTTTACGCATTCATTCAAGTGAATCCTGAAAATATGGCGGATAATCTGAAAAAACAAGGCGCGTATATCCCAGGCATTCGTCCGGGTCAAAATACGCAAAGCTATTTAACGAGCACTTTGTACAGACTGACATTCGTCGGCTCGATTTTCCTTGCTGTCGTGGCAGTCATGCCGATTTTCTTCATTAATTTGGCGAATCTTCCACAGTCGCTTCAAATTGGAGGAACAAGTTTGCTCATCGTTGTCGGGGTTGCCCTTGAAACGATGAAACAACTTGAATCACAACTTGTGAAAAGGCATTACAAAGGCTTTATGAAATAATATTCCTAACGGATAATTCCTGTTTGGAGTAATGATGGAGGGCAAGACGTATGAATATCGTATTAATGGGTCTGCCGGGTGCTGGAAAAGGTACACAAGCAGATAAAATTGTCGAAAAGTACGAAATCCCTCATATTTCTACAGGCGATATGTTCCGTGCTGCAATTCAGGAAGGCACGGAACTTGGAGTCAAAGCAAAGTCGTTTATGGATCAAGGCGCACTTGTTCCTGATGAAGTGACAATTGGCATTGTTCGTGAACGATTAAGCAAATCCGACTGTGATAACGGATTCCTACTCGATGGTTTTCCACGCACTGTCCCTCAAGCGGAAGCATTGGATGCATTGCTTGCGGATATGGGCAAGAAAATTGAACATGTTCTTAACATCAAAGTTGAAAAAGATGAACTTATCGCGAGATTGACCGGTCGAAGAATTTGTAAAGTATGCGGCACGTCTTATCATTTGCAGTTCAACCCGCCAAAGGTTGAAGGCATCTGTGATAAGGATGGCGGAGAACTTTATCAGCGAGCGGATGACAATCCGGAAACTGTCACGAACCGTCTGGAAGTAAATATGAATCAAACAGCACCACTATTGGCTTTCTACAATGCTAAAGGCGTGCTGACAGACATAGATGGACAAAAGGACATCAATGAAGTTTTCAAAGATCTGGACGCTATCCTAACAGAGAGTGGCCAGTGATCCTTTCCGGACGCAATTCATGCACGCCATATAGTGGGCAGGCTTCTTTTATTGCACGGAAAGAGCATATAAGTAACGAGCTGCAAAAGCATATGGTGCCCGGTATAGGAACTGGTGATAATCCATTAATGGCACCTTTTCAGACTGTCATAAATGCAAATATCCGCTATGGTGGGTATAATGTAGATGTTGACTGGAATTGTGTTGCCAAGATGGAATACACCAACGGCAATCCTGTCGTATGTGTCTTTTCCGATGCGATTTTCCACAACAAAAGTCGGGGACTGACTTACGGGAAACGAAGTGTGACAGACGTCTTTCGAACATCACTCATGCAATCCGGACATATGTTGAAGGAAGCTTTGAAGGCGACTTCTGCCGCTCGATGGTTAAGACCTTTATTGGATATAGAAGGGAGACAGGATTGATGGCGAAGGACGACGTAATTGAAGTTGAAGGTACTGTAGTCGAAACGTTGCCGAACGCGATGTTCAAGGTGGAGTTGGAAAATGGTCATACGATTCTTGCACATGTTTCAGGCAAGATCCGCATGCACTTTATCCGTATCCTGCCTGGTGACAAAGTGACGATGGAACTCTCACCTTATGACTTGACACGCGGTCGTATCACATACCGTTTCAAATAAACTTTTGCAACTCCGGAATATTGAAGGAGGTTGGGTAAGATGAAAGTAAGGCCATCTGTAAAACCGATCTGCGAAAAATGTAAAGTTATTCGCAGACGCGGCCGAGTAATGGTAATCTGTGAAAATCCAAAACATAAACAAAGACAAGGCTAATACAAAGGGAGGTGCACTATCTATATGGCACGTATTGCTGGTGTAGACGTACCGCGCGATAAGCGCGTAGTCATTTCATTGACATACATTTTTGGAATTGGAAAAACAACTGCACAAAAGGTCCTTGCTGGCGCTGGCGTTTCTGAAGAAACTCGCGTTCGCGATCTAACTGATGCAGAGCTTGATAAAATCCGTGAGCAAATCGACGGCTTGAAAGTTGAAGGGGACCTTCGTCGTGAAACTTCCCTCAACATCAAACGTTTGATGGAAATCGGAAGCTTCCGTGGAATCCGTCATCGTCGTGGATTGCCTGTTCGTGGACAAAACACGAAAAACAATGCACGTACACGTAAAGGTCCTAAGCGGACAGTAGCTAACAAGAAGAAATAATAGGTAAAGGAGGTTTTCGTACATGGCACGTAAACAACAAACTCGTAAACGTCGTGTGAAAAAGAATATTGAAACGGGTATTGCACATATCCGTTCGACGTTCAACAATACAATCGTAACAATCACTGATAGTCACGGTAATGCACTTTCATGGTCAAGTGCTGGTGCACTAGGATTCAGAGGTTCTCGTAAATCGACTCCGTTTGCTGCACAAATGGCTGCTGAAACAGCTGCTAAAACTGCTATGGAGCATGGCTTGAAGTCTTTGGAAGTTACTGTTAAAGGACCAGGTGCTGGACGTGAAGCTGCAATTCGTTCACTACAAGCTGCAGGTCTTGAAGTAACTGCAATCAGAGACGTAACTCCGGTTCCACATAACGGATGCCGCCCACCAAAACGCCGCCGTGTATAATGGTTTGTTCTCCAATTGATTGAAAAGCACAATTTATGGTAAAAATGAATTGTGTGATTGCATTTTGATTTGTTTTATAATCGATTTCAATATGGAACGGCCTATATACTAGACGTTTTGAAGGAGGGTAAATGAATGATCGAGATTGAGAAACCGAAGATTGAAACAGTTATGATCAGTGAAGATTCCAAATTTGGTAAGTTTATTATCGAACCGTTGGAGCGTGGTTATGGAAATACTTTAGGGAATTCCTTGCGCCGCATTCTTCTTTCCTCGTTGCCAGGGGCTGCCGTTACATCTATCCAGATCGACGGAGTTCTTCATGAATTCTCTACAATTGAAGGTGTCGTTGAAGACGTTGCAACAATTATTTTGAATGTGAAGAAACTTGCTCTCAAAATCTACTCAGATGATGAGAAAGTGATTGAAATAGATGTGAAGGGTGAAGGAACGGTTACTGCTGCAGATATTACTCATGATAGTGATGTCGAAGTATTGAATCCTGAACTTCAAATTGCCACATTAGGTAAGAACGGTCATTTGCGTATGCGTATGTATGCTGTCCGTGGTAGAGGTTATGCACCTTCCGATCAGAACAAACGTGAGGATCTTGCGATTGGTGTAATTCCGATCGACTCTATTTACACTCCAGTTTCACGCGTCAATTTCCAGGTCGAGAATACTCGTGTAGGTCAAAGCACAAACTTTGATAAGTTGACGTTTGATATTTGGACAGATGGCAGCATCGGTCCGAAAGAAGCTGTTTCGCTCGGAGCAAAAATCCTGACGGAGCATCTGAATATCTTCGTTGGCATGACTGACGAAGCACAAACTGCTGAAATCATGGTAGAAAAAGAAGAAGACCAGAAAGAGAAAGTGCTTGAGATGACTATCGAAGAGCTTGATCTATCTGTCAGATCTTATAACTGCCTAAAACGCGCAGGCATCAATACAGTTCTCGAACTTGCGAACAAGTCTGAGGATGAAATGATGAAAGTGCGCAACCTTGGCCGTAAATCACTTGAAGAAGTGAAGGCGAAATTGGACGAGTTGAACCTCGAGTTGCGCTCGGAAGATTAAGAACAACTAGATTGAAGGAGGGAAACTTCTATGGGTTACAGAAAACTTGGACGTACAAGTTCACAACGTAAAGCAATGCTTCGCGACTTAGCGACAGACCTTATCGTACATGAGCGCATCCAAACAACTGAGGCGCGTGCGAAAGAATTGCGTTCAGTCGTTGAAAAGATGATCACTCTTGGCAAACGCGGTGACTTGCACGCACGTCGTCAAGCTGCACAATTCATTCGCCGTGAGCTAGTTACTACTTCGGATGAAGAAGGCAATGAGAAGGAAATCTTTGCAATTCAAAAGCTATTCGATAACGTTGCACCACGGTACGCAGATCGCCAAGGCGGTTATACACGTATCATGAAAATGGGACCTCGTCGCGGAGACGGAGCACCAGTCGTTATCATCGAATTAGTATAATCACATATATAAAAATTAAGGGTGTGTCTGGCATACGCACAGCCGCACCCTTTTAATTTATACGACAATATTAAAAGCTGAGTGTTACGATCGACGGTTTAGCCGATCGGTCTAGCTCTACGCACCTCATCCGCTGATTCGGATTGAGCACCCGGCATCAGAATAGATTTGAGCGCATTTCTTCGGATGAGGTGCGCGCTTTTTTTATTTACATAGAGGAATTTTTGTACAAATCATCGTTATCATACATACTTAAAGAAGTGCCGGAGGTGAATGATGTGAAAGAGATTTTATCATTAGATCATGTTTCCTATACATATGAGTCAGAAGATGGCGAATCCCGCAAAGCAATTGACGATGTCAGTTTTACGGTTTGGGATGGGGAATGGATTGCGATCGTCGGGCATAACGGTTCGGGCAAATCGACGTTGGCGAAGATGATGATTGGTCTTTTGTTTCCTGAAGAGGGCAGCGTAAATGTTTTTTTGGAAAAACTGGACGCTGAAAACATTTGGGACATCCGCTCTCGAATCGGAATTGTCTTCCAAAACCCCGACAACCAGTTTGTCGGATCGACTGTCCAAGATGATGTGGCATTCGCTTTGGAGAATAACGGCGTTCCTTTTGAACAGATGGTACCACGTGTACACGAGTCTCTCGCCCAAGTGAACATGGCAGGGTTTCTGGATCATGAGCCCCATCACCTTTCCGGCGGACAAAAACAACGTGTGGCGATTGCCGGGGCACTTGCAATGCAGCCAAAACTGCTTATTTTGGATGAGGCCACGTCCATGCTTGACCCACAAGGCCGTGACGAAGTGATTAAGGTTGTCGATGACCTAAAGCGCACGACCGGCCTGACGGTTATTTCCATTACGCATGATCTTGAAGAAGTATTATTGGCAGATAAAGTTATTGTCATGAATGACGGAAAGTTGATGCTAACAGGAAAACCCGAAGAGATATTTGCACATGGTGAGGAACTTGAAGCAATCGGTTTGGACTTACCTTTTGCATCACGATTATCCCGCTATCTTCGACAAGCTGGCGTTGAGATACAAGGGGAACATACGACAGAAGAAGAGTTGGTGAATGAATTATGGACATCTCACTTCAACAAGTAGGCTATTCATACGCAAAAGGCACTCCGTTTGAAAAACGAGCGCTGTTTGAAGTAAATGCCTCAATTGAATCAGGATCCTATACGGCAGTCATCGGACATACAGGCTCAGGCAAATCAACATTGCTGCTGCACTTGAACGGTCTTCTGAAACCGACGGAAGGAGTCGTCCGCATCGGGAATGTAAGCATCACTGCAGACACAAAGGCGAAAGAGTTAAAAGAAATACGCCGGAATGTCGGCATCGTTTTTCAATTCCCTGAGCATCAGCTATTCGAAGAGACTGTTGAAAAAGATATTATGTTTGGTCCGATGAATTTCGGGGTGCCTGCTGAAGAAGCAAGGCAGCGTGCTCATGAATTGATTAAACTATTAGGATTACCGGAAGATGTAGCGCAAAAGTCTCCATTTGACCTATCGGGTGGACAAATGCGCCGGGTTGCGATTGCAGGAGTCCTTGCATTCAAGCCATCAATCCTCATTCTGGATGAACCGACAGCTGGGCTTGACCCTCGTGGGCGGAAAGAGATAATGGAGCTCTTCAATAAACTGCATAAAGAGGAAGGTTTGACGACCATTCTTGTGACCCACAGCATGGAGGATGCAGCAATGTACGCGGATCAGGTCCTAGTGATGCATGAAGGGCGCTCTGTCATCGTAGGAACGCCTGAAGAAGTATTTGCTGATGCTGAACGGTTAAAATCCTTTAGGCTCGGCTTGCCGCGCTCTGTGGCTTTCCAACGCGATTTTGAGAAGTTGATCGGCAGACCGCTCGGCAGACTAGCGCTAACCGAAGGGCAACTGGCATCTTCCATTGCTGCCGCCTTGAAGGAAGAAGGTGAGAGATAATGCTTGAAAAAATGATTTTCGGGCGATATGTGCCAGGAAATTCTTTTGTTCATCGTCTTGATCCACGGTCAAAGCTCTTGTTCATCTTTCTATTCATCATTGCGGTGTTTCTTGCAAACAATACAATGACGTATGGCTTATTGCTCGCTTTTACGTTGCTTGTCATCTTCATCTCACGCATCAGGCTGTATTTTTTATTCAACGGGTTAAAACCGATTCTTTTCCTCATTGTCTTCACTTTGCTTATGCATTTCCTCTTCACTAAAGAAGGTGCAGTGCTTCTCGATTTGAAGATCTTCAAAATCTATGAGGAGGGTGTGCGGCAAGGGATTTTCATTTCCATACGATTCCTTGTGCTTGTGCTCATGACGACAGTGTTGACGCTGACAACGTCTCCGATCTCAATCACAGATGGAATGGAAACGCTATTGAATCCATTGAAGCGGGTGAAATTGCCCGTACATGAACTTGCCTTAATGATGTCGATCGCTTTGCGCTTCATCCCGACTTTAATGGATGAAACGGATAAAATATTGAAGGCACAGCTAGCGCGCGGATCCGATTTGACGAGTGGGACCATTAAAGAAAGAATCAGGGCCGTTGTGCCGCTTCTAGTACCTCTATTCGTCAGTGCGTTTAAAAGGGCAGAGGATCTTGCCATCGCGATGGAAGTGAGAGGATACCGCGGCGGTGAAGGAAGGACAAGGTATCGTCAATTGAATTGGCAAGGACGCGATACGTTGGTCATCATCATTTTCATCGTCCTAGTCGCCGCCCTCTTTTGGTTGAGAGGAGGAAGCTGATATGAAACGGGTAAAAGCTAAGGTTTCTTACGACGGCACAGATTACGCGGGGTACCAATCCCAACCAAATATGCGGACTGTACAATCGGTTATTGACAAGGCACTTGTAAAATTGCACAAAGACAAAACAGTCTATTCAGTCGCAAGCGGCCGGACAGATGCTGGCGTCCATGCTTTTGGACAAGTAATCCATTTCGACACGCCATTGGATCTTCCGCCTGACCGGTGGAGAATGGCGCTGAATGTTTTATTGCCGAAGGATGTAAGAATTGTCGAGGTGGAGTTTGTGGATGAAGAATTTCATGCGCGTTATTCCGCAACAGGGAAGACGTATATGTACAAATGGTCGTCAAGTGAAATTCAAAGCCCATTTGAACGAAATTATGCAGTCCATTTAGGAAAGTGGAAACCGGATATCGAACGAATGCGCGAGGCGGCACAGTATTTCATCGGCACGCATGATTTCACAAGCTTCTGTTCATCCAAAACGGCGACAGCAAATAAAGTTCGGACCGTGCGGGAACTGACACTTGTTGAGCAAGGCGAAGAACTGATCATGACGATTGAAGGCGACGGATTCCTTTACAATATGGTGCGGACGATTGCAGGCATGCTTTTCGCAGTCGGTATCGGTTGGAACGAGCCATTGGACATGAAGGAAATGCTCGAAGCCAAAGACCGTAAAAAGGTCGGTAAAACAGCGCCAGCACACGGTTTGTACTTGATGAATGTGACATACAATCACTGAGTCAACTTTTCCTGGTGTTTTCTTAGAAAATGCTTGACTTATGAGTGCATTCGATATAAGATGATAAATGGTATTTCAATAACCCCACAATAAGCCCCGGAAAGTTTATTTGTGTTTAGGGATAGAGAAAACAACGGAACAGATTGATAATTTTAGGAGGAAACAATACATGCGTACAACATTCATGGCTAAAGGTCACGAAGTAGAGCGTAAATGGCTCGTTGTCGACGCTGAAGGACAGACGCTTGGTCGTCTAGCTTCTGAAGTTGCAGCAATTTTGCGCGGCAAAAACAAACCTACGTTCACACCACACGTTGACACTGGCGATCACGTCATCATCATCAACGCTGAGAAAATCCATTTGTCTGGGAATAAATTAAAAGATAAAATCTACTATCGTCACACTGGCTATACAGGTAATCTTAAACAACGTACTGCTCTTGAAATGCGTACAAACTATCCAACTAAAATGTTGGAACTTGCGATTAAAGGGATGCTTCCAAAAGGCCCTCTAGGTCGTCAAACTATCAAGAAACTTCATGTCTATGCTGGACCGGAACATCCACATACGGCACAAAAACCAGAAGCATACGAGCTTCGCGGATAATTAAGAGGAGGAAACACTTTTGGCACAAGTACAATATATCGGCACTGGCCGTCGTAAAAGTTCAGTAGCTCGTGTACGTCTCGTACCTGGCGAAGGCAAAATCGTCGTCAACAACCGTGACGTAGAAGACTACGTACCATTCGAAACACTTCGCGAAGTGATCAAACAACCACTTGTAGCGACTCAAACACTTGGCAGCTATGACATCCATGTAAACGTCCACGGCGGCGGTTACACAGGTCAAGCAGGCGCTATCCGCCACGGCGTAGCTCGTGCTCTACTTACTGTAGACCCTGACTTCCGCGGCACATTGAAAGCTGCAGGATTGTTAACACGTGACTCACGCATGAAAGAACGTAAAAAATACGGTCTTAAAGGCGCGCGTCGTGCACCTCAGTTCTCAAAACGTTAATTTTACAATACAACCCTTTCCCGATTATACTGGGAAAGGGTTTTTTGTGTGTTAAATCTGTTGAAATCGTACTTCGGGTCGAATAGAGTTGCTTTAAAGTCCCGTGAGTGCGGTGAAACGGTGCTAGCGGTACATTCAGCGTGCTTTAAAGTCCCGTGAGGCCGGTGAAACGGTGTTGGCAGTACATTCAGCGA
>NZ_BJYL01000022.1 GCF_007991495.1 Sporosarcina luteola | reverse complement strand
GTTTGTTCCTCTTTTAATAAAAGCAAATAATAATCATCTGGTGGGGTAGCGAAGTGGCTAAACGCGGCGGACTGTAAATCCGCTCCCTCCGGGTTCGGCGGTTCGAATCCGTCCCCCACCACCATTTACATATTTTCTGGGAAACGCAGCTTATCACGATATCAAACGTTGGGGTATAGCCAAGCGGTAAGGCAACGGACTTTGACTCCGTCATTCGTTGGTTCGAATCCAGCTACCCCAGCCAATTTTTTTAAACGCTTCACGTTTAAAAAAATTTGCGAGTAATACCGCAAGGTATTAGGAGCACAAGGTTTTAAAATTGCGAGTAATACCGCAAGGTATTAGGAGCAAAAGGTTTTAATACAAAAGCAATCCAACTAAAAAAGTAAAAATATTTTAATTCAAAAACACCCCAACATAAAACCAACCAAATACCCAACCCACAAAATCCGACAGAAGAAGGGTTTTTTTTATTGCCTAAAAATCCTCCCCCTTTACGGATTTCGAAAAAAGTTCATAAGCAACGACCTTCATATGCAAATTACGCGAGTATCCTAGAAAGGTATTGTATAGTACATATAAATCGTCAAAGTTCTACAAGATGAGAGGAATAGTGATGCCCCATGCATGATTATATTCAAATGATGCAGAAAATAACTGGCAAAGAGAATAGGTGGGATGTGGAGGAGATGCTCGGGGATATCGCATACGCCCTCGACCAATCGGCCATTGTCGCTATCACCGATCGAACAGGTAAAATTACTTACGTCAACGAGTTATTCATTAAGATGTCAAAATATAGACCGGAAGAGTTGATTGGCGCGACGCATGCAATCATTAATTCCGGCTATCACTCGAAAGAGTTTTTTAAAAATATGTGGGCCACAATCGGGCGAGGGAACATATGGCATGGAGAAATACGTAATCGGGCCAAAGACGGAAGTTACTATTGGGTCGATACAAAGATCATCCCGTTTTTAAACGAGAAAGGTATTCCGAGTCGTTACATTTCCATTCGAAACGATATTACAGAACGAAAGCGCCTGGAAGAGAAGATACAGAAAGACGCGGAAGTATATCGAGTGATCACCGAGAACTCCATGGACTTCATTTCAATTATTGACCTGGAAGGAAATTTCCAGTATGTATCCCCAACACATAAGCATTTATTAGGTTATGACCTCGGCCAACTTGAATGTGCCAATATCCATTCCATTATCGCAAAAGAGGATTATGCCGCGTTTGACAAGGCTGTAGCGATGGTAGGTGATGCTCCTGCTGTTCTTGAAGTCCGGGTCTTGGATGAAAACAACCGCGTCAAAACAATGGAGGCAAGCTTGAACTTGATCCATGAAGAGGGAGAGTATTATAACCATCTTGTTGTAGCGATGCATGATATTTCATGGCAAAAAGAATCGGAAGTGATTATCCAAGACCTTGCGGATAATGATCAATTGACGTCCCTTTTTAATCGGAATGCCTTTAGTGAAAATTTGGATGTCGCCCTTAAAGGTAGAAAAAGGGGTTCCAAAGTTGGTTTGGTCTATTTGAATATCGATCGACTGCGTAATGTGAATGACTCATTCGGACATGAGACCGGAGATTATGTGCTCTCTATCATTGCGGAACGGTTGAAGGATGCATTGAGTACCGAAGATATTATTGGTCGTATTTCAGGTGATGAGTTTGCTTTCACAACTTTGAAAGCCGTCAGCGAAGAAGAAGTGGAGCGGCTGACAGGTGAAATAAAATCTTGCCTAGAGATGCCGATTCAAATTGACGAGGAAACTTATAGCATTTCTATTAGCTGTGGCATCGCATTATTTCCGGATCACGCTGAAACGGCAGCCGAGCTTATTATGATGGCGGATAAGGCACTTCATTACGTTAAGGAGCAAGGTGGCGGAATTGCTAAAATGTACGCGCCGGAAGCTGCAACGAAAACATTGGAGCGTATTCTTCTTGAAAATGAATTGCGGAAAAGCGTTCAATTGGGGCATTTTACATTGGAATATCAGCCGAAGATGAATTTAGCGATCGGTGAATTGGCTGGTGTTGAAGCATTGGTACGATGGAATCACCCCGATCTCGGTCGGATACCACCGGACAAATTCATTCCGTTAGCGGAAGAGACGAAAATCATATTGCCCTTGGGCGAGTGGATATTACGGGAAGCTTGCAAGCAGGCTGCACGATGGACACGCCAAGGATTCAAGCCGTTTCGGATTGCTGTGAATATGTCAGCAGTCCAGTTGGAAGAGCCGGATATCGTAGAGACGATTGAGAGAATCCTAATGGAGGAGAACGTTTCCCCGGAATTAATTGAAATTGAACTGACGGAAAGTGCTTTCGCGGATCGGGAGGAGATGCGATACACGATCCAGCGAATTAGGGATTTAGGCATCATTATTGCTATCGATGATTTTGGAACCGGTTATAGTACGTTCAGTTATATTAAGGAACTTCCTGCGGATATTCTGAAAATCGACATGTCGTTCGTCAAGGACATCGATGTGAATCAAAACAGCAGAGCTATCGTCAAAGCCATTGTAACGCTGGCAGACACTGCTGGACTGAATGTCATTGCAGAAGGAGTTGAGACCGTGGAGCAAGCAGAAATTCTTCACGGACTAGGTTGCAGAGAAGGACAAGGCTATTTATACAGCAGGCCTTTGCCGCCTGAAGAATGTGAGTATATGTTTACAAACGTGTCGAAAGATGAATAAATATCCAGAAAATTGTTGAGTTGAGCCATTCCTTTTAACGAATTACAATATGATTGTTAAGGGGGCTGGTTTAAATGAAAAAATTAGATATATCAATTATTGGTGTTCCGCTCGATTTTGGACAAAGTCGCAGGGGCGTGGACATGGGACCAAGTGCCATTCGTTATGCTGGCGCAATAAAAAGATTAGAAGCAATCGGCCACACGCTGAAAGATGAGGGCGATATTCAAGTAAGTGCTGTCGAAAGCCTCGAACGAGAAGATACAAATTTGAAAAACTTGGAAGAAGTCGTACAAGCGACTAGCGAACTCGCGAATCGAGTTGCTCAAGTAGTTGAACAAGGCGATTTCCCGCTGGTGCTCGGAGGCGACCATAGCATTGCAATTGGCACGCTTGCTGGATTATCCTCAAAGTATGAAAATCTAGGTGTCATCTGGTACGATGCTCATGTGGATATGAATACTGCGGAGACATCACCATCGGGGAATATCCATGGAATGCCTTTGGCGGTATCCATGGGGCTTGGGCATGAAAGATTGGTTAATATTTTCAAAGACGGTCAAAAAGTGAAGCCTGAAAACATTGTCATTATTGGTGCACGTTCAGTCGATCCTGGAGAACGCCAATTGATCAAAGAAAAAGGCGTCAAAGTGTTCACGATGCATGAAATCGATCGTGACGGCATGACGGCTGTCATGAATGAGGCCATCGCTTATTTGAAAGCCAAAAAATTGGGTGGGGTTCATTTATCATTAGATTTGGATGGTTTGGATCCGATCTACACACCAGGAGTCGGAACACCGGTGCCGGGTGGTATCAGCTATCGGGAAAGCCATCTTGCAATGGAGATGCTAGAGGACTCCGGCATGATCACTTCAGCTGAATTTGTCGAGGTCAATCCAATCCTTGATGAGAAGAATAAAACCGCTGATGTGACAGTAGGACTGATGGGTTCATTATTTGGTGAAAAGTTATTATGAGACAGGCCGCTCGGATTAATTTCCGGGTGGTATTTTTATGTATTGAATTTGTAAAAAGGACAGAAATTGTTATCAATCTTTGGTAAAATAAAAAATATGAACTAAAAATGAAACCTGTGAACCCTTCAAACGTATAGAAGGAACAGCCGCATAGAGCGGAGGATGAAAGTCATTGGATGAATTGGTCAATAAACGAATAAATGAAGTGATCAAAGGCAATCAAGATGCATTCGGAGAGATTGTTAGTTTATTTCAGCATCGGCTGTATCATGTTTGTTATCGAATGCTCGGCAATCCCCAAGAGGCGGAGGATATTGCACAAGAAGCGTTTGTACGTGCTTATGTCAATATCCATACGTATGATCAGAAGAGGAAGTTCTCCACATGGTTGTATCGGATTGCTACAAACTTATGCATCGATCGAATACGGAAGAAGAAGCCGGACTTTTATCTGGATGCGACAGTACCAGGTACCGATGGTCTGAATATGTACTCTCAAATTTCTGCAACCGGAGACTTGCCGGAAGAAGAAGTTGAGCGGATGGAAACGCAAGAGCGTGTCCAATACGAAATTGGCAGGTTGCCCGACAAATATCGGACTGTCATCATTCTGCGCTATCTAGAAGAATTGCCGTTACAAGAGATCAGTGATATTTTAGAATTACCATTAGGAACCGTAAAGACCCGTGTTCACCGTGGACGGGAAGCGCTTCGGAAACAGATGGGTAATATGTAGGAGGGAATTAAGTATGAATACGTGTCAGGAACCAGTTATCCACTTAATGCACGCGTATTTAGACGGAGATATTAGCCGCCAAGATGAGCAAATGTTGCAAGCACATTTAGCTGAATGTCCACATTGCAGGGAAATGATGGATGAATTGAAAATGTCGGCGTTGTTCCTCAAAAGTGCTGCACCAGTAAATGCACCGGAGGGATTTGTCTCAGGCGTCATGGCACGTCTCCCGAAAGAAAAATCGCAAGCAGGTTTTCAACGCCTACTACGTAGGCACCCACTAGTGGCTGCAGCCGCACTTTTTTTAATGCTAATGAGCGCCACGCTCTTTTCAAGCTATAGCAACAACCAACAATTTTCATTCACGAAGCAGCCGAACTTGGTCATCGAGGGGGAAACGGTCGTCGTACCAGCCGGCGAAGTTGTGAAAGGCGACCTCGTCGTCAGAAACGGGAATCTTCGGATCGAAGGCGAAGTGGACGGCAACGTAACCGTCATCCGCGGTTCCAAATACATGGCCTCCACTGCCGTCGTAACAGGCACAAGCGAAGAAATCGACAAAGCATTCGATTGGCTCTGGTATAAAATCAAGTCGACCGTCAAGGAAGTCTTCCCATCCTCTAAAGACGAGAAGAAGGAAGAATAAAAAAGTGATCAACTCCCGTTTACGAGAGTTGGTCGTTTTTTTTATGGTGGACAAATGCTATCTCGTTTACAGCTTGGCACCACGCGTCCAAAGCGGTATGTCCAAAGATTGTCTTCGCGCGTCCAAAGCGATATGTCCAGCGTCCAAAGATTGTCTTCGCGCGTCCAAAGCGGTAAGTCCGTCGTCCAAAGATTGTCTTCGCGCGTCCAAAGCGATATGTCCGTCGTCCAAAGATTGTCTTTGCGCGTCCAAAGCGGTAAGTCCGTCGTCCAAAGATTGTCTTCGCGCGTCCAAAGCGGTAAGTCCGTCTTCCAAAGATTGTCTTTGCGCGTCCAAAGGGGTATGTCCGTCGTCCAAAGATTGTCTTCGCGCGTCCAAAGCGGTAAGTCCGTCGTCCAAAGATCGTCTTCGCGCGTCCAAAGTAATCCGATCCACCCTAATCTGCTCCGAAAAAAGTTTTTTTCTACCGATAATCTAAATAGAATGAGGAATTTGATATCAAAAATGAATTATTAACCACAAAACGAATTCATATTCAAATTATTGCGCGTTTGGAAACATTTAGATGTCCTGCTACAATGCCATTGAGGTGATGAAAGTGTTGATTAAAAACAGAAGTGAACCCTTGTCGCTGCTTGGTCTGCAGTCATTACTCGACCGGCTTCCTCATAATCACAAACATTACAATAGGGTTCAAGAGGAGCTAAGGAAGAGAAAAGCCGGATTTGGAGGTGAACTGAATTTTGATAAGCATATTAAAGAATTCCGTCCATCTTATCCATTTGGATTATTGCATGACGTTTGCCTGTTATACAACGGCATTTACTTTCAGATGGATTCTGTGCTGATCCTTCCAGATCGGATAATAATTTTTGAAATTAAGAATCTTGGGGGCAAGTTAATCGTAAAGGCGAACCCAACACAATTTATTCAAGAATCTAATGGAGAAAGGAAGGTAATTCAAAGTCCGATTACGGAGCTGGAAAGAAAAAAGATATTCATGGAAAAATGGTTAAAGGGACGAGGCATTGCCATTAAGATAACGGGGATTATAGGTTTAGCTTATACAAACGAATTATTTATCGAAGATGAAACCGACATTCAAATTTTATTTACACATGAAATTCCGATTGAGTTGTACACCACAACAGTCGATGAAGGGGTATTGACCAGAAATAAAATTAGTGAAATTGCACATGAAATTGCTGATTCACACCACGAATACGATCCATTTCCTTTAAGGAAGACAATGAATATAGCAAAGGAGGATATAATCCCGGGAGTTATTTGTCCAAGTTGCAAATACGTGGGAATGAAGTGGCTTGAGAAAAAGTGGCGCTGTCAAAACTGTTCTTATAATGCATTGGATTGTCACCTATCTCTACTGGATGATTGGTTCTATTTAATGGATAACCATATAACTAATCGCCAATTTCGTGCTTTTGCAGGTGTAGAACATCAGCCAATTGCAAAAAGACTATTGAAAAAAACCAATCTAATCATGAAAGGAAGTCGTAGAACTACATTTTATATAAGGTGACGCCTCATAAGCTTGTTTTAACAGCAATTTTAATTGCGGCACGCTTCGTCCTTATTCAAAGCAACCTATCCCGCGTTCAAAACGGGGCATCGTACATCCCAAGCCGATGCCCCCGCGTCCAAAGCGCATCACCCCGCGTCCAAAGCAGCGCTCCCCGCGTCCAAAGCGCATCTCCCCGCGTCCAAAGCAGCGCTCCCCGCGTCCAAAGCGCATCTCTCCGCGTCCAAAGCAGCGCTCCCCGCGTCCAAAGCAGCGCTCCCCGCGTCCAAAGCGCGTCCCCCCGCGTCCAAAGCGCATCTCTCCGCGTCCAAAGCGCATCTCTCCGCGTCCAAAGCGCATCTCCCCGCGTCCAAAGCGCGTCCCCCCGCGTCCAAAGCAATCCCCCACGACCTAATGCTCCTCCATACGACAAGTCCCCTCTCCCGCAACCAAACCAAGCCATCAAACGTCCATTATCGAGCAGTTCATTAAAAATAAAGATGTACTAAAGACACTTCCTTTGAAAATCCAATCACTGTACGTTTTAGGAAGCATTGGAACAGGGCTGTATGATATACTATTGTATAAGAATTTGGGATGAAGGTGGGGAAGCGCATGCCTGGTTGGGAAATAATTACGAATTCTAGTCCGGTTGAAATACTTAAAAATATAGTGGATGTGCTTCTCGTTTGGTTCGTTTTTTATAAACTGATCACAATCATAAAAGGAACAAAGGCGGTACAACTGCTTAAAGGGATATTTGTCATCATTTTTGCGCGTATCTTGACCGAGTACCTTGAGTTGAACACATTAAAGTGGATGATGGAGCAGGTGTTGATTTTCGGATTCCTTGCGGTGATCATCATCTTCCAGCCAGAAGTGAGGCGTGCGCTGGAGCAATTAGGGCGCGGCCGTCTTTTTGCACGATCTGCAATGCAAGAGGAAGAGGAACGGGACCGCTTAATCGAAGCTTTCCAAAAGTCGGTCAGCTATATGGCGAAGCGGCGGATTGGTGCGCTTATCTCGATTGAGAGGGAGACGGGGTTAAGTGAATATATTGAAACCGGAATTCAGATGAATTCAAATGTCACCTCTGAATTGCTGATTAATATTTTCATTCCAAATACACCTTTGCATGACGGGGCTGTCATCTTACAAAAAAATCGTATTGCCGCAGCAGCCTGTTATTTGCCGCTCTCTGAAAACCCCTTTATCTCGAAAGAATTGGGAACTCGTCACCGGGCGGCTTTAGGTATCAGTGAAGTGACTGATGCGATCACAATCGTCGTTTCCGAAGAGACGGGTAGCGTCAGTCTAACTGCAAACGGGGATATTAACAGAAACCTGTCGATGGAGGACTTCGAAAAACAATTACGTCAAGTATGGTTCGGAGCAGAGGATGAAACATCTCCAAAATCATTTTGGAAACGGGGGAAACGGGAAAATGGATAAGTTAATGGACCGCCCATGGTTTCTCCGTTTCACGGCATTGGCACTCGCCATCATCCTTTTCTTTTCCGTCCAAGCTGAAGAGGACAAAACGAACCGGTCAACCGTGGGCGATACAGTGGATACTATCCGGGACGTTCCGGTCGAAGTTTATTATGATGATGAAAATTTAGTTGTGACGGGTGTGCCTGAAACGGTGAATATGTCGATTCAAGGGCCTGCAAACCTCGTCCAATCAGCTAAACTGATTAAAGACTTTACACTGAAAGTCGACCTGCGAAGTTTGCCGATTGGAAAGCATAAAGTCGAAATTCAGTCGGAGAACCTTTCAGAAAAGCTAGATGTAAAGCTGGATCCCGCAATGGTTGACGTCGTTATTGAAGAAAAGATAACGGAACAGCTTACGGTTGATCCGGAGTTGAATGAAAGGCTCCTTGCTGAAGGCTACTATGTCGTCAAAATGGATGTGGAGCCCGCTAAGGTGGAAATAACAGGTGCTAAAAGTGTTATTGAATCAATTGGATTTGTAAAAGTTTCTGCTGTTGGAGAAAAAGGTATAAATAAATCATTTGAACAAAAAGCAAGGGTTCGAGTACTGGATAGGGACTTGAACAAGTTGAATGTCACAATTGAACCGGCGGACGTGACTGTTAAAGTGGAAGTCGAGGAGTTCAATAAAGAAGTTCCAATTGTATTAAGACAAAGAGGAGTTTCGGGGGAGAATGTAACCATCGATTCCATCTTCACAGATACGAAAACGGTCAAACTGTATGGTCCGAAAAAGACATTGGAATCCATAAAGGAACTTGTATTGGACGTCGATATTTCGAACATCAAGGAGTCCGGGACAACGGAAATATCTCTTCAAAAGCCGAAGGGCGTTTCTAAAATGTCCGTCGATAAAGTGAAGGTGAACGTTGCTGTCACCGTCCAAAATGGGGAAGACACCCCACCAGATGTTTCATTCGACCCGAGTGATGAGGATGAAGAGGATGTTACAAAGGAATTCCGGGACGTGCCTATCGCTGTGAAAGGCCTTGATGAAAAATATAGCAGCACTTTTCTTAAGCCTTCGGAGGGAGTTGTTGATATAACGGTAACGGCAAAGCAGGATGTAATCAATTCGCTCAACATTTCGGACTTCCACATTAGTGTCGATGCCTCTAAGACGGATAGTGAAGGTGAACATGTCTATTCGCTATCCATAGAGGCACCTGATCATATAGCTTGGAAGGTTTCAGAGAAGGAAGTTACATTGGAAATTAAGCTTGCTTGACGATGAAGAAGCTGGTCATACAGCATTGAAAGGGAGTATGGATAATGACAAAGTATTTCGGAACGGATGGCGTCCGTGGGATTGCAAACAAGGAACTAACGCCTGAGCTTGCGTTTAAATTAGGAAGGATCGGCGGCCATGTGTTAACGAGGGATTCGCAGGAAACATCCCAAGTACTTGTTGGCCGGGATACCCGAATTTCAGGTCATATGCTGGAAAACGCATTGATAGCAGGACTTCTGTCGATGGGAGTTGAGGTTATGAGGCTTGGTGTGATCAGCACGCCAGGCGTCGCATACTTGACTCGCGCTATGAATGCCCAGGCAGGTGTCATGATCTCAGCATCTCATAATCCCGTAGAGGATAACGGAATAAAGTTCTTTGGTGCAGATGGATTCAAGCTGACGGATGAGCAGGAAGAGGAGATTGAATCCCATTTGCATGAAGAGGAGGACAACTTACCTCGTCCGGTCGGTGGAGACGTCGGTACGGTAACGGATTACTTTGAAGGTGGACATAAATATATCCAATACTTGAAACAGACAGTTGACGAGGAATTCACGGATCTTCATATTGCCCTAGACTGTGCGCATGGTGCGACATCGTCGTTGGCAACGCATGTCTTTGCAGATTTGGATGCGGACTTATCAACAATGGGTGCATCTCCAAATGGCTTAAATATTAATGATGGCGTTGGTTCGACGCATCCTGAAGGGCTTAGACAGCTAGTGGTAGATAAAGGAGCAGACATAGGTCTTGCTTTTGACGGCGATGGAGACCGCCTTATTGCAGTCGATGAAATAGGACGGGTTATCGATGGAGATCAGATCATGTTTATCATTGGCCGCCACCTTAACTCAAAGGGGCGCTTGAAGTCAAATACAATCGTGTCCACGATCATGAGCAACCTTGGTTTTTATAAAGCGTTGGAACAGCATGGTATGATGAGTGTTAAAACGGCTGTTGGCGATCGGTACGTTGTAGAGGAAATGAAAAAGGGGAATTACAATCTCGGTGGAGAACAATCAGGTCATATCATCTTCCTCGATTACAATACGACGGGCGACGGATTGTTGACTGCATTGCAGCTTGTGAATATCATGAAAAAAACAGGCAAGAAGCTATCAGAACTTGCTAGTGAAATGACGATTTACCCACAGGAACTCGTCAATGTACGAGTGACGGATAAAAACAAAGTCACTGAAAACAGCCGAGTTGCGAATGTGATTAAAGAAGTTGAGCAAGAAATGGCTGGCAACGGCAGGGTGCTTGTACGCCCATCCGGAACAGAACCGCTTGTTCGTGTAATGGTCGAAGCGCCAGATCACGATGCTTGCGAACAATATGTAAACCGTATTGCAGAAGTCGTACGTGAAGAAATGGGTATCGAAGAATAAACAAAAGGCTGAAAACCCTCAGATGGGTTTTCAGCCTTTTTTTGCCGCTTTGTTAAGGTGCCCGCTTCTTGCTTTGGTGCCTGTCACCCGAATTTATTGCGGATGAAGATGGCGGTTGAGTTTAGGATGAATAGTGTTAGTAGAAGTACGATGATTGTGGAGGCTGCCAGGTTGGCGTATTCCGCGACTAAGGAGGCGTCCAGCGTCCAGTAATAGATTTGCATTGGCAATACTGTAAAGCGGTCCATGATGCTTCCCGGGAAGGGGATGAGCAGGGCAGGGATGCCGATGACGACTAATGGGGCGGTTTCCCCAATGGCGCGTGATAAAGAAAGAATAGCGCCCGTCAAAATGCCGGGTAGTGCAGAAGGCAGAATGACACGCTGAATCGTCTGCCATTTCGTCGCTCCAAGTCCGTAAGAGGCTTCTCCTAAATGATTTGGAACCGAACGGATCGCTTCCTGGCTCGCGACAATCACGATGGGCAAAATTAGCAAAGACATCGTCAATCCGCCCGCCAACACGACATTCCCCAAATCCAATATCCTCACAAATACTGTCAATCCTAGAATGCCGTAAACAATTGAAGGGACGCCAGCCAAGTTGGAAATATTCGTTTGAATGAAACTGACCAAGCGCCCTTTTTTCGCATACATTTCCAAATAGATTGCCGTTCCGACTCCGACAAACATCGTCACTGGCGCTACAACGAGCATTAGCCAAAATGTACCGAGTATGGCTCCCATGATCCCTGCACGCTCCGGCTGAGTCGATAATTTACCCGTCAGGAAACTGAAATTGATGGAACCGATGCCATCGGATACAACACGAACGAGTAAAACGGTTAAAACGAAAAGCCCGAAAAAAGCGGAAAGCATGAAAATCACTTTGGAAAATTGATTTGTGAATAATCGAACCTTCGTCCGTCGCATATGTTGCTGTTCGCTAAGTTGATTCATCTCAATATTCCTCCCTAAACTTCTTCGACACAAATCTTGCAAGAAGGTTCATTAGCAAAGTGAAAACGAAAAGCGTCATGGCGACGGCATACAAGCTGTAATAAACAGTAGACCCGGTCGCTGCATCTCCGCCCGTCACTTCGACAATATAAGCGGTCATCGTTTGCATCGATTGTGTAATGTCGAACGTAAAGTTTTTCGTACTTCCGCTCGCAATCGTTACAATCATCGTTTCGCCAATTGCGCGGGAGATGCCGAGCACGAAAGAAGCGACAATCCCGGACAATGCTGCAGGAATAACGACCCGGCGCGTCACTTCTAGCTTCGTTGCACCAAGTCCATAAGCGCCTTCACGCATCGACCGTGGGACGGAACTCATTGCATCTTCGGATAAAGAGGCAATCATCGGGATGATCATGATACCCATTACGATGCCGGGGCTGAGAATATTCGTCGCTTGAAGTCCCGGAATGAATTCTCGTAAAAGCGGTGTTACGAAAGTGAAAGCGAAGAAGCCATAGACGATTGTTGGAACGCCCGCAAGCAGCTCAAGTGCAGGTTTGACAACTTTACGCACTTTCGGGGAGGCGTATTCACTTAAGTAAATGGCTGCCATCAATCCGATTGGCGCAGCGACCATCATTGCTATCAATGAAGAAGTGACCGTCCCCATCAATAAAGGGAGCACCCCAAATTCAGGGTTTTGGCTGAGCGGCTTCAAGACCGTTCCGGTAAAGAAGTCAACAAATGGCACTCGTCTGAAAAACTCGAACGTCTCAGAAAATAATGTCCATATGATGCCGATTGTCGTCAGTATGGAAAGGGAGGCAAGGAGCATGAGGAAAATGGGGATTAGCCGCTCAATTTTGCCTCGCAGCAAATTACCCCGTTGGTTTTGATCAATCATCTCACGAATGCTGGCATTTTCTTTTTTTGCAATTCCGTTCATCATAAAAGAACTCCTTCCGATAAGTTGCAAGAAGATGAGAGCTGATTAGCCCTCATCTTCTTAATCTGTGACTAAATTACTTGAGGCCTTCTAGGAAGCTAATGTTCTCTTTCGCTTCATTTTCAGGAATTGGCGCAAAGCCTGTTTCGCCTGCAAATTTATTAATATTGTTCATAACGTAAATAGCAAAGTCTTTAACTTGGGGCTTCTCTTTGGCATGATTCACATTTAAGTACGTGAACACTGGGCGCGTAAAGTCTGCATAGGCACCATCTTCAGCAATAGTGTCCAATGCCGGTTCAACAGCACCGTTTCCAAAGTCCACTGCAACAGCTTGTAACTTATCTCCATTATTAACATAGTAGCCGAAACCGAAGAACGCGATGCCATTTTTATCTTCTGACACTAAGTTTACGAGTGTCGAATACTCTTGTTGCAAATTGATTGTACTCTTCATATCTTGTTTATCCAAAATTGATTCATAGAAAAATTCATACGTACCATGGTTTTCATTTGGTCCCATCGCATTGATTTTTTCATCAGGCCAGTCAGGGTTAATGTCGGACCACTTTTCGACCGTGCTATCTGCAAGGAAGATGCTGACCAATTGTTCAGGTGTCATTTCAGTTGCCCAATCATTGTCTTTATTTACGACGAACGTCAAACCGTCTAGTGCCACTTTCAATTCTTTTACTTCGATGCCGAGCGAGTCTGCTTCGGAAGCTTCTTCGTCTTTGATTTGTCGGGAAGCGTCATTGAAGTCCGTTCCGTTATCGACTAGGAATTTCTTGAATCCGGCGCTTGTACCTGCACGGCTCACCTCTACGGAAACATTCTCTTGTTCATTCACCATATACTCTTCAGCAAGGCGGGCCATTAGCGGGTAAACTGTGCCGGAACCATCGATGACGACGTTGCCTTCTAAGTCCGCACCAGCTTGAGCTGAAGCCTTGTTTTTCCCAGAGCTGTTTTCCTCATCTCCGTCTGAGCCGCATGCCGCAAGAACGACTGCGAATGCCGCAATGATCATGAATAAAAGAAATTTGTTGAACTTCATTTGATAAGTCCTCCCCTTAGATAATCTAATTTGGATGAAGGAATTCCCCTTCACAACTAATATGATAACGGGTGAATGTTAAGGTGATGTTGTCAAAGTGTAAAGGATTTGTAAAATTAGTTATTGTGAATAAATAAAACCCCGCTCCTGGGAACGGGGCTAGGAAGACATCTAGCTTCGGATGCCCGCTGTTCGGTTCATCCAAATCTTCCATTTATATAATCATCCGTCAATTTGTCGGATGGGTTATTGAAAATTGTTGTCGTTCGATCCTCCTCAATCACTTCTCCATTTAGGAAAAAAGCGGTACGGTCTGAAATTCGGGAGGCTTGCTGCATATTATGCGTAACGATAGCGATCGTCACATCGTTTTTAATGGAGCGAATCAATTCTTCGATTTTATGAGTAGAAACCGGATCAAGAGCTGAAGTCGGTTCATCCATGAGAATTACTTCCGGATCGATGGCGAGGCATCTTGCAATGCAAAGCCGCTGCTGTTGGCCGCCGGAAAGACCGTATGCGCTTTTATGAAGACGATCCTTCACTTCATCCCATAAAGCTGCTTTCTTTAGGCTTTCTTCCACGATATTGTCAAGCATCGCTTTGTTTCGGATACCATGCACTTTGGGTCCGAATGCGACGTTTTCGTAAATTGATTTCGGGAAAGGATTCGGCTTTTGGAAGACCATGCCGACTTTGGAACGCAAAATTTCAACAGGCATCGCCTTGCCCAAAATATTATTTCCTTTGAACGTCACATTACCTGAAATGGATACGTCCGTTGCTGTTTCCACCATCCGGTTCAGCGTCTTAAGGAATGTCGATTTCCCGCAGCCGGATGGACCGATGATGGCGGTCACTTCACGTTCATTGATGGCGAGCTCGATATTTTTCAAGGCATGGGATGTGCCGTACCATAAATTCAACCCATTCGTTTCATAAATCGGCTTTGCCCAACTTTCGTTTCTAACAATCGTTAAAGGTTTCTCTTTTATTCGTTCATGCAGTAAAGTCATTTGAAATCCTCCTATTGGATTGAGGCTTTACTTCAGTATAGGAAATGAATGTTGAGGAGATATGAAGGAGATGTAAAGGATTTGTAAAAGTAGAAAAGGGGTGCCTGCCACCGAAACAATTTTGAATTGTTTCGGTGGCAGGCACCCAAGTTTTTATTCGAATATATATTTTAATGCTTTCACCGCTTGGTCGACGTTTTCAACGGTGGCGTGTGCTTTGCGGGAAAGTTCCTTCAATGGATGATGATGTTGTTCGGAACGGATGAGGATGAGCGGCTTGCCGTATGCAACGGCGGCGCTTGCGTCCATCGCCGTATTCCACTGCTTGTACTGTTCACCGAAAAGGGCGATGACGAGATCCGCTTTCTTCATTAAGATTTCTGTCCGCAAATTATTGAAACTAGAAGCGGCAGCATCTTTGAAGATGGCATCGGGCTGTTTGCCCAAAATTTCTTCCCCGATATTATCGGAGCGGTCGTGATCTTCCATCGGTCCGACGAAATCGATCGGCAGCTTCAATGCCGCCGCTTTCTGTTTTACTTCTTCGCGCCACGAAGTGTGGATTTCCCCTGCAAGATATACTGTTAATCTCATAAAAAATCCCTCCTCTATATGATAGCTCCATTATAGCATTCATTCCCAAATAAGATTGCCCGGCACCGCCTGAAAGTTTAGAATAAAGAAAAGGGGGAGTCTGAATGAAAACAATTTGGCATAATGGAAAGCTATTCACGATGGACCAAGAAGGGGAAACGGTAGAAGCGGTAGTTACGGAAAATGGAAAAATTGTTGCGATCGGAAACTATGAGGACTTGAAGAATGAGGCGGAAGAATCGATTGATCTCAAAGGGTCGGTCCTCTACCCCGGGTTCATTGACAATCATATGCATATAATCGGGCACGGCCAAAAGCTGCTCAGTTTGGATTTGTCGAAGGCTGCTTCTTCGGATGAAATGATGAAAATGCTTCTGAACGCTTATCCTGATTTGAAAGAGGATGAGTGGTTCATTGGCGAAGGCTGGAATGAAAACAATTTTGCTGATCGTAAAATTTTCACTCGTCAGGAGCTCGACCAAGTAACCAAATCGCCGATGGTATTGAAAAGGACTTGTCGCCATGCGGCGGTAGCAAATACGAAAGCACTGGAGTTGGCAGGCATTACGAAGGATATGCCTGATCCGAATGATGGGGTCATTGGGCGGGATGAAAACGGAGAGCCGAACGGATTGTTGAAGGAAGGACCGATGGATCGCTTATTGCAGCTCATTCCGGAGCCGACGGAGGAAATGTTGACGAAAGCGCTTGATAAATCGGTCGATGATCTATTGTCACTAGGACTGACAGGTGCGGTGACGGATGACCTCGGGTATTACGGGGATTATCGGAATCCACTGCAAGCGTTTAAAAATGTAATCGGTGAAAAGAAGAAATTCCGCGCACATCTATTGCGCAGATCGACCGTATTTACACAATTAATGGAAGATGAAGCAACGTATGACGAACCGTGGATTGACCTGGGTGAAATGAAGTTCTTCATTGACGGATCTCTAGGTGGAAGCACCGCCTTATTGGGCGGACCGTATGCGGATGATCCGTCCACTTCAGGCACCGCGGTATTGACTGATCAGGAGATTGATGAACATGTGGCGACCGCCCGGAAATATGGGCAAGCTGTTGCAATGCATATGATCGGGGACGGAGCGGTTGAGAAAGGGTTGGACGCAATCGAGCGTCATCCCGTGCCGGAAGGAAAGCGGGACCGGCTTATCCATGTGAATGTACTGCGGGATGATTTGGTGGAACGCATGAAGAAGCTGCCTGTCGTGTTGGACATACAGCCGGCTTTTGTAGCCTCTGATTTTCCGTGGGTGATGGATAGACTGGGTGAGGACCGTTTGGATTGGGCTTATGCTTGGAAGCGTCTCGTTGACGAAGGGTTCATTTGCGGGGCAGGATCGGACGCGCCGATTGAAGAGGTTGATCCATTGCTCGGCATCTATGCCGCGGTGGCGAGAAGAAAACCGGGTGAGACGCATGAGGGGTATTTGCCGAAGGAGAAGCTGAGCCGTTATGAGGCGGTTAGTTTATTCACAACAGGAAGCGCGGCAACGATCGGGAAAGCCGATTCGCGTGGGAAGCTCGGGATTGGCTTCGATGCGGACTTTACAATACTCGATTGTGATCTGTTTGAAGTGGATGCAGATGAAATTCTGAATGCGGAAGTCGTAATGACCGTTGTGGCAGGGGATGTCATGTATCAAAATTAAACTATTTTGAGGAGTGTGGAAGGATGGCGGAGAAGCGATTTGAAGTGATTGAGAAGCAGGGCAAGCTGGAGCAATTTCAAGTGATTCGTGACAATGTGACCGGCGTTCTGTACATGTCACATGCTGCGGGCTATGGTATGGGTTTGACTGTTCTGGTGGATCAGGAAGGGAAACCTTTAGTGGATATAGATTATAAGAAAACGGAGATTTAAAAAGGAACTAGAGAGATGAACTTTGAAAAACTATTTTTCGGAGTTCATCTCTTCACTTCGATCGAACAGACGACAAAGCATTAATGGAGTGAGAGCAATTGATAAACCTAAGTTACAAACCAATACTAGAAGGGGAGAAAGTTATTCTCAGGCCTTTTAAGGATGAAGACTTTCCTTATATGAAAGAATGCTTACTAGATCCAGAGGTAATCAAACTGACAGGAAGCAGTTCGGATTTAAATTGGGAGTCAACTCTAGAATGGTACAATACAAGAAATGAACAAACGGACCGCTTGGACCTTGCGATTGTTGACCGATCTCAAGCGATTTTAGTGGGAGAGGCAGTGGTTAATTTATACGATGAAGACAATCACAGCATGAATTTTAGGATCATGATCGGACCGCGGGGAAGGAATCGGGGATTAGGGACAGAGGCCACCCAACTCATCGTTGATTTCATATTTACAAATACGACACTTCACGAGCTGACCTTAAGTGTGTTCGATTTTAACCCACGAGCAAAGCATGTTTATGAAAAGGTTGGCTTTGTCTTTGTAAGTATCGATGAAAACGATTTGGAGTATGAAGGGGAATGGTTTGATTCGATTAATATGAGGATGACAAAGGATAATTGGCTGGAGCACAAAGATATTCACTGAACGTCGTGCAGCTGGGAATAGACGAGAAATAAAAGAGGGAGCAGAAAGGTATTCAATTCCTTTCTGCTCCCTCATTTTAATATCCAGCTCCGAGCGCTAACTGCTCGGGACATAAGCCAGCGCTCTTCGCTTTTGTTATCTAAACGGCCACCAAACCCCACGTCCGAACGACACAGTAATCGCAGGAATGAGCAACGGCAAGATAATCAAACCGTATAACAGCAATCCCGTAATAACAATCGTTGCGATCTGCACGAGGCTCAATACGCCGGACGGCATCATGGCGCCGAATGTGCCCGCCAAAATAATTGCCGCAGTAATAATAACTGTTCCCATTTTCGCCATGGATGTAATCAAGGCGTCCCGGACATTTTTGCCGTTAATGCTTTCTTCCCGGAATCTGTCTAGCAGGAAGATCGAATAGTCAACACCTAACGCGATCAGCATAATGAAACCGAAGAAAGGAACTGCCCAACTGATCCCGTCATATCCTAAGCCATCGACAAAGATGAGCTCTGTAATGGATACAGAAGTATAGTAGGTGAGCAATAACGAACCGATCATATACGCCGGCATGATGGCCGAACGGAACAGGATGAACAGTACGATGAACAAACCTACAAGCATAATTGTCACCGTGCGTGTGAAGTCCTTCGTCGAAATGTCATTCAAATCGGTATTCATGACAGAAATTCCGCTGAATGCGACATCCGCTTTTTCGAAAGGCGTGCCGATGACAGATCTGTGAAGTGTATTTTCGATATCCTCCACTGTCCCGATTGCTTCACGGGAATACGGATCCTGTTCGAGAATGACTTCCAGGATGATGCCCGTTTCCTCATCGATCGTATAGCGGTCAATGACGGGTGCAAATTCTTCCTCTGCAAGCGTCCCTTTGGGAATGAACAGCCCTGTATCCCGAACGCTCTTCGTATCTCCCATATCTTTCATCATATCAGCAAGTTCTGAAAGCCCGTCATGAATTTCTCCAAGCCCTCCGTTAGCTGCTTCTACGCCATTTGCAAGCTCTGTCAATCCACCGGAAAGGGCACCCATTTGACCGCCTGCTCCGTCTAACTGATCGGCAGCACCGTACAAGCTACCGCTAACTTTTCCTAGCTCGGTTCCTAGCGTTTTCAAACCACCGGCAGCTTGAGCAACGGGCATCCCTTGCTCAAGACCACCTGCAATTTGGGCTAACTGGTCGTTGATTTGTTTAACTCCGCCAGCAGCCTGACGCAATCCTGCGCCTCCCGAGGAAGCTGAATCAGAAGGCAACTGACCTGTAATTTCAGTTAATCCGCCTTGTACTTGGCGAAGCCCATCTTGAACTTCTGCAAGTCCATCTATTGCTTCATTCAACCCATCCCCCATGAGCGCAATCTGATGGTCGACATACAAGTCTTCAATCAATTCACCAGTCGGGCGAGTAATGGTACGAACGCTTTTGACGCCATCAATTTTCTCGAGGTCTTTACTGATAGATTCTAAATAGGTGACATCTTGTTCATTTACAATCTTCGTATCCTTTTTCAAAATGACTTGGACTGGCAATGAATCCCCTTCACCGAACGCATCGGAAATCCGGTTCAATCCCATGACAGACTCCTTGCTGTTATCAATTTCATCGACTGTATTGAATGACAAGTCGTTGTCATACGTCAGCAGAAGTGGGATCGTAATAACCGCAACGATGAGCATCGAAATAAGCGGGCGTGCAACCGACACTTTACTGAATGCAATCCAAATTTTGCTGTCCTTATGAGAAGCGGCCCCTTTCGAAGGCCAGAACAATTTATCCTTCAATAAAACCATAAATAACGGCACGACCGTGTAAAGAATGAGCAGTAGTACAGCTATTCCGACTGCAACTGCAACCGCGGATTTGAAAATCGGGAAGTCCGCAAATCCGATTGCCGCAAACCCGATGAATACCGCCGCTGCGCTGATAAATAGTGTGCGTCCAGCCGTTTTGTATGTGTTAATAACCGCGTCTTCCACGGCGTGGCCTTCTAACAATTCCTCTTTATAGCGGCTTAACAAGAGAATACAATAGTCGGTCCCTAAGCCGAAAAGAATCGCCACAAGGAATATCTGCGTATAGTTTGAAACCGGAAAGCCGAACCAATCGATGAAAAACGCAACGAACGATTGGCTGAGTAAATAGGAAATACCAACTGCCAATAACGGGACGAAAGGCGTCACGATTGAGCGGAATACAATCAGTAATAAAGCGAAGATCAGAACGACTGTAATCAATTCCGTCTTTTTCAATCCCTCTTGCGCGCTAATATTAACGTCATTGTTAATAATCGCTTCCCCTGTCAAATAGACAGTTTTATCTTTAGGAAGTATGTCTGCATGGATTTTATCTGACAACGCAATAATTTCCTCATGCGTACCATCCACTGTCACAGGCACAAGAATCGTTTTCTGGTCCTCCGAAACGAGCTGCTTCTCCATGTCTTCATTTTCGAACGGATCGAGCACATCCTTCACCGGTTTCCCGAGTGCATGGATTTTTTGTGCAACTGCAGACACATCTTTCCTTAATGCATCATCGACAGGTTTGTCGAGTGCATAAACGAGGGAGATCGTATCTTCCGAAGCACCTGCTTTCTCCAATATATCTGCAGCTTTTTGTGATTCCGCCGTATCCGGCAACTGGAACGAACCCGCGTCTTCAGCCTGTTTAGCCAGGTCAGGAGACAAGATGAATAAAATTGCTGTCAGCACGATGATTCCGATAAAAATCGGCCATTTAAATTTCAGCACTTGTTTCATACTTACATTCCTTTCATATGTAAAATATCTTTCAACTTACGAAATGTGTTAACGAACGTATCAATCTCGTGTTCCTGTACTTTTCCGACGAATAGCCTCTCAATGCTTTCGTAAACGGCTTCGTCGGACTTTCTAAGAACTACTTCTCCTAAAGTGGTCAACTGTACAACTTTCGCGCGTTGGTCATGTGGATCTTTTTCGGAGGAGACAAGTCCTTTTTCCTCCAGCTTTTTCAATCGGGTCGAAATAGCGCTCTTATGCACGCCTTGTATTCCAGCCAATTTCCCATTCGATAACGGACCTTGCGTCGAAAGGATCTTCAACACTTGGATCTGCTCAGGTGAATATTCATTCCACACATCGACTTTGACCGACTTTACAACATGCTCCGATCCGTAAATCAACACTTCCTGAAATAGTTCGATCGCTTCCTCCAATTTCTCTCTCAATATAGTAGACCCCCTCAACTAATATACATAGTTTAGGGGGACTACTAATGTCAGTCAATAGATAAGATTTATAGGAAGCTTTGTCGGTAAGGCTCCAGGCATGATATAAAAGGGATTGATTAATTATCACAACTTTGTGACGAAATTGGACTGCGCTTATTCAATAAACTTGCTATACGTAGTTTCATCTGTTCAAAAATAGCCCGAATCCTCAGCCGATGGTACGATTGAAAGAAATGATACTATGGGGTGGAAATGGTATGAAGAAAAATCAAGTTTTAGTATTGCTTGTTTCATTGTTTTTGTTATCTGCTTGTCAAAGTGAAGGTGATGGAAATCTTGCTGAAAGTCCACCACTGAGTGAAAAAGAGGAGCAATCTGGAGGTGACGGATCACCACAGGTAGATCGCAAAATGAATTCTACTAAAGAAATGAAAACTCTTGAAGAGATAAATGAAAAAGCTTTATACAAATGGGGCGTCGATGAAGGGACGGCGATATTTTTACTGAACGAAATGGGTAGCATTGAAGAATTTGACGGTGATTATGCGATAGGTTCACAAGGGGAGCGGCAGTATAATGGCGATGTTGCGTTATACGTAGTACCCAAAGGTGAAAAGAATGGATATCTTCAAACAAGGATGAAGGATGTTTATCTGAATCTAGACCGAGCATTTTCAGACCCATATGATTTCAAAGACGGGAAATTGATTGCCTGGGTTCAGCCTGAAGCATCCAACATCAATACATTGACAATGTGGCACTATCGAAATGGAAAACTGGAAAAAGTGCTTTTTGATGACAATGACGCCATTACTGTTTCACATTATCAGATGAAATTATTGAAAGATGATTTTCTTCAAACATATGCATATAACAACTTTGAATCGGACGAAGGTGGTATCGGTTGGTATTATACGACATGGAAATGGGATGAGACAGCTGGCAAGTTCGAAACCTACCATGAAAAACAATATACAGATGATGTTTATTACGGCTGGGAAACTGGAGAAAGGATTACTAAAGATTGGCACGAAAACAATGATGATTATGTGTTATTTCCTGAGTTGACAATTACGGAAACAATCCTTGACCATATCAAAGAAGGGAAATTGGTTGAAGTGGGAGTCCGCCTTGACCAATCGATCGATTCTGTGCTCGCTGTGTCGCCAACATATAAGGACCATGATTATTACGAGGGAGGACGATATTATTCAATCCCCGGTCCATTCACTTATTTTTATAATGAAGGCGGGACAAGGGGAGTGTCTTTCATCACGCTAAGCGGCGCGTCCTTGACGAATGATTTGGAATCGATAAAAGATTTGTTTGGTGAACCGGAGAGCAGTTATGGCCCCGAGGATGACGACGGAACTATGATGGTTGATTATTATTGGTTCAATTACTTGATCGGCGATAAACAACTTCGCGTCGAATATGATGAGAATGAAAGAATTAGCGGTCTTTGGCTGAGTGGAAATTGGCAGTAAGCGAGATAAGGGCAAGTTTCTAGTGATTTTGTAGAAACGTTCCGTTAAAGGGTAATATGATTCACTACGAAAAATGGCTGCCTGATGTGCATAGGCAGCCATACTTTTTATTTTCCAAGAGTCAACGGAATCCTCCATTGATCTTCAACGGGGTAATAGTTACTCATTGTGACGAGGTGCAATGTCAATTCTTCAGGCACTTCTTTCAAACCTTCCAACTCCAAGTCTAGAGATGTGATATGGCGGCCGTTTTCATCTTTTTTATCCAAGATGGAACCGCTGAAATTTGCGGAATAAGCATTTCCTTCTCCATCAACAGCAATCCAGTTGCCGAAGTCTGCGTCTAGGGATTCCATACCACCTTCTAATTTGATGACTACAGAAGGAGTGGTACTGAACAGTGGCTTTTTCACGCTTTTAACAGTTAAATGCATTCCTTTGTAGTCGAATGACACTGGATGTTTTCGAATGTCTTTTGGTTTCATTGCAATCGAAAAGTCTGTAGGTTCTATTTTATGAACGCCATCCAATACAAATGTCAGTTGATCCCCTTTTTTAGGAATGAATGAGTGGATCCACGAAGTACCACCGATGCTGTCAATATCTTCACCTGTTCCCTGTAACATGCCGGAATCTGTTGAACGTTCTGTTGAATAAATTGTTTCACCGGCTGCATTTTCGATATGGTATTCAATTCCCGTGTTTCCGATGACAAGCGAGTCGATATTTTCCTTGCCGAACTGTTCTTCAAACCGGCGCATTACCTCTTCAGATCTCCTCAGTTCTTCATTTGTAAGTGCAGTTTCAAAATATAGTTCCGTAGATGAAGGTGACGATTGCAGTTTCTTTAAATTGACTTGTACGCCATGACTGGTGACAGTTGCATCTTTCAAATCGATTATATCCGACAATTTTCGGGTTTCTAGCAAATCAACAGGAACTTCCAACTGCCAACTTCCTCTTACGCCATTAAGCTCTACTAAGTTGAAGTGAATTGTCATTTTTTCTACGTTGTCCTGATCGCGTAAAGAGAATTCAACGTTTCCATAATCGCTTCCATATTGCCATCCTGTTCCTAGGCTGTCCAATACGTTTCCGCTTTGGTCGGTAGCCGTTATATCATTTTCAGAATCGGCCATGCTCAAATAAGTATCTTGTGGTAATCCGTTTTTATTCAACACTTTATAAGAAAGCGAAACTCTTGAAGAGTCCGCAATGACATCTTCCACGATGAATGTCAGACCGTTATCCTCGACTTGCAAATTAACTCGTTCGGTAAGCCCCGCCTCCGCAGCCATCTTCAATCCATCATCGACTTGGTCTGTCGAGAAAAGTCCGCCGATAAATTGTGCGAACGCAGGGTTGACGGCCGCTCCGATGCCAAGTGCCAATACGACACCTGCCGCGGTAAGCATAACGCGCTGCCAGACAGCTGTCCATCTACGCTTTTTTGTTTTTCCGTAAGGCTCCAACTGATCGAGGACCAGATCATTGAAGTTGTCAGGCAACGTAGGGATTTGCAGTGTTTCTTTAATAAACTGCTGTTCCTTTCGAAATGCATGAACAACTTCCTCACATGACGGGCATGATTTTATATGATCTTCTATAATTTGCTGCTCCTGTTCGGAAAGAAGTTGGTCGACGTATTGTGATAACTTATCCGCCATTGGACAATTCATAAAAATATCCTCCTTCACGTTTAACGGTTTCCCTCATCTTCTTCTTCGCGCGGTGGAGCTTATTGCGCACCGTTGATAACGGGATATCCATGAGTTCACCGATTTCCTCGTAACTAATTTCATTCACATACCGAAGCAGAATGATCAGACGCTCGTCTTCCGGCAAGGTGGAAACGAGCCGTTCCAACTGTCGGCTTTTCTCTTTTTTCAAAAAGACGATTTCAGGATGATTCGGGTTGACGACCTTCTCTTCATCAACTTCGATCTGCGTCAAGGAATACCGCTTTTTTCTGAACTCATCCATGCAATGATTGATGGCGACCCGGTAAAGCCAACCGGAAAATGAGCCGCTTGCATCATATTTATCGAGGTTGCGGTATATTTTAATAAACGCTTCTTGGACGAGGTCTTGTGCATCTTGTGGATTTTTCGTCATCCGAAAAATGGTCGCGTACAGTTGGTTTTTATATTTATTAATAATATATGCATAGGCTTGTTTGTCGCCTGCGAGTACTTGTTGTATCCAAAACTGTTCCTCTTCCATAGTGACCTCCTTGAAACGGACATGCGCATGTCTTTTTGTGTTTCATTCAGTATAACGGGTTTGAATCCGAGAAAATTTCATGTTGAGGACTTTTATTGAAATGTATGTTGAAGAAATATGAAGAATCGGTGGTAAAGTGTCGAGCAACGGTGGTAAAGTGTCAAGCAACGGTGGTAAACGGTTGAGCATCGGTGGTAAAGTGGCCAAACTCGGTGGTAAACTCCTGAGAGTCAGTGATAAACTGTTTGTCGGGTGGGGTAGCCGTGACGAACATGGCCAATTCGCTCGCTATTCCTTGTCCTGTTATAATAGATTGATAAGCAGCAGTGAGGAATACGGCTTTTCTTAAGAAGGGAGAGGACCTACCGTGGCATTTGAGAAGGAAGAAGTGCAAAGGAATCATGTGGAGGTAGTTGAACATTTGCATTCTCCGGTTGTCGAGGCGCTGTCTCTGATGGCAGCTTTAATGGATGCGAAGAAGAATGAATTTGCAGAAGTCGACGGAGAAAAAGTGATGACGGAGTTATCAGGTGAGGCGAAGGAATTCATTGCAACGTGGCCAAAAACGCTCGGTTTAGGGTTTTCTCCTTTGCTCAATTTTCTGTTGCCATGCCCTTATTTCTATGATGTACGGGAATTTGTGGATGCGGTAGATCGACTAAGCGACTCTGCGTATGTATACGATTTCTTTTCCGAGTATATTCCGTTGTCGCAGGTCGAAGTATTGCTAGATTCTCCTTCTTCTTTGACAACTTTTGAGGAGACAATCCTCTGGGATACGGATGAAAAGCGGGAGGCGATCATTGAATTCTTTATGAATATCAAAGAATATCGACACCGATTTTCATCCCTTCTTCTTGAAATCAATTCATCGAAAATCTTCCAGCGAGCGTTGGATGAAAAAAAGGAGATTGCAGAAAAGGCGAAGAAGGAAGTACAGTCCATTTCCATGGAGCCTCTTGCGCTTGCTCAATACGTAATGGGTAAGTCGTTCAGGCGGACGAGCCAGTACAAAATGTTTTATTTCATCCCAACATTTTATAGCTCGCCTGGAAGGATCCGGCTCTTCAATCAAGAGGTTTGCATCATCATCTACGGGTGTGCTGTACCACTATCGGATGTCATGGACACGAGCAAACAGCTTGAATCGAAGTTGAAAGTATTGGCTGATGGGAATCGTTTGCGCATATTGCGTTTACTATCAGGTCAGCGGGAATACGGAGCAAAAATTGCTGAGTACTTAGGGATTACAACCGCCACAGTTTCCCATCATCTTGAACTATTGAAAAAAGCAGATTTGGTGCAGGAAGAGAAGGTCGGCAACATTAAATATTTCACATGCGACAAAGAGAAGGTTGACCAGTTAATGACAGATGTTAGGACGTTTTTAGGAAGATAGTATTTGGCGTTATAAGAAGAGCGTGGCCTAGAGGCTGCGTTTTTTTATTTTCATTGACAAATAGTTTCTATATAATACAATCATCTAATAAGATAGTTATCTAACATAGGGAGGTATTTGCATGAGTGAAACTGTCATCACGGTCTCTAACGTAAAGAGGGTGTATAAAACAGAGGTGGGCATGTTCAAAAAGACGAAGAAGGAAGTTGAGGCGTTAAAAGGTATTTCATTCTCAATTCACAAAGGGGAGATCTTCGGGTTGCTTGGTCCGAACGGGGCGGGGAAGACGACGATGATCAAGTTGTTGACGACAATGCTCATCCCTGATTCAGGGACGATTTCAATACTCGGGATGGACCCTGTCACGCAGCATATGAAAGTGCGTCCCCATATCAATTTCATTCTTGGCGGGGAGCGGAATTTATATTGGCGTTTGTCTGCCTATGATAATCTTGCTTACTTTGCAGATTTGTATAAAGTCCCTCGGCAGGAACAAAAGAATCGCATTTTGGAATTACTTGAGCTTGTTGGACTTGCGGATGTAGCCCATCAACGTGTTGAGACTTTCTCCAAAGGGATGAAGCAGCGGCTGCAAATTGCGAGAGGGCTTATCAATCGACCTTATATCCTATTCCTTGATGAACCTTCGATCGGACTTGATCCTGTCAGCGCGAGGAAGCTGCGTGATATTTTATTGAAATTAAATGAACAAGGGACGACCATTTTACTGACGACCCACTATATGTATGAGGCGGATGAGCTGTGCGATCGGATTGCGTTTATTGACAAAGGGGAACTGATTACGGTGGATACGCCGGAAAATATGAAACGGCAAACAGCTGGTGTGTCAATCATCGAATGCAAGCTGACTGACGTGAGTGCAAGCATGATCGAAGAATTGTCCCGGCTGCCGCATGTTCGTCATGTGAAGCACGAACAGGATGAGATCATGACGACTGTCCGTCTGCAAACCGAAATGCCGCAAGCCGTCATCCCCGAGATCTATAAGCTCGTGGACGAGATGAGCATCTCAGATTTAGCCATCATGCAACCGACACTTGAGGACGTCTATGTACAACTAGTCGGGGGGGATGCGCAATGATGCGGGCTTTGCTTCATACGGTGAAAGTGCAGATGGGCCTTTCAATTGCTCGCCCGATGTTCAAGTTCATCATCATCGTGAACCCGTTATTTTTAGCTACGCTGGCATTTTTCATATACGGCAGTTCTTCTCCTGAGCGATTATTCCATTATGTCGTGCTAGGGTCAGGCTTCATGGCGCTTTGGTCTTCGATCGTCTATTCATCGGCAAGCGATGTGCAGCGGGAACGCTTTTATGGCACATTGGAGCTTTTATTCGTGGCACCTGTTTCGTTTGCTGCCATCCTGATCGGAAAGATTATCGGCAATATGGTTTGGGGTTTGATTTCCATGGGCATCGCGTTTCTGTATCTTGCGCTGCTGTTTAGGATTGAAGTGCCAGCTATGCAACCTTTGTTATTTTTCGGCTCGCTTGTTTTTGTTTTGATTGCCATTTCGGTCTTTTCCTTTTTCCTGTCGCTCGCGTTCACGCTCTCCCGGCAGACGAACGCATTAATGAACTTCATTGAATACCCGATCTATCTCGTTTGCGGATTTCTATTCCCGATTTCGATTTTGCCCGACTGGGTGAAGCCGATTTCCTATCTGCTGCCGCCGACTTGGGCGATTGAGCTGTTGCGTAAAGCGACTGAAGCGAACGCCACGTTTTCCGGGGTGGCAATGCCCTTGACTGCATTGCTTGCCCTTGTGCTGATTTACATTGTATTCGGTTATTTCTGCTACCGGGCGGTTGAGAATAAAGCCCGCATTAACGGGAAGTTGGGAGTGTATTGAGATGGCGGCATTACAACGATTTTTTCGGCATAGCGTCTTATCTTATAAGGCATTGTTTGGTTGGCTCGAACCGAAAGTTTATTTATTCGTCATGGTATTGAATCCGTTAAGCCAGCTGCTCTTTTTCGCGGTTCTCGTCAATTATGTATATGGAGGGGAGGGTCTGGCCGGGTATATCGCTGCGAATGCATTGTTGCTCTGTGTGATGAACTCCGTCTTCGGCATGATGTCCGTCATTACATCGGATCGGGGAATGGGAACGCTCCAGCTCGTCATGAGCACACCTTCGAACAAAGCATCGCTTTTCATTTCCAGATCACTTGCCCATGTGGTAAACGGCGCGTTCACAGCTGTACTTGGATTGGCGTTCGGCATCTTGCTATTTGGACTATCTATTCCTTTTGACGCCTTCCTGTCCCTGTTCGTAATTTGGCTCGTCTCCATCTTCTCTGCCTGCGGATTAGGGTTGATCATTGCAACGTTTTGCTTATGGTCGCCATCTATGCATTTATGGTCCAACTTGCTTGCGAGTCTATTGCTTTTGTTAAGCGGTGCGAATTATCCGCTCTCCGTCATGCCGGCATGGTTGGAGCAACTAGCGGTTTTTATTCCATTAACGCGCGGGGTTCGATTAACGAAAGACATCGTCAACAATGGAGATTACTCACAAATGACAACGCTTTTGAGTCAGGAACTCCTGTTAGGATGCGTATTTTTCATTATCAGCTTGCTGTTGATTGTTTATGCCGAATACTTGGCGCGTGTGAAAGGAACGATGGATTTGGAATAAAGTATTGTTTGAGTCCTTGATGGAGTTGTCTCATCAGGGCTTTTTTGCATGGGAAGCATTAGTAGTATGATAAACTGTAGGAATTAACTCAAAAAAGGACGGAGAGCTGATGACAAACTCATGGCATGATCGTTTTTCTTCGGAAGAATATGTATATGGAAAAGAGCCAAATCAATTTGTTGTGGAAGCTGCACGCATGCTCCCAAAAGGAAAAGTGCTTTGCATCGCGGAAGGAGAAGGGCGAAATGCCGTCTATCTAGCTTCTCTCGGACATGATGTAACAGCATGGGATTATGCGCAAGCTGGGCTCGATAAGACAAAACAACTAGCGGATGAACATGGCGTTTTCGTGAAGACTGAGCTGCATGATTTGGCGGACGTAGAATGGGAATCGGAACAGTGGGATGCGATTATCCACGTTTTCGGCCATTTACCTCCGGAGGTCATGAACAGAACGGTGTCGGGTGTACACCAGTCGTTGAAAGTCGGCGGTTATTATGTGAGCGAGTTATATACGAAAGAGCAGCTTCGTTATGGTACAGGCGGACCGCGTGATTTGGCAATGCTTGCGAATCCTGCTGATATTTTGCAAAAGTTCGATGGATACTTTATAAAGCATTTCCACGTCGGTGAAGTGACCCGTGAAGAAGGGCAGCTTCATACAGGACAAGCCCATGTCGTGCAAAGTATTTTTCAAAAAAGAGAGGAAGCGTAAAGATGGATGGACGTAATCGAAGTGATGTGAAACCGGGAATAAAAGTCGCAGTTATCTTGAAAAAGGATCAGCGAACAGGAGTAAAGACAGAAGGGGTCGTCAAGGATCTATTGACCAACTCAAGCTTCCATCCACATGGCATTAAAGTGAGGCTGGAAGATGGACAAGTTGGAAGAGTAAGCGATATTTTGGAATAAGTTTTTTGAATCGCGTCCAAAGCGGGCTTCCGCGCGACCAAAGTCGAGGAGTCCGCGTCCAAAGGGGGCTTCCGCACGTCCAAAGCGGCCCTCTGCGCGTCCAAAGCGACCGGCCCAAATAAAATCCAACACCTATCAAAAACCGGCGAAAGGACACCCATTGTCCTTCGCCGGTTTTCATATTAATAAACATCTACTCTTTCGCTTTATTCATCGGAATGATCAAATTTAAGAGCACAGTCGCCAACGCACCCACTGTAATCCCAGAGGATAAAATATAGTTCGCCCAGTCAGGAACAGTTGCAAGCGCTTCTTTCGGCAAAACTGTAACTGCAATCGTCAATAAAATTGGAATCCCGATAACCATCATGTTGCGGTCGTCGATGACAATTGGCTGGATGACTTTCATGCCGTTTGTGACGATTGCGACGCAGACAATGCCGAAGATCCCGTTAATGACAGGTTCTGGAATACAAGTGATTGCTGTTGATAGTTTCGGAACGAGCCCGAGACAGATGAGAATTCCCCCGCTTACCATAATGACGGTCCGGCTTGCGACACCTGTAATGGCAAGAAGCCCTGCATTGGAGGAATAGCCCGTCATTGGCGTGCTGCCGACAAGCGCACCTGCGAAACAGCCAAGCCCTTCACCGACAGAAGCTCGATTCAGCCGTTTTTCATCCAACTCTTCTCCGGTAACGGAAGAAACAACAAACCAAGTACCGGTCGTTTCAATTAAGATAATTAAATAGACAAAAATCATGGAAATGATCGCGCCCATGTCAAATATAGGCTTTCCGAACGGCAGCAATGTCGGCAATGAAAACCATGCAGCCTCTTTAACCGGACTGAAATCGACTGTCCCAAAGAAGCTTGCCGTTACAATTCCACCTACAATCGCAAGAATCACTGATACAAGACGGAAAAACGTACCAAGTCCTCCGAGTCTTCGCCCCAACAGCATGCAGATGATGACAATCGCAGCTGAAACCGAAGCGATGATGATATTATCCCCGATATTCCCTTCCGCGAGAAAGATATTATTCAATCCGATCGGCATTAAAGCGATGCCGACAATAATAATGACGGTCCCGCCGACCAAAGGAGGTATCACCTTTCTGACCGCTTTTGCGAACCATTTCAGCGGATAACCGAGCAAGGCAACCAAAATCGCCCCAGGAATTAGGCTTCCTGCAATCGCGCCAAGTCCGAGTTTTCCTCCAATGGCTGCAATCGCACCGATCGGTACATAAGATGGACCTTGAACGACAGGCATTTTAATGCCCGCACCTGTTTGAATCAATGTCGCAATCCCTGTCGCCAAAAAACACATTTGAATAAAGAACGCGGTATTTTCAATTGTTAATGATAGCAATCCGGCAATGATAATCGGCGCAATATACAAATCCATTGCGAGCACGTGCTGCAATCCTAAGATGAATGCTTTAGGGGCCCCCACTTTATCATTCACTCCAATAATAATTCCATTTCCGTCACTCTTAGCCACAACTGATTTCCCCGCTTTCAAGTAGATTGACTTATTTTCAATTGAATTATAGTTTAAAAACACCAATTTGTATACAAAAACCGAACTATATATTAAACGTCATTGATAAATGTTCGCTTTTTGTATTGACGAATCCATTGCTAATTAAGTAAGATGAAGTTACGAAAACATGTCGGGAGGAAGTCAAAATGGTAGAAGATCAAGTATTGCTAGAGGATTGGATTGTCGCTTGCCGATCGGAGGATGTTCAAGAAAAGCCGATTCAAGTTGTCTTGATGGGGGAGCGCCTCGCTATCTTCCGTAATAGTAAAGGCGTTCATGCATTCAAGGATTTGTGCATCCACCGAGGGGCGGCTTTATCGCTTGGCGAAGTGAAGAACGATTGTCTTGTCTGTCCGTACCATGCTTGGGAGTATGATGATTCAGGCGCTTGTGTGCATATTCCACAATTGCCTGAAGGAAGAGCAATCCCGAAAAAAGCGAAAGCATCGTCATATAGCTGCATCGAGAAATATGGTCTGATCTGGGTGAATTTCGCTGGGAACGAACCGGAGATTTTCGACTACAAACCGATGGCGGATAATAGTTACCATAATGTCATCTGGGGACCGCAGGAAGTTGTTGCGAAACCTCCGCGGATTATTGAAAACTTTCTAGACGTCGGCCATCTTGCTGTTGTGCATGTCGGTGCGTTGGGAACAGAAACTCATCGTGAAGTGATGGATTACAAAGTGACTAAAGACGGGGACCGTATCTTTTCGGACGAAATCGCGATTTTCCAACCAGATCCAGACGGTTCAGGCATTCCGAAATACGTTTATTACACATATGAAATCCATCGTCCATTTACGGTCAGTTTCACGAAAAGGGACAAGGAAAACGATACATTGATGACGATTTTATTGACGGTTCGTCCAATCGATGGGGAACGTTCAGTTGCATACGGCATTTTGTCCTTCAATTATGAAACTGGACTGTCGGATGAAGCGATCATAAAATTCCAAGATGAGATCTTCGCGCAGGACAAGCCGATCGTAGAAAATCAAAAGCCTGAGGAACTGCCTCTTGACCTGCAAGTTGAACTTTCATTAGTATGTGATCGGATGAGCATCGCGTACAGACAGTATTTGAAGGAATTAGGAGTAGAATTAGGGACAGCATAATATTAAGGTGCCGGACAGATCCTGTTCAGCACCTTTTTTCATTTGAAGGGCTCTGAGAACAAAGTGCACGTAGACCAGCCATTTCCAGATGCTGTATACTTTTGCTAAATGACTAAGCGCTAAAGTAAAGGGGATGGGTGCATATGTCTTTCATTTTGGAGGCTGTTCAAGTTAACAAGGAAATAGATGGTCGTCAAATCTTGCAAAATATCTCGCTTGAATGTTCGAATGATACAAGGTTATTAATTCGTGGGAAAAACGGTTCAGGTAAAAGCACATTGCTTAAGATTTTGGCTGGGATAACTGAACCAACGAGCGGAAAAGTAGAAGGAAGCGCAAGAAAAATCGGGTATGTACCTGAGCATTTTCCGGAGAATTTGCGATTTAAAGTGAAAGAGTATTTATTGTTGACTTCATCTTTTCAGGGTGGTTCGAAAGCTTCTATTGAAAAAGAATTAATAAAGCTGACACAAATGTTCAGCTTAGAGCCGTTTCTTCATACGTCGCTAAAAGTATGTTCAAAGGGAACAAGACAAAAGGTAGGCATCATTCAGGCTCTCATCACGAAACCAGATCTCCTGTTATTGGATGAACCGCTAACAGGGCTAGACGCAGAATCTCAGCAAATCCTCATACGGCTACTAAGAGAGGAACAAATCCCGATCATTTTCACTTCCCATGAAGAAGCTCTTGTTACTAATTTGGCGAAGGAAGTTCTACAGATTGAAAACGGGCAAATTATGATTCAAATTGGGAAGGCAGCTTCACAAAAGAGAATCCGGGTTGAATACCGTATGAGAGAAGATTTGAAAGGACTTCCTGTCAGTCAAATGCACTTGGACGGAAATATTGCAGTCTTCACAGTCGAAGGAGATGTAAGTGATCACGTGCTACGAGAACTATTGCGGAAAAACTGTTCCATATTAGAAGTGAAGGAGTTGAAGTAATGGTTGGGGGATTCATTCGCTATCAACTGAGTAGTTATGTTCGATCGCTGACATTCATCCCACCGCTCACACTATTCATCGGCTGGATTATCCTTTTCTACACTTATAGCGGTGTTCCGATTATGAGTAGCTATGCGGTTACTTGCATTTCTCTTTATTTAGTCATGACATGGGTGGCAATGAATGTCTTTGCATTAGAAGGGGAGAGCGAGATGAATTTACTCTTCGTGCAACTGCCGAGCAAAAGAGATTATTTATGGGGGAAATGGGTTGTTTGTTTTCTTATTGCGTTGATTTTAGGATTCATTGCGATGGTTTATCCATTGTTATTGAATAGCTTTAAAGAGACACCTCAATTTGTTCATCTAAGTCTAGCGATTTATGGTCATCTTTTTTTCGCAGTCTTCGGCATTCTCGTCGGTTCGTTCTTTTCCAATAGTAAGGTGGAATCCAAGAAATTTGCCTGGTTATCAGTGATGCTGGTCATCGCTATTTCGATTGCCCAAGAAGGAATCATTGGGAAAGCGTATATTTTCAAATGGATACTGCTTCCTTTACCGCCAGTTTCGCAAATTCTTCTTCATTTCACAGATGAAACGTTGGAGATCGGTAAAGGCTTTTGGATGGATACCGCTTGGGTCGTTTTCTATTCATTCATTTGTCTCCTAGTAATAATCCGGATGTTTTACCGGAAAGGGAGATAATGCAAAAGACGGATTAATAAACGGTGCTTAACGGATTATTTCTGTCAGGCACCGTTTTTCTATTACTCTGCTGACATCGTAGTAGGTTGATCGATGAATTTAAAGTATGGCATCATCATCCCAATTAGTGAAACAGTTACGATGATTGTACCTATCAATATATATAATGGACGAATTCCCCAAAGTTCACTGATGACCCCTCCTGCTAGTATTCCAAGCGGCATAGCTGTTCGAATAATCGCTAACCGAACGGACATTACACTCCCCATCAGTTGATTTGGAATAAGTTGTTGGCAAATTGTCAAGTTATGGATGCTGAATAAGACCATGACAATTCCTGCAAGGATTTCGATAAGAATTGCTAAAAGGATAGTTTGTGTCACTCCTAAGGCAATATATGTACATCCTCCAATCACGAGAGAGCCTAACATCAACCTCCTTCGACTTATGGTAGGCAGTTTACCAACAATGAATGATCCGATTACATAGCCGAGTGGAAAGCCGGCCATAAACAGACCGTACTCTTGATAATCACCTTTTAACACATCTGTAATAAAAGGAAGATTAATGACCATGGTGACGCCGACTCCAAATTGTACAAATGCCAGAAAAAATCCTAACCATACAATTGTTCGTTGACGAAAGAAATAGTGAATCCCTTCCTGAAACTGTGCAAGCCACGTTTTACGGATTGTTTGGGGTGCTCTTTTTTCATGCACGGATAATAAAGTGAAGCCGCTCACTATCAGTAAAATACAGACGATGGATAATGTAGGGCGCACGCCGATTGACTCGATAAAAATCCCGCCTAAAATGGGACCTGAGAAAAGCATGAGTCTCGTTGTACCATCAAGAAATGCATTTGCGGCAGGAAGCTGTTGTTGAACGACGATTGTCGGTGTGATGGCCTGACTTGCTGGAACATAAAGGGGTGTAATTAGTCCGATGACGACTTGAACTACGTAAATATGCCAAACTTCAATCATCCCAAATGAGAGAATTGCAAGCGGCAGAAGAAAGATGACAGCCCTTGTCCATTGAGAAAAAATCATGATCCATTTCCTGCTCCACTTGTCGATAAAAGGCCCACTAATAAGTTGCAATAGAATAGATGGTATATAGTAGAGCAGCCACATGCTGCCCAAGGCCATTTTGGATCCAGTTAGCTCGTACACCAATACCGAGTTGCAAAACGTCCCAAACGCACCGCCTAATTCGGAAACTGCACTGCCTGCCCATAATGCCACGAAGTCTCGACTTTTCAATAAAGAACTACTTTTCCTCATTGCTTTCATTGTTTGAAATAAAGTTCCAGCTCTTTAGATAAAGAAGAAATGGAAGTTTCCTTCAGTGTATATTTCGAAGATTGAATCCCGACAAGTGAAGCTGCTCGCAACAGTTTTAAATGATGATGTGCAGTCGATTTACCGATATTAAGCTTTTCTGTGATTTCCTTAAGCGTATAATCACTTTCGGACAATAGTTTCAACATGCGAAGCCTCACTTCATCCCCCAATGCTTTATATTTCTGAAGCAACAGGAAATCAGGGAGATATCGATCCGTGGGATGGATGCTAGAATTAGCGATCGGATAGTAAAACACTTTCGTACCTTCAATATCAGAAACGATTGACCACGGCCGATAGGTCACCTGGGGGATTAGTAAAACCCTATACACACTTGGTTCAGGAACATACTCTGTTCCGTTAGTTGCCCAAGCTACAAATTCCTCTGCAGTCAGTTTTTCCTTCATTGCTTTTTTTTCTGCTAGATCCCGTTTGAGCATGTCCGATAAGTTTTCAGTTTGCGGTAGAATGACATGATCAAACCAAAGAGTCATTACACCTTGAAGATGGTTTTTCAGCTCATCCATATTCGCTTTGTGGATAAATTCGATGTAACCAGGGAAGAAACTGTTATCTTTCGTAATTTCTTTTAATTGTCGGACTGCATCCTCTTTGCCTTGGGAAGCTAGCCTTCTTATTTCTTGAAAGTGATCACCGACAAAAGGAAAACAGTAATAGGCTAAATCTTCAACTGATAACTGGTGAATGAACTTTGTAAATTCTGCTATATCATCTCCTTCGAATACATGTAAAAGCTGCAATAGGCTTTTCCAAGTATTATTCTTCTCTACGTATGTAAGCTCAGTTTTTAGTATGGCAGGAAGTTCATTCGAAAATCTTTCAAATTCCTTCTCCTTCTCCAACGTATCCAGTAGCGGCGTATTTGTAATGGCGGCGATACCTAATGCACATTCCCATAGTAAAGAACACTCAAATTCTACTTGATAGGACTCTCTTGTTTTTCCGCTAATTGATAGTGTATTCAAAATTGCCTCATCTCCTTGTTGTTAAGTATAGAGAAGTCAGAGAATTAATTCAGCAATTATTGAACTTTGAGTTCTATATATTTAGAACAACTTGAAGAGCAGTTAACATTTTTTAGTTCTCAGTTCCCACCCAATTATTTCCGCAATATTGTATACTGTTTGAAAGAGAGCATCGTCAAAAAGGGGGAGGCGTCTTGCGAAAGTTTTGGGGGATATTATCAGTTTTATTCATCTGGGCATTAGTGTTCCCGTTAGCTGGCATGGCTGCGTTTTTATTATATATTTCAAACAAGGGTTATTTTGTTCCGCTCGTCATTGCAGCATACATATCATTCGGTGCAATGCTTGTCATGGCGCGTTTTGAACTGTTCAACTATAAAAAGCAATTCTGGGTCGGCGCGGCGGCCCTCATTGCTGTATCGCTTCTTTTCGCGGCACCGGGCATCTATGAAAAAACACGGCCTGTTATTACGGATGGTCAAGTGAATCTAACTGAATACCAGCCGTTTGAAAAAAGAACGAAGGTTATAACTTCAAAGGATCCCGTGTCTTTGCACATCGAGGACAATTTGCCGGTCATCGACGGGGCGACGGCACTTTATCCGATCTACGCTGCATTCGCGCAAGCCGTATATCCTGAAAAAGAGTACCAGCCCTATGATAGCGAAGTGATGTCCAATCGGACTGGAGCTGCCTATACGAATTTAATCAACGGAAAAGCGGATATTATTTTCGTTTTAGGGCCATCTACAACACAGCTGAACCAAGCGGAAAATGCGGGCAAGGAGTTGAAGTTGACACCAATCGGGAAAGAAGCATTCGTCTTCTTCGTCAATTCCAAAAATCCCGTAAAAAGCCTGACGGAGGATGAAATCAAAGGGATTTATTCCGGAGAAATTACGAACTGGAAAGATGTCGGCGGGAAAGATGATCTGATTCGCGCTTTCCAACGTCCTGAAAACAGCGGCAGTCAAACGGCATTGCAAAATTTCATGGGTCTTACGCCAATCATGAAGCCGCCGACAGAGGATGTCATGTCGCTCATGGGCACGGTCATCGGGGAAGTGTCCGACTATAAAAACCATAAAAATGCAATCGGCTACACATTCAGATATTATTCGACGCAAATGGTGAAAAACAATAAAATTCGTCTGCTAGCGGTGGATGGTGTCGAACCGACCGTAGACTCGATCCGGTTAGGAGACTATCCAATTACAAATGAATTTTACGCTGTGACAGCAGGAAGTGACAATCCACATGTCGAAGCATTCATTGAATGGATATTGTCGAATGAAGGACAAGAAATTATAAAGAAGACAGGATATGTACCGGTTGGGAAATAACTCTATAGGTAAGAGAGGAAGGGCGCTATGACGATAACAGACAGTTTGGCAATTAAACATCCAATTATCCAAGCTCCAATGGCTGGTGTGACAACGCCGGAATTTGTGGCGGCTGCGTCGGAAGCAGGAATTTTAGGTTCCATTGGCGCAGGCTATTTATCCGAAGAAGCAACACGGGAATTCATCCGTGAAGTGAAAAAACTTACGGATAAGCCGTTTGCCGTTAATTTATTTGTACCGGAAAACGTGGAAATGGACCAAGAACTGATGCGCCAGGCATATTTAGGGTTACAGCCGATTGGCAAAAAACTCGGCATGCCTTTTTGGAAAGCACCTCTGTCAGAATCCTCATTTAACGCGCAAATCGATGTACTTGTCGAAGAAGGCGTTAAAATCTGTTCGTTCACATTCGGATTGCCGGATGAAGCGGTAATTCAGAAACTGAAAAAGCATAATATCTATTTGATCGGAACCGCAACAACTGTTGAAGAAGCGGTAATGGCGGAAAATATCAGGATGGACGCAGTCGTCGCGCAAGGCAAAGAAGCGGGAGGTCACCGCGGTTCATTCCTCAGTGAAAAGCTTCTGCCGCTTGATGAATTACTGTCTTCTATCATCGAAGCTATCGGGATTCCGGTTATTGCTGCTGGTGGAATCGCTAATAAGGAGCATCTCCAACAGCAAATTGCCCGCGGAGCGGCAGCCGTCCAAATCGGAACCGCATTACTTGCAACCGAAGAAAGTGGGGCACATCCGCTTTATAAAGAAGCGGTATTGGCATCGACGGAAAATTGCACTGTGCTGACGAAGGCCTTCTCCGGTAAACCGGCAAGAGGCATTCGCAATCAGTTCATCGATCTCATGCAAGGTATACCGATTGCTCCGTATCCGTATCAAAACGATTTGACGAAAAAGATTCGAAGTGAAGCGGCAGCGAAAGGCCGTCCTGAGTTCATGTCATTATGGGCGGGGGAGCGCGTCCATGAAACGGTTGGCGGAACGGTGAAGGAGATTGTTGAGAAATTCATCGGAAAGAAGCATGCACTGGATTGAATCATCTAGTGCATGCTTTTTCTCATGGAATTTGCTTACATATACCACAATAAGTCATATTTCATCTTTTTCCCTTTCCCGCTTTCTTGCTCGATGACCTTCCAAATCCCGTTCTCTTTCAGGACTTTATAGTAAAAGTTAGTACCGTCGGATTTCTTGAAAAGAATAAAACCTTCATCGCCTTTTATGAACGTTACGGGGTCGATGACGTTTTTGTATGGCGGCTGAATTTCAGGACTGAGGATATTCATGATGATTTCTTCCGCGATATGGGACAGTGAGTCATATTCATTTTGTTTTTCTGCTTTATACCGTAGCTGATTATAATCATATCGCTCGTATGGAAGCAAATTGAGGTGGAAAGATTGTTTGATGTCGATGAGCACTTCTTTATAAAATTCCTGTAGCCTCTTTTCCTCTTCATCACCTGCATGTGTAAAGTCGAGCATTTTAACGCCTTTTGGATTTATGCTGAATTGTATTGTTTCTTTACCGTACGGTGGATTTTCCGCAGTTTCAAACGTATTCACGCGAATCTCTACCGTGAAAGCAAAGCCGTCTTCTTTCTCGCGCTTGATGTCCAAAACTTCGGCATCGTGCAGTTTGTACGATTTGTCATAGCCATAATAATCGATGATCCCTTCGGAAATATGCGGTTGAAGTGTGGCCAACAGTGCATCTTGGAGGGATTTATGGTTAATGTCAGGCTGATTTGCATCCGGTGACACAGGTAGAATAAGCAATGAGAATACAAAAAGTGATATGAAGAAATACAACCGTTTCAATTTGGAACCTCCTAACTGGGTTTATGTTTAGGTTTTCCTATGTGAATGAAACAATACGCAATTTGCTTTTTAGAAACTGTACTAAAATGATGCTAGTGAATCTTCTAAATTGCGATATAATGAGTGATAATGAAAATGCGGTATCGGGGGAGCTTATGCGTAAATATTTTGGTGAAATTGGCTTGATTTTTACTGCGATTATTTGGGGAAGTGGATTTGTCGGAAGTGCGGTTGCACTTGATTCTTACACTCCTTACCAAATTTTAGCGGGTAGGTTTTTAATGGGCGCTGTTTTATTATGCGCGGTTTTTTACAAGAAATTAAAATTCGTTACTAGAAGTGTACTGATCAAAGGAGCTATTTTGGGGATCTTTCTATATATCGCTTTTGCATTGCAAACAGTGGGTCTTCAATTTACGACGCCTTCGAAAAATGCATTTTTGACAGCGGTGAACGTAGTCATCGTGCCGTTTATCGGACTGGCGATTTATAAAAAGAAGCTTGATCTCTTCGAAGTGATTGGCGCCTTTCTTGCGATGTTCGGAGTGGCAGTTTTGTCGCTGCAATGGTCGGCGGGGGTTAATATTGGCGACTTCTTATCGCTTTGTTGTGCGATCGGGTTTGCATTTCATATTTTTTACACAGCACAATTCGTAAAACAGGAAGACCCGATTGTTCTGACGATTGTCCAGATGTCAACTGCAGCTGTGATTGGACTCATCGTTGTCCTGTTGAAAGGCGAAACATCTTTCAGCATGCAGCCTGAAGGTTTGACTTCCTTGTTGTATTTAGGCATTTTCTCGACAACAATTGCGTTTTTATTGCAAACCGTGTCGCAGAAATTCATTACGGAAACGAAGGCGGCAATTATCCTTTCGACGGAATCGTTATGGGGAATGGTCTTTTCCGTCATCCTATTAAGTGAAATCCTTACGATTAAGATGGGGATCGGTGCGGTTTTGATACTTGCTGCGATTATATTATCAGAAACAAAGTTGAGTTTTTTGTCGAAACGAAAACAGGTTCAATTATAAGAAGAATTTTTGTTGACCTGTCCCTAAGAGGCGAGTTTAAGATGGAGTTGAAGGAGGGGAAAAATGCTATCGATCGGGAAGACCGCCTATCTTGTCGGACTAACAACCAAGGCGATTAAACATTACGAGGAAATTGGACTTGTCCAGCCTGCCTTTGTAAGCCCGGAATCGGGATACCGGTTCTATTCACAAAAGGAACAGCAGCAGCTCGTTCGAATCAAAACATTAAGGAATTTCGGCGTATCCCTTTCCGATATTTTGCGGGAAGGAGATGAACAGATGGACCGGTTGTTGATGAACCGAAAAAAAGAAATTGAGCAGGAAATTGACGAACTGCAAGGGAAAATGGAAGGAATCGATCAATTATTAAGCAAAGGGGAGAAGGAAATGGAAACACGTATTGTGGAAAGCGAAGGGTTTACAGTGAGAGGGTATCAAGTGAAGGGGCCTGTTTCGGAAATCCCAGCAGAATGGGATCGGTTGAACAAGGTAATTAATGAGGAAGATGTCATCGTGGAAGAATCGTTTGGCGTCTGTTTAAGCATGGAGAATGATGTCATCCATTATATTGCAGGGTTGAAAGAAGAATTGACAAATGGATTCCCGGACACGAAAGAAGTCGTCATTCCAGCCGGCAAGTTCATCGTTGCAAAAGTGGAAGGTGGAATTCCGGGGATTCCGGCTGCGTATGATTACATCATTCAAATGGATAACATTCAACTACGAGATTGCTATGATTTCGAGCGATACGTCCATCCGGCTGGCGTGACGGAAGACATTATTGAAATTTGGATGCCGATTGAGTGAAGGTGATGAGGGAAATGGAGACACGGATTGAACTTGTAAAGCAATTTACAGTGAAAGGCTATGAAATGAATGGCCCGGTTTCGGAGATTCCGAAGCTATGGGATGAATTGAATGGGATTATAGAAGAAAAAGGTGCTACACCTGAAGATTCTTTTGGGATTACGCTAGGCATGGGGAACGGCAACTTTCATTACCTGGCGGGTATTGATGCGCAATTAGCAGAGGGCTTCACAGACACCAAGGAGTTGACGATTCCGGAAGGTAAATTTATCGTCGCGAAAGTTGAAGGTGGGGTCGGAGCGATCCCAGCAGCATTTGATGCGTTGCTGCGAAACCCGGATGTGAAGCTTAGACATAGTTATGGATTTGAAAAATACATTCATCCGATTGGTTTCGACGGGTATGAGACGGAAGTTTGGGTGGCGATAGAGTAATGCGGGATCTGGCTTTTGCCGGGTCTTTTTTTAATTAAACCCTAATTGTGAATCCAAATGGTTTTCGTAACGTAGATGAGAGTAAAGCAAGGAGATGGCATCATGAAAGAAATTTATCGAAAGACGTCGATTTTTGGTTTCATTGGCGGTATCGGATTAATTTTATTCTTCTTTCTCTATTATTTCATTTGGTATGAGGGTTTTTCCGTAAATGGCGATGTTTTATTTGAAATAGGGATTGGCGGATTGGCTGCGCTGGGTGCTGGGTTTTATTTCAAACATGCCTATGAAAAGATGGTTGATCATGAAGTGATTGAAAGTAAATGGGATTTGGAGAGTGTAGGAGAATTAATTCTGAAGCGAGTGCCGTCGGTTTTGCCGAAATTATATCATGTTGATCAGAACGGGCAGCCGTTGTTTCAAATCCAACCAACAAAAGGGCGGTTCGGCAATGGCCTTCTCTTTTTCTCATTGTTTGAAAAAGGGATGGTGGTCCCTGTTGAATATGACATATCCTCAATGGATGGACGTCCTCTAGCAACTTTCCATATAAAAAACAATGTGAAACAATTCACGTTGACATTGAAGAAGCCCGATGGCACGGTCATCGGACGATACATACAGCAATTATCAAAATCGGCAATAAAAAACCGAGGAACACTATATCATGCGGATGGCACGGTTTGGCGACAGCTTGACGCGGAAAATATGGCCGGTGATATCGATGTGACGGACGAGGAAGGGATACGGACAGCATCTTATCGGTACGGAAGATTTCCTTATGCAGCCCATCCGGTTTTCCAAAGCACCGCCCATCATGAATATGTGGGGTTTGGCACTCATATTTCGACTGAGGAAAAGCTTGCTTATATCATGATTTTTTACTTTTGGTTGGATGTATGAATAGAAATTTGTGTGAAATAGGACATCGAAGGTATTTTGGAGTCTAAACCAACAGGAGATTACCACGCTATTATCCATGAAAATGCAAAAGTAGCACAAATCTAACGATGTTTTTCAAAAGGGATGTCACGAACGATAAAGGTTGGATGGATTGCATGAAGAGTTGGGACTCACGTTTAATC